>CAZVZC010000031.1:0-26777 GCA_964631415.1 uncultured archaeon | reverse complement strand
AAGACACTGAGAATGGTGTGAGAGTTCAGTGCACCCACGATTGCCACGGGCAGGAGTATGAGGAGTATGTATCTGAGGAGGATAGTGACGACCGGCCCCATCCCAGTCCCTGATCTTCCCGGTTCTCTCGCTTCCAAGTCAATGCGAATTCTTGTAAGAATCGGATACAGCGAGGTGGACACAGTCAGCGACACGAAGCTCATCATGAAGAGCAATCCCAGCATGACATCATAGACTCCAAGCGCTCCCAGATTGGCTAACTGAACGAGGATCACCCTGTCAGTATTCTGTATTGTCACATCAATCGTCTGGAAGAGGAGGCTTGGAAGAGCAAAGGCGAGGATAGGACGCATCGCTATGGAAGAGGGCTTGTCTACAGACCCGCGTACCGCCGAGAAACCGAAGACAGCTAAAGCAGCGACCTCTCCACAAAGCCAACCGGTTAGGACACCCAGTACACCAAATCCTAGCAGCACAAGTCCGACACTCAAAGCCATTCTGACGAAATCGAATAGTATCCGACCAGCTGCGAGAGGCCGCACAGTGTACCTCGCCAGAAGAAAAGAATCGAGGAAGGTTGACAGGGCCGAGAGAGGCGCAATCACCAACACAAGCCTCTGCATGTCTCGGCTCAGCAGACTCGATGAGAGTATCAATGGAAGCAGGAACGCAAGAAGAATAGCTAGCACGCTGGAGGTCAGTACTATGATGACAACTGATCTGTTCAGAAACGCTCTGACTCGGTCAAGACGGCCAGCTTGTTCGGCCTCTGGGACTACAAGGGGTGAAGCGTAGTTTAGTCCGAGAGCCCCAAGGAACTGCATTATGCCATAGATAATGGCAAGGATTGCGACCTGACCCATCTGCTCTACAAGGAGAAGCCTTGCCAACACCATGACATTGAGAATCCTGAATGCACCAGAAATGAACGACTGGGCCAAGAATGTGGAAGTGCCTCGGGCAACAACCGTTGTAGTGTCGGACATCTCCCTATTCTCTGTGTCAGTTGTAAAGATATCAGAGGAGTGAAACGATAGTCCTGACCAAGGAAACCCTTTTGAATGTGCTTCATGATTCGCGTAGGAGTCAGATGCTCAGAATCGTCATGATATCACCACTTCCTCCAGAGCCCGCAGGCGAATCTGCCTACACTGCGAAGCTCATCACTGGTTTGACAAAACGCTCGAACATTCAGATTACTGCAGTGTGTGGAATTGGGGCAAAAGGCATGGAGTCAGAAAATGAGCGCGTGAAATGCCTCCCTGTATGGCAAAGGCACGAGCTACTGTATCCATTGAAACTACTTAGGTTAGCGAGATCGGAGCGGCCCCACGTCGTGCACGTGCAGTTTGGTCCAGATGGACGAGTGTACGGAGGTTTCTTTGGAGAACCCATGTTGTGCTTGCTCGTCTTGCTCAGAGCTTGCGGTATTAGAACCACTGTTACTCTTCACAGTACGTGGATGCACGAACAGGTGGAAGAAAGAGTCAAACGATACAGAATTCTGCGTAGGTTTTCGCTGATAGCGCCCACCTTGTTCCGTTGCTATATGCGCTTACTAGACCTGGGGACAAGCTCGCTCCAGCTGAGCACCGTCAGAATCGGTTCCACTCTCAGGAGAAGGTTTCTCCGCGAGTGGGGCTACAGAAAGGAGAAGGTCCTTGAGATACCTCACCCCTGTGAGCCGCCCCAGAGGAGGGTGAGTCGGAAGGAGGCACTGGAGGGCCTAGGACTGGTCGACAAGAGAGTGATTCTGGTCATTGGGTTCATCCGTAGGGAAAAGGGCTTGGAGGTGGCGTTGGCGGCGATGAGCAGACTACTCGGAGCTGTGCCGGATTCACTTCTGCTGATAGCTGGCACACCACTTGACAAGGACGGTGCTCGATACCTTAAGGAATTGAAGGAAGCTGCCACGCGCTATTCCGTGTTAGAGCACACCAAGTTCGATACCAGATTCATACCGGAAGAGGAAATGCACTCATACGTTTCTGCCGCGTCAGTGGTTATACTACCATATGTTGAAAGTGTGGGTGCCAGCGGGCCGGCTCATAGGCTTGCAGGATACGGTATTCCAATACTGGCGTCCGATGTCGGACATCATATGAGAGAATGCCTAGGAGGCAACCTTGTTTTGTTCAAGGCGGGGGATCCGAAAGACCTAGCAGTCAGGCTAGAACAGGTGCTCTCCGACAGCTCCTTGGCTGAGAGTATCGGTCAGCGGCTTCAGCAATACGCGGCAACTGAAACATGGGAGGTCGGAGTCGAGAGGACTCTTGCCAACTACCGGAGCACTCTGAAACTAAACTGAGTCGACGGGTCCAGCCAACTTCTGTTTTAGCAGGCCACGTTGTCTTGTGACTGCTTGGATGCAGGCATCCATGAATACATCAGCCAGACGCAGCCAAGAGTACTTTCGTTCGGCGAGCAATCTCGCGTTCGCGCCGATGCGCTTTCTTAGCTGGGGGTCGCGGCAGAGATTCACAACCGCACCACAGAGGGCTTCGACATCCCCGGGCGGTACAAGAACACCAGTGTTGTCGTCAATCACCTCGGCCGTGCCGTCCACTCGACTAGCAATGATCGCCTTCCCAGATCCCATGTACTCAAAGAGCTTCAGTGGTGATGCTGCATGAGAAACCGGGGTGTTGGGAAAGATGCATAACGCTATGTCAGAGGCGCCCGTGAACTCGGGCATTTCCTCGAATGGCTGCAGGCCTGCATAGGTCACCATATGGGCAAGCCTGTCTTTGAATAGCTTCTCAAACAAAGGAGTTATCGAAGAGCCAGTGCCCACCAAGAGAACGTTCGACTCAGGGAAATCTCTATCAAGTTTCATGGCCAAGTCGTATACCAAACTGACACCCGCCCAATCCTCCAGATGTCCTGACAAAAGCACGACACAGCGCTCCTCAAGACGATACTTCTTGCGCACAGCCAGTCCGTCGACCGATGGAGAGAACCGTTGTGTATCCACACCGTTCGGAATCACATCAACCCTGTTCGGGTCAACACCATATCTCGTGAGCAACCTCTTCAGAAAGTCTGTCACAGCGAACACTCGAGTTGCCCACTTGTACAACGTCGTTTCAACGATTTGCAGAATGACCATACCCAGACTGTTCATCTTCTGCCCCGTCAGACCTGCTGCGTACGCTGTCATCCAGTCAGGACAACCCATGAACAACGGATGCACCGTGAGCTTGGCAGACAAAAGAGCCACGATGCCCACAATCGGAGACGCATTGGCCGCGATTATCAAGTCCGGTCCAAACCGGACAACTTCCTTAATGGCACGTCCAGTGAACAACACGAGAGTCAGGACATATGCCAATGGGGCAATCAGTAACCAGAACCCGACTCCTCTTCGGTCAAGAACAAGGTATCTTGCCGTGATGTTGTCATGAATCTTCGGAGGAGGACGGGTCCAGTTCTTTTTGTACTCCCACTCAGGAGGTCGCCGACCCAAAAGATAGCGAAGTGGTTGCGTCGCTATGAAGTGAACCTTCACTCCTCGTTCGGCAACTCTCTTGGACAGCTCGAATATGGTCCTGTCTGAACCCAGAAACGGAGGAAAGTGTTCCACGAAGACCACAATACGTCGAACTTGGCCAGACGGCTTCACTGTGACCACGAACTCTGGGCTGAACAAGTGGGTCCGGCTTCTATCACTATTAAGTGATTTGCTGAGATACACCCAGACTGAAAAATCTCGAAGTTGTGGCAGGGTTCTGCTATGCCTCATGCATAGGCAGATTCGGTCTGCGATGGTTTGTCTTCCCGCGTTTCTGTCTTCGCCACAGCAGGTGGAGCCCACTTGGCACTCTCTCGCTCAAGAGGTATGTAGGCGGCCAGAGAGATTGCGACAAGGATTGGCGTAAAGAGGAAATACATGGGATTTAGCGGTCCAGCGTATACGGTATAGAGGAAGTCGACGATATACCAGTACACACCAATCCTCGCCGGGTAGATGCTAAGAGTCAGATTGTCCAGAGTCCCGCTGCTGTCGGAAACCTCTGTCCAGAACGCGTATCTCCATAGGATGTGGGTGAGATTCGTGAAGATGCCCGTCCGAGGAATGATGCTGCCGTTTGCGGGTCGACTATGACTGTCGATGCCCATGTATGACAGTGACAGGTCCGAAACCTTGCCGAAAGTTGGATCCCAGCTGCAAGTGATTCTCGCAGCGAACTCTGTCGTGGGTTCGAAGACTATTGAAACAGCCTTCGTGAAACTGACTGTGACATTCCTGAGCAGGGTGGCATTGTAAACGCCGGTAGTGTTTATCCAGAATCGGCCACTCTGACTGTCAGTTTCCACGCCTGCCACTATCTGACTGGGATCGAGTCCGCTGTTGGACACGTTCACCAGACAGACCCATCCCTCGACCGACTCGAAATCGTCGCTCCATATCCGTTGCTCTTGAAAGCCAAGCGTGGCAAAGTTGTCGTGCGTGTAGCTCGGATAGACTAGCAGGAGACACAGGACAACAGTCAGCATCAAGCGCTTGTTGCGAACGAGCAGAAACAACGGTAATGACCACAAGATGTACCAACCGTAGAACACCTCTCTTGACATGGCGAGCAAGAGTAGGATAGTGGCAGAAACCAGTATGAGCAACGAGTCAAGGGAGACTGCACGTGGCTCCGGTGTCTTCCGGCTTTTGTAGGCCTCACGCAAGACCATCAGACCAATGCCAACGGCACTGAAACCCCTGACAATGCCGACGTCAACGGGATAGCGCCAGTATACAAGCCTAGACGCTGGAATCAGAGGATACACGCCGGCGATGAGGCCCGCAAAGATGAGTATGACGCCGATTATGAGAGTGGTCCACTGATACTCATGCCAGTAGGATCCCGGGTTCCCTTTGACAAGCTGGTGAATCGTTAGGACGGTCCCAAGGACGACCCCGCTGATGACAAGTATGTTGATGGCCATCGTACCGACGTTTGGATTCGACAGGAAGCCGAGTAGCGAGGAGAAGAAGCCGAACTGGGACAGGGTGGTCGAAGAGCCGTTTGGGGGTACGCCCCCGCCACCAATCAGACCTGCAACCAAGAATGGCACAAAGGTGAGGGCTGCTGATATGACGGTGAGAAGCGAGAACTCAAGCCGCGTTCTCCACCCTTTGAGGTAGAAGAGGAAGAGCGGAAAAAGTGCCAATGGATAGACCTTCGTTGCAGCACCAAGGCCTAGCATAAGCCCACTTGCACGGTGTTGCCCCTTGAGTAGGAACCACATAGATGCCAGCATGAATAGGTTGGCAATCGGTTCGAAATGCCCGTTCCAACCTGACTCGATTATGGAGATTGGAAGAAGCGCATACAAGACAGCAGCAATTCCACTCCATCTGGGTCCCACAAGACGCCCGGCAAGACTCCAGACTACGATGACCACACCTGCATCCATCAAAGCGGCAAGTATGCGAAAGCTGTCTACTGAAGGAGCTATCCAAGTGATGATGAGAATGAAGTAGGCAAAGACAGGCGGGTATGGGAAGTAGAATCCACTGTACGGGGTCAGACCCATCTGCATGAACTTGCCAAAGTCTAGATACCACAACGGGTCCAACGAGATGAGCTCAGTCTGGCCAACAAAGACCAGACGAGCCGCAATCGTGAGGAGGACAATGAGGCGGATTGGATAGCCGCCTTCGAGATGTGACTTCTCCCTCAATCGTTCCCGATAGAGAAGAGCAGCGATCAAGGATGTGTAGAGCGGAACCCAGACATAGAATGCAACGAAGAACGGATACATCTGACTGCCTAGGACTCTGATGACGACAGCCATGAGCAGATTGATGACAATGAAGAACACAACTAGGAGGTTGGCAAGCCGAAGCCCCCGAGTGTCAGATGACAGTTCGACATCACCCAATCCGACATCTCCCCCTACGAACCACCGAAACGGCCCTTGCCGCTTTGAAAGAGAAGTCTTGCCACGAGCTCAAGATACAGGACTATGGTCCGTCCCTTCAGCTTGCTCTTTCCTCGCATCCTGTCACGAAAGACTATGGGTACCTCGGTCACGCGCAAGGTCCTGTTTGTGACCATTATCTCAAGTAGGAACTTGTAGTCTGCAAATCTGAAGCCCTCAGCAAGAATCCGACCCGACCTGCAGCCCACGAATCCACTCATCGGATCTTTGACGGGCAGGCGGAAGAGCAGACGGGCAACCAGTGTTGCGACCTTGCTGATGGCAATCCTCCTGCCGGGCCAGCCCTCAGTTCTGCCGCCCCGAACGTATCTCGAACCCACGACGACATCGTATCCCCTACCCAGACAGCTGAAGAAAGCAGGTAGATGTTTCGGATCGTGAGACAGGTCAGCATCCATCACCACAACTGGGCCCTTCTGCGCCTGACTGGCGCCGAAACGAACAGCGCTACCAAGGCCGCGGACATGCCTTCTCACTATAAGCCGGACCTCACGAAAGTGCTGTCCAAGCTCAGTCACAATGCTCTGGGTGCGGTCCTTGCTGTCGTCATCCACAACTATGATTGACACATCGTCTGTGCCTATGACTTCAAAGATGGATTCGATGAGCCGGCCGATGTTATCTTCTTCGTTCAACGTCGGGATTACGATAGTCCTCATCTAGCCGGGTCCTCCATTTCAGACTACCCAGACACAGCATTGAGCAGTTCACCACGTGAAACAAGCAAGTTATGAAGCTGGTGCAGAAGTCGACGAGCGCCTTCCACTCGAAGCTCACTTCCTATGAGCTTTGGCCAATGCCTCTCTCGCCGCCTCGATGCCCTTCAGATCGTTGACCGGAATCCATGTGTCCGAGGGTATGTTGACCGCGAAGAGCCGCCCCTCACGAACTAGCGCAGGGCATACCACATTCTCGAACGACGACTCGGCCTCAAGCGAAACCAGCTTTCTGAAGTACTCGTATGACTCCGGGTTGAAGACCGTTATTCCCGTGTGAGCAGGTAAGGCAACCATTGGGTACTTGGTCGTATCTAGCACCTTCCCCTTTTTGATTATCATGCCCGAGAACTGATAGGGTGTTTCAGGGACAACAACGAAAGTGGCGATACATCCATTCTTTCGGGCTTTGACATGACCCTCGAGAAAGGCTTCTCCATAGGGTCGCTTCATCCCTATGATCATGTCATCAGGATTATGCACAATTGACACAAGTGAGTCATCGAGAGTACCATTATTCAAGGCGTGGAGGATAGCGCCGGCATTGCCCACCTTCCTTCCGCCAGGGTCCGCGGAATAGCGTATCTTGACACCCCATCGAGAACCATCACCGAGATGCGCTTCGACCTTTTCTGTCAGAAAGCCTGTGAGGACCACAAACCGTTCGAACCCCGCCTCTGCATAGTCTCTCACGGTCCTCTCAATCATGCTCTCTTTGCCGTCGACGCTGATCATCACCTTGTTTATGCTTTCGTTCTGGGTTTCGCTCCGAATACGAGTTCCCTTGCCTCCGGCCGGCATCACAACGACAGTTTCGCCCCTGAGCACCTCTATCTCCTTTCTTGACACTCTTGTTGTCGTGTCCTCTGTGTTGATACGAGAGCGGAGCTCTGCCATGATTGATTCTAGTGTGTCTGGCATGGTCGTCACCTCCGCCCAGTGTGTCGCGAGCAAAAAGGCTTGTTGGCGCTGCCTATGCGCCTCGCGCATTCCTTTCTGCTAACTGGGCCATCTGCTCGAAGAGGTCCAGAGTCTTCTTGGCCTCTTCTGCCCTAAGACGTTCAATGGCATAGCCCGTGTGGACTATGACGTACTCTCCCACTTCCAATTCTGGCAACAGTGTCACACAGACCCTCTTCCTGACTCCTCCAAAGTCTACGTCGGCGTACTCGCCATCAATGCTCTTGACCAGACCGGGGACTGCTAGGCACATGTTCCTGACCACACGTGCTCTCGAGCGCTCTCTTTAGAACATTGTGAAGCGGTTCACGCGCCACTTCTGCCCGCGGATGTGTTGTGGTCGACAGGGCTTTTCAGCTCACCGGGCTCCAACAGATGCCAAGTTCGTCCGCCCTCTCAAGAACACGTTTCATCTCCTCACTGCTCACTCTTCTGGAGATTTCCGGGTAGTCTTGGGGTCGAGTTCGGACCTTGTGTTCAGGTCGATACTGCTGCATGACGTTTACCAAGCAGTCGGGCATGTTCTTGGACACCCACTCAAGTATCGGGATCGAGCAGCACTCGATATGGTTGGGCAGTACGAGGTGTCTGATGATCACCTCGCCAGAGTTGTAAGCAAGCAGATGATTCCTTGATGCTACTCTGAAATAGTCCCTCGCGGCAGACAATCGCTCAGCGCACGCATCATTCCCATACTTGAAGTCAGGCAGCCAGACGTCGATTACCTCGGCTAGGAGCCTCATCGTGTCCTCTGAACAGTAGAGGTTGGAGTTCCACAACTGTGTCACATTAGCTGTCTGATGACGCATGGAAGACACAATCGTGTGCGTGTTTGGGATGGGGTCTCCACCGACGTAGTTGATGTTCAGAGCACCCTCGCGGTGAAGCGACTCTGCAAGCGCTGCCAGCTCACTTGGCCTCACCACGTCTCCACACTCTGGGTCAGTCGAGATGTCTTGATTCTGGCAGAACACGCAAGCGAAGCAGCAAGATGCAAAGAAGATCGTGCCGCTCGGAACAAGTGGCGCTTCCTCACCTGTGTGGAGAAAGGCAGAAGACACACGTGAATCCTTCCCCAGTTTGCACCATCCTCTCTTGCCGGTCGTACGGTCGACTCCGCAGCTCCTTTCGCAGAAATGGCAGCTCCGTAGAATCCTGGTGGCAATCTCAATCTTCAAGTCCAGAAAGCTGGTTTCTGGCAGGTCGTTCTGTGAAACCCTGACCTTTCCTAGGTCAATCCCTCTGACGTATTCTGCAAACCTCTTCGATAGCAGAGCATGGTGTTCCCAGAGCTCATCGATCGATGCGTCAAGGCTTAGAGTGCACTCCACATCTTTGCATAGGAGGTACTTCGCCCACCTGTGATTGTCTATTATCCCCCGGTATCTCCTTAGTCTTCGGAGTGTTTCTGGGTCCTTCCACACTCTGAAAGAATCGGGTCTGAGGAACTGCCACATCTTCTGGGAAGGCAGAGGACTGACCTGATAAAAGGTCTGCGAAGCAAATCCAGCAACCTCTTACGATCTGGAACCAGGCTAGACTAACACAACGCGGTCGTCAGCAGCAGCTCTCTGAGCCATCCAGACGATTGTTGCAGCTAGGACTGCTATTCGCCGACCAAGCCAAGTCGTTGCCAAGCTTGTAGGACCGCATAGGAGTTCCTTGCTCGCCATCAATTCTGTCTGCATTGGGGGTTCTGTTGCGAAGGCGCAACCGCTGGGTAGTATTTCGGATGTGAAGTACCAGTCTCTGAACTCTGACGCATACTGGGGATTTCTCTCAGGATGATTGAAGTCGTCCAGTCTGCACCAGTTGAGAGCAAAGACAGCGTCAACGTCACGAAAGGAACCCTCGAACTCATGCACCTCTTCGAGTTGCCCGCCTGCTGAGTTCGCAACTTTGGCCCCTTCCCTCATGACTCGTCTTAGGAGCGAGAACTTGTCGGGCGCAACGACTCGCAGACTCGCACCCATGATGAGTGCCGTGAGGATTAGGCTATGTGCGGTGGTAGGCAGCCCAAATGCCGAGCCAAAACCCCATGATACTGCGATTCGGCGGTTCTCCAGACCACCCATTCTGGCAGAGAGCCCGAGAAGCTCTGCCAGCGCCGACTGATGAGCGTAAACGTCGTCCCGTAAGGACAGCAGCGGTGAGTGAGTCCATTCAGGGAAGCTCTCAGTCAGCATGCGACCCGCTCCAAAGGTTTCATAGTCCACATATGCGGCCAACACGATGTCGACGATCGAGCTAAAACCGGCGAGGCGCTCAAGTACCTCCTCGGACATCATGGCTTGCTTCTCCTGAAGAGGGAACTCCACAAGTGAAGAGCCCAGCCGCGCTGCGGCAGCATGAGCAACAGTCGAGTCTGAGGATGGAGCGTTGTGCAACGCCGTGCCAACAAGCGCCGGCAGATGTATGTCCGGGGGCAGGTCGCCGAAGCCATGTTGCATGAAGGAGCCAGCAGTCTGGAGGATTTCGGCAATACCTGCCCGGCCGAGAATCTGTGGTGTGACTTTTCTCATGGACACCGCAACATTGTCAGGCCAGCGTCCGTAATAGACTTCGTGGATAGCAGCCAAGTCACAGATGGACAGGTCATATCAAGGGAGATTGTTAAAAGGGCGGTCACCGTCGCTGACATAACGACCAAAGAGTGACCGATGCTTCTTGTCAGACCTGCGGAGTGAGAAACTATGAAGAAGCTCCTTGTGACACTGACCCCTGCGGAGGGTAAGAGACTAATCGCAAAAGGCCTTCTGGCCACCGACGCAGTCCGCAACGCACTGAAGAATGGCTACCTCTGCGTGACTCTGGGCACGACATCCTCTTACCTTGTTGAGGAGATTCTCGGTTCCTACGACAAGACGAAACATGTAGCAGGAGTTGTTGTTCCGAAGGGTACCTCTGTCGTAATGCGAGAAACCCGTTCATATGATGCGATCTTCCACAAGGGACAGTACATCAGCAGTAAGAAGGTGGTCGACATGCTCGGAGAGCTTCAGGCGGGCGACGTGATTGTCAAGAGTGCCAATGCTCTGGACATCAACCTAGTGCCCGTCATACTGCTGGCGAGTCCGACTGGCGGCTCAATCGGATCATTCTTGGGTGCCGCCGCAGCGAAGAACGTGACAATTGTGATGCCTGTTGGTCTTGAGAAGTGTATCCCGGTGCCATACGAATCTTTCAGCCGCCAGTTTGGAATGACAGACTGGGATTATGCCATCGGTATGCCTGTCGGTGCCATAGCGGTCCCCGAAGCTATTCCGTTCACGGAGGTGGATGCACTCGATGCCCTGTTTGGTGTGAGCGCAACGCCGATTGCAGCTGGAGGCGTCAACGGTGCCGAGGGGGCAGTGACTCTCTTCGTAGAAGGAGATGACACACGCATTGGTGAAGCACATGATTTTCTGCTGTCGAAGATTAAAGGAGAGCCACCCTTCCCAGAGATTAAGAATGTTGCATGATAAGGAGTAGTGACATTGCCTTCCTAGGAGGACTCAGTGTGTCCGACGAGATAGTCATCAAGACCGAACAGCTCACGAAGATATTCGAGAAGGGCAGAAGGCGCGAGGTTGTCGCACTTGATGATGTGAGCGTTGAGATTGGCAGAGGGGAGGTCTTTGGGCTGCTCGGCCCAAATGGTGCAGGAAAGACCACCCTGATTCGTGTCCTAGTCGGACTGCTGACCCCAACCTCTGGCAAGGCCTATGTCCTCGGAAAAGACGTCGTAGAGAATATCGACTACATCCGTCCTAGGGTGGCACTGCTACCTCAGGAGGCGGGAGCATACGAGAGGCTGACTGCCCGTGAGAACCTTGTATACTATGGTGGGCTCTACGGGATTCCAAACGATGAACTGCAGCGGCGCGCCGATTCGTTACTTGAGATCGTTGGACTGACCGAGAAGCAGGACTACCAAGTCAAGGGTTTCAGCGGTGGAATGAAGAGAAAGGTGTTGGTGGCCAGAGCACTGATAGTCGAGCCGGAGATAGTCTTCTTGGATGAGCCCACGACAGGCATAGATACGATTGGCGCACGGGTTGTCAGGAATCTCCTCAAGAAACTCAGTTCTGAGAGAAAGCAGACCATTATTCTGACTACTCACGACTTGAACGAGGTTTCAGAGCTGTGTCACAGGGTGGGAATCCTGAACAATGGTCGGCTCGTCGCAGTGGGCAAGCCGAGCGAACTTGAGATGAAGTTCAAGGCAGCGAATCTCGAGGAAGTATTCACGGGTCTGGTCACAGGCGAAGGCGTCTACAAGGAGTAGGGGGTTGAGTTGTGTTGCACGAAACAATCCCGGTTTGCAGGACCTCATGTCATTGTGGGTACCGATTCGGTGTTGGGGTCACATAGGAGAGACTCGGCTTGGCGGGGGCTTCTGGCACTGTCACGCTCCTACGGTACTTCCTCTACAGAGGCACTCAGCCCTATCATGGAAAGTCCTCACCTGTGCAGAAAGGCCTCATCATTAGCCAAGTAGATGGTGGTGCCGACCTGTGTGAGGAGGGTGTTGGTTTCGGACTTCCCATCCTACAGTATGCTCGAGATTTCCTGTTCCCAGGTTCGTCGACCGTCGCTGCGCATGGAGAGCTGACAACCGGTGTCTGGTGGAAGCAGTTCCAGTTTGACCTGATTGAACGCAGAGGAAGGCGTGATGAGAAAAATCTCGGGATGTTCTCATGGGTCTTCCCTCGCATCTTCAACCGGCTCTACAAGGCAGGTCCTGGAAGACTCATTGTTCAAGCCTCTGAGAAGCTCGGTATGGAACGAAGACCCGGGCTTGAACCTCCAGTCCAGCGGTTCATTCGCATTCGCGGCCGCGGAATGGTGCGTGTGACCTATGACCTAGATGTTTGTAAGAAACAGACAGTCGTAACGATGGACTTCGAAGACGTCGTTCGGAAGGGCCTAGAGCGCATATACATCTCAAACGAGGTCGGTGCCCGAGCTTTCACTCTTTACATCGACAGCAGCGGGCTCAGACTACATGCTGACGAGATCACACCTTGGGCTAAGGTGAATGCAACATGGGCTATGCTCTATGCACCTGCTCACGGAGTCGGCTTTCGTATTGAGATTCCCGAAACATGCTCTGCATTCCGTGGCAGGGAAACGATTGGTAGTGACATCTCTTGGAGCGGCATCATACTCTGTGCGAGCCCGTCAGCGAAGAGCATACAGTACGTGATGCGTTTTGGTTCCTTGAAAGAACTGATTCAAGAAACAGCGCATACGTACCGCCGCCCATAAATGTGGGGAATGAATGTGTCAGAATAGTCTTGCACTGAACCGGAGTCGCAAGGAATAGTACAGATTCCTAGATGGGTGGATGATGACCGAAGTAGTCCTTGTTTATCCATACTTCAATGAGGAACTAGACCGTTCAATCTTCCGATATCCGCCACTTGGATTGGGGTATCTAGCATCTGTTCTCAGACAGGCAGGTGTGTCTGTAAGCCTGTTCGACTGCACCTTCTCACGTTTCGAGAATGTGGTGTCAGCCGTTCGGAACCAGCACCCTCGCATAGTGGGCATCTACTCCATGGTCACAATCAACCATCACGCGATTGCCTTGGCCAAGGAGCTGAGGGAAACGGCTGAGCTGCTTGTTGCAGGCGGCCCTCTACCCACACTTGTTCCAGAGAGCTTCTTGGACATCTTTGATGCTGTCGTTCACAACGAGGGTGAACAGACCTTTCTTGATCTTGTCACGCGCCACCTGAACAACCAGCCTTGGAACGACATTGGTGGCATCACCTTCGTCAATGATGGACATGGCATTTCCACGAACAAGAGCCGCCCGTTCGCGAGCGACCTAGACGCCATCCCCTTCCCTGCTCGGGATATGTTTCCAAACCGAGCCTACATGAAGTACTGGAAGAAATACCATGGATACACTGCCACGAGTCAAATCACAACACGTGGCTGCCCTTACTTGTGCGATTTCTGCAGCAACCCCGTGTTTGGCAGAAGCTACAGGGAACGATCTGCCCCTAACGTAATCGGGGAGATGTTAGAGATCAAACGATTGGGCTATGATCGAGTCTTCTTCACAGACGACTGTTTCACCCAGAACCCACAGAGAGTAGAGCAGATATGCGACCTGATTGCAGACGAGGGGATTGACCTGGAATGGATGTGTCTGAGCCGTGCAGACAGGTTGGGAGCAGCCCTCGCGAAGAGAATGAGGAGGGCGGGGTGCGTCCGGGTCTTCTTTGGAATTGAGTCGGGCAGCGAGGGTATGCTGAGAATCATGAACAAGAAGATAGTACTAAGGGATGCAGAAACGGCCGTGGGCGCGGCCAAATCGGCAGGAATCGAAACAGGAGGGTTCTTCATCTTGGGCTACCCGGGCGAAACCGATAGCTCATTGCTGGAAACACTGCATTTCTCGTCTCGATTGCCTCTGGATTACTTGTCGTACTCCTTCCCGTATCCGATCTTCGGCACAGGTCTCTATTCCAAGGTGCAGAAGAGAATCAGCAGGCCAGAGTGGAGAAAGCAGAGAGGGGCAGCCGGACGACATGACCTGCTGTTCACCACCAACTTCACTCAAATGAAGTTGCGCTTCGCCCAGAACAAGGGCATTGCCCAGCATCTGCTTCGAAAGAGAGGGCCAATCGGCCGAGCTGCCTCTGAAGTGTTTGAGAAAGTCACAGACAGGATTCTCACTCTTATGCACTAGGACGAGTGATAGGGAACGCAAACGTTATCGGGACATACCGATGCTCGCTACCACCCGAAATCTGTTGAAACCCCACTTTGGTGGTAAGTCCCTTGAAGATTGATACGAAGACTGTCTGGATGCTGAAAAAAGAGGTCAAGACAGTACTGAGATCCAAGTGGTTGCTCTTTGGCTTCATAATCAGCCCAATGTTCGCTTGGCTCTTCCAAGGAGCATTTCTCTCCTTTATTGTGGCCCAGACCACTGAGGAATCAGAAAAGGTCTACATTACGTTGGAAGACCAAGGGGTTTGGGGACAGACTCTCTTCGACGAGATAGAAGCTAATGTGACCAACCTGCTCATTGACCCGCTCGTAAATGTCACAGAATCAGACGGAAACAATCTCGTTGCGAACAGATCCTTGTCAGTATGGGTCTTGATACCGGAGAATTTCACGCAAGAGCTCTTGACTCAGAATCAGAGTACACTTGTCATATATGTAAACACAGGCAATTTCCGGGCGACTGCAGCTGCACAGAGGATTGACACCTTCGCTCGAGGAGTGATAGATGAGATCAAAGTGATAAGAAACCTCCAAGTCAACTGGTACACCATCGCGCCAGAGGCCACTTATGGTCACCAGCTGGCCATCTTCCTCGTCATGTTGACTTCGGTCCTCGCGCCGGCTCCGTATGTGAGCCAATCGTTCGCGGGAGAGAGGGAGAAACATACACTGGAGGCCCTGCTTGTCGTCCCTATGAGCAGAATCAAGATTCTCGCCTCAAAGCTCGTGGCAGGGCTTGTACTAACGATGCTCTATTCGGTCTTCACAATCGTCGGCATACTGACATACAACTGGTCAATCATAGCTAGAGTGTCATCCTTTCCGGCGGAGGCGGCTAGCTACTACATCGGTCTCTACACGGTGAACGTTGCGACCCTGCCGCTCATCTTCTTCTGTCAGTTTCTCATCCTACTCTGCGCAATCGGCATAGGCGTCGTCATATCATGCCTCGCAAAGGACCAGGCCACCGCTGAGTCTATCAACAATATGGTCCTACTTCTTCCCACCATGGTCATCGGAATGCTTGGATTCACGGGCAGCATCCTCCAGTATGGAGGCGTGTTCGGGTTCATTGTCATGGCGGTCCCATTCAGTCACGCAATCGTTTTTCTTAATGGTGTGCTTTCCGGTGTCGCCACCCCTGCTAGCCTGCTTTTCAATGTCCTCTACATGCTGGGGTTCACTGTTGTCTTTCTGATTATCGGAGCCAAGCTGTTTGAGAGAGAGGCAATAATCAGTTAGGTTATCGACTTCCGTTGAGATCAGCTGACAGGCCACTTGGGGCCCACATGCACTCCTGACCGCTCCAGCAGAGCTGCCAAGCGGCCATTCGCGTCCTTCATGATTTCTGACTCGTTCAGGGTCAACAGGCGCTTTTCTCTCATAAGCACGCGGCCGTTGACTATCACTGTGTCCACATGTCTGCCAGAACCTGCGTAGACAAGATTCGAAACAGGGTTCGGAAGCGGTGTGAGCCCAATATCTCTCATGTCAATCAGAATGATATCAGCGAGCTTCCCCGGCTCTAGAGACCCGACCTTCTCTTGAATACCCATTGCGACGGCACCGCCAATCGTGGCCATCTCAAGGACCTGCTCCGCGTTAACAACCGTTGGGCTCTGTGCGACGGGCTTGTGAACAAGGGCCGCTAGGCGCATCTCCCGGACCATGTCGTATGTGTTGTTGCTTGGTCCGCCATCGCACCCCAGAGAAACCGGCACCCTGAGTCGGAGCATGTCAGGTACTCTCGCAAACCCCGAAGCGAGCTTCATGTTACTGGCTGGACAGTGCGAAACATTGGTCTGCGTTTCTGCCAGCGTTATCAGGTCTGATTCGTCGAAGTGTACGCCGTGCGCAAATACCATGTCAGGACCGAGCAGCCCCATTTCGCGGGCAAATGCTGTCAGGCTCTTGTACTTCTTCTCTCTGACATATCGAACGTCGTCAACTACCTCACCGAGATGCATCGTCATCCGAGTTCTCTGGACTCTCGCCCTGCTCGTCACTTCCTTGAAGAGGCTGGGACTCACCGCACCAAGTGAGCGGAGACCATACCAGACCTGAATGCGCCCGTTGGCCTTGCCATGCCATTTTGCGTACATCGATTCGGTTTCTCTGAGGCAGTCCTCCGAGTCCTCAACCATCCCAGGATACATTATGCCAGGGCTGTCTGCGTAGCCTGTGGAGTCCATCACTATCTTTGACAACGCGGCACGCATACCCGCTTTTTCTACAGCCTTGGCAATCCCGTCGAAGCCGTACCGCGTATGAATCATGCACTCGATGAATGACGTCGTACCCGTCTTTATCATCTCGGCCATGCACAGCTCAGCTGAAACCCTGCCATCATCCTTCGTGAAGTTACCCTGAAGGACCCATACGTAGTTCTTCAACCAGTCCAGAAGCGACACGTCATCTGCACAGCCGCGGATGAGAGCCTGAGCGAGATGTACGTGAGTGTCAATGAGCCCGGGTAGGACTACCATGTTTCGAGCATCAAGCACAGTGTCGGCCTTGGCGTCCTTCAGGTCACTCATCTCGCCAACGCGATCTATCTTCCCTTCCTGCACCAGCACTGCGCCATCACGGATGATCTGACGCTGGGAGTTCATAGTGAGTATGTAGCCGTTCTTTATCAAGATGGATGGACTCGTCGGCAATCCACAAGACCTCGTCTGCGTTCTCGAGCCAAACCAACCCACATATTGCTTTTGGTCGAATTGTGAAGCAACTCACGACGCAACAAGAAAGCGGATGCGGACTTCGAGCCCTTGGTCAGGGCTGCCTTCAATCCTGTCTCTTACCTCAATCCAAGCTCCATACTTGTCTGCAAGTCTGTGAACAAGGTGCAGACCGACTCCACCATACCGGCGTTTGGGGTCAAAGAGCTGCCGCTTCATCGAGTCAGACAGGCCAGGACCATTGTCAGCAATCCTCAGTTCGTAGGTGTCGCCAGTGCGCTCACCTGTTATCCAGAGGCGTCTGTTGTCGTTCTGGTTATGCTTCACGCCATTCTCCATCAAGTTCCAGAGCAGATGGTTGAGAGCACTGTCAGCCTGAATCAAAAGTTTGTCAGGCAGCGGCCCCACCTCGGGCTCCAGATGATACTGCTTTGAGAGCAGCGTGATTTCCGGCATGATGACATCAATCAAGTCCACGACGACCAAGGGCTCCGATTTCGCTTCTTCAGCTCTCCTGACCTTGGTTATCAGCTCGATGCACCGGTTTGCGCCTTCAGTGACATAACGCCTTGCGCTCTGAACCTCCGGAGTGGAATGTCGCGTGTCAAGAAGGTCTGCTCCTGCCAAAATGAGCTGAAGTTGGTTTCCAATGTCGTGGAGCAGGAGGTCCAAGAGGAAGTGTGCCTCCTCTTCCGCACTCTTCAGCTCTGACACATCTGTGAAGATGCCAAAGCTGCCAATGTACTTCCCAGTCGAATCAAACAATGGTGATGCCGATATCATGGCAGGGATAAGACCGCCGGATTTGTGGATGAGCTCTACCTCATAGTGCTCGAACCGACCTTCCCGACGTGCCTTCCTCTTCTCGTCGGCATTTTCCTTCGACCAACCCTGCACAATCTCGTAGAACGGTCGGCCGACCAGCTCATCAACCGATTCATAGCCCAACATTCTGCATAGAGCAGCATTCACAAGCACCAACGTACCACTATCGTCGTCGACACCAAAGCCCGAGTCCATTGTTTCTACGAGAGTACGATACCGGTGTTCGCTCTCTTGCAGTTGCTTCTCCTTTTCCTTCTCGCTTGTTATGTCGATAGCCTGTGCCACTGTCTTGACCTGACCACCGCGGCTCGTCATGGTGCGGCTGCTGAGTCTTACCTCGCGGACCACGCCTTCCTTGGTTAGCACCTTGATATCATAGACTGGCGGAACGCTCTCTCCATTCTGCCTTCTTCTGTATCTGTCTGACACGATATCCACACTGCTCGGGTGCAGAAAATCCCTGAAGTCATGCCCCAGTATCTCGGTCCTAGTCCGCCCCGTTATGTCGCACAGTCTGTCATTTGCATACTCGACGTGGTACTCGCCATCTATCACACATATGCCCGCGTAAGCATGTTCGATGATCATCTGAAACAGGTCCATCTGATCTCGCATCTTGTCTTGCACAACTGCACGACGCGACAAGTCAAAACCATAGACCAAGAACCCGGTCAACTTCCCTCCGGACATCAACCGCTGAGCAAAGGTTTCTGTGAGGACTTGGATTTGTTTCTGTCGCAGCAGTCTCAGCGAAACAGATGTCGGCTTTGCACCCGTAGCGAGTTGCTTCAACCCCTCGTGAATCATGCCAACCTGCTCGGGTGCGACAAGCTCTTCCGCGTGGACTCCAGCCTCAATGTCGACTTGTGTAAGACCTAGGAGATTCAGAGTGTACTGATTCGCGTATACGACCTTCAGCTCAGTATCAAGCTCAACGACCGCGATTGGCATCTCCTCTGCGACTCGCCTGAATTGTGCACGGTCGCGAGGCCCAAAGCTCTCTGAAGACTTCATCGGTGTCTCAACTGACAGGGCTGTTTTACAGGCGCGCTTGCCTGAAAGACGAGCTGGCGCTAGACGCAGAACCGTTCTGTTCCTCTAATACTTTGTCGTGATGAGTACAAGGTCACAATGACAACAACTTAAATGGCCGTACGTCAGTCCAGAGGGTCCACGAACAGAGTTGATGGAGAGTTCGGTCCATTTGAAGAGCATCCTTGCTATTGACACCAAACGATGTACAGGCTGTCGAAACTGCGAACTCGCCTGTTCCGCGGTGCACACGGGGACATTCAACCCTCGCAGATCGAGAGTCCAAGTGCTCAAGGATGAGGTCAGAAACATGATACTGCCAGTGGTCTGTCTTCAGTGTGAGAAACCCCTGTGTGCCGAATCTTGTCCGACCCGTGCGATAGCAGAGAACTCCAAGGAGATACTGGTTGTCGACGATGAATCGTGTATCGGATGCAAGGACTGTATGGCAGCCTGCATCTATGGTGGAATAGTGATGGACCCGCCGACAGGAAGGGCCATCAAATGCGATCTGTGTCAGGGCGACCCTGCGTGTGTCAAGGCATGCTCGTACGGCGCAATCGTGATGCTTCCCACCAAACCCGATGGCGCTAGGGAGAGATACGGCGGAATCGAGGCGTTGTCGTCATCATATGGACTCGTGAAGGAGGAAGTATAGACTTGCCGTTCCGCTACAAGGGATATGCTGGGCACTATCTCGAAGTGGACCTCACCAAGGGGAAGGTCAACAAGAGAGAGATGGAGGAGGAATGGGCGCGACTCTATCTCGGCGGGACAGGCGTCAGCGCCCGGATACTGTGGGAGAGAACTGGACCACAGACAGAGCCTCTATCGCCCGACAATGTTCTCATCGCAGCTACTGGACCACTCACTGGTGCAATGTTCTCCCCATCAGGCAGAATGATGTTCGCTTCAAAGAGTCCTCTGACCGGCATATGGGCTGAGAGCCATGTGGGTGGTTTCTTGGGACCTGAGATGAAGTACGCAGGGTTTGACCTAGTCATCCTTCATGGACGGTCACCCAAGCCTGTCTATCTCTTCCTCAACGATGGGAGGGCAGAGCTGTGCGATGCTACTCACCTGTGGGGCAGAGAAACTAACGTGGCAGCAACGATGATTCGGGAAGAACACAGGGACCCCTCAACCGAGGTGGCAGTGATAGGACCAGCGGGAGAGAATCAGGTGCTGTTTGCGAGCATCACAGTAGACTTCTATCGAGCAGCAGGCCGCACGGGGCTGGGGGCAGTCATGGGGTCGAAGAACCTCAAGGCGATAGCCGCGACAGGTTCACTGGCCGTTGAGGCTCATGACATGGACAAGTACCTCCAAGCCAATGAACAAGAGATGGCAAAGCTGCGCGACCCGCTCTGGACGGAATCAATAGCCTCGCTCAGGAAGTACGGAACCACCGGTCTCGTGACCATGATTAACGAGATTGGCAGGCTCCCAACGAAGAACCATTGGACTGGCTACTATGAGCATGCAGATGACATCGGACCTGAGGCGATCTCGAAGCAGTACAGAATCGCACAGGAGGCCTGCTACGGTTGCGCAATCGGGTGCAAGTACATCTTCCGGGTCAAAGAGGGGCCGTTCGCCATTGGCCCAGCTGGTGGCTCCGAGTATGAGAGCATCATGGCCTTCGGATCGAACTGCCTGAACAATGACTTGGCATCTGTGCTCTATATGGGTACGAGATGTGACCTGCTCGGGATGGACACCATATCCTGTGGCAAGACCATCGGGTTTCTAATGGAGCTCTGGGAGAAAGGCATCCTCACATCTAAGGACACCGGTGGTCTTGATCTCTCTTGGGGCAATGCCGAGTCCATGGCGAAACTCGTAGAGATGACTGCCAAGCGCGAGGGAATCGGAAACCTCCTTGCACTGGGGACCAGAAAAGCGGCCGAGAGGATTGGGGGTGATGCTTGGATGTATGCAATCCACTCCAAGGGTCTTGAGGCTTCGGGACAGGACCCCCGTGCGCACCAGTCTGTAGGGCTGACCTATGCTGTGAATGTACGAGGAGCCGACCACCTCAGGAGTCTGTCAAGCCTCGAGGAACTGGGCTATCCCGAGGTGATCATCAAGAGATTCGGCAAGGAGAAGTTTGAGGAGATCAAGAAGATCACGTCGCCAATATACAAGGGCGAGGTGATCAAGGACATCGAGGACCTGTACGCACTCGTGGACTCAGCTGTGATATGCAAGTATGGTACGATGTGGCCACCAGTCTACTATTTCGAGACCTTCACAAACGTGATTCCTCCTTTGACGGGCATGGATGAGTGGTCCAGTATGAAGTTCGTGAGAGAAGCTGCCGAGAGAATATGCCACCTGAGGAGAGCCTACAACCACCGTCTTGGAATCACTCGAGAACAAGAGACCCTTCCCAAGAGGCTCTTGTCCGAGCCAATGCCGACGGGACCTGCAAAGGGCGGTCTCCCTGACCTAGACTACATGCTGGATGAGTACTACACTAAACGCGGATGCGATTTGAAAACAGGATTCCCGAAGAAAGAAACCCTCGTCCGACTCAAGCTGGATGCCGTTGCAGGCGACCTCGAGAACCGAGGCCTGTTGGCAAGTCAATGAGCAGCAAGACCCTGGCATCAGAACTCTTATGTCAGGCGCCGCATGACCCTTTGATGTGGCAGACATTACTGTTCAGGTATCCGGATTAAGCTTCAAGACACCGGTCATGACAGCAGCGGGTCCGATGGCACGTGACGGTGCGACGCTTCTGGAGGCTGCTAAGGGTGGAGCAGGAGGCCTTGTGGCGAAAACGGTCAGCATCATGCCTGCCGAGGCGCCCAAGCCCAATATTGCTGCTGTGGAGAGCGGCAGAGTCGGCTCAAGGAGGGGACTATTGAACGCAGAGCTCTGGAGCGAGCTGCCTTTGGAGAGATGGCTCAAACATGAGTACCCTCTAGCACTGACGGCAGGTCTGCCCTTGATAGCGAGCATCGGCTATACGCCTGAGGACGTGGCAAAGATCGGTCCACTGGTCGAGAGTGCTGGAGTGAGTGCCATCGAGTTCAGCACGCACTACGTGGGTGGCCATGTTGAAATAGCCAAGACCCTGAAACAGTGTGTTTCCGTACCGGTGTTCGCAAAGCTGAGCCCTCAAGTGGACGTCGCCAAGGTCGCAAAGACCCTAGAGCCGCATGTCGATGGCATAGTGGCGATCAATACCTTAGGTCCATGCCTGAGGATTGATGTCGAAACATGCCGTCCCGTGCTGGGGAGTGAGAATGGCTATGGATGGTTGAGTGGAGCAGCTCTCAGGCCCATTGCCATGAGATGCGTCGCAGATATTGCCCAAGCTGTGAGTGTTCCAGTCATAGCCTCAGGAGGCGTCACGACCGGTCAAGACGCCATTGAGTTCTTCATGGCCGGAGCATCTGCAGTCCAAGTCTGCACTGCGGCGATACTCGAAGGACCTGCCGTATATGGAAGAATCGCAACGGAGATCCGCAAATGGCTCGATTCACATGACTACTCATCGGTAGAGTCAGTCCGAGGTGTTGCATTGCCGTATCTCAAGAAGAAACGCTTGCTCAGGCCGCCTGTCAGTGTGGACAGAAACAGATGTACCCTCTGTGGATTGTGTACCAAGTCATGTGCCTACTCGGCCTTGCATGTGGATAGTCAAGCGAAGACCCTCAACATTGACACTGCCGCGTGTGTAGGCTGCGGACTCTGCATCTCACTCTGTCCAGAACATGCTCTCAGTGCTGAATGACACTATCTGTCCGACTCACATTGATATCACGTCATCAAGTCCCCGGGTCAGCAGCTTCGCTTTGCCCTTTGTCACAACATAGTCATCCTCCAGGCGGACTCCCCCGACAGACTTGAAATAGACGCCCGGCTCAATCGTGATAACATGACCCTCGGAGAACTTCTCAGCATAGTGGTACATGTTAGGATTCTCGTGTACCTCGAGACCGATGCCATGACCTAGACCATGAGTCATGCCCTCTGTCGCAGTGGGGTTGAGCCTTCTGGAATCAAACCCATGCGCCTTCAAGGACTGAAAGCAGGCCATGTTCACGTCATCTATGACTGCGCCATCAGTGAGTGTGTCTACTGCGGCGGCTTTGGCCTCAGCGACTGCATCATACATTTTCTTGACCCTATCGCTCATCGGACCCTTGACAACAGTGCGGGTGATGTCTGCGACATAGCGGTCGAGCTTCAGCCTTGGAAAGACATCGACGATAATGGGCTCCCCTGCCTTCAGCACGTCCCGTGGTGCACCAAGATAGTGGTAGTCGAAGCCCTTCTTCCCGACATCCACAATTGCATCCTCAGCGGACTCTGCAGACCTCGTGACCAGAGCTATCTCGAGCTTCAGCTTGAAGTCACCTACGGTGAGCGGTTGACCCTTGTAGATCAGTGTCTTGTTGGGACCCACGCTGGAATCCCTTATCATCTGAAAAGCCTCGGTCATGCTTTCAATAGTGGCATCACCGGCCTTCCTGATGGTCTTTATCTCAGCATCGGACTTCCTTGCGCGAGCTTCCTTCAGTAGGTCGGGCATGACTCTCACATCGTAACCCAACTTCTGGATCGCCACAAGCACTCTCGCAGGGATATGGTCAGGTACACCTAGGACCTTTCCGGTAAAGAGGCTCTTCAGGACATCGCGATAGACAATCTCGGGATTCTCCTGCGCTCTCTTGTTCTCTCGCATCAGTCCTATGTAAAGCTCTGTTAGATCATGTGTACGCTTGACGAAACTCTCGCTTTGTATGCGATCCAAGGTATTGAATCCTGCAGCAACTACTTGGGGTTCGTTCCGGCTCTTGAGGCAGATTATCGAGTCGGTTGAACGAAAGCCAGTCATCCAGAAGATGTCAGGCACTTCGAAAGCGCTGCCTTCAGCCACAATGGCATCAATGCCTGCGATTTCCATAAGACGGTCCAAGTCATCGAGCATGATAACACCCGGTGTGGAGGGCTGCGATAAGCGTCAGTGAAAAAGCCTTCCGTTCACGAATACAGGTAGGGCTTCATCCGCTTCTCGACCTGCTCGCGACTCGGCATGTCATATGGACCTACGGTTTCCAGATTGTAGGAAGCACAGGTGGCACCAAACAGCCCTGCCCTCTTGATGTCGCCCGTCCGCATATACTCCAGCAAGAACCCCACTGTGTACGTGTCCCCGCACCCTGTGGCGTCTACGAACTTGTCCGCGAGAACAAGAGGGATGTCGGTATGCCTGTTGCGCGTGTATATCGTGGATCCCCTTCGGTCGCGGGTCACTATCACGATCTTCGGGCCAAGCCTTGTGATCTTCTCCACGGCTAATGCCTCGGGTATCTTCCCATAGGCGACCTTGAGCTCCTTGTCATCGAACTTGACCGAGTCCACGTACCTTAGAACTTCATCACGTTCATCCCAGTTCCTAGGCACCACTCGGTCGCCTTCTATTGCCCGGAGGTATCCTTGAACATCAAGGGACACAAACGCTCCGGACGTGTCTGCAACTTCAAGGCACGACAGGTGCAGTTCCGCGGCTGTTAACGGACAGAAATGGAAGATGGTTGAGTGTAGATGGTGACTGAGGTAATCATCTCCTCTTAGGGAGGGTGCAACGGCCTCGACTCGTTGTGTCCTGTTACCCTGAGCGTCATACATATTGACAAAACGCGTAGTGTGAGGCCCACTTGTTCTCAGTCCTGTGAGATCGAGACCTGACATCTTGAGAGCATTCATGTACTCCTGATTGAAATCCTGTCCGACCCGCGTGACTATTCCCGACCCCATTGCACCCACGGCAGGTGCAAGCATGGCATAGGCGGTCCCGCCACCCAGCGACTCACGTGTCAAATCGGGTGTGATTAGAAGGTCCCTACTGAGATGGCCTACGACAACAATCTCCAGTCCAGGCCGCACTTGTGACATAGAACCGCTCGCTGTGAGCTGGACAGAGATGACATATATGCTCTCCTCCTAGGAACATCTCTCGGACCTCGAAGGAACAGGATTATGTTTCTGGTTGCATTCACATCGACATGAACGCATCTGTCACAGGGAGGGCAGCAGAAGTGGTTTCCGGACTCTTGCCCCCACGGCAAACTGATTCCTCAGGTTCTTCAGGATGAAGGCAGAGTGTGACAGTCGCGGCCTCTTTCTAGGGGAACTCTCTCCGTCTGAGGACTGAAACGTAGACGATGCACGCCATTCCGAACAAAAGGACGATCGACACCAGCGGCAGGACTGAGGGTTCCAGCGTTGTCCCTGTTGCCTGTTCGAGTGATTCGACTAGTGCAGAAGGGAGCAATCCAACGATGACTGGCGCAAGGAACATGAAGAGGGTCGATGAGACTCCGCCAGTTCCTACTGGAGAGGAGACACAAAAGATGGCTAAGATCACCAGTAACGCGCCCTTCTGCATGTCGTCAATGGGAAGCACAGTGAGGAGGAACACAATGGCGTGGACCATGAAGACGAGGCAAGAACCCACCACCACAACTGCTAATCCAAACCCGAGGAACTCAGGATCGCTCAGGGTTACAGAAAGATAAGAGTAGAACCCCATGACGTATACGAAGTACGCTAGGACCATTAGGAGGTCGAGGAGGAGTCTACTACCGTATATGTGGACTCTCTCTACTGGCTGTAGCACCAGTCCTACGTCTTTCTGCAGCTGCGACTCTGAAAGGAACATCTGGAACAGAACGCCACTCATTATCAAGGCCACAAGTGTAAGATTCCCTCCACCTTGAAACTCCGCCTCCAGTGCTGCATAGACTAGACCCTCTGTTGCCCCAACAGCCAAGAGTGAGATGTGTCTCACTAGACTCCCGGTAATCATCAAGACAAGCCCAACGATGGCTGATATGTGAGTACCTGAGACAAGGATGAGGGTTGCACATCGCATCAGGGCCGAGGTCATCTTCTCCGATGCCCCCATCAGCTCTGACTCAGTCTACGAGTGATCTCGACAGCAAGCCACGCGAAAAGGAGGCTGCCTACGATCCAGATGCTGAGGACTTGAACGAGTCCCGAGCGCACGAACTCACTTCCTATTTCAGACTGCCATGCGATGTATGAAAACTGACTCGGCATAAGGACCGAATAGAACAAGAACAGGACAACACGCTCCGAAGAGAGCAGTCCCCCTGGAACATAGTTGGCCCAGTTCGTCGCTAACGCATCATTGACGAAGGACGGGAAGGAAATCAGATACGCGGCCGCTAGGCCAAGAACTGGATGTGCAAGCATTCGGCTCAGAAAGAACATGGCTGAATACAGGAACAGGTCATGAATCATGCATACAAGGACAGGCGCCCAGACTGTAGGAAGGAGGAGGTACACGAAGTCCGCGCTAGACACGGACAACCTCCACGAGTACAGACCGAACCCTATCAAGATGAGAGCAGTCCGCACAAGAATGATCGGCATCGTTGTCACCAACACCCGGGCAGCTCCAATGGCTCGAGGACTGACAGGCTGTGTCATAATGGTCCTCTCCTGTTCTCTGATGCCATGGGATGCGCCCTGAAACACCACGTAGATCAAAGCAAGGAGTTGAACTCCTGCGAGAGGCCCCACGACTCTCGCTATGACTATTGCTGCTCCGTAGATTGCCTGTTCGGGTAGCTGCATCCCAGAGATGTGATCAACCATGTCGCTCACCTCAGGTTCCCTGAAGAAACCCACGAGCAACGCGCCAATCCCGAAGAGGAAGAACACGAGCATCCAGAGGACGGGAAGTCGAGTCAGGCTCTCTCTGACATACATCGAGAACAGAGTGACGAAGCTCTTGACCGCCCGGGCACTCCTGTTTATCAGTGAGACAGTGGCGTCACTGGTCCCCTTCTCTCGGACCATCGTTCTCACTCCCATAGATAGATCGTTCCAGCTCTCCCAATGCGGGCTC
>CAZVZC010000030.1:21620-26833 GCA_964631415.1 uncultured archaeon | reverse complement strand
AGACCTGTGCAGTCCTGATGCATGGTCGGTCTCTGGTCTCCCACTCACCGACGGGAAGGATACTCCCTACCCGCGCAAGAACACGGCTAGCAGTTCGTACGCTGGCTCAGAGAGTGTTGATAGTGCTTATTGGGGTGTTACGTCATGCCAGCGTCTCCGCATCGCTACAGGGGCGATTGACCTCGGTACCACGACGCTAAAGCAGGACACCGTCAACGGCTTCACGAACTCGCATTATGTGCCGAGTGGTCTTGGATATGAGAACGAGCGCATCACTCCGGCCATCGTCGCCGAAGTCGACACGACCACGTATTACTATTCACGCCGCTTCTGGCAGCAGAAGAACGATGGACGCGACGAAGAGGAGAGCGACTATCGCTGGCAGAAGACCGTCGGTGGCTCCACTGGCGTCACGAGCTACAGTGTCACACCGCTGACAATCGTTGACCTCGTCGGTCAAATCAATACGTCGGATGATTCGATTGTCCGACATCCTGGCTGGACGGCCACTAACAGCGTAGCGTACCCGGGCAGTGGTACCTGTAGCGTGTCACAGCCTCCACTGAGAGACTGTTTCCTAAATGGTGGAACTGGTATCTCGACGTGGTTGTATGGCGGTGGAATCCTCGCAACACCGAACGCGACATCAGGCACTGACTTCGCCTATGGGTTTGAAATCGCGACAGGAACCATCACAGCACAGACACTATTCGACTCAATAAACGGCGACTTCATTCCTGATCTGTACGACCCGTTCGATGTCAATGGTGGAACAGACAGTGCGCTGTATTTGCCATTCGGCGCCATCCTTCGTGGTCCAGCGCATGGCATCGTCTTTGACACCAGCGGGAACCCGGCAACCTCCGGAACAGTGACGCTCCAGCTCTCGAGTGATTCCTCGTCCAGGGGAACAGACTCGACCTTCGACGCGCTTGGAAATTACCAGACTGGACTGCCATACGGTCTTGGCAAAGCGAATCACGCGATCGTCATCGGCGCATCGAGCGTCGGTGTCAATCCGATGTACTCAGCGAAGCGTCAGCGTGCTGTGTTCATCGAGGAGCAGCTCGCAGGAAACTGCACGGCTGCGGACGTCTCGCCAGCGCAACAAGCAACGTACGGTGTCGTGACAGACACAGGTGGCGTCAAGCTGTACCACGCCAGGGCACACAACGGCACGAACTGGTCAGAGGTAACGACGCCGATCACAGGCGCTGTCTGTCTCAGCCTGGCGTATCAGCGACACAGTGGAGCGATGACACTCATCATCATCGTGGATGACACAGACGGCACGGTCAAGCGGTACACAACCGACGACGAAGGAGGCACAGTATCAGTGGCAACGACAATCGGAACCGGTACGCATGGAACAGTCTGTGTCTCACCGAATGGCATGGAGTACATCTTCTTCCGCACATCATCGAGCAACATACAGAGCGTGAAGCGGGACCCGATGGGTAACGTGATCACAGCTGCATCTAACGTCGTGACAGGCAACGTGTCCGACGACGAGCTCGCGTGTTACTGGCGCCTCGGAGTCATCTATCTGCTGTACACGCACACCTCGACAGGCATCACGATCGTGTCCAGCAGTGACGACGCGGAGACGTTCTCCTGACCTTTTTGGTGAAGTCAACAAAATGGTGAACTTGTAAGGTTTTCTTACAAGTTGAACCCACAAGGAATCCCTGTGAGTTGTAAAGGAATACTTTACAACTGACAAAAGGAAACGCCTCCAGAGGGGTGCTGGAGGCGTCAGGACTAGGAACTAGAAACCGGTTGGACAATAGGAGTATACAACATGGAAGTACGACCAATCGCATCACTCTCGACAGATCTGGCCATCGCAAATGTCGGCGTCCAGGAGGTCGGTGAGAATCGCGGTAAAGCAGTCGAAGCGTATCAGGCATCATGCAAACCTCCGGTCCCTGCTGGTTCTCCTTGGTGCGCTGCACATGTTCGGTTCCGTCATAAGCAAGCAGCCACGCAGCTCGGCATCGCGTACCGCGAGGATTTTCCTCGTTCTGCATATTGTCCTGACTGGTCCCGATGGTTCAAAGCAAACGGGTTGTGGCTTCCGGTTCAGCACATCCGCGACGAGACCACGACGAAGCGTCCACGACGTGGAGACCTGGCGCTGTTCTACTTCTCGGCTCTTTCCCGCATCGCTCACATCGGCATCGTGACTAAGGTCGAGGAGTGGGGTGTCTACACGGTCGAAGGCAACACCTCACCGGAACCAAGCGACGAGCTGTCCGTCGAGCGTGATGGCGATGGACTCTATGCCAAGAAACGGAACTGGTCCGAGTTCGGCAAGTTCGGCGGCTTCGGCTTCGTGAACTTCTGATCTGACAAACCAAAAGACCACCTGTCTCATGGGCTTCGTCCGTATATCCGGGGCCATGCGACATGTGGTCTCCTGTTTGGTTGTTGTTCAGTTCACCGCTGTGGGAGCAACGGCAAAGTCAATATACATTTACCGCCAGACGTGCACCACTTTTTGATCGTGCGCTGGATTCTCTTCAATCCGATAGGAAACGATGCCATCGAGCGCCGGGTGTATGTAAATGAGTGCACCGTCCTGGTGAAGGCGCTCAAGAATCTCGTGCTCGCTCGCTTTGAGCAACCACAAGAGTCCTTCAGGCTTCTCTTCTACCCTTGTAATTGATGGTTGATTTTCAGCTGGTTTTCTCGCCATAGTTGTTCGCGTTCGCGCTCCATATCTTGATCGATGTGATGGTTTGTGTGACATCTGGCGCAGTAGGTTATGAGGTCACTCATATCCTCTACACTCAGCCGTACATAAGTATTATGGTGACAATGTAAAAAGTCAGTCGAACCGCATGACTGACAGGTGTGATTGTCACGTTCAAACACAGCTGCACGAAGCACCTTCCATCGTGGTGTTAGTAAATATCTTCGATAGTAAATACCTTTTTGCTTGATAAGCTTCTGAGGATATTCCGCATATAACCGATAGTATTCCGCCCGTAACTCAGATCGCATTCGCCAGTATTCGCCATCGTCTCGAATCTGTGAGGTTAGTTCATCATCATCTGGTGGCACAACACCAGCAAGCATTTTTAGTGCCTCACGCTTTTTTATGGTGCTTGCTCGACGTCCACACGTCGTGCATCGAACATAGTAATGGTCTCGACCGATGCTATCTATCTTCTGTGTCATGACAGTAGACTCATGGAGACATTCGTCAAATGTTGGACACACAGGTTTGTGTTCCTTCTCCCATGCTTCGATGTATTCCGTCCAAAGAGGAAGGTCTGCATGTGGCATGAGATCGCCGAACTTCAAGACAGCGCCTCCATGATGATCGGCAAGTGTTCCAACATAATGTTCTGGATTCCCTGCGCGATGTCGCGATGCTCGAGCTGCGTGTCCTGGCGTGTACGCAGCTGCACGTAATGAATCCATGAGCGGATGGTCCCGCTCATGTACATCGTGGTCGGAGTGCACATCGGCAACACCATGCGAGCAGTCTCGGCAGCCATGCCATTCGCGATGAGATCGCGATAGACATCGGTGCAGAACTCGATAGACGAAGCGACCAAATACAGCGCGTCCTGCTGCTCTTTGGTCAGTTCTTCTATCTTCGGTAGTGGGAGGCTGCTTTGACGGTTGTGAGCGCCAGCGAGGCGCATCTCTGGGACATCGATGTCCTCCGTCACTGTCGCGTAGCGTTGGGAAAACTCCTGGAACGCGAAGCTCTTGTGTCGCAGAATCTGAGCTGCAATCGCTCGCGTGGTTTTGATTTCGACGCACATCGACGCTTGTTCAAAGATTGACCAGTGTCCGTGTCCGACACAATACCTAAGCAGTCGAGAGACGTCCGGATTGTCCTGGTTCGATGGGTTACTGACTCGAGCACAATACCCGATGACCTTTTCGGCATCGGGTGTTATCCATACAAGTTTAGTGCTCATCGTTTGACCTTTTCTTTTTGTCGCTCAGCTTCAATCCTAGCATTAGAATCACTCCAAAGAGCTAGACACTTAGCCAACCATAATCGTGTGTAACGTCCATATAGTGGCCACGATGCATCGATCTCTTCCCATGCAAGATCATGCCAATCATACAAAGGAATACGATCTTTCATGTCATGACAACCGGCACAGCACGGAACAATGTCCGTGCCGCCGTTTCGTTCAGGTATTGGCATGTGATCGCCAGTTTTCTTCGCGGAGTGACAGTACAACACTCCGCAGTAATAACACTCTGATGTCATGCGTTCGGGTCCTCTTCACCGATCACATAGTGCGACCCGTTGTGGTATCCCGGTATCGGCTTCGGTGTTGGTGCGAGCTTCTTCAGCGTCGTCTGTGGTGGCGGTCCTGGCTTGATCTGTGGCCGTGCCTGTTGCTGACCTATCGCGCCATTGCCATCGTCATCCTCGTCAGATGCGAGGCTAAGAAGTGCGCTCAGGCTGTAGCGTCGACCATACGAGAGTGCGCTGCCGAAGCCATGCGATGTCTGTTGCATCACTGGAACCTGGACGACGCCGGCGATCCACTCGCCTGAGCTGTGAATCACGCGACTCTCAACGGTGATGCTGGTGCTGTGCTCTCCGTCGATGGTGTCCAGCACCGACTGCACGACGAACAGACCATGTTTGGCCATCACTGGTCGAACGACCTCCATGATGGCATCGAGCGAAGTGTACTTACTTCTGAACGCTGGATTCGTGCTGTCCTTCACGATTGGTCTGATCTCAGCCTGTGCCTTGACCAGCGCTGGCGCGATGGCGCCTATTGTTTCCGACATTGTCATTTCAAACCCCCTATGTGTAATCCTGCCCTACTGAGCGCGTTCCTAAACGCTGCGGTCCAGTTGATGTTGCGTCTGTCGATGATGGCGCCTGACTGCGTATATGACCGCCAGATGCTGACATCATTGACGACTGGACTGATTGCCCGTGCGATGGCTGGCCATTCGTCCTGGCGCGTTTTGTACGCTTCGCGCAGACAGTCAAGGACATGTGCGAGCGCTTCGTACTTCGTGGTGCGAATGGAGCGTGCCCACTCGATCTGTTTCTCCGACCCGGTCATCACAATCGGATTCGGCTCGAGAAGCCGCTGTGTCAGCGACCATGCGCGGTCGATGGCGAGTTTGTTCTCGCACGCGGCGCAGATCTGAAGCGTCGACGTCATCATGGCCATTTTGTATTTGAGGTCGCTCTGCGTATATCCGACCATGATGTG
>CAZVZC010000030.1:14385-21520 GCA_964631415.1 uncultured archaeon | reverse complement strand
GTATAACGATGGCATGTATGGAATGACACAAGTCGAGATCGCTGAGCGACTCGGCATCAATAAGAGTGCAGTGTGCCGGATGCTCTCCGGCGCTCACGCTGTAAGACAGTCGACCGTCAAGCGCATCGCCGATGTGATTGGTCGCACTGAGTACGAAGTGCAGCTGTGGATCCTGTGCAAGCGCACAGGTCAGAATCTCCCCGAATAGACAGAATAGGACTAGAACAATGGACATCAAACTCTCATGCATCGAATGCAACCGCCCGAACGTCGTGCCTTATGGCCGTGGACATCGCATCTGTGGAATCTGCTCACAGCGTCAACTGAAGCGCGAGCGCCGCAAGCAGACACAGCGACGCATCCAGACACTCGGTGGCTTTGTCCTGGTCGTGATGTGCGTGTGGACAGCCTGTGCGATGGCGAGCGACTGGAACACACCGAACAGTCCAGATCACCGTGCACATCAGGCGATGTCCGCTCGTGACTGAGGCCATCCGCACCTGGTCACAATATCGGGCCAGCAGACGCGCCGAAGGCGATGCACTCCTCCTCGCTCAGGAGGAGTTTTTTCTTGGTCGTATGGTGCAGGGTGGCAGCGAGCGCGACAAACTTCGAGCTGTCGATGAGCTGCTGAGTCACAACATTCGCATGGTCTCAGCGATTGCCAAGCGCTACAAGGGTAGGGGCTGCGAACACGAGGACATGATGACCGATGGCATGATGGGCCTTCATTACGCTATCCAGCGCTATGACCCGGAGAAGGGTCACCGCTTCTCGACGTACGCGACCAACTGGATTCGACAGGCGATTGGTCGAGGAGTCGAGAATCGCGGTCGTGAGATTCGACTACCGTCGCATGTCATCGCGAAGATTACTCACATCCGCATCTCGCGCCAGGCGTACGTGCTCAAGCACGGTGAAGCGCCATCGATGCCGGAACTCCTGGTGTGGATACAGTCGCGCATTGAGGAGTTCCCTAAGTACTTGCGTCGCCAGATTGAGACACTCGACGCGAAGTACCTGGGCGAGATCATGGCCAACGAAGCGCCACAGATTCGTTCACTGGACGAAGTGAACATGTATGGCATGACGCTCGCTGACTTCACGGCTTCAGAGGAACCAGCGCCGGACGATTCAATGAACCGCGAAGCACTCTACACGCAGCTGTACAAAGTGATGGAACACCTCACCGATCGCGAGCTCGCGTGCATCAAGTTGCGCTATGGCTTCGACGGCCTGATTGATGGTCGCTCACTCGAGGACGTTGGACTCCTGGTCGGATACTCTCGCGAGCGCATCAGACAGATTCAGCATAGAGCATTGGAGAAACTCCGCGTATTACCGGAGGCTAAGATTCTCTTGGAGACATTGGAGGGGATGGAACTTTGACCGAATCAGAACATCAGATCGCGTTTTTCAACTGGACCCGTGTCATGGGTGGACGACATCCGCGACTGGACACAATCTTCGCTGTGCCGAATGGTGGATACCGAAGCAAGGCCACAGGTGGCCGCATGAAGTCCGAAGGCCTCAAGGCTGGCGTGTGGGACATCTTTGTCCCGGTCCAGATGGGACAGCACTGCGGCATGTGGATTGAGATGAAGGCCGGCAAGAACAAGTTAACACCAGGACAGATTGCATTCCGCGAGACTGTCGGCGATGCGTACCTGTGGACTGTCGCGTATTCCTGGGAGGACGCAGTCGAAGCGACCTGTCAGTATCTAGGCATCGCGAGCGGGATAGGCTAGCAGATGCTCGTTTACTTCGTCAGCGAGTTCGACGCCATCGAGCTCATAGACGAGATACCAGATGGCCTTAAGTAAATCATCGGACTTCTCTTCGTTAGGTTTAGAACCGGCGCGGAGGAGGTACTTCAAAGCATTCCCTCGTGAGAAGTCGAGACCATACATCTCGATGATCTCGATGGGCTGAACGGTGCGAGTGCGGTAATGTGGCGGAACCTGCTTGGACATGCAGGATTGTAAGGGGTAAAAATGAATCGTGTATCACAGGCTGTGACTTTCCTGTCATGGCTTTTTGAACCATACGTCGACGGCTTTGTCGAGATTCGGACGATGAATCAAGGCAAGGTGCAGATGCGCTTCTGGGAACTTCCAAGGACGGAAGAAGACTGGAACGGCATTGGCGAGGCGTGTATCCAGTGGAGTGACGCTGGAGAGGATGTGTACGTCGGTGTGCTCCCACGCTGGCGAAAAGGAGGCAGAGACAATGATGTACATACTGCTGGTGTACTTTGGTGCGACATCGATGACCTTGATGGTCTGGATCAGATTGCAACGCTTGATAAAGTCACAGTCGCAGTCAGATCGGGGAAGGGTCTCCACTGTTACAGGCGACTCAAAACTACTGGCATTGGGACTAAGCCAACCGAGCAGAGGGACTTCATACAGCTGCTCGAGCGATGGATGCTCACACTCTCGACCGCAGCAGACGTCAAGTGCAAGAACCCGTCAAGAATCCTACGAGTACCTGGAACTCTAAACTGGAAGAACCGCGAACTACCTCGGTTGGTGGAACTTGCGAAGTTCCCTCCAGAAGCCTCCAGAATCGTCGAGGAGACACAGTCCACTCATCCATGGGGCGATGAGTGGTCGCGTCTTTTGATTGCCGCCAAAGCAGGAGACCTCCCTAAGCGTGAGCGCGGCAATTGGAATCTCGGCAAGTACAAGCACGGCGACTACCTGCTGTATTGTTTCAACCACACCGTGATTGGCATCGAGCAGATGCGAATGATGGGCATGGTCGCACATGCCGAAGAGTGTCGTATATTGGTGAGCACTGCGCTGGACACGCAGTCATTCTCGGACTAGGGACAAACATGGAAGAACTTACACTCGACGATCTCCGCGCCATGGTGGCCGGAGACATGGCGACGCACGCTCGCGTCGTGGCAAATGGTGAGCATCACTGGGACCGGCTTTTTCAGCCACAACCTGCAAGTGGTGGACCATTCAACGGACGCAACAATGCGCTGGTCACACTGTTGGGCTTTTTGAGAGCGAAGCGCTTCAGCATTGACCAGGCGAACATCTTTTCAATCTGGTGGTCTGACACCTATTGTGAGCCTCCACTTGAGCCTGAGCTCATTCGTGAGACTACTGGCCGCTTCTGGGTCCAGTGGGCGCAGGGTGCGATACCTGACGATCTGCCGGGCGGAGAGACCATCGCGCCATGGGAGGTCTGGGATTGGACTCGCATGGAGGTCGAAGAGGCGAAACTGGGAGCGCAGTCCTGGCTCATTCCGAACGTGCTGTCGACTGGCGGACTGCACTACCTGTCATCACCTCCAGGTAGCGGGAAAACGTGGGTGATGTGCGATCTCATCCGTGCAGCTGTATTCGGCGACAAGTGGTTATCAGAGTTTGACATTCCGCAGACCAAGGTTCTGTACATCGACGAAGAGATGGGCGTCCAGAAGGTCCTACAGCGGCTAAGGAAGCTCGGAATGCGCTCGGCTGAAGGAATGGGCTACCTCAACAGAGTCGGCGTCAGGCTGGACAATATCCTCGATGTCGAGAGAATTGTCAAACACTGTCAGTCGCAGGGCATTGGTCTAGTACTCATTGACTCGCTGGTGCGTGTTCATGGCCTGGACGAAAACGACAACAGCCAGATGAGGAAGTTGTACGACTCGTTTAAGAAACTGCTGGACGTCGGCATCACTGTTCTCATCGCTCACCACAATCGCAAGGGTGGCACTGATGGCACAGTCAAGCACGAAGGTATGCGCGGCGCTGCTGAGATTGTCGCAGCTGCTGACATGGCTTATTCGGTCGAGAAGCAAGCGAACGGGTTGTACCGGATGTTCGTGACGAAGGGCCGATTAATATCCGACGAAGACGCGATAGACGTGACGTTTGAAATCAGGGACGAGGACGGGCTGACGAAGGTGCGAACACTTGACGCCGGCGCCAGGAGTGAAGTCATCACACAAGAGATCCGCTCAAGACTCATTGAGCTCATCAGCGATTCACCAGGCATCACACAGACGCGCCTGGTCGAGTTATGCGGCAGTCGGAAATCAGTGGTGGCTGCGACACTGGCGGACCTCGAAGCGAGTCGAATCGTGTCGTTTGAGAAGGGTCCAAAGAACTCAAAACAGTACAGTCCGACAGGGCTTCTTTAGGCCGTTTCTGTTGTTCCCGCTGTTGTTCCCGTGCTGTTCCCCCTTAAGTATTACAAAACGGGAACAACAGACAGAAAACCCCCCTTTGGAAACCCCCCCCTGCGAGCATGTTAGAGCTTGCTCGCTTAGGGGTCTTAAGTTGAAACTGTTCCCGCGGGCCGGACGCTTACGCTGGCCCACTGGAACAGCATCAACTAATTATTTGACAGATGGTTTGATTGTTGGTAATGTCAACTCGGCAGTGCTGGTGGAATAAACTACTGGATTGGTTACTGAGCCAGCACTGTCACAGAGTGGTCTTATGACCAAAGGAGTAAACAAGTTATGGGTTTCTTTTCCAATGCCACGTTCAGCGATGGCAGTTCACAGTTTGAAGCAGCTGTCGCAGGATCTTATGTCTGCCGCCTCGCTTCCGTTGAGAGCGTCGACCGACCATCATATGATGATCCGTCCGTGATGCTTCCCAATTACAAATTCACGTTCGAGACCACTGAGTATGGCGATAGCAACAGCAACGCATTCCGCTTTGTGAAGTTCACACGCCAGGGATACGGTTCCGACAAGGCTGCACTCACAATCCTGCTTGATGGGATGTTGGGCCGCCGCCTGACACAGCCAGAGTTTCACAACCTCGACATTGACGCACTCATGACCAAGGAGTGGATGGTCACTGTAGACGCAAAGATCAACACACGTGGTTACAACACTAACGCCATCGTGTCGGTCTCTCCTGTGACAGCCAAGAAGAAGCTCACGAAGATTGCGCAGCCAACCATCAAGACTGATGACATCAGCGATCCATTCGGTGAAGACGCCAGCGAGTAACCTCTCCGGTTGCCAACGACTCGCTGACGATACCAGGCACACTATCCGAACGGTGTGCCTGGTCTTTTACTTTGAAGGGGAATCAAAGTGGCCAAGAATACAAACATTGAGGAGCGTAGAACGTTCCTTGTGCGCATTAACGAACTGAGAGCTGCCGGTCATAGCATAAGAAGCGCATCTCAGATTATGGATATTTCAGAAAAGACAATGCATCGATGGATCAAGGAAGAAATACCAGAACGAGAGGTCAAGAAAATGGACATGTACGCTTCAATCGATGAAAAGACGGCGATCATTATCAAGTGGGCGGAACTCATTGCAAGCGGTGAGACACGGAGCAACGCAGCTCAAGTAGTCGGTTATCCAGTCATGATGCTCAATCGATGGATGATGAGCGAACCTTCACTGCGTGTCGAGTTTCAGGAATCTGTCGGGAAGAAGCCCAACAATCTTGGTCGCAAATCCTTCGACCAGATAATGGTCGAGATACGCGCAGGGCTGCCAGTGTGGCGTGATGGCGGTCGATTCAAGATACAACTGGTGGAAGCAGCACTCATGCGTTATGAGCTCGATGGCGCGAACGTGTGGCGGTGCAAGGGCTTCGCAACGTTATCGGGGAACGATGTCCTGGCGCGAGATTGGACGGTGGTGTCATGAAGTTTGAACACGTAATGTGGGAACTCATGCATGGAAAACGCATCAGACGCGCATCATGGGAGAATAACGACTATGTGCGTTATAGCGACCCCTATAGGACGTTCTTCATGCACACTGATGACGAGATGATTAAACTTGAAGGAATCACACTCAACAAGGAGTGGATGGTCGCGGAAGATTGGACGGTCATCATATGAAGTTCTCTGAAGTAATTGAGCCATTGATGCATGGTAAACCAGTCACACGCGCATCATGGGAGCATGACGTCTACGTGCGCTACAGTGACCTATACGAGGCGTTCGTGATGCACGCTATTCCTGAACCGAAGATCATCCAGGGAATCACCATGTATCCCGAGTGGATGCTCGCAGACGATTGGATATGGGGTGAGTTTCATCCGGTCAAGGACGAAATCAAGTGGACACAGACAACCTCATAAAGACGATCATGGCGAAGCCATGGTCCAGCACATACAGCCTGCTCAAGGCCATCGGAGCGTCCAGCCAGCAGGTCGACGAAGCGTGGCGCGACTATCGTCGCAAGTACATGCGGAGTCAGCGCTGGCAGGACATCCGGACGAAGGCGCTCGAGCGCAGCGGTAGGACATGTGAGCAGTGTGGCCGTCGACAGGACGATGGCTACAAGCTCGATGTCCATCACATCACCTACATGAGACTCGGCGGTGAGCAGATGGAAGATGTCCAGGTGCTGTGCTACATGTGCCACGGACAGCTGCACTACAGACGCAGAGTGCGCCAGGACAAGGAAGAATAATGAAGTTTGAACAGGCACTGCCGGCACTGCGGGTAGGTTATGTCATCGGCGTTCATTATCCAGTCAACGGTGTGACAACGTGGTACAGCAAATGTCCTATACATCCGCATGATGTCTACGTGCATGGATTCTCACGGGTCAAAGATATGATCGGTCAGTTTCCAAGTTCTGATGTCATGCGAGATGATTGGATTGTAGGTATGCATAGCATGGTCAGAACAAACATCCACGGTGTATGGTTTGACAATAATCCGCTATGGCTTGACATCGATGGCGAGCCAACGATGGAACAAATCAACGAAGCAGCGCAAACTGCTTTAGCACTAAGAGAGGACAGAAATGGCAAGAGGTAACACAACAGAACCTGAGATCCTGGCACAGGTCGAATCGGCTTTGATTGCTGGTCAAAGTCCTTCGGTCATTGCACGGTCGTGTGGACTGCCACGCACGACCATCATCTCAATCCGTGACAGAATGACGACTCCTGTCGAACAGAGTCGACATGACATCACCTCGACGATTCTCCCGACAAAGTCTCTCGATGATCTTCTGACATCTGTGCTCGAGGACAGCCTGAAGGCGCTACAGGCGATAGCACGCACAGCGCAGAGTGAGCGTTACATCAATGGCCAATCAGCTGCCCAAATTGCAGCTCTCCATGAGCGCATTGCGAACTTCTCGATTCAACTTCTCAGCGCCGCAGCCGAACCAACTTCGGACAGTAACTAGCGC
>CAZVZC010000030.1:0-14285 GCA_964631415.1 uncultured archaeon | reverse complement strand
AAGTCCAGACAGGTCGTTTCGTCCAGGACTAAACTGTCAAAAGACAATGCCGCACAGGATGAGTGGTCGATGCCTGAAGGAGGAACCTTCATGGCGCGTGGCGTTGGCTCTCCTCCAACCGGTGTCGGCTTTAAGCGCATCATCATCGATGACCCTATCAGGAGTCGCGAGGATGCTGAATCCGCGCTGTACCGTGACAAGGCCTGGGACTGGTACACCGACGACCTCTACACGAGGCTCGAACCGAAGGGCGCTCTCATCATCGTCTCGACCAGGTGGCACCACGACGACATCACCAGCCGTGCGATCTCGAGCGAGCCGCATCGATGGACGGTGCTGAACTTGCCGGCAATCGCGGAGGAGTCTGACCAGATCGGACGAATGCCAGGTGAAGCTCTTTGGCCTGAGAGGTATGACGTCAAGGAACTCGGACGCATCAAGGAGGTCATGGTCGCGAACTCCGGAGACTATGGGTGGAGTGCTTTGTACCAGCAACATCCAACACCACGCGAGGGTACATTCTTCAAGTCAGATCGCATCATCATCGAGAGCGCTATACCAAACTGTCAGAAGATGTCACGCGCCTGGGACCTCGCAGCGACAGCTGGAAGTGGTGACTATACTGTCGGCGTGAAGATGGGTCGCGATGCCGATGGTCGTATATGGATTCTCGATGTCGTGCGTGGACAGTTTGAGACAGATCAGCGAGACAGGACTATTAAACAGACAGCTGCTCTCGATGGTCGCGGTGTGCGTGTGCGCCTCCCACAGGACCCGGGACAGGCAGGGAAGAGTCAAGCGATGCACATGCTGAGACTTCTTCACGGCAGCGCAGTCAACATCCTCCCTGTCACTGGCGCGAAGGATGTTCGTGCTGAACCATTCGCGAGTCAGGTCGCTGGCGGTAATGTGTACATAGTCCAGGCTGAATGGAATCGAACGCTCCTGGATGAACTTCGCGTGTTCCCTCTGGGGAAGAACGACGACATCGTCGACGCGCTCACCGATGCCTACGACGAGCTCGTCGGTCGTGGCGGTGGCTGGGGTGCAGTTTAGGTCACAGTAAGGACACAATAAGACTATGGGACTCTTCGACCGATTCATCGGCAAAGCCACTGCCGCGCCAAATGCACTCCTGCCGCCGCCGCTGATTCAGCGACAGACGTCCTACTTCACAGGCACAGGTAACGGCGACTTCTGGAGTCTCCTGACACGCAACCTTCCAGGCTCAAGTTTCAACTGGCGCAACCAGGCTGGCGACCTGATGCTGAACAGCATCGTCGCAATTGGTATGGACTGGTACATCAGGAACTGGTCGCAAGGTGTCCCTGTCGTACGTCGACCAATGCCAGACGGACAGGTCGAGACAGTCGCAGACCATCCGATTCTCCAGCTGCTCGCACAGCCAACACCGAACGTGCCGCCTTCGCTCGTCTGGTCGTGGGTCCTTCCAGACTATCAACTGCTCGGGAATGCGTACTTCCGCAAAGTCCGCGTCAGTGGTCGCGTGGTGGGCCTACAGTACCTAGCGGCTGACATGATGCGTCCAGTCGGTAACAAGGTCAATCCTCTCGTCAAGTATCAGTACACGGTCGATGGCACGTCGTACGACATCGCGCTTGAGGACCTCATTCACATCCGCTACGGTCGAGATCCGCAGGACTCTCGCTTCGGTCGTTCTCCTGTCACGTCTGTCCTTCGTGAGATCGCGACAGACAACGTCGCTGCATCAGCTGCGTTCGGTATGGTCCGCAACGGGGGCATGCCATCGATCATGGTCGGACCAGACTACAAGGGCGGAGTCGAAGACCTAAGCGAAGACGATGCACGCCAGACGAAGCGCAAACTACAGCAGGACTTCACTGGTGACAACGCTGGAAGTGTCCTGGTGATGACTGGACCATTCAAGGTCGAGCAAGTTTCGCACAAACCAAGTGAGATGGCGTTCGACGAGATTCGCCGCAAACCGGAAGAGCGCGTGTGTGCAGCTCTTGGTTTGAATCCTCTCGTCCTTCAACTCGGCAGCGGTCTCGAGCGTGCTACCTATAGCAACCTCGAGCAAGCGACCAGGAGCGCATGGACCGACGGAATGATTCCGCTGATGCGCCAGATGTCCGAAGCGCTCACCATCGCACTCCTTCCAGACTACGAAGAGACACAGCCTGGCGATTATCTCGAGTTCGATGTGTCGAATGTTCCGGCGCTTCAGGCTGACTTGAACGAAGACGCTGAGCGTGCTGAGCGCCTATACAAGAGCGGCATCGTGGACCTCGCCACAGCCAAGCGTGTCGCTGGTGTGACGCCATCCGACACCGACGAGGGTTATTATCATCCGACGGCTGTCCCTGTGCAGATCGGCGGACAGGAACTCCTGGTCCCGGTTCAGACTCCAGCGAAGGCGTACGCCATCGAGCAGACTCAAGACGAGCCAGGACTGAAGTTCATCCCGTCGAAGGATATGAAGGAAGAAGCGCAACGCGCCATCGAATGGCGTGATGCTGGTCGTGATGGCGGGACAGCCGTGGCATGGGCGCGAGCGAACCAGATCATCAATGGCGAGAAACTCAGCGAGTCGACCGTACTCCGGATGTACTCATTCTTTCGACGTCACGAAGTAGACAAGCAGGCGGAAGGTTTCCGACCAGGTGAAGATGGCTATCCGTCCGCTGGTCGTGTGGCATGGGCTGCATGGGGTGGTGATGCCGGCTATCGCTGGTCGACAGCTGCACGCAAAGAGATACTCAAGAAGATGGCGCCGAAGGAGAACGGTAAGTCGTATCACCCGTACTATGGTTACGAGCTGACGGACGCTGATGCCTGACATCTATCAGGTCAATGAGGCCTATCGGAATAAACTCCGCGCTCGTGAAGATTCCGCGCTCGCTGAGATGCGGAGGACGTACAGCGTCCTGCAAGCAGACAACCTCCAGCGCCTTGAGGAGTTGACACAGGCCATTGAGGAAGCACAGGCAGCGGGTGAGGACGTCACTGGACTCAATGACTTCCAGGTGCGACTCGCCGCACTGAACGAGCAGATGGCCAGACAGGTGTCGGAGTTTGCTCCTCGAGCGACCGACATCGCCAGCAACGGACAACGAAGCGCTATCCAGCTCAGTCTCGACATGCAGGAGAGTCTGGTGCGTGCTGTCGCTGGTGTCCCTGATTCGGTGAGCATGGCCATCGATCTCAACTGGAACAGACTCCCTGTCGAAGCCATCACGAACGTCGTCGGCTTCGCCGCTGATGGTTCCCCGCTCGCTGCACTGTACGAAGCCATCGGACCATTTGCACGCGACCACGTCACCATCGGTGTCGCGCAGGGTCTCAACCCGCTCCAGGTCGCTCGTCGCATGTCGAAGACGTACGAAACTCTCGCACCATCACGAGCTGCTACCATCGCACGCACTGAGATGATTCGAGCCAACCGCGAAGCACAGCGCCAGACCTTCGAGGCGAACCTCAGTATCGTCAAGGGCTGGTCGCGCGTGTCCGCTGGTGATGTGAACGTTTGCCCGGTCTGTTGGGCGCTTCACGGGGACCCGAACCCTGTTGCGACAATCGTTCCATCGCATCCAAACTGTAGGTGTACGATTGTCCCGATCACTCCGACGTACGCCGAACTCGCTGGGCTTGACCCGGATGCGTTCGACGAAGCGCCGGAACTTCCGACGAGGGATGAGCAGTTCGCGATGTTGACAGAAGCGCAACGGCGCCAGGTGCTCGGACCGTCGCGATATAGGATGTGGGAAACAGGGACATCACTATCGGACTTCGGTCGGGTTGTACCAAACGACCTGTGGGGTCCACAGGCAGTCGTGGTGCCATTGAGGGATTTATGATGCAGACTCTGGTGAGCTTCGGTGATGCAATCAAAGCAGATGACTCTGGTCGTGTGCGTGGTTACCTGGTGCGCTTTGGTGGCGCGGACCTCGAGGGCGACTACTTCACATCATCGACCGACTTCGGTCGTCCCATGAAGTCAGGTGACCGTGTCGCGATGAATCTGTATTACCATCACGGACAAGATCGCACTGTTGGCAAGTCTCGCATCGGTACCGGATACATCACCATGGACGACAAGGGTCTCTGGTATGAAGCACAGGTCGAGATGGCCGATCAGTATCAGAAGATGATCCAGGAACTCGCAAAGTCTGGCAAGCTCGGATATTCCAGTGGCGCCACGGGTCACATGGTCGAGCGCAAGAAGATGTCTGATGGCCGATACGAAATCACACGCTGGCCAATCGGTGAGGCTTCGCTGACACCGACGCCGGCGGAACCGATGAACATGGTCAAGTCCTTGAAGGACATGTATGGCGACATGGAAGGTTATGCTATGGAAGAAGAAGAGATGGTCATTCCTGTCGCTCCTGGCGAAGACGTGTCGACATTCGTCGAGAACGTCTACGGCGACCTTGACAAGGAGATGGTCCACGAAGGACTCGAGGCGCTCTACGAGCGTCTCTGTGCAGGTGTTACAGCTGCATATGACAGTGGACTCGGCAGCGGACATGTGGATGCCATCATCGATGCATTTGCAGTTCGTGCCAAGGAACTGAATAGCAAAGTGAAGGATCCGGCAGCGGAAGCACAAAGCCTTAAGGCTATGCTCGAGCGTCCGACAAGTATCCGTGAAGTGGAGCGACGTCTGCGGGATGCAGTTCGTCTCTCACGTAGCGAGTCGACAAGATTCGCGAAAACCATCTGGAACGAACTTCGAGACGAAGTATCGAGCGAAGATGTCACCATCGTCGAACAACCGAGCGAAGTGGAAGATGCAAAGTCTGCACTCCTCCGCGAGCTCATGATAATGGAGTTATCCAAATGACAATCGAACAACTCGAAGGCCAGCGCCAGTCTACTATCGCTGCTGCCAAAGAAGTCCTCATCAACGGCGGCGATATGAGCGAAGCGAATCGCCTTCACACAGCTGCAAAGTCTCTCTCTGAGCGCATCGAAATGCTCAAGGAGTTCGGGAATGTCCCTGCTCCTGTCGCTTCTGAAGCGCCTAAGTCTGAGCCATGGAAGTCCGGTGGTGTAACCCGTAACCCATTCCCAGGCACACGCGACGAGGCAAATTATAAGGCCTACGCCTTCGGCCAGTGGGTCCGTGGCGAAGTCCTTGGAAATGCTAAGGCTGCACGATGGTGCGCTGAGAATGGCGTCAAGTCACAGACCGAAGGCGACAACGGACAGGGTGGATACACTGTTCCTGAAATCGTTTCGTCCAGCCTGATCTGGCTTCGCAACGAGTACGGTGTGGCACGTCGCTACAGCCGCATCTATCCGATGACATCCGATGTCCTGAATGTCCCGAATGCATCCACTTCCACCACGACTTATTATCCTGGTGAAGCAACTGCAATCACTGCATCCGACATCGCTTTCACGCAGGTCGCACTCGCAGCCAAGAAGCTCGCCATCCTGACCATTGTGAGCAAGGAACTAAACGAGGACACCGTCATCGACTTCGGCGCGACACTGGCGCAGGACTTCGCCTACGGCCTCGCACAGGCTGAAGACGCAGCTGCATTCCAGGGCGACGGTACATCCACGTATGGTTCCATCACAGGAATCATGCCAAAGATCAAGGCTCTCTCTGGAACCTTCGCAAACATCGCGTCGATGGTCGTCGGTCCTTCCGGATCACAGACCAACCTCTCGAGCTTTACCCTCGCGAACTTCCAGAACATGGTCGGCAAGCTTCAGCCATACGCGACAAACCCTAGATGGTACATGCACAAAAACGTGTTCTACTCTGGCGTCGCAGACAAGTTGATTGCACTGTCTGGGAACTCGATCATGGACATCCAGAATGCATATGGTCCTGAACCAACGCTCTTCGGAATCCCCATCTCGTTCGTTCAGAATATGCCATCCGCTACAGCTGCAAACCGCACACTTGCAGTCCTTGGAGACCTCTCCAAGGGTGTCGCTTTCGGCGATCGTCGTGGAGTCACGGTCGAAGTTTCTGACCAAGTGAAATTCGTCGAAGACGCATTGACCTTCAAGGCAACCGAGCGCTATGCGTTCAACTGTTTTGACGTTGGAAATGTTGATGCATCCGCTGCACTTCAGGTTCCTGGTTCCATCATCGTTCTCCAGGCTGCCGCTTCGTAGGCTGTCTGACTTCGTAGTCAAGGGGAGCGGGTTATCCCGTTCCCTTTTTGTTTTTCACAGGAATCGCTCATGCCATACACTCGCACGCAAGCACTGGACCGTCTCGCTTGGATGGTTGCCAGCGATCAATATCCATTCCTCGACTCAACTGCACTACAGCAGCTCGTCGACGACCACGCTCGATGGACAACGTGGACAGCATCCACAGCCTTCGTCGTTGGTGACATCATCATCCCGACGGTCGCGAATGGTCGTTTGTACCAGTGCGTTATTGCAGGGACCTCGAGCGCCACAGAACCTCAGTTCCCTCAGTACACCAGGACAACCGGCTACACGCTGAACGATGGCGCCGGAGACCTTCTCTGGGAAGATATCGGTCCAGCCAACACCGAGCGCTATGACATCCGCGCAGCTGCGCGACAGGGCTGGATTCGCAAAGCGTCGAGCATCACGCATCTCATCGATGTCAAGGATGGTCAAGTCGACGCATCCATGAGTGCACTTCGTGAGCACTGTCTCGACCAGGCGAAGCGATTCAGTCCTATGGTGTTCGTATGATTCCATCTGCATACAGCAACGCGCTCAAGAACGCGATCCAGGCGTATTCGTATGCGGACCGTGTCGCGATCTGGCGGACAGTCAATCAGTCCGATGGCATCGGCGGCATCAGCCAGCACTGGGTCCAGGTCGCTGAGATTCGCGCAACCATCAGCAACACGGGCGACACCGAAGGCATTGTCGGCGGCATGATCGAGCAGTCCGGTACATGGACGCTCACATGCTCACCAGACGTCGAAGTGCGTGCAGATGACCGGATATACGTCAGTGGCAATCCTCAGTCGCTATCGCCATATTATGAGTGCATCGGGTCAGACTACGGTCACACGAACGCTGTGTCGCAGACCATCGCGCTCCGCGCCAGGACAAACGGTTAACCCACTGCGTGATGCGGGAATCCGCTTCGTGCCACCATCATATGGTTAGAGTTTTGAGGGGTGTATCTATGAGTCCTGAGATGTGGGTGCAGATTGGCATTCAAGCGTTTATAACTACCATGAGCATTGGTGCCGCATGGGTGGCATTGCAGGTCAGGTTGACGCGCCTGGAGACTCAGGTGGCACACATCATCAACACGCTTGATGGGCAACAGCAGGAAGTGCGACGCATCGAGCAACGGCTCGGTAAACTCGAGAACAAGGTCAGCGCTTTGGAGGCAATCATACAAAGATGAACAGCATATCAATCTCACGGCTGGTCGTGGTCGTCCTGATCGCCTTCGTCGCGAGCTTCTCCACCGTGTTCGGCGATGGGATCCGCACATCCGAAGCCAAGGACATTGCCGAGCTCGGCGCAGTGATGGCGGTATACGGTGGCAAGGCTGTTGCGGCTGGTGTCACAGCTGCGATGAGTGCTGCGCTGGGCTTCTTGACGATGCCTTTCAAGGGTACGAATGCGAACAGTCTGAAGGTGGGCAAATGAATCTGCAAAACTTCCGCATTGAAAAGGAACCTGCACCGTCTACCGACTGGCGTGTCTTTGGTGATATTGAGGATGACAACGGAAACATCTTGGGTACGTTTGGGCAGGATGGAACCAGCGTCAATATCTGGTGGGTTCAGCAGGACGAAACATTTCAATATGGCATTGTCCAACAGTTCGCAGTGATTATGGCACAACAGATTGTTAGTGGGCAGGCTGAATAATGGCTACTTATTACGTTAGGACTGATGGCAGCGACAGCAACGCTGGTACAGGCCCCGCAGCAAATCAAGCGTGGCAGACTATCGGTAAAGCAATCGGAGCCACTGGCATTGCACCAAGCGACACGCTTTACATTGCTCCAGGTGTTTATCGTGGTGCTTTTACAGCTGCGTTTACTAGTCCGTCAAGTGAAGGACAGCGCATCACTATCGCTGGTAACCCTACAGCGTCGCAGTTTAGTGGAGTGGCTGCTGGACCCGTTATCATAACCAACTTTACAGACCCGACTACGGCATCAGGTATTTTGTTTACTTGCCAAACGCGAAACTTTATAACTTTTCAAGACATTTCATTTGTTGGTTACAGACTTGGTGGAAACCCAAACTTTGGCACTGTGACTGCGTTTGCTGGTACGTATCAGATTTTTAGACGATGTGGTTTTTATTCACCAACACAATCTTCTGATGCATATAATTTCAACTTCTCAGTCGGCAATGGTAATCGTGGGCCACTTATTGATGATTGCGTTTTCTTTGGTTACGTTGGATTAACACAAACTACTGCAACAGGTGCATCATATAATTCACAATCATTAATCAGAAACAGCCTGTTTATCAATGCCAATATTTCCACCGCTACTAATCAGTGTCTAAGGATTGATGCTGGTGGGACATCACAAAGTTTTGGTGGCATAACAGTTGTTAACTGCCGCTTTGTTGGTAATACAGGAATCAAGCCGCAGGGAAGTAATCGAGTAAATACAACATTCCCTGTAGTTGTGCAGAACTGTATTTTTGACACTGCAAACGGAATCACTTCAACAACTACTGGTGATTTTGTTGAGTCTTACAATGTTTTCAACTGTACAGCAGAACGGACAAATGTTGACCAAGGTACAGGGTCTTTGGTTCGAGCATTCATCAGTCCTGACTTTACGTTGTCTCGGTTATCAGGATGGGCTAACCTGCCATTCTGGGCGAACCACAGTTCTTCTGCATCGCAGAATGCAGGTATCAATACTAACTCCGATACTGCTGACTTTTATGGTGTGACGTGGTTGGCTCCAACGACTCCAACAATGGGGCCGATTGAGTTTTTCAGTAACACCGCTACAGGCGTTTATGTTCCGACCGAGCGCAACGCGTCTACCATCACCATCGCTCCCGGTAGCACATCGCAAAGCATCGAACTCTACCTCGGTGCTACAGGCCTCACAGCCTCCACCTCTGGTCTATCAGCCCGCTACAACCGGACACGCACAGCCTCTGTCAACATCCCGCTGGTAGCCCGTACCATCGCTCAGGCGTGGACATCTGGCGGCTTTGCGGAGGTTGACTCGACCAACATGCCGGGCGTGTACAGACTCGACCTTCCCGATGCTGCACTGGCTGCTGGTGCTGATGATGTGACAATCGTGGTGCGTGGTGCAAGCGGCACTAACGGTGCGGTAATGACAGTCAAACTATCTAGTGGTGGCTTGACATCTGCACAGACGGCGGCGGCTGTATGGGATGAGCCGTACACGTCACATACTGCTGCAAACAGCTTCGGTGCTCGCACGCTCAAAACTACCGTTGACAATAGACCTGCAGCAGTCGGAACACAGCAGCACATCCATGCTAACGTCCACGCGATTGTAGACGTCGAAGCAGCTGCATCCGAACTTCTTGGAGCACTACAGCATAATGGAACGGACTACATCTCCGCAGATCTGTTGACGCCTGTGTCAGCTGCGACGAGCGTACACATCGGACCTTATCAACTCCTGGCTGATGGCCTTGGAGCAGACCAGCCGCTCGACGTCAACGTCGGAACCGCGACATCCATCGATGTCCAGGTCACAGACGCGAACGGCACTGGCATCGACATCACTGGAGCGACAGTCAGCGCGAAGGTATACAACAGCGGTGGAACATTGGTCGCGACGTATGCCGGCACTGCGACGTATGCGGACAATGGTCGACTGTCCTTCGGTCTTACGACTACGGTGACCAACACGTCAGGCACGTACACTGTGACGGTGACCAGGACAACAGGTGCGACGGATACGCAGATCTTCGGACCATTGCGATTGTATGTGAGGCCAGTATGAGTGTGAACATCCTACAGATAACCGAAGACCCGGAACAGGTCACGCAGATCGCGGCCTGGACTGGAGACTGGCACACATACGTGGTTCGCCTGGTCGACGAGAACGGTAGTCCGATTGACATCACTACAGGCACGTTGAGCGCCACGTACACGAACGCTGCGACAGGCGTGGCATATTCGTTCGTGACTGGTTCCGTGACGCTCACAAAGTCACTGTCGTCACAAGGTATCGTCACGATTCTGAATCCGGCTGCATACCCAACAGCAGCTGTGATCCGCTTGACTTTGTCGCTTACTGTGTCGACTACGGTGCGACGCTTCGGTCCACTGCTCATCGAGGTCCTCGCTCCGTGACAGTCAAGGTCGACCTGTCTGGCTTCGACGACGCGGAGAAGCGTTTTCGCATGCTATCTGTATTTCTCGAGAAGGCTGTGAAGGCTTCGTACACGGGAATGATTGCACTGATGACAGGCGCAAAGTCTGGTCGCACCTACAAGATCGGCAAGAAGTCATATCAAGCATCCGCGCCAGGACAAGCACCAGCGGTGCGAACTGGATTCCTGCGGACATCGATCACAATCGGCAAGGTCAACGACTACGAGTACATCATCAGCATCGCGGCGCCTTATGGCAAAATACTGGAGTTCCAGATGAATCGTCCATTTGCTATCCCTGCCAGCACGAAGGCATGGACGGTGTTCCAGGGTGTAATAGGGAAGTACTTCAATGGTTGAATCACTGGTCGTCGACGAGTGGATTTACGACACGCTCACAGCTGACGCAACGCTCCAGGGACTGCTCGCGGTAGACAATCGAGCGCCTTCGTACCAGCAGGGTATATACCTATACTTCGCGCCGGAGAAGGACCCGATCAGTCTGCGACAGCCACAGGTGCCATACATTGTGGTCCGTCATTTAGACGCGGGACAGACCGACACGACATCGGTGTGCGGTGGCCGCATCGTGACCACGTCAAGCCATCAGGTGTGGTGCTGGGACACACAGTCTGGTGCTGTGTCGATGGCACGCATCAAGGGCATCGTGGACCGCATTGACACGCTCTTGAATAAGCAGTCGGTAAACTCGACCACTCCTGTATTCTTTTTGAATCGTGCGAGCGTGAGCTCATCGATAGACGTGTCCCAGGATGGACGCGTCGACAATGGCATAGCTCAAGTCTATGTCGCCACAATAACTCCATAGAGGTAACTATCAGATGGCCCGTCCACTACTCGCAAAAGACGTAACACTCACAATCACATTCACCGCAGCTGCACTGACTGGTGACACGATCGCACTCCCGACAACGACTGCGACTTCGGTCCAGTGTCTCGCGAAGTCGTTCTCAACGACTGTCACACAGAACATGGTCAATGCCACCGCATTGTGCGCCGTATTTGAGGCATCACTTCCAACGACACAGGCTGGCACGGTCAACCTCGAGCTGTACATCGACAACACGACTGGACCTCTGTTCACGAGCAAGGTCGGATTCGGATGTGAGATTGACGTCGACCTCGATGGCGCTGCTTCTGTTGCTGGCAATGTTGTCAAGTATTTTGGTATGGTCACAGAAGCAGGCTTAAGCCTGACTCCGGAAGAAACACAGACCGAGACCGCGACCATCAAACTTGGCGTGAGCGGAATCACTGGTCTGTCAGGATCATAATGAGTTCAATCTTTGACGCTATTCCTAAAACTGAAAGTCGACCGAACTATGTAGTCGACATCGAGCGCTTCATCGGTGCACCTGGTTCGTTCACATTCCGTGAACCGAAGGCATCCGATCTGTTTCCTCGACCTGAAGTTCAGAAGGCGCTGAAGATTGCATTCCCTGAGTTTCCTGACCAGATGCTCCAGATACTGATGATCATGGCACGCTGTTATGTGATTCAGCCTGGTGATGGCGAAATCAATCCAGGACGCCGCTTCGCGCAGCTCGCTCGCGACCGCTCCGACATCTATCTCTATGTAGTCGGAGAGTTCGCCAAAGCGTTCCCTATTGACATCGAAGCAGCGGTAGACGAAGTCCCAAACGACTAGGCGGGGTGGCGCAGAAGATTCTCTACTGTTCGGTGAGACATCTAAAGCGCCATCCCAGCGAGACCGATTTGAGCCTGGACGAGTTCGCCGAAGTCGCATGGGCTGGTGAAGTCTGGGAAAATCAAATCGTTGAGATCGTCAAGGCCGTGATGTCGGTGCTGGCGAAAAGGACTATCTAATGGCGCTCGGCATCTTCGATATCGTTTTCAAAGTTACAGGCGCCGGCGATGCTGTTGCGGCACTGAAGAACATCAAGACCGAAGCAAAGTCAGCGGCTGATGGTCTGGACAAAACCAAGGACAGCACAGCCGCTCTCGCAGGTCAGGTCAAAGGTCTACTCGTCGGTGGCGCAGTCATTGGATTTGCTAAAGGTGCACTGGATGCAGCTGCAACATACGACTCACTGTCACGCGCTGTAGCGACAACTGTCAGTACCACTGACGAACTAAATGCGCAGATGGGGCGACTGGAACAAATCGCCGCACTCCCAGGCATTAACCTCGAACAATCCATTCGTGGATTTGTTGGTCTTCGTTCCGTGAGACTAAGTGCATCAGAAGCCGAACAAGCATTAAAGGGCATGGCAAATGCTATTGCCTCGACTGGTGGTTCTGCTGAAACACTCGGTCAAATGACCAAGGGCATGACCGACATGGCCGCGAAGACGAGCGTTTCACAAGAAGAAATCAATCAACTCGTGGAGGCCAGTGCTGTCGCAGGAAACGCCATCGAGGCGGCATTCGGTACACGAAGCGGTGAAGCCATCTCAAAGATGGGATTCACTGGCGCACAGGCTGTTCGCAAGATTGCAATCGAACTCGGCAAACTACCACAAGCATCGGCTGGTATTCAAACTGCAATGGACAATGTTGGTGATGCGACCTTCCGTTTCAATGTGCCACTAGGCAAAATTATCGCTCCATTCCTTGCGGCATTCGGGCCAGAGATTATCAAGAAACTAGAACAGGCAACTGCTCTGGTGAAGCTCATGGCGACCGAAGGCACCGCACTTAACAATGTGATGAAAGCATTGATCGCTCTCGCTGTTGTTTCGTTTCTTGCTGACATGGCTGTTCAGTTCAATGTTGTTGCCAAAGCTGTAATGGGTGCAGTGGCAGCGATGAGAGCATTGAATGTGGCCGTGCTCATTGGTAAGGCTGCGGCAAATCCTGCCCTTGGAATAGCGGCGATGGCTGCGGCAGCAATTGCTGGATTCGGTGCATATAAACTGTTCGAAGAAATTGACAAGGCCGGCAAGGCTGGCAAGATGACAGTCGAAGCGACTGGCGGCAAAGCAGGTGAACTGACTCCTCCTGCCGTCACTGATATTGGTAAAGCAGCAGGAACAGCTGCTGGTGCTGCAAAGTCTACTGAAGGCAAGGGCGGCGGACTCATCAACACGATGGTCGACATCGCGGCATATGCAGCCAGGATGCAAGCGGCATTCGTGGACATGGCGAAGTCAATGGAGGGTCACCTGTTCGAGATCGCGAAGAACACCGGCAGCACTCGAGATCTGCTTGACCTTCGCAAACAAACATTCGGCGGCGGACGCCTGGGCGCCATCGGTGTCACGGCTTCGGAACTCGCAACGGCTGGAAACAACCCAACGAACGTCGGTGGAGTAGGCATCATTCCGCAGACGCTCATTCCGGCAAGCACGGATCTCGAGCGCTCGATGCGGAAGATGATGATCCAGGCTGGACGGCAGAACCTTGTGACCGAAATGAGAAGAATCTAAATGGCGACAAACTGGCCACTCTTGGTCGAAGTCGACTGTCCTGAGCCACGTCCTGACAAGGGTCGTGTGTGCGTCGGTGCTGATGGTACTTCATGGGACCGACAGAACTCCACTGGATGGTTTGACAGTGTGACCATGACGGCCATGCCGGCTCCGCTGCCTGTCACTGAAGGATGGTCGACCAACTTTGCGGGACTCTATGCGCGTGTGCCACGAAGCGCCTACACGCTCACTACAGGCAGCGTATGGAAGCAGATGGAGGTCAATGCCGCCGGCGATTATTACCTCACAGCAACGACGCTCGGCACAGCAAATGTTGAATGGGTCCGAACGACTGCGTCGTATGGTGTCAATCAAGGCTGGTACATAAGCGCGTACGTTCCGAACTGGGTCGATGCTAGTCCATTGCCTATCCTCCGCGTGCAGTGGGGCTACGGTGGAGCGTCCACTGTTGAGCTGGTATTCCGTGCAAACGGCTCCTGTATCGTCTATAAGGACGGAATCCAGAAGGGTGTCTACGACCAGAGTGACACCAACAAGACGCCAGGACGAAGCGTCACGAGCGCGAGTGCAGTAGGACAGCGCAACA
>CAZVZC010000029.1:0-28104 GCA_964631415.1 uncultured archaeon | reverse complement strand
ATGGGCTTGTCTGGGTTGATGATGAGTTTCTCGGGAGCAGGAACTTGGAGAGTTCCCACCCCATGGCAGACCGGGCAGGCTGATGAGTAGGTCGATGATGAGAAGTGCCTTGGTTCTGCGAGTGGGGCTGTCGCTCCGCAGTTCGAACAGATCCACTGCTGGCTACGCTTCATCTGCGCTCCACACTGTAGACAGGTCCGTTTACCGATAGCCGCCAGCAAAGCCGCGAGGTGGTGTGAGATCTCAGTGACGGTCCCGACAGTGGACCTTCGGCTATAGAGGCTCTGTCCGGGTAGGATTGAAACAGATACTCCTAGTCCTGATACGGAGTCGACTGGAGACTCGGGACCCTCATGTATTCCCTGCCTCTCGTAGAGTGAGAGTGTTTCTAGGAACCTGCGTTTCGCTTCTGACTCAAGTACGTCGTGAATCAAGCTCGACTTTCCGGAGCCCGAAACTCCTGTGACCACAGTCAATGCGCCTTTGACGAAATCAATGTCGACACCCTTCAGATTGTTAGCACGGGCGTTCCTTATCGAGATGCAGTCGGATCGCTTGTGCATCGTCGCCGGTTTGGCTCTTGGGCGAACGCGCGCGTCCTCTTTGATTGCTCGTCCTGTGACAGACTCCTCATCCTGAGCCAGCCTGCTTGGAGGCCCAGCATAAATCACGCGTCCTCCACTGGGTCCAGCACCGGGCCCAAGATCAATCACCCAGTCTGCAGCCCTTATGATGTCCAGGTTATGCTCAACAACAACCACCGTTGCTCCGACGCGCACGAGTCGGTCAAGTACAGACAGTAAGCCAGCGAGGTCCTTGGGATGTAGTCCAGTAGACGGCTCATCCAAGATTATGAGCCGATTTGAGAGATTCCTTCGACCAAGGAACTTTGCAAGCTTCACTCTCTGAGACTCACCCCCAGAGAGGCTTGGAGATGGTTGGCCAATGGTCAAGTAGCCAAGCCCGATGGTGACCAGCGCGTCAAGCATGCTCCTCGCAGACTCTCTGGTCCCATCCGTGAGTCGCTCGTCACCGACAAACAGTGAATACGCCTGCGAGATTGATAGCTGGTAGATGTCCGCGATTGAGTAGCTCTTGCCGTGGAAGTCCACTATAGCTGAGAGGACCTGGTCAGAGAACCGTTGACCACTGCAATCGGTGCACGGTATCCAAGATGATGGCAGATAGTGCATCTTGACTTCAACTGCACCCATGCCCCTGCATGTCGGACAAGCGCCCTCGGGGCGGTTAAATGAGAAATGTGACGCCGACAACTTAGTCTGTCTGGCGAAGAGCTCTCGAACTATGTCTGAGAGTTTCGTATAGGTCGCTGGGTTCGATCGGGGATTCCGTCCTATGGGCCCTTGGTCCACAAGAACGGGCTTTATGTCTCCACCATCTATGCTCCTGCAGCCCACGGGTTTTCCCTTAGACAATGAAGGCACAAGGACGTCCTCAACGAGAGTGCTCTTGCCTGACCCAGAAATCCCACTGATGACCGTGAAACGCCCAACAGGGACCGAAACATCGATGCCTTGGAGATTGTGTACACATGCCCCACTGATTGTGATGAAGCGGTCTGGCCTAGGCCTTGGCCCTGGGACAAGAACCTTATCACGCATACTGAAATAGCGTCCTGTCGCTGTTTCAGACTTCCAGAGCTCAGCTGGCGTACCTGTGAACACGATTTCGCCGCCAGCGTCGCCTGCTCCGGGACCAACATCTATTGCCCGGTCTGCGAAGGCGGCGGCAGCCCTGTCATGCTCGACATAGATGACCGGTCCCGGCAATTCTCTGAAGCGAAGAAGAAGCTTGGAAGCATCCTTTGCGTGTTGACCTATCGTCGGTTCATCCAGCACATGGACTACGTCCTCTAGCCGGCTGGTCAACGACACGGCCAATCGGACTCTTTGCGACTCGCCTCGCGACAACGTTGGAGAAGGTCTGTTGAGCTGAACGTAGCCAAGGCCAACGCCTGCAAGTGAGTCCAACCTCTTCTGAATCTCTGACCTCACGCGCGATGATACAGGCGGCATCATTGCGGTCCTAAACAATGCTTGGGCCTCATCGACAGTGAGAGCGAGGAACTCAGTGATGCGAAGATCCTGCCACTTCACAGCTGCGGCCTGTGGATGCAGACCAGTGTCAAAACATTGCGGACAGCCACTGCCCTTGCAGTATGGACAGGGCGTATGAAAGTGAATGGGCTCGATGCCTTCGAAACGGGTTCCACATTCCGAGCAGACCGCGGTGCGCGATAGTGAAATCGTTGATCGCCCGTGCCGGGCAACCAATACACTGGCTCCAAGTGCAGCAGACTCCTGAACAATCCTACGAGCATGGGAAGACTTGTCTGCGTGTTCGACTCGTCCGACCTCGACTTCTATGGTATGCTCCTTCGATGGATTCAGCCGTTTGCCATCGTATGGATCCCCGTCGACAAGCACGCGGCTGGTACCTAACTGCCTATCCAGAATCCCGAGGAGTGTGCGGTGACTGCCGATCACTCGACCCACCAATAGGGCGTACACTTTGACTGTTCCTTGTCCTCTCAAAGAGAGTATTCTGTCTACAATCTCGTCCTCCGTAAGCACTGAAAGACCGTTCCCACATTTGGGACAGTGCCGCACGCCAAACCTAGCATAGAGAAGTCTGAGAAAGGGATGAATGCCACATGACGTAGCGAGTGTCGACAATGGATTGCGGTTCAACAGGTTCTGGCCCACCGCGATGGTTGGGCCTATGCCTGTGATTGACTGCACGTTCGCGGGTGTCAACCTTACGGCCTTTGAGCCCGATGAGAAGACGTCTAGGAATCGGCGACGAGCCTCGTGGTAGATCGTGTCAAACACTAGAGAGGTCTTGCCCGAACCAGAAACGCCGGTCACGACTGTGAGTCCCTCTTCGATGTCAACATCTACGTTCTTGAGATTGTGCTCGGCAGCGCCCCGGACTCGAATCTCCATTTGCTCACTGCCGGCATCGTGAAACAAGCAAGTAGATGAAGCCTGCGGATGCTCTCGTTTCTGATGAAGGGGCGACCTAGGAACGTTCTGCATGCGGTAAGTCAGGGTTCTGATCATAGACCTCATTGAGGTTCCACAAAAGCGCACAGGCTGTGGCTAGTGCTGTCACAAGAACATGGGCCCCGCCTATGGGCGAGAACACCGGTCGCTCGCTCTGTTGCGACGCTGAAAACACACATCAGACAGGAGGCAACTCTGAGGTCTTCGCCGTCAGGTCTGTGCAAATCACTTCTCGAGGAGCACATTGAAACCAACACGCTGAATCCGCCAGTACTTGTAGTCTCCAATGAAATCATCCATCATGATTGTCCGATAGCCGCGGAGCAGACGTTTGAGCGTAGACGCCGCGGAAGCAAGCCTCTTCCACCCAATTCGGGCCTCTTCCTGATCGAGAGTCGGCAACTCCATTATCACGTCCATACCATGCTCACCAAAGGATGGTACCCACTGAGCCATGTCGGCAAGAGTGAACAGATGCGCGTCCACTCCGATGTAGTTCTCATCATCAAACAGTACTGTTGGGAAGTCCAGAACCTTCACGGCCGGATGATCCTTTGTCAGGCCTGAATAGACGTACTTTGGCACAAACCCAGAGTCACGTAGTGTGGTGATGTGGGCCGCAATCGACTTCTCCCAGTCATCCTTCTGTGGGGTCAATGGCCGCTCATCAGCTTGCCTGAGGAGTTCTTCCCACCCCTTTTCGGCATGCGCCCATCGCACGGGAACACTCTGTAAGCCTCTCGCTGTTCTTTCAGGACTGTGAGCTAGTTGGCGGCATATCACAACCGCTGATCCGAATAGTCGCTCCCAAGCTGAACGTCTCTCGTCATCTGAACCCCAGGGGTAGTAGAGGACCACTTCATTGTCGGGAGTGAACTCAGGGATCCAGAATGAGGCGTCAGCGATAGTAAACAGGTGGGCCTCGAATCCTGGATAACTGGACCGGGTCAGCACAATGTGCGGCAGATATGTTGCGTCGTTCGAGAAGCCGGAAGACGCCTGTGCCACTGAAAACCCAGCGTTTCGAAACACTTCAGTGGCGAGATTGCTGACGCTTCCAGATTCCCAAATCAGTCCCGTGTCGGCCAGATGGTCAGCTTGATCCTGAACTAGTAATGGCGGCGCGAAGCCATCGCACAGAGCCGTCGATGATGACCATCGAGTGAGTTTCTTGCAGAATCCGCCCCTGCCGCACCCGTAGTACGTGTACTGTTTGCAGCTAAGACATGGCAGCGCCGGTCCTTCTGTCCGCGAGTGATTTGTGGTGGACATCCGTCCATGATGCCTCCTAGCCGGTTTTAGCTCATTGAACCGATGCCAACATAGTGAATCAAGAGTTCTTGTACCTTGGTCGGTCATAAGACACGTCAAATGTGAATCGCTTCCAACCCAAGGGCACCGTAGACACCTCGCCCTCTACAATGACGTGGCGATAATGCTGCACATGGTAGATCCCACCATTCCTGATGCGGTTTACACCGGCACTTGTGCGCATGTTAGCACCTCTGAAGGTGATCACCGAACTACGTTTCAGCTGACTGTGAACCTGCCTCGTCCTTGCCGTCCTCAGGCTCAGCTTTCCTCAGGACATGCCAGACATGGGAAAGGGGAGCCAACAGATATGTCCTGAAACCTTCAACCGTGGAAAGACTCCTCACACCGCGTCGAGCATCCGAAACGATGGTGTCAATAAGCACCTTCTCGTCAACCTCTCCAACTTCTCTGACAGAAGCTAGCCTATAGAGAGAATACAGCCCGATCACAAAGGAAATCATAAACAAGAAGTCCAAACCCCGAAGCTTGAAGGCTGGTACCACAAACTGAAAACCTGGGCGAGTCCACGATAGGTTGATCGACAGGGTTTCGTTTGCCAACAGGTCCCCTAGTGCTCCGCCCGCCAGAGGTGCGAACGCGGCAGCCAAAGAGTTGACTAGTCCCCACGAGGCAAGATAGTGAGTTGCTGCTCCTTTAGGCGCCAGCTTCAGACCCATGTTAGCGGAGGCCAAGTTAACCCCTGCTGACGACACGCCCATCAGGATGTGGATGACGAATACCAACGGTATTGTCAGGACGTGGACATCTGGCATCGTGGTGAATGTCCAGAGGACCAGTCCAACGAGAAACAGTGGGATAGTCACCTGCAGCACAGACTTGTTGCTGAAACGATCTGACAGGCGTCCCCAGAACCTGTAGAACACGATGCTGACTATCTGGGTCAATACCATGAAGACAGTGACCAGCTGAAGAGACATGCTAAGTCGAACGAGAAGATAGACCGTGAAGAAAGGCGCCACGAGGCTGCTTGCAAGACTCCAGATCCCCGAGAACTTCATCAGGTTTCTGAAGTTCTCGTCGCGAAGCGGCTCCCGGATTAGCTTCAGTAACTCGCGGCGACTGTCGGTCGACACCATTCGGGGCTCTGGGATGGTAGATATCATGTAAACCCCGACCATTCCTGCAATGAAACCGGCGGCAAACACATAGGAGTAACCGTAGAGAACAGTAGGAGAGGCCAATGGCCAATATCCCAGAAATGCTCCGGCGCCCAATGTCGCAATGATTCCGACGGCCGCCTGAATCGTCAGCCGCCTGGAGAAAAAGTGCCCCAACCTCTCCTCAGGCACCAGGTCACGCATCCATGAGTTCCAGCTTGTGTTCGAGATAGCGCCAAAGGCCGCATGGGTGATGACAGCGAGCACCAGAATGATGAGTCCCATTGGAGGAGCAACAAGAAGCGGAATCAAAGCCATGACAAGTATGGACGACCTGCTTGCTGCGGAGGCAAGAACACATATCTCGCGTCTGACTCGCCTCCTCTCGACAAGTGATATTGCAGGAATCTGCAGCAATTGGGCGAGGGGTGGTATTGCGGCCAAGAGCCCGATGACCGAGTTGGATGCTCCCAGCAAGAGTGCGAAGTTCACAAGGAACACGCTCTCTGTGAGTGTCATCTTGATTTGGGACATGATCCCGTCACGAATGACGGCATTGAAGCCCGCCTCAATCTCTTCCTCAGTCAGAGAGTCCTTGACTTCAAACCTCAACTTCTGTATAGCCCGAGCGACTGGACCGAACAATGATGATTATTAGGCTTGCTCAGCGCTCATCCGAATACTCATCTTGCCAGGCACAGCACAGACCACCTGGACCGGCCCATACGCTTTGACTACAGGCTCAGGCAACCTTGCTGCCGGGCGGCACGCCCGTCACGGTCACCGGGATCCACTTGCCGGGCTCATCGGCCTTCTCGACAGCAAGAATCATGCCATGACTCTCGAACCCACCAATCTTCTTTGATTCCAGATTGGCCAGAAAGAGGGCCGTCAGACCTGTCAGCTGCTCGGGCTTGTACTGGTCAGCCAAGCCCGTCACTATCGTGCGGACCTCCTTGCCAATATCGACCTTGAGCAACAGAAGCTTCTTCATCTTGGGAATGGCAGTGCATTCCACTATCTTGCCTGCCCGTATGTCCATCTTATGAAACTCTTCGATAGATATCATCTTCTCAGGCTCCACATGATCAGCAGCTAGTGCTGCCTGTATACGTTTCGCTACCAGGTCCTTCAATCTAGCAAGCAGTTTCTCATCAATCTTTGTAATGATAGGGCTCACTTCACCAAGCTTGGATCCTTGCTTGGGCGGGCTCAAAGCCTCGCTTAGCAGGACCTTGTGGACATCTGAATCAATGCCTAGCTGGCGCCAGACCTTCTCAGCAACTGATGGCATGATTGGTTCGATGAGAACCGCAAGGGCCTTTGTCAGCGCAAGTGAATTGTAGAGGACCTCTTGGCACTTTGCCTTGTCCCTCTTCACCAGTTCCCAAGGCTTGTTGCTCTGGAAGTACTCATTGCCGTAGGACGCCAACGCCATGATCTCGTCGACGACCTTCTTGAGCTCATACTCGTTCAGACCCTCAACCACTGCATCCATTGTCTTCTGTATCTTCTGTCGAACGTCGTCAGGGAGATTCCCCTGTGGAACACCACCGAAGTGTTGGTTCGAGAAATACATAGCACGGTAGAAGAAGTTGCCAAGCGTGTTCACGAGCTCATTGTTGACCTTGTCGTTGAATGAGTCCCATGTGAAGTCAAGATCCTTGGTCTGACTCGTGTAGGAAACCACGTAGTAGCGCATGTAGTCCGGGTCAAGATTCTGGTCGAGGTAGTCGTCAAGCAACCAGATCACGTAACCTCTGCTACGGCTCAGCTTATTACCATCAACCTTTACCATGCCTGATGCGACGACTGCATCAGGGAGATTATAGCCGCTGCCTTTCAGCATGGCAGGCCAGAAGATGCAGTGATGATACACTATATCCTGCCCGATGAAGTGCACAATGCGTCCGTCGCCTGGTTTCCAGTACCGTTCCCATGCATCCGGCTTGCCTATCTTCTTCGCCCACTGCTCTGTGCTGGCAATGTATCCGATGGGAGCATCCACCCAGACATAAAGAACAAGGCTCGGGTCACCCGGAAACCTGACACCCCAATCAATGTCACGAGTTATGCACCAGTCCTTCAGCCCCTCACGCAGCCAGCCAAGAGCATAGCCCTTCGCGTTCTTTGTGCCGTCCATCGCTTCCACGTACTTCTGCAGAAAGTCGGCGAAGTCTGTCAGTCTGAAATAGTAGTGCTTTCGGGTTATGGGTCGCGTCGGGGAACCGCAGATAGCGCAACGCGGATTGAGAATCTCACCCGGTTCCAAGTATCTTCCACATCCCTGATCGCACTCGTCACCTCGGGCGTCCTTGTGGCAGTATGGACACTCCCCTCGAACATATCTGTCCGGCAGCGATCTCTTCTCCCTGTCACAGTAGGGAGTCTGAAGGTCTCTTGAGTACACGTAGCCGTTCTTCATTAGAGTTGTGACTATCTGAGTCGTTCTATGATGGTTCTCGGGGTCATCTGTGGTCCCGAAGTTGTCAAAGAATATGGAGAGTCTCGGGAAGACACCGAGATACTGCTGATGGTACTTCGTGGCCAGCTCCTTTGGAGTTAGTCCCACCTTCTCGGCAGCTGTCATGACGGGTGTGCCGTGAGTGTCTGACCCACAGACGAAGGTCACATTGACGCCGAGCTTTCTCAGGAACCTGACAAAGACGTCTGCCGGCACGTAGGTGCGAAGATGGCCCACATGCATCGGACCACTTGCGTACGGCAGTCCACATGTCACAAGCACAGGCTCTTTGCAGGGGTACTTTCTCATGTTATCATCACACTCCTTCAGGGACTGGGCGAGAGCAGGTTCCTAGTCACCACTGCTGGTCATTAGTGGTCTATCGCGGCAAAAGGCAACCTGCGACAAGGTGTCCTTGTTCCATTCGCTGGAACACATGTTCCATGTTTCTGGTCTGTGAGCTTCTAATCCCGCCTTGGAATGATAACGGGTTTTTCTCACGCAGGAGATATAACTGTAACGTTACATCAGGGATTTCCCCATGTGAGAAGCCTCTCGCGTACCTATGACACGTCTTATTTGTGCATGGCGAGTCAAGCCGACCAATGATAGAGGTACATCTCTACGGGCGATTGAGGGAGCTAGTGCCCGGCAGTCGGGCCAATGAGGACACTATGTTTAATCGTGAAGCCGTGGCTGATGAAAACTTCGAGCAGTTCGTGAAACGTCTGGGTCTAGGAATGAAGGAACTTGGGGACTGTTTCATCAACGGCACATTGGCTAGGCGAACCAGTGCCATAAGAGATGGTGATCGAGTTGGCCTGTTCCCATTCAACATGAGACTGATTGATGGCGGACAGCATATCAAAGGTCACGGTTGTATTCAGTACGATATCGAGGTCGACCACTACTAGGCTCCGCGAACAGATACGACGGCATTAGATATAACATGACAACATCAGAGGCCAACATCTGGAGAGTCGACCTTCGTCCATGCAGTGAAGACCTCACCGCCCTGCGACTCAGCGGCGGTCAGTCTTGCCTCAGTCTCCTCCAACACCTTGCACGTTCCACGGTCCATGATCTCCTCTACCATCGAAACCATCTCAGCACCGGCTCCCAGACGTTCGCCGAGAAGACCTTCCTTTCTCAGCTGCGTCAGGTCAACCACGCCACCTTCGAGTTTCGCGGCAAGTTCTTGGAATGGTCTGCTTGCGTTCCAAGGAAGACCAAGTGCGTACGTCTGGTAGAATACGATATCCAGCAGCACACCAAGCACATCGTTGTTCGAATCATGTTCTCTCGGAATCCTGTGCCTGACTGACCTGTCCCTCATACCCAGCTCTTTGCACACCTGATGCCCGCGGATCATAACGCTCACGGGTTTCTTCGTGTAGTCAGGATGACCATACTTGTCGTCGTTGGAGTAAACTCTCCTGAGAAGGTCAAGATGCTCGGGAAACCTGTTCCCGACTACATTCAGAAAGTACTCCTTCTGACGCCCGGGCTTGAGAGTGAGTCCTCCAAACACAATAGACTCGGCTCCGGCCTTCTTGGCCGCCCTCGCCAAGCCTCTCAGGTTATCGTAAGTATCGCCTATTCCCGGGATGATTGGGACTGCCATCACACCACCGAACAGTCCTGCTTTTCTCACCTCCTTGAGCGCATCGAACCTCTCGGCTGTTGACGACGACTTGGGTTCGAAGACCTTCTTCGTTTCCTCATCATTGAGAGTAATGGTGAAGGTGACGTTGGCAAACGCCCGTTCATGTATCTCCTTCAGAATGTCGAGGTCTCTTAGCACGAGGTCGGATTTGGTGAGGACAAACACGGGCAGTCCGAAGTCACGCAGAACCTCTAAGTTCCTTCGAGTGACCTTATGCTCTCTCTCAGCCTGCTGGTAGCCGTCTGACACTCCTCCGCAGACGCCTATCACCTGCACTCTGGGCGACCGCCGCGAAAGACTTGCCGCATCCTCTTGGTCAAGAAACCTGAACAGGGTTTCACTCTCAAGTTCCGACTTAGCAGTGTATCCAATCTTCTTTAGCTCGCGGCGTAGCACCTCGGGCGCGTTCTCCTTGATGCGGATGTAGGTGAAGAAGTCGTCAACGTGATAGCTCTCCGACATGCCATCACAGTAGACGCAACCATGTTCGCAACCCCGGTACCCGTTGAGAGAACGATTAACGTGAAACCAGCTGTCTGCCACAATCTGCTTTGACAGAAGTGACTTCGCTTTCACACACTCGTACCTCACTCGATTCACGACTCCGGTCATTCCCTTGCGGCCAGCCAAAGAGCTGCTCTGCTGGGCGTCACGCCTTAATACCCTGCATCTTCCGACTCACCGTTTCGATGGCCCTGAGGGTCTTCTCGATATCCGCGTCCGAGTGTGCAAACGACGCTGCGCCTAGGCCATGGTAGCCAAGCACACCGTCTTCGAGCAACAGACTCTGGAAGAGATCCAAGTCGTCGTGGTTGAGAGCTTCTCCCACCTTGCCACCTGTGAGAGGCCGGCTGTCCAGTCTATGTTTGAGCCAATGAATGAATACTATTGAGCCGAAACCTGTCGCAAGAGCATTCACTCCCATCTTCTCAAACACTTCGTTAACGCGGACACGAAATCGATCCCCACGCTTGTTGAGAGCATCGTATTCCCCTCTCATTGACCGGAGCTGATCCAGAGTCGCGGCTCCGGCAGCCATTGTCAGAGGATGAGCTGAGAACGTTCCTCCTCCGACCCAGCGACCGCGCTCAGCTCCCGGAGCGGCCGAGGACATTACATCCTCTCTTCCTCCGTACACGCCAAGGGGCATACCGCCTGCAGCAATCTTGCCAAGCGTAATGAGATCTGGCTCAACCCCGAACAACTCCTTCCCAGCCGATCCATATCGAAGCCGGAAGCCCGTCACAATCTCATCAAAGATTAGGAGTATGTCACGCGCTTTGGTGATCTCTCTGAGGTATGGCAGAAACCCGGGCTCTGGAGGGATGCCCCCACCGGCTCCCAACACTGGTTCAACGATTATCGCCGCCAAATCCTCCCCGTGTTCCTTAATCATATTGTCTACGCTATCGCGGTCATTGAAGTCGAACGAAACGCCGTCATAGAAAGGTTCGTCATTGAAGGGGTACTTGAGATGGAATGCCAATGAGTCGTTGCCGCCATGCCAGCCACCCAGTGCTTTTGCGACCAATGGTTTTCCAGTATGAAGGCGTGCGAGACGGACTGCGTACATCGTAGCCTCACTCCCCGTGGAACAGAAACGCATTCTGGCCATCGATGGAATGGCTTCCTGCAGTTTCTCTCCAAAGACAACCTGCTGCTCATTCAGGGTTCCGAGGTGGCACCCATTCATCAGCTGCGCACTGATGGCCTTCATAACTCTCGGATGACTGTGACCCAGAATGGCTGAGTAATGAGCCATCCACCAGTCAACATACTCGTTGCCGTCAACATCCCAGATGTGACTGCCCTTGCCAGCACGCATGAACGGAGGATAAGCCCCCGAATGCGTAAGCCCGAAGGTGCGGATATTGTGGTTCACCCCACCTGCAAACAACCGAAGAGCACGTTTGAACAACTCGTTCGAAGTCGGGGTTGACTGCCTATACTTGTCCAGCATCTAGACCATCTGGCCATTCTCTGGGCGAATCCTCCCCTTATCTGCAGCGATTGAGAACCATAGCCCTCTGTCCAACACCTGTTCCATTTGACAGCCATGGCATGAAGGTCGTCCTGCATGAATCCGAGATATGACTCACACAACCTCCTCAAGCCACTGCAAGACCTTGGTCCAAGCGTCAATCCGGTTCTGTAGCTTGGCGAGACCATGTCCCTCGTCGGCATAACGTTGCAGCTTGACCCGTATTCCTCTCAGCCGCAGTTTCTCGTATATCTGTAAAGACTCTGACAATGGAACCCTCTCATCGTTGTCCCCTTGGATAATGAACAGGGGAGCTTGTATTTTGTCTACCTTGTGAATGGGGCTAATCCGGATCAGAGTTTCGAGGTCGTGATCCAGAGACCCATACTCGGCCTCTCTCAGTTTCCTTCTCCAAGGAGCAGTGTTCTGGAGGAACGTCACGAAGTTCGATATTCCAACAATATCGACGCCGGCTCTCCAAATCTCAGGATACTCTGTCATAGCTGAAAGAACCGCGAACCCGCCGTAGCTCCCTCCGAGGGCAACCAGACGACTGATGTCAATCTCGTGGTCGTTTTGCTTGATATGTGTGACAATCTCCTTGATATCGCGGATTGCGCCCAGACGTTTGTCCATGTTGTCAAGGTCAAGGTATGTCTTGCCGTACCCTGTGCTACCACGGATGTTGGGAGTGACAACTGCGAACCCTGCGCTGAGCCAGAACTGGATAACAGGGTCAAACTCAGGTCGCTTCTGACCCTCAGGGCCACCGTGAATCATGAATATTGCGGGCCATCCTCTCTCGGGCATTCTGCCTTGAGGAACATAGCGGAAGTATGGGACACTGACCCCATCGAAGCTCTTGACTCGATGAAGCGTGCAATCAACGAAGTCGCGGCTGTTCAGCCCGCATAGACTGACCGGAGAAACTTCCCACATCTGTCCATCGGTCACGTCGCATACCCATATGTTGGTAGGCATTGTTGGGGAACTGACGGTCAATGCAAGAAAGCGAGCATCAAGTGACAGAGAGATGCGCCGGTTGAAGGATCGTTCGTCCCCTGTAGCGACAGCCCATCTGTGCGGCGCCTTCACTTGCTTCACAGCATCAACACCATCGGTCTTGAATCTGCCCCGATAGATTGCGCTGTAGCCCTCGTCATTGTATGTCCAGTATGTGTACTCAGACTCAGCAACCCAGGCCGCGTCTTCCACCTCGTACTTGGGCTTGCCAAGACCCGGTATTGGGATGACGTCTCCACTTAGACTAAGCACAGCCAAGCGGTTGAAGTCGGAATCGCGGTCAGTTGTCACAAGAAGATGCTCGCGCCCCAAGAAACGAATTGCCTTCCATCGAGTGGGTCTTTCCCCCGTGAGGCCCTTGGTCAGGTTCATGACCGTCCGACTCTCGATATCTAGCAACATTAGCTCCTGTTGCGATGCCCCGATGTCCTTCTCCAGCACTGCATACCTCTCATCATCTGAAACCAGTTCGACAGTCACCAACCCTTCGTCGGGTTCCAATAACAGCTCGGGCTCGTTCTCAAGCAGCGGCAGATTCAGCCTGTAAGTGTCAAGCCGGGATGAATTGCTGAGGTTCGCAATGTAATAGAGGCCTCTTTCGGAGGAGTAAGTTGGCAGGTGTTTCGCCTTCGGGCTGCTTGTCAACCAGACTATCTGTTCACCAGCAATTGTGCCAATCTGGAAGTTCTCGTTGCCTCTGCAGTCTTTACAGAATACAAGAGAGCCATCATGCAAGTAGCGCGGGACTGTACACCTGTCTTCTTCATAGGTCATGCGCAGTGGAAAGACGGCGCCATGCTTATTGACCTGTATCGTGTATACCTGGAAAGTACCGGTCACGTTGGAAACATAGGCAATCCTATCAGAGATGGGGTGCCAGCTTGGCCCCCCGACGGTTTCGATGGCCAAGTACCTCTCGAGTCTGGTCGGCGGCTCCATGACAGATGAGAGATACAAGCATGTGCTTGAATCTTTTGTCTTGAACCGCTACGGTACTAGAAAGAACAGCTGTTGACTGACCGGTCGTGTTCAGACCAAGGCCAGCAGTTTGTGAGGGCAGATCAAAGGTCTGCCCCCACTGTCTCTCTGCTTGCCGGGAGGTGCGCGCATGGAGACAACGATTTGGCCTCATATAAAATGAGGAGCGTGAAAGTGCCTAGGAACTCGCATACAGGTATCTGAGCTTCTCTGCGTCGGCGTCACTGGGTTCCTTGTCGCTGTCAAGGAGTCCGTACAGAACGTGCAGAACTTGCGCGTTTCTCTGCAGAGTTGACACGGGTCTTGTCTTGGTGTGTATGTTGTGGGCCATGATTCGTGTCTCCGTTCATATCCGAACTGCGCGGTACAACTACCCTCTACTTCCTCTGCGTTGCTATTAAAGCTTGATACAACATACAACATACTAAGGTAATACCATAGTATCACGTCCAGACCATGTGAGTATGACCCTCGAGGCCAGGCCTCCTAGGAGCATCTACGCGCGTGACTCACATGCACTCAAGAGTCAGTCGAGTAGAAGGAGAGGGGACAGGGTAGGCAACCGCTGTTGCAGGAACGGTTGGCCATGAACGCGCGGATGCAAAGGCTGAGTTGAGATGAATCCGATCTTGCGAGTCATGAGCCTGTGTTGGTGATCAATGGCAGTGACTGCCAAGGGTCGACTCTATCCACCTGAAAATGAGCGGTTCACTTCAGGATGGTTGTGTGCTCTTATCCACCAAAGGGATGCTGGTCCCCTCATCTGATCTCTCCGCCTGCACAAGGACCTGACCCTCTATGGCCTCGAGGATAAGCTTGTATGCGTAACTCTCCTCAATTCCGCAGGAGGTCATTCCTTTTGCTAGTTCGCCGAGCAAGAAACCATCCGGTCTCTCAATGAAGGATGCAGTGGCTAGAAGGCACTTTAGCCGCCGTGGTAATGCAGTATCCCATCTCCGCTTATAGAGCGTCAGGAGGTTGCCATCCATAAGGTCATAGAACAGGGAGTCGAGCGCCTTCACGGTTTCCTGGTCGAGGACCTGTCCCCGAACGTCCCCAAACAAGTCATCAAACATGGCACCACAGGATCTCGCATACGCCTCCATCTTCACTTGCTGAGACGCTGAGGGCGCCGAAACAGTCATGAAGGCACAAATCAGGTTTCTGGTCGCCACCGCACTGATTATATCTGAGATCGGGATTACTTCGTATTCCCAGTGACTCTCATCCATTCCGAACTCGGACCTGAAGGAAGTGATGGCCGAAACGAAAGCTGAGATCATGCCTTCCTCGAAACCACCTCTCAGAATCTTGGAGTACAGGGGAACTCCGCTGGTCTTGTGCAATACAATCAGACCAATGATATTGGCGACGTCATCGAAGCGTTTCTTGACACTCAGGGCCTCAATATTCCGCTGCCTTCGCAGTTTCCTGAGGATTCTAAAACCAACTGCCGATACTAGCACCACCAGAGCCAAAAACCCCGTGCTGGTAATGACAGGCGTCATCCTCACCGCGAAATTCTGTTCCTTGAAGAAGGCGGCAGAGAACCCGCCACGAAGCCCGTAGTTATCCTTGGAGACAGCGATCTCCAGTGTAAAGCTGGTCAGGTCCACCCACAGAGGCATCATGTATTGGCGGCTGTATACACCAGGTACATCGGTTTCATCCATGGAAAGGAAATCACCTGCAAGGTCTGAAGATATCCTGAATGAAACCGCGGCGTCACTGACAGGTCTGCCAGTGTCTTCTTCCGAGACTCTGACTATGACATCAAAGGGCACACCCTCAGTGGCATAGGAGTTACTCAAGAGCAGAACCTTCAGAGGTGTTTTCACGACGGTGAACGAGAGCCGGTACTGCTTTGACTCGTAGCCAGGCTTGTCGAAAGTCAGCAGAGGAGAGAAGTCCCCAAGGCCGACGGGTGTCACATTCACGCTGTAACTGCCATTTCCTAAGTCCTGAATAGAAAGCCATTCTGAACCATCGCCTGTAGCAAGGACGCTCGCTCCAGAAACGCCGCTTTGATTATCTTGGACGCGGTATGTAAGTGTGAATAGGAATGGCCTGCTGTAGTTGACGGTTTCTGGATGTGCAGCAGCACCCAGTGTGGTACTGATGGTGATAATATCAAGTACGAACTGAACCGATGCTAGGGTGTGGTTCTCTCTCTCAGCAGAAACTATGATTGTCCACCTACCCAAGGACCCGGACAATAGCCCTATGCTATAGTAGCCATCGAGTTGTTGGACAGTCCACATGAGACCCTCCTCTGGTGAGAGATACACACTGATTGTCGCATCAGTGACGTTCTGCATGATGTCTGTGCGCTCATACATTACACGGAGTGCATAGGCGTTTCCAAACCGCACTGCCGCATATGAAAGACCACCTGCAATATGAAGAGTTGTGGGAACCTTGATGATGTTCAGAGCGAATGCAGCCGATGCATTCTGATAGTTTGGAAGGCTCGCTCTGAAGAGTATATCATACGCTCCAACACTAGCGGGGACCATCGTTAATGCATAAAGGCCATTGCCCAAATCGACAGGACCCACAAAAGCAACTTCAACTGGGGGGTTTTGGACAGTGATGACGGCTCCAGCCAGCCCCACCAAACTCTCAGTCTGCAACCTCATGTACAGAGTGAAGTTGCGGTCGATTGAGGTCACAGCTGCCGAATTCATGACTGTGAGGAAGGCGGGTATTGCCATTGTTGTGAGCGTAAACGTGACAAAACCGGTCTGATGGTTCAGGAAGCTGGCACTGATCAAAACGTTAGCAGTCGTTGTTTGCGTAGGGGTGAGGACAATTGAGTACAAGCCCTGCCCCAGAGGTTCCGTGGCAGAAACCTCGAGTGCACCAAGAGGATTCAGAGACTCTACCCTCACATCTGCACCGTCTAGGCCAAAGCCCGAAGAGTTAGTATAGTGGACGACAAGTCGGTAGCTATTGCCAAACAGAACAGAGGCTGAAGTGCCATTGACAAGCATCAGCTCAGAAGATATGTCACTGACAATGAGGAAGAACATGGCAGAGCTGCTCTGATAGTACGGCAGAAACGCCGCAATGGTCACGAGGTAGGTTCCTGAATCAACTGGGCTGAACTCCACACTGTAGTTCCCTATGCCTGTCTGCAAAGGTGTAGACCATGTGAGACCTCCTGAAGGACCAGTGAAGAGGATGGTTATCGAGGCGTCTTCGACACCCGAACCATTCAGCATCTCATAATGGAACACCGCCGTGTAGACGTCAGTGTAACCAATCACGGCACTGTCGCCTGTCGTAATGTGGAGAGCAGTGGCAATGTCATTGACCAGTAGTACAAAGATGGAAGTCGCAGGTTGCGATTCACTCTTTGTAGCAAGAAGTCTGACTGTGAAAACGCCAAGGTGTTTCGGTGTCAGTGTCAGGGTGTAGTTCCCATGTTCAGATGGGACCTCTGTGATCGAAGAGACCTGAAGTCCCTCGGCCGGCGAAACGTCATCAACAGTCACATTTGCCGCCCCTATCGGAACGCCGTTACTGTCGGCATATGTGACCTTCAGTGAGTGCTCCTCATTGATGTCAACTTGGCCGGATGTAGGGCCATCCAACGTCAGTGTTGTGACGACTGGTGATACTAGAAGCATGATGAGCATCTGTTGTGGTTGATGACTCAGCCTGGTGAATGTGAAGTTCAATAGCCAGTTGCCTGATGGTCGAGCCCCCGCATCTACGATAAACACATAGACTCCAAGGGTTGCATTCTGTGACACTGACCAATGTCCAGCAGTCCAGTTGAGATTAGCGTATACATTACCCGTTAAGTTCGTAACAGGTATCCACACATGTGATTCAAAGTCAAGCAGTTCGTATGCGAAAGTGAGCTGAACTGTCGAGTTCCAGGCACAGCTGGTCCATGGCGAGTTCGGTGAAGCCAACCGTGTTACAGCTGTCGACCTGATGACAAACAAGCAGTATGATGCATCATAGAATGGCCGTGATGCATTGACTCTTACCACATATGTGCCGGGCTCGACGAGTGATGTATCGAAGATGCCCTCCCACCAGCTCTTCGCCAAGTTGGGTGTGAAAACGGTGTCGACGCCAGACCAGTTGCCAGCGACTGATACCGAGTCATCCATCAAGTATCGCCCGTTATCGAAGTCAATGAACCTAACCAGACTCGTTACAACAAGCCCAGCATCTGTTTCAATCTCAGTATAAACCGGTGACAGTGTGACTTGGTGGTAGACATCAAAGTGAGCATTACTGTATGCGACCTCAGAGCCATTGCTCCAAGACACTATTACCGACCACATGCCCGCCGCCGAGCTGTCAATGACATGTGAACTGCTGCTAATCCAACCTGATACCCCTCCACTGAAAGACTCGTTTGCCCACACAGTCCCATTCGGAAGCACCCATGTGGCGTTCACATTGTTCAGATCCGCTGGGACTGATTCTGCCGTCCTTACGTTGACGAGTGCTCTTGTCAGATTCGCTGGCCTGAATGAACTTTCATTCGACCATGAGCTACTCTGTGAGTCGTACTTCTGAATCACAATTGCCTTCAAGTAGTTGGGCGCTTGGAATGTCACCTGCCACCATCCAAGGAGGCTAAGAACGCTCTGAGGAACAGTGACAAGCCCAGGCCCAATCGAGCACTGTCCAGTCACATCTGCGAATAACGGATCGTAAATAGTCGCGTTCGCCCAATCGCTAGGAGTCGTTATGCGAAGAGAGAACTGCTCATAGCTGCCGAGTGATCCAATGTACGTGAAAAGCCGCAAATCAGAGCTTGACCAAGGGTGGGCATCATACCAGACCCCCGTCTTGGCCATCTCAGTCGTCCATGTCGAGTTACCATAATGATGGGAAAGAACGCGAGCTACATAGTAAAAGGATACGCTTGTGTTTGATTGCACTGTCACTGTCAGTGGGTTTGATGTCCAGAAGCTAGGATTCGGGATGCTGACCGAACCAGATCCTGAGGCCCCAGTGATGGGAAAAGTGGTATTGCCCGCCTTGAATTGCAGCGATACTCTGCCAAAGGTAGGCGAGTCAGCCCCGGTTAGGAACACATCATCAACGTTGACTGTGATGTATGCGGCGTTCACGACACCATAGGTACTGGAACTGAGGGTCATGTCGTCGTCAATTACTATGCCGATTCTGAAATCGAATGTCGTGCCTAAGTCCGGCTTGTTGACAAGTATTGAGCCAGTATCGTACCAGACCCCTCTTTGAGGAAGTGCCGGAAGACTCTGATTCCATACTCTTGCCTGATTGAGGTAGACGGTCAAGTGACAACTGTTTGAGAGCGCTAAGCCAAGGGGACCGCTGAGATACATGTAGGAAAACCTAAGGATAAACTAGGTTGTCTGAGGAACATTATCCACGCTCTGAGTCCAGAGTACACGAGTCCCGGCATAGTGATAGTAGTTTATACCGGCTTGCTTTCCTCTGTTCTCAACCGCAACAAATCGGGTACCGCTCTGGTCATAGGTAGCCACTTGGGTCTGAAACGTGTTAGTCGAATTGCTCATTGCATTCCAGCCGTCAGGCTTGCAAGCGACAGTACCGTTTGGATTCGCGTTCGAACCGGGCGTGCCCGTCAAAAACGACCCATTCACAACATAGAGCCTCTGAAGACCAGATACGTTCACTTCGGCAAGACTGCCCTTCCAACCGTGCTCCTGATCAATGAACAGATTCGCACTTGTGTTGGTTCCTGTGTCGGTTCGGGCTGAGAGGTTTCCAGATGTAGTGTAGCCTCTTTGCTCCACTGAAACCGGATTCAGAGTGCCGCTTCCCATATCTTGAGCAGTCAGGAAGCCCTGCATGGGGGAATCGATGCCTTCGTCATCCGGAGCAGGCTCAGCAGGTGCGACCTTATCTTGGTCGTTTCCTCGATCGGGAGAAGTATGTGTTACACTGTCACCGAAAGCGCCTTCAAATGCGTTCCACCCAGGTATACAGTTGACGGCCGCAAACTGACCTAGAAACACGACAAGTAAAGCGACCACTGCATAGCCTTGGCGCTTCATCCTACTTGAGTCTCCGCGGAATCGGGCATGACTGCAACCACGCAAGTCGTGCCCATGTATGCTTCGACAGACGTGCGTCAACAATAAAGAGCGTTTCTATGACAACCACTATGGGCTCGAATCAGGCCCATACACTTGTTAGCTCATCATCAAGGTCTTGGTTTGACCTCCCAATCAGGCGTCTAAGGCTATAATCACTGATGCCATCTTGCCGTTTCAGCCAGTCTACCAGCCAACCTGAGAAAAGATCTAGCCTCCATTGGTGACTATTCGACCCTCGGCAACAACATCATGCTTGTGAATGCTCTCCATGGACGTTGCCTCTGCATACATCTCGAGATTCCTGTCCTTGAAAGACTCCTTCGCATTCTGCAGTATGTTCCTGCACACGTCTTCCACGAACTGGGGGTTCTCATGCATCTGCTTCGTCACGTAGACCTCGTCCTCGATCTTGAGCAGTGAGTACGTCTTGCTTGAGAACGACTTCTCGATGACGTCGATCATATCACCATAGTTTGGAATGTCGCTGGTTGCCCCAACCACGCGCAAAACACCCAAAGCTCTTTGCATGTGCGTCATGCCATCGTTGTTTGCCATGCAATGAGGGCAGACTGTGTTGCCAATGACACGCACCTCAACACTGTGCGAGAATGGTTTCAGATCCTCTTTCACGGTGATAGCCGTTATGTCGCACACTTCCCAGGTCCTCTTCTTGGACACAGGTGTCTTGCTCTCGTACCCGAACTCGAAATCGAACTTGACTTCACCATGCTTGAATCGATGTTTGCGTGCAAGAGCCTCGAGTATATGCATCTGAAGCTCCTCGACAGAACTGTGTACGCTGAACTCGTCGGAGATCGATTCAGTCATGGATTCGACGAGTCGGGACATGTGGATTCCCTTGATCTCTGCGGGAAGGTCAATTGTGATCTGTACCTTCGGAACCAGATGGTATCTGAGACCGCCCCGCTCTGTGATGACAAAGGTCTTCAGGTTCTTGACCCCAACTCTACTCAGATGTATTCTGTGTCGGGGCTCCTCATTCTGTGTGTCAATCACCATTGCACTTCACGCTCGCGTGATTACCAATGTCTATTTGGAGTGATAGCATCCGGTGCTGCCCACATTCTCACTAACGCAGACATGAACATCGTAGGACTTCGGCAAGCCGAGCCCGGCGGCTATGTGCTCTGCAAGGAGTTCTGCAGTCGTTGCCGCAACAGGTAGGATGAGGCAGTCTTCCGTTGGAAAGACATATCGCTTGCCTGCCACCTTCACTTCGACTGAACCAGCGATTTCACGGATCCTGATTGCCCCGGATTGGCCTGGCAGTAGCACCCTATGATCGAGCTTCTCGCACACTTCGGCCGCTCTCTTCTTCAGCTCTCTGAAATCGAGGATCATGCCATGTTCGTTTACAGGCCCACTGATGTCCAGTTCGACCTCGTAGTTGTGTCCGTGGAGGTGTTCACACGCACTAGCATCCACTACGAAGTGAGCCGCACTGAACCTCATTCTCTCGCTGCTCACTCTCACACTGTGCACGAGGAAGCCTCCGGGTTGGCCGACCTACGCTAACAAGCCCTTCTAAAAGTGTCGGAATGGGTCAGGTCAGACATAATGACTCACAAACTCAACGACCTCGCTGGCTTTCGAACGTGTCAACGAGATCGTCTACCGTCGTAGCCTGCGTCGGCGCCTTGTCATCCCGCCACCTACCCGTGAAGCGTGGGAACCGTACTGCAAGCCCGCTGCCGCGAATCCGCCCCCTGCCAGCCGGATGGGTGGGACTCCCAGTAATCGAGTCACCGATCACTTCTATCACAACCTGTGGGTCGAACCAGACGTCAGCTTTGATGTCGGCAACAACCTTTGGATGCTTCTGCTCGATGACATACTTCTCAAGTTTCTGCTTGAACTCGGTCAGCATCTCCTCAGTGAATCCTGTGCCTATCTTGCAGGCCGTAGGATAGGTGTCGGAGTCAGGGTCGTAGACAGAGGCCAAGATTGCGCCGTAGACGCCAGTCCTTTTCCCCCTACCATAGATAGCGCCGACCACGACCAAGTCCAGCGCATCTGACAGGCCTTGGTACGACGGTTTCATCTTCACCCAGAGCCAGCTTCGGGACCCCGCCTGATAGCTCGACTCCTTGTGAATCGCCTTGGCGATGATACCCTCTACACCTCGGTCAAGTGCGCCCTTGAAGAATTCGTCGAGTCGCTCCGGGTCGTCTATCAGCTCCCCGTTGGTCAGCGAAACCCTATCGCTCTTCTTCACCACCTTCTCTAGCAGGCTTCTGCGCTCGAGCATGGGCAGGTCTGTAACATCCTTGTTTTCGAGATAGAGGATGTCGAAAAAGAAGAGAGCTACAGGCACAGAGTCCTTCATCATGTCTATGTCCGTCTTCCTGCGGCGACGCATCAGCTCCTGAAAGGGCCGCATCTTCCCTGTCGCCAAGTCTATCGCGACACACTCACCTTCAATCACACACCTGCTGGCGCGGACAGATTTGCGCACAAGCTCAACAACGTCCGGGTACTGGTCAGTTATTCGTTCCTGGCGGCGCGAGAAGAGGACAATCTGATCTCCGTTCTTATGGACTTGGACCCTCTCTCCATCGTACTTGAACTCGACCAGCGCCTTGTGGTTCAACCTCTCCAGAATCTCTGACGAACTGGAGAGCTTCTTTGCAGCCATCATGCGAATGGGAGTCCCAACCTCTACCTTGACCGACCTGATAGATCCCATGCCGCGCTGAGCAAGAAGGTCTGCAACATGTGCGAGGTCGCTACACACGTTAAACGCCCGTTCAATCTCTTCGCTGGCGCCTTTCTCGCCAACATAGGCCGCGGCCAGTGAGTCGACTATGATCATATCACCCATCCCGAGCCTGAGGTCACCCGTTACAGTACGCAGAATGTACTTGGCTTCAAGAGGCGTTGCGTTGCTGACAAGACCCACGAGCTTCGCAATCTTCTCTCTACTGCTTCCTTGGCCAGAAGCCTTTGACACGGCGTCAAGAGTGTCGTAGACGAACTTGACTGTCGGCTCCTCTCCGAAGAGCGTCCCTTGAGATCCCTGTGACAACAGACTCTCTGCAGCGGCTCCGATGTCACCCGTCCGACGGAGCTTCTCTCTGACGGCGGTTTCTGCAACAGAGGCAGCAATAGCAACAACCTGAATGGCCATCTTTTCAGCGACACCGATCTCTGGTGCGCCCAACCAATCAGGATGCAATTTGCCCATTGTCAATGCGACTACTAGACTCACTTCTGCAGGCTCTGCTTCCTTGAGCAACAATGAGAAGACCTCCGTTTTCTCAAGGAGACCGGAAGTGGACTCTATGCGAGTATACGCCTCGGCCAATCGTCCATACTGCATGACTCGGCTGCCTCACTAGACACGCGGTGAGCGCAGTCAGGAACACATTCTTTATAAACACAGTCTGAACGAGCCCTTGACTTGACACACATTAAACGGTGAGTGCAGATTGGGCAGCATACGACCAGGTTACATCAAGATTGCGGCACGAACCCTCTTACAGAACTTTCCAGACGAGTTCACTGCTGATTTCGAAACAAACAAGCGCCTTGTCGAGCAGTACACGGATGCTAGCACAAACAAGGTCAGAAACCGCGTTGCTGGTTATATGGTCAGGCTCGTAAGGACCAAGGCTGCGCGTGAGGTAGCAGCTGCAGAGGCGCCCGATGAATCAGTCGACATGGATATGTGACCGGTTCCTCATTCCTCTTGACAATCGTCGTCTTCCTTGGGTAATGGGAAACTAGCTCTCCATCTGTTTAGAGGACAGGCTGAACCAGTATGACAGCCCGTGGAGGAGCTCACTTGAAAACGTGAGCTCCATCTTTGCTGGACTAGATCACGAGCTTCTTCTTCTCTCTTGTAAGCTCCTCAGCCTCGACCATCGCTTCATCGTAGATGTCTATCGGGAACCTGTTGTGCAATGGCGAAACATGTGCACCAAGAGCTATGGAGCCGTAGAATCTTCTAGCCAACCAGCCTAGTCCTCGAATATGAACCATTTGGGATGCCCTCTTGAATTCAGCAAGCGTATGTGCGTCCCAAGTTCCGGTGAGGCCGCTCACAAATGCGAACAGGTAGAGTGACGGGATTGTGCCGACAAAGAAGAGCAGGGCAGAAGTGATTATGTCACCGTCCCATATGTATTGGGCGAGCATCTCAAGCGCGATGTAGTTCACAACCGCAGCCAAAGCAGGGCCCACATAGCTTTGCCAGACGTAGAGCTTTGGTTTGGTTATCACCCTGCGAATAACTATCCATGCAACCAGATCCTTGCAGAAGAGGCCGATGCAATAGCCGACGATTATCCCCGGCATTCCGCCAAGATAGACTGAGAAGTGTACGGGCCAGGTGATTGTCAGAGTTGGTTGCACAACCACAAAGTAAGTCATTGCCACCGCTCTAATTGCCTGCTCAAGGATCCAGACACCAGCTGCAAGTCCGGTTCTCTCCGCTGCTGCATAGACCCAATCGCCAAGCCAACTCCAGAATCCCAGCACCTGAAATATCAAGAAGAACTGAAGCAGGACAGCCGCATAAGCCCATTCCTGTCCAGCGGCCCCCAAGATTGCCCTACCACCAACAGCTGCCAGTGATGATACTAGCCAAAACACGAAGAAGGCACCGTACTTGAGGCCTTGAGCGACATAGAGCTCTGTCAACTTCTTCTTTCCATGGGAGTAGGATTCTGACATTCCTCCAAGCATGCTCTCCATGAAGAGACCCACTATGCTAACCATTATTGCTAGGTCCCATGCTAGTTGATACTGACCTTGCAGGGCAGACCAGTTCAGCAGATTGGTGCTCACTAGAAGCATTTGATAGAACCAGACAATCGGGACCGTTGCTGCACCGACAGTCCACTTGGCACCAAACTTCAAAGCCCTCTTAATGTGCTCAGACTTGAAGTCCACCCTGAACAGAGTGCTGGCCTTGAAACCAAGACTCTTGAACATATACATAGAAACGATAAGTGTTAGGTATTCCGAAAGGTACGACCCGATTGCCTGCCCAATTGCGCCAGCAAGTGCTTCGCCGAATATCGGATTCTGAGATCCCCACCATCTGAACACCAGTATGATAGTGTAAGGGCCTGCAATATCGAAGACTACGTACTTCAGGATAGTTGAGATCTGATGATAGTCGATTCTGTTCATTCCCTGAAAGACGTAGACAAAGAGCAGAGTGAAACCCGGGAACTGAAACAGAGAGTGCGCGATAAACACGTATGTAAGGTGAGCCAGATAGGTGTGAGGGAATACAATCGAACCGACGAACGCAATAAACGTGATCTGGACGACGCCACTCAGACACTGCCACCATACGAAGATCTGCGCATACTTCACGGCCTCTTCAGGCTGAGACACACGGTATTCAGCGAAGTATCTTGCCAGAGCCACGGCTGTACTGAGGTCAAACAGTGTCCACAGACCTAGGAAGAGGTTCACACTGAAGGAGAACCACCCAGCTGCTTGCGGAAACGGCATTATGTACCGAGGGTAGATCATGACAGCCAGGATAGTTCGCGGGATCACAAGGAGAAGAGTGACAAAGAGCTGTATTAGGAATCCACCTATCTGCCTGTGCATTCCTATCTCTTCCCAGTCACTGATCTTTTCGCCCGTCTTGACAAGCAGCTCAGCCCTTTCCATTTCGGTGAGCACCTCAGGGTGCTCGGTCGACTTCCGCCTCATCCTTCGGAACGAATAGACAGTGGAAACTCCAACCACAGCGACTATCACCATGATAATCATTTGCTGCTCAAAATGAGGAACGGGTGAGTACGCCCACTCTGCATATGTGTATGGGCTTTCGCCGCCTAGGTACATACTTGTCAAGTACAGGAAGTAATTGAAGTAGGGCCAGAGAACAGTTTCATAATTCACCTGATGCTCCTCTGCAGTGCTGTTGATGGTGAGCCAAGGTGTGTAAACCAGTATGTTACCCGAGCCCAAGGTAGTGTAGACGAGCAGTGGAGCACCGCCAGTCCCGAAGCCAGTGTCGTTCGCGAGAAGCTTCACAGTCAAGGGATTGAGTGCTGGAAGAATCGTCATTTTCTCAGTGGGCGGAGCAGAAGCCCAGTCGAAGTTCATCACAGGATGGGCCGTTGTCATCATCCTCGTGACTACCCCTGCTCGATCGCTGCTCGCAACGAGATTGTTGTTCTGTGTGATTCCGAGCTCCTGGAACCCAGTCCCATTAGTAGTAACAGAAGGACCAACCAGAACAAGGATGCCACCACCATCTGTAAGGAAGGCTGTGAGCACCCCGACATCGGATGGACCCATGGGAACATCAGCAATTATTAGTGCTTTAGTTGTCGGGTCGGCGACTGCTGCTGCAATCGAAGAGAACAAGGTCAGGTGAATCGATTGCGAATCCAGTTGTAATGACGTCGCCACCGACGGTTCGTTACTGGCGCCAACCAAGGCAACGTTCGTAGAAGCCTGGGCTTGCGACGGTAAGATGGGTCCAGCAACGACCAGCCCGCATACCGCAACTGGAAATAGGAGAAGAGGCACCAACATGAGCATCATTGGAAGTCCGGACCTTGACAATTGCCGATACTACCTCCAAAACGCAATCTGCTGAGAACAGACGCTCTAATATTGATGTCGGATTCGTGTTTCTGATCCTGCCGGCTTTGGGACAGCTCTTAAAGGCGGCATCTTGTCTCACTTGAGCCATGGAGTCTTGGCGGAACGCGATCTTCGTGGGAGACTGCTTGCATGTGGCCACGGCACTGGCTAAGAATCACGACAAAGGTATCAAGCTCATCTACCTAGACCCTCCTTTCTTCACCGACACAGACTATAGTCTTAAGCTCAAGACTGGCAATTCTGAGAAAAGAGCGCCCGTGCTTTCCGAAAGAAGCACATTCACAGACAAGTGGGAAGGGGGACTTGAGCAGTATCTGGTCTTTCTCAGAGAACGTCTTGCTGCAATGAAGCCCTTGCTCAAGGATGATGGCAGCATCTGGTTGCACTTAGACTGGCACGTCTCGCACTATGCAAGAGTCCTCATGGATGAGATCTTCGGTCATGCCAACTTCGTCAACGAAATAGTATGGAAGCGTACGAACAGTCCCAAAGCTCAGAGCAAGGGATTTGGAAGCCAACATGACACCATTCTTGTGTACGCTAGAAACCAGAGCAAGTTCAAAGTGAAACCAGTCTATATGAGGCATGATGAGAAGTCTCTGCGGCCCTACATGTATGCTGATGAGAAGGGACGGTTTAGATTGATTGAGATAGAGGCACAGGGCATACAGCGATCGCAACACAGAAAGCAATTTGAATGGCACGGGAGGACTGCACCCTATCTCTACAAGCAGGAAACTTTGGACGAATGGTGGGATCAGGGCATCATATACAGAAGCAAGAATGGTCGGTACTCGAAGAAACAGTACTTGGATGATGTACCAGGGGTCCCCGTGTCCGATCTGTGGTTGGACATTCCCCCAGTGCAAGGTGCGTCCGAGGAATACACTGGCTTTCTCACGCAGAAACCTGAGGCCCTCTTATCTAGAATCATCGAATGTGCAAGCGATCCAGGCGATATCGTTGCAGACTTCTTTGCTGGGGCAGGAACAACAGCAGTCGCGGCCGAAAAGACGAAACGCCGTTGGATAGCGTGTGACTCATCTGAAGTCGCAGTCCAAGTCATGGAGAATAGGTTGTCCAGGCTGACGGCCTTTGAAACGGGCAAGGCAGAAGGCGCCTTCACGATTGTCAGAGTCTGACCAGAAGAACCAGCTCCAATCCTGATACAGTGACAGAAGGAATAGCTACGCACATAAGACTTGAACGCAATGAGGTCTGTGAGGAAGGGATGAGATGACCTCGTGTCCGTACTATGGGAGTACTGAGCGACCCCAGATCTCTCCGGACGGCACTCTCAGGTGCCCAAAGTGTTGGCAGCTTGCTAACAGACCACTGAAAGGGATTCTTGATGATGACTCGTGTCCAGCATGTGGTAACCCTATGGAGAGAGGCTACATTGTGGAAGCACACGGAGTCTACTGGAACGACCATGTTCCAAGATTCGGGGGTCTTGGCGAGCCGCTGGGCGACAATTCATCCGTCTTGAACTGGACGTGTCCCAATGTGAGAGCTCTCAGATGCAGGAAGTGTGGGATTATCAGGTATTGATAAAGGTCTGGCCGCTCGGTATGATTGTGAGTGCAAGGGGCTGAGGCCGTAGCGCCGCCCAAAGACAATCTTTTTATACGAAACACCGAAGTCCATGCACAGTTTTGACAGAGTTCAACGGTGCAAGTTGACATGAGATAACAGCTTGGCCGTGGAACCCCAAAGGGGAATTCGATATGGCACAGCTAAGTGGAACACCGGTTTTGATACTAAAGGAAGGCACATCAAGGAACCGTGGAAAGTCTGCGCAGGCTAACAACATCATGGCAGGTATCGTCATCTCTGATGCTATCAAGTCCACTCTGGGCC
>CAZVZC010000028.1:0-28906 GCA_964631415.1 uncultured archaeon | reverse complement strand
TTCTTGAGACCTCCATGGCGGCCTCGTACAGATCGACCAGCGTCATCTCCCGCCCGTGCGTGTTGTCACTGACGCTCCAGCCGCACCGGCGATATGCGGTGTAGAACACGTCCTCAAAATGCATCTTTAGGACACCGTCATTGGGCATCCAAGAGCAGAACACATTTACGAGCCGATCGAGCCATCTGTGTACTGGAACACCCGGAGGAGGACGGAAGACATTGAAGCAGAGCGGAGCGATGCCCGGGTCCCCAGGAGTGAACACTCTCGCATCAGGGTCTACCGCCAGAAGCACGGCCCACTCCAGTCCTTTTGATCCTGCAAGGACCACGGGAGGGATGGCCAGTCTTGAGCTCTGTGCCGAGATGCAGATTCCCGTCGTGCTCTTGCCTGACCGCGTCCCTCCTCCAATGTATGTGTGGGAGTCCATCATGTCAACACGCATCCCGATCGGCCGGTCACAGATTGGTTCACCCGCCGAGTTCAACGGGTAACCAAGCAATATGGTCCTCCCGAAGTCGTATTTCCACTGTGCCACAGGTCTAGACCACGGAGCCTCTATGACTGGCTGCTGCGGCGGCGTAGCAGGCAACGGTATTGAGTTCTCTTGGGCGTGAGTGTCTATGACTGAGGCAGAGCCGGAGGAAAAGGAACTCCTCTTACTGACCCTTATGCCAAGGTCGCGCTCCGGAAGCACGAAGAAGACAGCAGCCTCCTCAGGAGTGAGGACTGTGAGCTCAGAGCTGGGGAGCCCCCGACACACTCTCTCGAACTCTGACTTGCTCTTTCTCAAGGTGACAGAGAAGTCCTTCTCCTTTGCAGCAGGTGCGAGCGTGCCCATCAAGACGTCCATGAGTCTACGAGCGTTTCGCTCTGCTCGCCTGTCGTCTCGATCCCAACAGGCTGCAGTCACGCCGGCTCTACAGAGATACCGGCTGCTCAGTCTCTTGACATCTTGAAGAGTCTGGGACGCTAGGCGGGACGCCCGCACATCCACCCGGGTGGTTGATAGCTGGGACTGCTCTGCTAGGAGTGCACGATTAGATGTCGAAACTGTTCGTTGGGACTGTTCCATCTGTTTCTGATAGTCTCGTTCTGTCGCCCTGAGTTCTGAGCCGCTTGCCTCGTAGGGAATCGCATGGGCCTGAATGATTCCGTTGTCAAGCTGCTGGAGGACATCCGCCATGACCGTGAGGCTGTCGACCCGCTGTTTCTCTTCCTCATATGATAGCGGCTCGCCATGGAGGTGGACTGCTATTCCGATGTCCTGTGAGTCTATCGAAAGCGGTCCAAGCGCGTCCACGATCCGGACGTCGAACTGGGGAAGATGAGCCCGTACTGCATCAACCAATGACTGTTCGTAGTATACCATCTTCTGTGCATCATGGGACCAAGTCAGGTAGTAGACACGCGTCTTGCCAGAGTGGCGTTCCAACCGCAAGGCCAATGGGACACCAGCAACCATGAGAACTCGTAACAGATTGTAGAAGGGCTGGCTCTTGGCTCTAGACCGGGGCGCTTCTTCGGAGAGCCCCAGGTATTCGTCAGGGATCCCGACGACCTCAACCCCTTTCACTAGGTCGACCGACCGAAGTGAGATCTTGGCAGAAGTAACGACCGCGCCCAAAGGCGATGCCTTAGTATACATAACGCTTGGTGCATCGCGTTGCCCCCTTCGACTACTAAGGGCGAAGAGAAGGGACACAGCTACGAGAGTCGTGATCAATGCTTCGACGGGGTAAATCATAGCGAGCTGTCCCAGAATGAGCACTGCGCTGGCTGCTACAACCACAATTGTAGCTGCAAGGCCACTGAGCCAGATCATGATCTTGTTCCTAGACACGCCGATGAACGCCATGGCACATGCGCCAACTAGGAAACAACACGCAGCAAAAAGCATCCCAATGGAGCGTAGCATCGCAGGCACAAAGCCCAATGAAGCAAGCAGGTCACCAATCAAGAATACTGGCAGTAGGGTGAGGATGAGGACACAGAGCATTTTCGACACAAAAGAACCGGTACCGGGCTGACGGGGCATAGTCTGGACTTCACCTACCTTAGACGACAACACTGGCTGGTGCATGGTTCGTCATATGCCCTTCGTGAGAAGTCAAAACCACACCTTCTGCCTCCAAGCTCGTAGTGAACCAGTATCGAGTCTTGCCCCTAGCTATTGGGCACTCATGACTACGAAAATCATCGAAACGGTATTGATAGCGGTCAGAGTGCCAGATGGATGCACGGAGTTCAGCACTTTCGGCCGCAAATGAAAAACTTGACGTCCCTGGGCCCTTCGATTCGGAGTTCGATTGAACTCGTGCATACGCTTACCTTTGCCGATCATGGCGGAAGTTCCCAAGCGTTCTTGGTGCCCCAGAGCACCAAGCCAGCAATCCAATAGTAAGACGTGGTCTTTGGCATTGGTTCTGCCGATGATGCTTCAGATGCGTCAGAGTGATTAGGACTACATTCAGAGCCGATGCTAAGATTTCATCTATTGCGCTTAAAGGGGAGAAGCGATGCGCAGTTCCTTTGTTTCAGAAACATTACCTTGGACCTGATAAACCAGAAACGACACGTGGGATGACATAATAAGCTTCCATGAGAGCAGGAATGAAAACAGGCACCACGGCATAGGCTCCCTTGCATGTAAGGTTGGAAAGCACTGCCACCAGAAACCTCCAGATAGCCGGCAACCGGTGGGCGTCATGCCTTCGTCCGTTTCACACACGGGTTGGTAATGTGCAATGCATATAAGAAAAACTTCGTAACCCAATATGAATAGACGTGCCAACAAATCCCTATGACTTCACGAAACCGATAAGAAACCGGAGATTCTTCGCCGGACGGAAAAGGGAGCTGGAAGAAGTCAAGTACTACTTCGAACAAGCGACAGGAGAATCCCCCAAGTTTCTCAGTCTTGCCCTCATTGGAAAGAGAGCTTCGGGGAAGACCAGTAGTAGCAGTTGCCCTTGATGGGTTCGTTCACGATGGCGGTTAGGATATCAGAAGAGTAGTGCGCGTTAGCCCTTCTGAAACGCGCCAAATCTGAACTGGAAACCAGGTGGAAAGCGAAGAAGTTGTCACCTTGACTTAGGAGTTCGTCGGGATTGCACCGGGCTGTTGAGTGATCATGATTGCTCCTAGGCCGTATTCTCTTCCTTCCTTCGCCCAGACAACAAACGGAATCTCAGAAAGTGCATCAGGAGAAAGCACCGCCTGTGCTTCTTCTCCCAATTGGATGCACATTGGTCAGTAGACTGACCGGACGGCTTCTTATGGAGGGCCGCGATGATAGGCACGACAACACACAGGCTGCAAGGTCCCCTACTGGGCTCAATGACTAGCTTGTGCATCGCGTGGGTATGTGTGTATACTGAGTCCCTGAAACAGATTGATGTGAGCTCCTCGCGCTTTCTCTGGACTTGCTCAGATCTCTTGTCTGGCATGGCTTATCTCACTCTACTCGTCCTTTCAGCCGACTAGCGAGCAAAGATAGTACGTTTTGAAGGTTCTGTTGAGCCTAGCTAACACACTACTTGCCAGTCCCGGCTCCTCTTCCGATGACGCCCTTTACGGTTGACGGCCGGCGAGCTATGCCCAATTCGGCCCAAAGCAGGGATGTAATCTCCCCGAGAGTATGTCCTTGTCTGTGCAGATGAAGTATGATTTCGCGTTCGTCCTCTGAAACAGGCTTCCACTTCATCGAGGCAATCATCTCCACTATCTCTTGAAGGCGGCCCAACCGATCGACCGCATGTTTGAGCACCGGCAGCTGTGAGGCACGAGTAATCGATTCCGTTCGGAGAATCCCAACACCGTTTGAAATCACGTTCGAAACTATCCTGTAGTGTTTCCCGAACACGAAGCCCCGCAGGTGTGGCGCCTTCAGTTCCTCCACGATCTTAGTATAGATTAACACGCCGTCGGCGATACGGATGGCGTATGTCCCCGCTCTCGGGAGTGCCCACTGCCAGCGAAGTATCACAGAGTCAGCCTCCGCACGTCGGCTGTAGATGTCGTCGATGGCCTCCTGTACATCATCGAAGAACCTAATGGGCAATCCACTTGCACGCCTCCTTCATCTGAAGGACCTCTCTGGCGGTCTTCAGGGCTGATGCCACATCCGCGGAAGCATCGCATAGACCAAGCTCGTCCAAGTCCACGTCCCATTCCTGCGTGTCGAAGCTCTCAAGGACCTCAACTATCGCTCTCAGCTGTCGCTCGTCGTACTTCTCAGACATCCATTTCTCGTTCATCTTGCTCGACTGTTCCATACCACATGCACCTCAGCTGTGGTGGGGCTCATGCGTTTCAGAAACAGGGGTCTTGGAAGAGATGACAAGAGCAGTTATTGAGCCCGCACCACGGACCTGAGGTCGTCCTGTGCCTAATAAGCTCCTACAGGGATAACGAGCATGCTACGTCATGGTGTGATTCCGGAAGACTTCGCCTCTCTCTCGATGCGGTCAATCAGGACCTTGGCCTCGCGCCCCCTCTTCACCTGTGCCTTCAGCCGGTCCAGCCTGTACCTCTGCCTCATGCTGTTCTCTCTGGCTAGGTCCATGAGAGCCGTTGGTCCCGACACCCCTGAGGGCGCCCTCTTGTACGCGACCCTAGGCACAAGTACCTCGTCGGACACTGTCTCAAGCTCAGTCTTGTCCAAGACTCGTGCCAGGAGTACCATGAGCTTGGCGTCGTCCGCCTCGTCAAAGACCATCGCCCTCTTCTCTCTGCTTGACTTCTCCCTCAGAGTCACAAGATGCAACCTCGCACCGCTGTCTATGTGGCGGTCGCCGTACAACCTGACGCCCTTGAAGCGGTGTGCGCCGAAGAGGCCCCTCGCGACCTCGCCGACTATCTGCATATGTGAAACCGGTATCTGCCAAGGTGCAAGCTCTTCGGTGCTGTCGCTCGCGCTGAAGCTGCTTTCTCGGAACACAACTCTCTGCGGGCTGTAGAGGACCGCCCATGAGGTTTCGTACATGATCGCTCGGCTCGGCCCGATGCCTCCGTCCTGACTGCTCTTCAGTGTCAGCCTCTCACGCTTCCACTCCTTGACCTGAGCAAGGTCCTTCGCCGAGAGCCTCTTGCGTGGACCGAGTGAGAGGGCCAGCCTGTCGGCCTCACGGGCAGAGCTGGGCTCTCCTCTTCCTCCCCACTCGACTGTCAGCACACGAGGCATGACGGACAGTTTGTGTCTTCAGTGTTAAGAGTGTGGCGGTTTCACGAGGCCCGCTAACGGCCGGGCAAGATTCCTATTCTCTTGAGTCTTGACAGAATGCATGGTGGCTTGGTCGGTGGGACAGAGATCATTCCCCATGCTGAATAGCCTGACCTAGGAGTGTGGCGGTCTTCATGTCAGGATGTGACAATCCTCCCGTCGACAAGATGAGGGACATACTCGAAAATGGATTTGATTTCGTCTTCGCGCATGAGCAGCGCGGCAGTGTCATCGTCTTTCCTGTCAGGAAGAAATGGCTCTGGACAAAGCAGTTCAGGCAGGAAGTCAAAAAGAAACTGGGGCAACTACGTTGCCGCAGCTATTCCGCAAGAGTCCTGCGGATTTGCAGGAAACGAGGCATGGGTAAGGCTTTGGACGCTTACGGAGTTGTCAAGGTGGAGTGGGTGCGTGACGACATGCCTCTTCGGACGCTTGCGGAATAGTCGAAGTGGAGTGGGTGAGTGACAGGACCTAGAAGTCTAGTGTGGTCTGGACACATGCTGGCCTCTTCTTGTTTGGACTGAAGAAGCGACACTGTGTCGGGTTGTCCGGCTGATAGATGGGGAGGAAACGCGTGGGCTCGTCGTCCCGCGAGACCGAGTTCCGTTTCTCGTGCAGGCATTCTCCCCTGTGGTAGCCCGGGCCAGACTTCTCCTCGGTGAACGAGTCGCAGTCACGGCTACGTCTTTCGGTTTCCATGGCCATGGCCGACTCAACCGCATCTTGAAGCGCCAAGGCAGGTCCTTCTGCAGTAGGCACTCCTTGGTGCTCAGGCAATACCCAGTAAGGTATTCTCACAAGCGTGTGGCTTAGATGGCGAACACCTCGCCTTAGCCTAGCACACTCGGTTTCAGTCAGAATAGGTGCACGTGAGATGATTCCGGCACTGCGCACGGGCTGTCCGGAGACCTGTGACCTGCTTTCTTAAGCCGCGAAATGCAGCAGACTCTGGTAGAAGTCAATCTGGCTTTCACAGGAACGAACCCGTTGTCGATGTGCATAACTTCTGCAGACCTCTCTGGTTTCTCAAGAAACAGTCATAGTCCTAGACCGCCAGTCTGACCCCCTTGAACTCCTTCGCCCTCAGGTTCCATCCTAGTTTCTTGGCTGCTCGGCAAAAATCCTGCATCCAGACCTAGGAACAGTGCTGCCCAAGCGTAGCTAGTGTTCACTGAATGCACCTTCCGAAACTAGATACGCTGGCCAGATGCGAAACAATCGTAGGTTTCCCGCTTGGGGTGCACCATCACACTCAGGAACCTTGTCGCAGTATCTCGGTGTGCTTCAACGAAGTATAGGCGAGTGCGAGTGATCCAAGGATCAGAGCAATCAGAAGTCCGAACGGCATAAGGGAGAACTCGATAGTTTCACCATTGGCCTGGTCCAAGATGTCCATGACGCCCTCTGAGAAACACGGCCGTAGAGATGGTATGAAGAAACCGAGGAACCCACTCAGTGCACTACTCTGCTGTGACAGAGAGAGATTGCTGAGTACCACGAGTAGAAGAAGCAGAGGCCCCTTTTGAAGGGCGTTCATTGGAGCTGCAAACAGAAGGAGGCCTGCGGAAAGCATCATGAAACCAGAGAAGACCGATACCAGCGTCGCAAGGATGCCGAACTCAAGAACCGCGGTGTCCGCGATGACCAGAAACGATAGCCAGTAGCTCACGAAGACAATGAGGCCGTACAGAGATATCAAAGCCACGAGGAGAATGTAGCGAGTCCCATAGAGCCAGACGGCGCTGACGGGCTGGAGAAGTATCTGTGCATCTCCCCTCAGCTGTTTCTCGTATAGCAGTACTCTGTAGACTGCTGCAGACAGTATCAGCAGACTGATGAGAAGACTCCCGCCCATGAAGAACTCAAACTGAAGCGAACCGATGATGAAGTCGAGAGTGCTGGTGGACTCTTGGACCACGTAGACAAGCGGCAACCTGAACAGCGTGAGCAAGACAAGTGAGAGAAGCAGGGACATGGCCACGCCTGACACACGAACCAGCAAGACTCCTCTGTAGAGAGTCTTCATGATGCCATGGAAGTAGCGGGCCATCAATCAGCCCCTCGTGAACCTTCGGACGACCGCCACGGCAACAGGCAGGAGTAATACCGCCCCGAGGACCCACAGTGAGAATACCCCGGCCAGCTGCGTTGTCGCGAAATCGGTGCCGAGGGCGGCCTGCCAACCAGTATAGGCGTACTGGCTCGGCTGCATCACCGAGTAGAACAGGTACAGTACAGCAGTTTCTGAGTCGAGTACGCCTCCCGGAACCCTCGCGAATATGCCATTGTACAAGAAGTCGTTGATCGGAGTCGGAAACACGATGGCATAGGCTGCAACGACTCCCAGAATCAGGTTCCGGAGGATGCGGCCAAGAAGGAAGACTGCTGTATAGAGGAAGAGATCATGTATCAGCACCACAAGCACGGGTGCCCACACGGTGAAGAGGAACTGGACCACGAAACCAGAGCTGGACCCGGAGAGCAATACCAAGTAGGCTCCGAGACCGAGTAGGACAAGTGTCACCCGGGCCAGAAGGACCGGGACTATCACTGCAAGAAGCCTCGCGATGGCCAGCACGCCATTGCCCACCGGCAGAGTGATGATTGTTCGGTCCTCCCGGATCAACCTGTCCGACAGGCCAAGGAACACGACGTAGAACACAGCAAGATTGGTGAAGTATCCGAGGCCTCGAATGGTCAGTGAGATGACCTCTGCACTGGTGTATATCGTGAACTCAGGCGAGTCCCTCCGAGACGCATGCTCCAGGATTCCCCCCTCGGGATTGCCTGCTTGCCATGCGAACGTGTTGAGGAACGGTATCAGGGAAACAAGTGAAGCGAGGACAAGGAACAAGAGAGGCAATCGTTTCAGATTCGCTCTCATGAGAAGAGAAGAAACAACCCTCAGTTCGTGCACCGTCTGGACAATTGCTCTCGGAAGTGTCCGGAAGGAGCGCCTATCCGACTGCATCTGACTCCCCTCCGAACAGTACTCGCTCGAGTTCGCCCATGGCCGGCTCGAACTTGCGTAGAACGAGCCCCAGTGCGGCGACAGTGTCCGAAACCATCCTTGAAACCTGCTCAGGGTCGCCCTGTATTGTCAGTCGATGCCCCTGGATTGTGACACGGCCAGGGACCAGTTCGCTCATCCTCTCGAACATCAGTTGGGGCCGGTCGACCTCAACCACAAACAGGTCTGGTCTGAAGCGCTCAGATATCTCTGCGATCGTTCCCTTGACAACGAACTCGCCGCGATGCAAGACCCACGCCTCGGTACAGATGCGCTCCAGATCCGAGAGTATGTGACTCGATATCACGAAGCTGGTCCCATGCTCACGGTGTGCATCAGATATGAGACTGCTCAGGAGATGCCTTCCTTGGGGATCGAGGGTCTTTGCAGGCTCGTCCAGCACTATCAACGCGGGGTCGCCGATGAATGCAGTCGCAATGCCCAGTCTCCGCCTCATCCCTGCAGAGTACGAGGTGATCGAACGCCTGCCACTGTCAGCCATCCCAATACGCTCAAGAGCATCCCGTGCGTGACGCTCTGCTGAAATCCGGTCCATGCCCCTGAGTTCCCCAACGTACCTCAGGAAGCGCAATCCTGCAAGAGGAGGATACTCCGGCTCCTCCATGAGAAAGGCCACTCGTTTCTTGATGTTCTTCGTGGACCTCCAGGAGTCCATGTCGAAGATGGTCAGAGAGCCTCTTGTGGCCTTGAGCACCCCTGCCATTATCTGAATCAGAGTGCTCTTTCCTGCACCGTTCGGTCCAACAAGACCGAGTATCCCCCCGTCGAAGACTCCCTGCACTCCTGATAGTGCTCTCACTCTCGATAGCTTCGGACGAGCTCCGGCGCGGCCAATCGAGAGATAGTCCTTGACCAGTCCATCAATCTTGATGATATTCGAACCAACTGACTTCATGACCCGTTACCGTCCAATCCACGACTAGGTTGCATGTCGATGCAACTATGATACCACGTCCTCGATAGACTGTGCAATCAAGGCTCGCCAGCTACAGTCTGAGCACGATATATATCCACTGGAAAGGGGGAGGACGCTGGAACCGATGTTCTCAGCGTCACTAGTCATTGCTACTCAGGCGGGACTAAAGTCCATGTGATACTGTCCACCGTGAGCAGAGCAGGTTCACTATTGTCACTATTGGCATTGACATCGATGGCTCCAGAGTCGTTGTTGATGCACACCTTGAGTCCAACAGCGAAATAGTAGGTCTGCCCATTACTAAGGTCCAATGTGAAGGACTTGTAGATATCCTTTGATATCTCTTCATCCCAATCATCCCAACTGAACGCAGGACCAACCCAAGTCTTGCTCCAAGCAGTTGTGTCCGCAATTCTCTCTTGGTTTGCGTTGTAGACACGATAGACGACGCTAATCGTCACACTTCCGCCCCATCCGCAATTCAGTCGATAGTCAAGGTCCCAAGATGATAGGAAGTACCAAGTTGCTGTCACTGATTGGTCCGTTGTGTACACTGCTCCGATTACTGCAGCTGACCAAGTTCCGCCCTCATACCACCAAGGCCAACTCAGTGGGTCGACCTGGATCCAACACTCCCCTGTTGTTGCATCCTTCGAACATGACGCGAAGTTGCCCGCTTGGTCGGTCGTAGACCATCCATAAGGCGGTGTGTCGTTTCCGAAGAACACGGCAGCGACAGGATTAGTCATATAGCCCATAACAGCAAACAGCACAAGAATACTGCTGCTAAGAGTAAACCACGATCTCTTCATTCTCTCATCTACCTGCAAGTACAGATGCACTGCAGATGCTCCCATCACATCCCACTGTGCGGAAACTCCTCACGCGGATATAAGTCTTCGGACGAGAGCCTGATTCTGGCCCATTGGGAATCGATATATGACAGAATTCCGCTGGTGTAGTAGAGAGCTGAGTGGGATTGCCTGCATATGACTGAAGTCATCTGCAGTCGATGGGAGCATCTCACCTCTGATCAGAGGCGGTGCTTCTACTCAGCTCTCAACTACGAATCAACGGTGCCATAGGTTCCATATGAATGTTCGTTTCAAAGGCATACACAGCCGCCGACTGGGCCGGACGTGACATTTCAATAGACGAGGAACAACCAGCTACAATGGGTTCAGGGTATCGAGAGCGAATTGACTGATGTGAACCTCAGAATGACGAGTGCACTGAAACTGAAGGTGGCGGATGCGCGAGTGAAGTGATGCGCTCGGACTTGGACGGCTCCTCATTGCGTTCCTCACTCTCCTCAGACTCACGAGATTCTAGGCGCTGCACTTCAGGACCTGACAACACAGCAGACTCCTGATCTTCTATCCAGTCCTCCTCTGCTCCCGTTGTCTGTTCTTCAGATTCGGTTTCCTCGCGACGCATCTCGGTTTCGCTCGGAGAGTCCTCGCGTGTGTCAGAATGGGGCTCTTCATGCTCTAATTCGCGGCCAGCTTCGATAGACTCCTGTCTAGGACTGCCCTCGATGTCGTCAGCTTGACTATCAGGGTGGTCCCCCTCCCCCGCTTCTATCTCGGTTGATGACAAGAGCCCCTCAGAAGGCCCCTCGCTTTCACTCAGTTCGGAGCGCCTTTCGTCAAACACTGAATTCAAGTTTAATTGCTCCGATTCGCAGCTGAAGCAGTATCGAGTCTGGGCCCTAGCTATGGGCTTGTCTAGGGCTCAAAGCCGTTGAATAGGCATTCATAGCTGCGTAAGCATCATGTTAGTGCAAGGAGTTTGGCACTCTGGATTGTGGATGATGAGCTCTGCAACCATGAACCGCGTATTCGGGACTGAACACTCACGTCAAGGTGACGTGGGCAAGGAACAGGGGTTAGCGCAGAGCAATGGTCCACTTATGGTTTGACAGGCTTGCGTCGTTTTCTGACTGGTGGAAATGAGCACGAACGTATCGACGAACTGCACGCTCCGATTTACGGAGATGGTCTTGAAAGGCCCCTATGACCAATAGCGTCAATTTGAGGCCGTGATAATCACTTGACGGGGAGTAGACTCCATTTGAGCAGAAGATCAGTCATAACGTTCCAGACTCCTGAGATTATACCACCCCCTCTATGAGACAAAGAGAAGGACCACTGGAGCCGGGTGGAAGAGGTATATCAGGAGCGCGGCTACACGCCAGAAGAACTCAGAACGTGCCTCAGCGACGCTCAGCTACGGGAACGCGCCTGCTGAGAGAAACTGCAGGAACGCAGCCCCTCAGACCCCAACGGCCGGCGTCTCTACTTCGTGACTCAGAAGTAGCCAACACCTGGGCTCATTGCGTTCGGTCACTTCTTCCATCCTGTCGCCCAGATATCAGTGCTTGTTTTGGAGCCGCCCCACGAGGGACGGTGAAAAACCACTTCTAATCCGTTGGACTGGAACCATCCTCCGACTTCGCGCCGGGTATGTTCGCTGGCGATTCGTGGACTGAAGGCATCGAAGATCGTATGTGGCGTGTACGCTGGGAACAGCCTGCGGAGCAGTCTTCCGACGGCTGGTGGGCTCTTCTTGCTGAAAGTCCTCTGTAGCCAAAGGCCGATTCTGCTGATGGTTCTAGCTAGTCGTTCCTTGTTGGCTAGCCCGAACCTTCCAAAGACCCATCTCCAAAACCGGCTGACGGGTCCTTTGATTCCATAAACGTAGATGTGAATCATGCCCTTTGGTGCCAGGAGCGTAGTCAGATTGTCAAACCCCTTCTTGGGGTCGGGCGTGTGATGGAGAACGCCCCAGCACCAGACAAGGTCGAAGCGTTCTGCGCCGTAGAGTGCATCAAGGCGGTTCTTGTCCAGCACGCTGCCGACCTCGAATTTGCCCTTGACGTTCCTCCGAGCGGACTGGACACCACTTTGTGTTATGTCGATTCCATAGACCCTGCAACCGAGTTTCTCGAAGCCCAGCGCCCACCGCCCTTGACCACAGCCGGCGTCTAGCACCTTCATGCCTCGAATGCGTTCCCGCGTCATTTGCAGCTCATCAAGAATGTAGCTGTCCACGTTCTTGCGCCACCTCTCGTCGGAGAGGAGGAAATCTCCCTCAGGAAGGTTCTTCCATTGGTACTCAAAGGATTCTACTGTTGCCTTCGACAAGGAGGGACACCGGACATTCTTGGATGCCTCTGCGTTTGAGCGGTGTTTCTATTTCAACTATTCTGTTCGCCATCGTCGACTCGTCCTCTGGTGCCTTACTATGACGTGGTAAGCATAGTAAGAATGAGAAGGCGGTCTGCTAACTCTGCTGACAGGGGCAATTGGATTCGCATCACTTAATAGACTGAGAAGAAGCAACCCTCTGGAGACTCGTCGATGACAGGTACCAGAACACAGAACCTGCGGAGGAACATGCTGGATTCAACAACCAGCTTGTGCATGGACCGGATACGGCTGTACACCGAATCCCTGAAACAGACCGAAGAAGAGCCGAGAGTGATTCGGCAGGCAAAGGCTCTTGCTCACGTGTTGGAAGGCATGCCAGTTCAGATACTCCCAGATGAGCTTATCGTGGGCGTTTCATCGGACAAACCTCGAGGAGCCGTCATCTATCCCGAAGCACACGGCGCGAGAATACTTCCAGAGCTTGAAGAACTGAAGAAACGAGATCGCCGGTCGGTTGCGGTTTCAGACGACGACATCCAAATCCTTCGCGGGCAGATCGAATCATACTGGACCGACAGATCGATGCTGGCTCATGCCGAGCACAACACTCCCAAGAACATAATGGACATTCTGTACACTGGTTCGGTATTCGTACTCACTGAGGTGGCTGGATTCGGTCACTTGAGCATCAATTATCCAATGCTCTTCTCAGTTGGCTTTGACAAGATTGGGACGACCGCGGAGGAACGGGTCCGCGAATATGCTGATAGATCCGATCCTGCCTCTGTCGCCAAGGTGCAATTCTACAAGGCTGCCGAGATAGTCGCGCGGGCAGTCGTCAAGTTCGCCACACGCTATGCCGAAAAGGCAACAATCATGGCACGAGGAGAGAAGAATGTCGAGAGAAGGAAGGAACTCGAAACAATAGCTGAAGCATGTCGACGAGTCCCAGCGAAACCTCCAAGGAACCTCCACGAAGCTATTCAGTTTGTTCGATTCACTCATCTCGCCCTGAGCATAGAAGCGTATGATGGCCAAGCTGTTTCAATGGGACGAATGGACCAGTACCTTCAGCCATTCTACGAAATAGACGTCAAGTCAGGCACGATGGATCACGAGAAAGCAGTAGAGCTTGTAGAGATGCTCTGGATAAAGACAAACGATCTGGTCCCAATCTTTGACAGCGTTGCTGGTATGTATTTTGAGGGCCTCTTGACTACTCAAGCAGTGACTATCGGAGGTATCAACAAAGACGGGCTTGACTCGACAAACGAGATGACCTATGTAATACTTGAAGCGACCAAGAATGCAGCATTGCCAATACCGAACGTGCACGTCAGAATCCATAGGAAGAGTCCGCCACGACTGTTGAAAGAAATCGCATCAACTGTGGCATCCGGAGCGAACAACATCGCCATGTTCAATGACGACGTAATCGTCGGGTCATGGCAGAGACAGAGAGTAAGTCTGGAGGAATCTAGGGACTACTCGACTGTCGGATGTGTTGAGCTGGCTCCTTTTGGGACCAGCTTTACTTCGTCGGATGCAGCGCTGTTCAATCTGGCGATGTGCCTTGAGCTGGCCCTCAACAACGGCGAGAGTGTCCAATTAGGAACGAAGTTTGGTGTCGAAACTGGTGACCCATCGAGATTCCAGTCGATGGATGAGATTGTTGAAGCGTTCCGCAAACAAGTGTCCTACCTTGTCGGACTTATGGCCGAGGGCTCCAACAGCTTTGAGACCGCAAACATGGAGCTGATGCCGTCGCCGTTGCTGTCACTTTGCGTAGAAGACTGCTTTGAGGCGGGCCGAGACATAACGACAGGCTCTGCGAGGTACAACTTCACCGGGGTCCAAGGTGTTGGAATGGCAGATGTGGCAGACTCTCTCGCCGCAATGGACCGATTGGTCTTCGCACAGAAGAGAGTAAGCATGCCAGAACTGTTGGATGCACTAAGACATGGGTTTGAGGGAAAAGAAGCACTCAGGCAGCTCCTTTTGAACAAGGGTCCGAAATACGGCAATGACGACAAGTTGGCAGACAAATACGCTCAGCTTGTTGCACGCATCTACAGTGAGGAGGTAGAGAAGCACAAGAACATCCGGGGTGGATCATTCATTGCGGGCATGTATTCAGTCACCAGTCACGTACCATTTGGATACTTCACTGGTGCATTGCCCAGCGGACGACTAGCGACCGCGCCCTTGAGCAACGGATGTTCTCCCGCAATTGGAGCCCCCTCGAAGGGGTTGACGGCGGCCCTTAGCTCTGTTGCAGGTATCGACTACGCAACGTATGCGAACGGAGTTGCTTTCACACTCTCGCTGGAACCTGGCTTCGTTTCTGGAGGACAAGGCCTTGATTCCCTCGTGAATCTGCTGAGGTCCTACGTAGAGCTTGGAGGCATGCACATTCAGTTCAATATGATGGACCCTCAGATTCTCCGTGACGCTCAAACAAACCCCAGTGAATATCGGAATCTGCTGGTGAGGGTGGCTGGATACAGTGCTTGCTTTGTAGACCTGAGTCAAGATGTTCAGAATGATGTCATCGGCAGGTTCCAGAGGTCTTGCTGAGATTCCACTAGGTTCGACCAATACGTGTGGGCCAATGCTTCATCCGAGGATGCTGAGGTTCGGAGCCCGAACAACGCTCCTTAGATCGTCCCATGATGGCAGCCCTGCGGGCTGGAAGCTTCACTTCTCGGTCGGTTTGCCGTCATATTCCTCTGGACTAGCGATGGCTTCCGCTTTGGTCTTGCGCACCACCTTGTCCTGATGCTCAGGTGGCGAGTAGATCGTGTACAGTTTCAGTTCCGATTGCTTGGAGGTGTTGATTACATTGTGCTTGGCACCGGACGGAATGATAGCGACATCTCCATCCCTGACACGATGCTCAGCGCCGTCTATGATGACCTTTCCTTCCCCTGCTTCGAACCGAAAGAACTGGTCTACGTCGGTGTGTACTTCCTCACCTATCTCTTCCAATGGCTTGAGACTCATGAGCACCAGTTGGCTGTGTTTCCCTGTGTACAACACGCGGCGATAATCGATGTTCTTGCGAGTGTCTTTCTCAATAGCGGTGAAGTAGCCCTTCATACCTATCATCTCACTGTGCTTCAGAGCTCATTTCTGAAACTCCTTCAACAACTCGGGCTTCGTATGTCTATTAAATCCTGTGCACCTGAGAACCATCCCGCCTGTGAAAGTTGGACCACATTTGACTGCGAGTGGGTTGCCGAACAGCTTCTTCACATAACAATCAAACTGGCTAATTGCGTCGTCAGTAACGGTATTATCATGGTTCCCCGAGTTTCTGTGTTCAGAATCGACGACTATGCGTTCCAACCGGTTCCAGCGTGAATTGTGAGAACCCGACAGATGATGGTAGCGTGAGGTGAAACACAATCAGAGAATATCAGTACAGAGTTTCATTGACACTAATGTTGGTGGTCCTGTTCGCTTCTTTGTTCCAAGGCGTCACTCCAGCACTTGGTAACTCGGGTTTCAGCATAGCTCTGGTCGAAACGCCAAGTGTCAATCGTACTTGGGCGGACTTCTCTCTTCTGTATGAGGACCAATATCACTCCCCATCGCAGCTGCAGGCGGAGATTCAACGTTTCGAAACGCTCGCTCCAAGTCTTGTTGACACATGGGTGATTGGCCAAAGCTACGAGGGGCGCAACATCACGTGTCTGCGAATCACAAACGAGCTGAATGAAGAACAGAAGGCGAAGACGCTGATTCTTGCGCAACATCACGGCCGTGAGCAAATCACTGTTGAAATGGCTCTCAGATTCGCATTACGCTTGCTAGACAGCTACGGCCTTGATGAGGAGATTACACAGTACGTTGACACAGAGGAGATCTACATCATCCCCTCTATGAACCCGGATGCACTTGAGAGAGTGGTCAATCTCAATGACTACTGGCTCAGGAAGAACCTTCGCCCCTACGACAATGATGGGGACGGGCTTCTCGATGAGGACCCTGCAGACGACGCCAACGGTGACGGACTCATCTCCTCCTACGATGTGTATGCAAAGAGCGATGGAGGTAGTGTGCTCACATACCTTTACTCCTACTTCGAGGGCATCGACGACGATGACGATGGACGCATCAATTGTGACGAGATTGGCCTCGTTGATTTGAACCGGAACTACGCAAGGGCTTGGGGTTCTGAACCCGGGTCGTCTTCTGACCCCTGGAGCCAAGTTTACCATGGAGCATATGCTTTCTCAGAGCCAGAGACGCAAGCGTTTCGTGACTTCGCCCTGCAGCACAGGTTTTCCATAGGCTACACTTTGCACTCTGGAACCAACGCTACATACTTCCCCCTGACCTCGTATGGCGCATACACCGAGCCAGCACTATACTATTCGGTACTTCAAGACTTGACCGGCATACTCCCGCCGGCGTTCTACAGTGATCAAGGTCGGTCGAGCTCGTTTCTCGCATCTGCACGTACTCAGAAGCCGATGATTGAAACAGGATGCGGAATGTGGGAGGACTGGATGTACGCTGACAGGGGGACCAAGGTGCCAATCACGTTCGAGCTCTACCACAACACAGCTGTGGACAGGGACGAGGCATTCACACTCATCGTTGACAACTCGACGCACTACATAGAGGAGTGGCACGACATATTCGGCTATTTCGACCCTGTGGCTGAGTCTATCGAGAACCTCTGGACCGACATCATGCCAGCTTTTGACTACCTCCTTGAGATGACGCCGAGAATCTCGATTGTAGCCACATCTGCCACCGGTGATACAAATCAGGGCGCCACGGTGACCGCCAACTTGGGAGTTGAGTGCCTGAGCCCGCGTCTTGGAAGCACCGAGGAGATAGAAGTGATTGCCATGGATGGAACGCATCTCTGCTCCTTGTCCGTATCATCACCACACACAACTACGCCGATGCAGGGCAGCTTCCAGTCGCCTGTTGACCTCTCTGTGGCCAATTGCACAATTAGGGTGGGCAACAACTACACCGGGTACACTCGACTCATCATCTCGGCCCACACTCTATCAACAGATGGTGCCCTGCTAATCGCGTCAGGAATCACTGTCGCTGCTGGGGGAACCCTAGTTCTGGCCGTTCTCTTCTCTAGACATCGGGCGAGAACAGCAGCAACACGGCAGGTTCTCGCCCTGTAGCTGCCTGACAGTTCGTCACGAAATGCTATATCAGCATTGAACTGACTGCCATAAGCCACACGCTGAGTATGGTCACCGTGATGCTTCCGAGATAGATCCTCCCTGTCTTCAGATAGAAAGCCGTCGCGAGGAAGAACATTCCACCAAACCACGGCAGTATCTGCATGAGGAAGACGCCATAGAGACCGAAGATACCTCCGAACGCCAAGACAGGACCGGTGCCTAGGAGGAACATCGGCACATACTGGATCAGAATTGCAGCAAGCAGTCCGAACTCCATCGCAAAGACCCCCTTGAGCCACCAGACGATCTGTGTCCTGTATGGAGAGCTGAGCTCCTTCTGCCGCAACATCCCAAAGAGAAGTACACCTCCATTAATCATGAAGAACACCAAGGCTGGGACCAAGTATAGCAGGAATTGCTCAAACCTGAGTGGTGTGAACATCTTGAACACGGGCCACATATAGCGGAACTCGACTCCGAGGTATGATACTGACAGGGTCACAATCGCGTACAGGTATCCGAAGAGCACTGTCGCTAGGAGCACGGTCCTGATGAGGACCTCGCGGCTCTCAGAGTCTTTCAGGCTTGCGAATCGACCGACATCGGCGTGAGTTAGGCCATCTTGAGCGCTTGCATTCCTGAACCATCGTCTGAAGAACAGCCATGCAACCAATGCATTGACTAGGAGCCACAGAACCGATCCGTTAGCTGTCGCCAACAAGAAGATAGGAATGACTGTTCCTATCACCGCTCCTATCAGAAGGCCCAACATGGGTACGAAGAGGAAGGTGACGCCCCCTATCAGCGTGTTGACTGAGGCGTATTTCCACCATGCCTTCTTACTAAGCGGCACCTTCGTTGGAAGTGGCTTGGCCACGATTTGGAAGTAGGGCTGCTTCAACAGGATGCTGGCGAGTGGGATGAGTGACAGAACAGATACAATCAAAGCGAAGAGCGTCGCGCCTTCTCGAACCATGTATGTCTGAGTGGAAGTCTGCGACTCAGCCCATGCCTCAGACTCAGAAAGCCCTGACAATGCCTCAAGCATCCAAGCACAGGTCTCGGATATCCCCTTGGCATTCCAAGTTGAACCAGGGTGAGTACACGGACACAGAGCGTACCTGCGAGCTGAACCATCCGAGAAGCTACCGTAAGTATGGTCGTACTGTCCAAGCCCCGCGGCCAGACCCTCATTGTACTCGATCGTTTTCATACTCGTGTCGTAGAATGTCGCTCTTGGTGCGGTGGTAAACAGCTCCTCATAGAATGCCCACACATTGAGGTAGTTGTTCATGTAGCTATGCGTTGTGAGATTGTCTGGGCCACCGGCCTGAATCACAATCGCACGATGGTCTGGGTTGGTGCGAGCCACAGTTCTGGCAACACCGGCGCCCATAGAATGCCCAACAAGCCCTGTTCTGGCTGCATCAACGAAAGGCAGGCTTCTCAAGTAATGATAGGATGCGTTCGCACCCAAGGTGTAGACAGACCCTGGAAGCAGAAATCCAAGGGGGTTGTCAATCGGATCAGAGTCACCATGACTCAGCTCGTCGAGAGCAAGAGACACTATTCCTCGTCGTGATAGCTCGAGAGCAGCTGGTCCCTCAGTATCCTTGTCATTGTTCATGCCATGAAGAAGGAGAACCCCAGGCACAGGATTGTCTTGGGTGGCAATCACAGGACGATAGAGCTTGCCAGTCACCGACAAGCCTGATTCGTCAACGATAGTGACAACATCGATGTCGATTCTGCCAAAGTCATTCTGCACGAAGTGCGCAACCAAGGCAGAGCCACATATCAGCACAAGACAGAGGACAAGTGCCTGCTGATTCCTTTCAATCTTACCCAGGAACCTCACTCTGCAATCAACCCCGCATGGTTTAAGGCCTGACCAGCATAAAGGCTTCGTGGCAGACTTCTGCGGCGATTAGACCACTGAAACAGCGACGGTATGTGGGCTTGTGGCCCTCTGGCCGCTTCCTAGGTAGAGATCGCTGGAACTAGAGAGACAGTGAGATTGGTTGGCATACTGATAACGACTGCCGAGCATGACCAAGGTCGATTCTGTGTGGAGTGGACCCCGAAGCTCGACTTCAAGCCGCGAATCGGCATCTCTATTACTCAAAACGTACGGTTCGCTTGGCAAATGGCTGTTGGACGGACAGGCAATGAGCGCACACAAGGTAGACAAGTTCGATACCAAGATCGAAACCACAGTATTCCATCACTTCTTGGACATGCATCAGAAAGAAGTGGCCGTCATCCGTGAAATGGAGAGAGTACTGGGCAAGGAGAAGGCTGACGCCATAGTCAGTAAGTGGTCGGAGCGGAACTCCGTCGAGTCGGTCAAGAATCTAGTCAGAGCTGAGAAGAGGCCGATCAAGAGCTTCACAGATGTGAAGGCGCTCATCAAACGATGGGTGGAGGAACTGAACTACAACAACATGGAAGAGGTGTCCATAACCGAGGAAACCTCAGACAAGTGTGCCTGCACGGTTACAGAGTGCATCTATGCCAGAGTCTTCAGACAACTCGAGGGGACTGATATTGGATACCACCGTTTCTGCGAACATGATTTCGAGTCTGCAAAAGCGATTCATCCTCAGGTTGGTCTCAAGCGAACCAGGACGCTCATGCAAGGCAATGACTTCTGCGACTTCGTCTACATCTGGAAGAAGTGATACGAGAGAGGGGTTTCCTCTCAGTAGGATTCTGATCAACGACGGAATCACGGCCAGTTGTGGTGCGTAATGCTTCAGCCAACAGTGAATGTCGCCAAAATGGATTGCAGGTCCATTGTCCGCAGTGTCAGCGGAAGGCGTTCTGGCAACAGTGATGCTTTTTGCTCACCGGACGAGAGAATGTCTGCTGAAGGCAGGCAGAAAGACAGGAACAGATCCATTCCCATCCTCTAATGGCATAAGCTGTGCAGAAACAATGCATCTCAGTAGAATCCTACATCGTTGTACTCACTTGCATCCTCTGCTGATCTGTTCAGCCATCAGCAGGTCGCTTGAGGTAACTGAGCTTGGCAAACGAACCACAATCAGCCCTGCCGAGTGCGTCAGCAGCTCTTATGGCTCTCAGGTCCAAGCCAAGTCGACGTGATTCCTTGTCAATCCAGACCTCTCGGCCATTTCTTGCAAGTATGCTCGCGGAAGCCACAGCAATGTCGTCTTCTGCACGTGGTCTCTGAATCAGTTCGATAGATTCCAGCTCCAGAACCCGGCTTAACCTTCTCTCGGTCTTGAGCTTGGAGAATTCGTCGATTATTACTCTGACACGTAGACCATGCTTGTCAGGCTGAATGTGTTGATAGACTTCGGATATGGCCTTGGCATGCGCCCACGCCAAGAGATCGTTCAGGTTCTTTCCCTCTTTGTGTATCTCCGCGAACTGTTCATTGAACTTCCTCGGGGAGATTAACACTGTACTCGCCGACGTCGAGTTCGCGGCTATCTCGACTGCCAGCTCTGCAATCTTCGCCAGCTTCAATGCTTTGCTGTCCATGACACCGAAACCCCTCAACGTCATAGACTGGGAAGGAGTTAGCGCGACGGCTGCGACGACCATGGGACCAAGCCATTCTCCTTTTCCTGCCTCATCTGACCCTATTGTGATGTCATGCCCTGACTCTTTACCGCCAATCTGTGCTATGGCTTTCACTACAGCTGCTCTGCATTCCTCACCACTGACGACAATCTTGCCTGTCTTGTAGCCTATAGCAAGTCCTCCCCCACACCTGATTCGGAAGGCCTCGTACTGGTTGGTGGGCTTCAGTAATGCTGCATCTTTGCCTTGAAGCAGTAGCGTGGGCAACTCATCCAACTGTTCTGGGCCGACCAAAACTGTGTTCGAGCCCAACACGCCCACCTCAATCAGACATGAAGGACGTCACCAATGGGCACTTCCTTCTCGCCGGTTGCTGTCTTGACCCTCAACGAGCCGAGAGGAGAAACACCAACTGCAGTGCCCTCAATCACATTTGTGCCCTCATGCACTCTGATTTGCCTTCCCACTGTCGTGTTGGTCTTCAGCCACTCGTCCAGAACCGGAGAGAACGAGGACAAGGTTTCAACATTCGCCACTCTTCGGTCAATCGCATTGATTGTCCGATATGCGAGCTCCTCGCGCGAGGTTTCATGGCCCAATTCGCTGAGCATCGTTGTCGCAGATTCCCTGATCTCGTCAGGCAGTCTGCTTGGAGATGTGTTCTGATTGATGCCAATTCCTATCACTATCCCGCAGATTCTCTCGCCAACCGAAACAACCTCGCTCAGTATGCCTCCGACCTTGCGCTCGCCTAGCATGATGTCATTTGGCCATTTCAGGCGGACCTGAAGCCCAGTCATCTCGCGCACGGCCTCTGCGGCAGCGCAGGCGGATAGCAGGCCAAAGAGGGGCGTTTTCTCGGGAGAGAGTCGGGGCTTGAGAGTCACTGACATGTATAAACCACCCACTGGTGAATGCCACTGTCGGTTCTGTCGCCCTCGACCACTCAATTGGTTCTCAGCAACAACTACAAGGCCTTCACTTGCTCCACGACCTATGAGGCCCTTAGCAATCGAGTTGGTTGAGTCGACTGTGTCTACGAGGATCAGTTCAGGCTTCAAGACAACGGTCTTCAGACCTCTCTGGATGACTTGTGAATCCAGCATGCACATGTTCTCCCGGCGATGGCGAGCAGTTTTGCTCGACCGACGGTACACATGACCCAACGAGCATTTATATCATGTGGCATTCGCGGCATTGCATTAGGCGGACATTATGTCGAGCTTTGCTGGTGCAGTCTTATTTCCTGACCTGAGGAAGACAGTTCTCTTCAAGAACAGCGACTCGGTCCAAGGTCAGCACAAAGAGGAGGTCGCCTACGATGTCGACAGCTTTGGCATTCGAGGAGTCGACATATCCACTGGTGCCTTCACCGGGCTCGCGATAGGCGTTAACCGCCATGGCCTGGCTGTCGCAGACACGCACGTCCGCAGCACGAGCGACCTGTCCTGTCACACACTGACTGAGCAGGTTCTGACGTTTGCCAAGGACGCCGAGGACGGACTCACCATGGTTCTAGACCATCTAAAAAAGGGAAGGAACTACCAATGGGGAAACCTCGTCTTGGCAGACAATGACAGCATGCTTGTCATAGAGATCGCAGGAAACCAACAGGCGGTAGAATGGTCCGAACGAAAGGTCCTGAGGACTGGTCATCACATCATGCTGGAAACAGGCGATAGTGTCGCGGCCCCGGAATCATCTAATGAAACCAGCTCGTACGCCGACTCAGTCAAGAGAGTAGAGAGAGGTTACGAGTTGATCAGACGAGTTTCTGATATGAAGAGTGTCTTTGCTCTGCTCAAGGATCATGGGGAGTCGAAGGGCCAAGCGAGCGTCTGCAAGCACCCGAGTAATGCAGGTCAGTCTTCAACAGTGATGAGCTACGTCGTTGAGATTGATCATCAACGGGAATCGAGTAGACCAAGGGTAGTGTTTCATGTCGCAAGGGGCAATCCTTGCTCGTCCTCATACACAGCCATACCCCTCGTCTTCCCAGCAGATGACGAAATCATGAATCGGGCTCGAGCGATGTACTTCAAGTGATGCCTTCTGACTCTTCTGGCTTGGCCTCCTGCACGACCTCGGCCTCACGAAGGGCTTGCATTTCCGATTCCTTCCGTTTGAAGAAGGAGTAGAACAACACAACCGACAAGATGTACAGCCCTGAAACAAGCAGATAGGGCACTCTGTACAACCCTGCCGCCAAGAGCATACCTCCTATATTCGCGGATATACCACGGACGAATGAGTCTCCAGTCCGCACGATTCCGACTGCAGTGGCCCGCTCTTCCTTCGTGAGGCTCTCCATGAAGAAGGCATTGGACACTGGGCCAGCCATATTCATCAGCACATTACGTGTGACGTATGCGGTCACTGCGAGATACAGATACTCTCGGGGTACCCACGAGAGCATGAGCAGGAAGGGGATTGACAACACCTCCGTGAACACCACCGTCTTCACCTTGCCAATCCTGTCAGCCATTGCGGGGGCAAGGAAGTTCCCTGAAGCAAGGACAACTGTGTTGATGCCGAAGATGACCCCTATCATATGAGGCGGGACCTCGAACACCTCCTGGAAATAGAGGTTGAAGAAGATCACAATCATGCCTGCTCCTAGACCCACAATGGTGACCGTGGTCGCATACTTGCCAATGAAGTTCCAGTGTTTCACGTTGCCTAGGTCCAAGTAAATCCTGGTACCCAGTGTACGGTCGTGCGTCATCGGGAGAATCATCATGATTGCGGCAGCTTGGGGTATTAGACTCAGCCACAATGCAAGCCTGTAGGCCACGACCAGTTCCGTCCCAGTCCCTTGAACTGCCTTGATCAAACCAGGGAGAAAGCCCCCCAGCAGATTGCCAAATAGTACTGCAATCAGAGAAATGCCGCTGCTGAAGGCGAACAAGTGAGCTCTCTCCTCGCTTGTTGACAGGTCGGTGATGTAGGGAGACCATGCGACTTGTGTGAACGCACTTGATAGACCAAGAAACAGTTGCGACCATAGAAGCCCGACCGGCTCGAGTGCCGTGTACTGAACGGCGACCGCAAAGAAAGATACAGCATTCGCGCCGAGGATGATTGTCTTTCTGCTGCTCCTGTCAGTCACCATGCCCGCTATGAAAGCGACTCCTGCGGTGGCGAACATCGAGATTGAGAGGAAGAAACCAATGAAGTCCTCAATGAATCCGGCTTCGATGAGGTACAAGTTGAAGATGACACCGCTCATGCCAGCGGAGAAGGCGCCAGAGGCAGCTGAAGCGATGTATAGCTTCGCGTCCTTCTTGAACAGCCGCAGCTTCTCTATGTAGCTCAATCTGACCTGTTCTTCCAAGAGAGTTGGCCCCTGAACATGTTGAGCGGGCTAACGATGCCGCACGTGAAGCACCTTTATGCATTGCTAAATAGGTGCCAACTACAGGCTTAGATCGGGATACAGCCGCCCAGTCAACCACGAAGACCATCAACCTTCACAGTGACACAGTCATACTTCCGATGGATGAGATGATTGATGCCATTGCGGCCGCGCACAGGGCGGGTCGCTTTGATGATGTGTCAGGCGACGATAGGTTCGTCAATGGGCTTAGCGAGAAAGCCGCCCCAGTCAACTGACATGTTTCCACGAAAGGCGGAACACGAACGGCTGGAACAACACCGATAAGCTTATTCCCGCACTTCCGCCGTACGCGCTTCCAAGAGCCCTGAACCACGAAAAGAAGAGGATTTCACAGATTCTCTGATGCTCTGCCACAATTCGCCTGTCCCAAGAAAAGCGTAGGAACTTGACGAAGGTGCTTGATTGAACGACGAGGGATTGGGGACCAATCCGGAACAATCAGGGCTAGCAGAAACCTACGCACGGTCCACGTCGCTTGGGTGGATCCGGATTATCGCGACCCGTGGCACTCAGCTCATATGGATAAAAATCATCACGCAGCCCGAGATTCTGAGCAAGGAGCTCTACGGTCTTGTCAGTTTTGTTGCGCTGGGTGCGAGTCTGGTCGCAGGGCTCGCCGTGCCGTGGGTTGTCTGGGTCATGACCCAGAAGGGATTGGCGGAGAGAGACTCAGAAGCATCAAAGGTTTTCATTCACCAGATGGTAGTGTACGGAATCATCGCGAGCCTGGTACTTGCGCCTCTTCTAGGGATTGTCTTCATCTTTTTGGCGTCCGTTTTCTCGGGCGTCCCGCTGCTCTCTGTAGAAGGGGTCAGCATGATGATTCCCATCGCCGTCACGGCGTCTCTGACTCAACTGTTCTTGGGTGTCTACAATTGCTACTTGAGAATAGAACGCAATGTTGTTGTTGGAGGGGCCCGAACAGTAGCTTACCAACTCATCCCCCTTGGCATGTACCTCGTCACGAGGAATATCATCATGATTTTCTGGGGCTGGGTCATTGCTGATGTCCTCACGATAATCGTGGCAATCCCGACCTCTGGACTGAGTCGTAAAGCGTCGCTCTATCGTCCAAAATGGCCAACCACGGCACTTATGGCATTCACCCTGCCAATCATCCTTCTTACTGTGTTTGATGCATTCCGAGGAGCCATAAACTATTTCCTCACGTTCGTGTTCTTCGGGACTGCCGACTTCGCGACATACAATCTTGTTATCGGATTGACCACGATGGCGACAGACGTAATTATCACACTAATGATTCCCTTCTCGCCCATCATAATTGTCATGCTCAAGACGCGGCCTGAGAGGGTTGGGATCGCTTTGGGGACCGTCCTAAAGATGCTGGCGCACGCAGTCCTGTATGTGTCGCCCGTCCTAGTCTTCTGCGGAAGAGAGGTAATGAAGATCATTACGAGCTCACAATACCTAGGCCCGGAAACCGATGCAACTCTGTCATTCGCCACGATCATGATGGCCGCTACTGTCTTCAATGCGGTCTTCTTGAACCTTATAGGCGCGAAGGGCTTGACGTATCGGCTTCTCTACTTCGAAGCGTTCTACGCCCTGGCGGCAATTCCCTTCTATTTCGTGTTCGCTATTCTTGGGTGGCTTCAAGTCCTAGGGATAGCGGGTATGGCAATCTGCACAGCGTTGAGTTTCGTGGCTACTCTCTTGCTTCTGATGCGTCAGACAGAGGAACTAAGGCAAATCGGACGGCAAGCGCTGACTCGTGTTGCAGTACTGGGCATCTTGCAGACAGGAATAGCATTCATCCTTACCCTGTGGCTTTCCCCTATCGGCTTCATGGACCTCGCGATAATCGCTGCATTCACGCTATTGTCTCTGTTCATCCTTTCCGGCGGTCTGTCGTGCTTTGTGAGGCCTGAATTGGAAATCGTGTCCCGAGCAAGTAAAGGGAGACTCGATCGCCTAATCCGGTTCTACGAGCTTCTTGGACGACACTCGCGACGTGATGATGACAACCAGAGCCACTAATCATGGTGGAGAATCTCGGCATGGAGTCATTTACAGAATTCCTACAATACAACGAATACTGGAAGAAGCTGAGCCAGAAACTCGACTGGAAGCTCGCCTGATTCTCGAGTGGCCTCCTCTGGAAACTGAGAATCGACCCAGATTTTCAAGCGCGGATGGCGACATTCATCCGAACGGCCCGTAGTGAGTGTCTGTCCATCGCTAGGCAGATTGCCTGCTCCCATCCTTTCACAACAACCGTTCTCCTCTCATGTTTATGTTGTATTTCTTGGTTAGCTTAATCTTCTTGAACCCTTCTTCCTTGAACCATCTTTCGATTTCCTTTGGCTCAAAACTCCAATTGTACTGTGGGTTGAAGGCATCCCACCAACCGTGAAGATTACCTCCACGTTTCGCTATCATTTCTTTGCAGAGTGCAATCCGCTCTTCATGAGCTAAACTAGGCCATTCTCTTCTCCCATCTTCGTAGATTTTCTGCGTGTCTCTATGGTAGACCATAATCAGGAGGGTGCCCTTTGGCTTGACTTGGGATGCGACCTTGGCAAAGCCTTCCCTAGATTTCTCAAGATGATGCAGAACCCCCCAACATACAACAAAATCGAATACCGGATTAGGACCCAAGCTCATTATGTCGTGGATGTAAGCCTGAGGGTTTACCGTCTTACACTGTTCTACTGCTTGTGGACTTATGTCAAAAGAAACCACTCTAGCGCCAAGTTGTTGCATGGCATATGTGTATCTGCCGTTCCCGCAGCCTGCATCTAAACAAGCTTTGCCCTGGAAGAAAGAAGAACTCACCTGTGAGTATTCGAGGAGTTCTTTCACTCTGTCCTTTGTGTATTCTGTTGCTGGTGAGGGTAGGTTCTCCCATTGAAAGTCAAACTCCTTCATGAGTTCTAACGCTCCTTCAGATCTACAATGGATCGGCTCTGGGCTTTAACATTTCGGGAAAGCGAAGTCTCCAGATCCTAGACACAACGTCTAAGGCGGATTTGCTCTTTCAAGCCTTCGGTTTCCTCATTTATGTGAAATCGCAATCGTAGTGACAGTTTTCGGCTTAGAACGTCTATCGGGGGTTCTTCAATCCGGAGTCCTGGCTCAGCGGAGTAGGCGTTCTTTGTCAGCTGCAATGATTCGTTCTATTCCTTCTTCCAGACCGGTTCGGGCTTTCCATCCCAAGATACGTTCAGCCTTTCGGCAGTTGTAGCGCATTCGCTTGATGTCGCCAAGTTTCTTGGGTTCTCTGATGGGTTCAACACTAACTCTCAAAATCCGCGAAACCGTCTGGAAGAGCTGGTTTATGCTGGTTTCCTTCCCGGAGCCCAGAATCATGGTTTCGCCAGCGGCCTTCTTGTCTAAGGCCAAGACGAGGGCGTCGACAAGGTCGGCAACGTAAATGAAGTCGCGGGTTTGCTCGCCATCCCAGTAGATGGTGGGTCTTTGGCCTTTCATCAACTCTGCGATGAACTCCAACACGACAGGCTTCCAAGTAGGCGACAGGCTCTGCCTCGGTCCGTAGACCGTGGCGAAGCGGAAAATCACAAAATCGACTCCATAGACCTCACCGTACAGCTTCATGAAACTCTCAGCTTGAAGCTTGTCCAGGTCGTACGGGGTCTTCGGGTCGTCGACGGTTTCCTCATCAATCGGAATCTTCGACGTGTCGTAGATTCCCGAGTTGGAGCTGAAGATGACTTTGGATTTGTGTTTCCGGGCGAGCTCGAGCGCATTGACCATGCCAATGACGTTGACTTCCACATCCCGCTTCGGATTCTCGAAACTCTGGCTCCGAGGAAAGCAGGGCAGGTAGTAAATCACGTCGAAGGAGTCCTTAGAGAACTGCTCAGCGAACGGCTGAGACACGTCAAGCTTGTGGAACCGGATCTTTGGCATCACGCTCTGGAGGTTCTCCAGATTGCCGTTGCTCAGATCGTCGACGACGTCGACCTTGTGACCTTGCTGGACTAGCTTATCCACAAGGTGACTACCGACGAAGCCTGCTCCGCCTGCTACTAGGATTCTCATTCTTCATCGCTCTCTCTTGGCTATTCGAATGGAATTGAGGGGATTCTTCTCGATGTGAGACTCATGTTCATTGTGAGGGGAGGACCGGTGTAGTCCTTTATAGTCATCGGCTTAACGCGGGGGTCAGTGAGTCTTGCGAAGTCATACATGCTCATGCGCTTGTCCCCGCATACATGTACAAGCCCAACCGTCCTTTTCTTGACAAGTTCCTTGATTGCCTTGGCCAATTGGTCCGAGTACAGGTAGGTGGCGTACCGGTCGGTGAACGCCGTCGGGTAGGGCCATTCACCTCGCTCAATGAAGTTCGTCCGGACGACGAGAAGTCTGAGGATCTTTGAGAAGCCGTTGACGAAGTATTCCCCAGTCAACTTGGTTAGGGCATAGAAGTTCTTCGGGTACGGGAGATCATCCTCGGAGTAGTACTTGTCGGGAGAGTCGCCGGGAAACAC
>CAZVZC010000027.1:0-29178 GCA_964631415.1 uncultured archaeon | reverse complement strand
GAGAAGTCAGTGGACCCTATTCTTCCTGCCGGCCACCGTTAAGTTGACATCCACGGACCGCTTGTGAAAAGGCTTAATTATCACAGGTGACCTCACACCAGCTCAGCTCAAAGGTCAGGGACAAGAGAACACATTCAAGACTGAACTTGAGAGGTGCAAATGATGAGTGAAATGGAAGCTGCCCGTAGCACGAAGACCATAGTGATTGCGGTGGTCGTTGTAGTATTGATAGGTGTCGGTGGTTACATAGGATTGGGTCTACTTGGCGGTGGGCCGACCACTACCGGGACCAATACGACAACTACTACTCCGACTGGACTGACGCTCACTGTCATCACTCGACACGATGTGTCGATTCTTTCCGTGTATGAGCCCGCATTTATTGCGAGCGACTTTGCAGTTACCCACGGTATAACGGCTATACAGTGGAAGACGCCATCCCAGGAGTTCTGGGATGACCTCATAGAAACAGGCCAGATAGACGTTTGCTGGGGCGGTGGTCCTACACTGTTTGATCAGCTCATGAGGGACGGCCGTCTTTCTGTTCTGAACAGCACTCTGATGCAGACGGTTGCGGCAAGGGTCAATGACTCCATTGCAGGCGCTGACATGAAGAGGTATGATTCACACGGAAACCTAGTATGGATTGCTGCCGCCATATCATCATTCGGATTCACTGTAAACGACCAATTTCTCACAGACTACTCGCTCCCGACGCCAACCACATGGACAAACCTCTCGGAACCAATCTATGGGAGTCTCCTTCCGACTATTCCAACCATTGCCATGGGGAATGCTCCTGATACGACATCGAATACCCGCATCTACGAGATAATAACTCAGGGATTTGGCTGGGATGCAGGTTGGTCTATTCTTGCCAGGATGGCGGGAAGCTCCAACATCTACAGCGGGTCAGTTGAAACCCAAGCCGCCTCAGAACTGGGACAGGTTGGCATATCTATGTCGATTGACTTCTATGGCTATCTGACCCAGTACAAGAACCCCGACTGCCACTACGTTGTGCCCGAGGGTCAGACTATCGTGAATGGTGATCCCATTGCTATCTCAAACACCAGTTCCCACAAGGATTTGGCTGAGGGCTTCGTTGACTTCGTGATGTCCGCCTATGGCCAGTCCCTGTGGCTACACCCGAACATCCGACGGATGCCAGTTCTCAGAGAGGCGTTCGATCAACCGCTTGGCAGTCAGGCTCAAGACCTTTATGCGGTGTTCAACCAGACGATCAGGACTGTGGGAATTGACTTCAATGACACACTATCACTGGAGATAAACACGGCCTTCATCTACTACTTCGAGTCAGTCTTCACGGACGCACATACAGAGCTTGTCAACTGCTGGACAACGATCGTGACTGAATACTATGCAGGGCATCTCAATGTGACTCAGATGAACATGTTTGCGAACATGATGGGAGTCACAGTGACCATTCTGGACCCGAAGACCTCTCTGAGCGAGAAGTTCACAGTCGATTATGCCAGAGAGATCAACCACGACATGATCTACGACTCAGTCTACGCAGGCCAAGTTCAAGACCGTTGGACCATCGCCGCGAAGAACCACTACAACGATATCCTAAGCCAAGTTCAAGCGCTCCTTCCATAGAAAGGTGACAGAAGCACGTGAGCGACGCCAAGTCATGCAAAGATGAAGCACCACCTCCTCAAGTGGCTGAGGAAGAGCTGGTTCCCGATGACTTCGTGACCAACACCCAGTCGTTCCTCTGGGATTTGCCGAGGAAGGTTGCGTCACGTTTCACTCGGAGGGCGCCGCGCCGTGGCCCGGCACGCACAAGCAAGCGTGCATCTTTTGTCGACTTCCTGAAGCACCCTGGGCTCAGGCTCAGGGCCGCAGGGTCGAAGTTCAAGAGGGAGATGGACTCTCTTTCGGCAATCCAACTCATAGCTGTGATAGTCGTCTTCTCCCTCTTTCTCTTGTTGCCCCTCCTGAGTGTTGCAGTCTTCTCGTTCACCGATCCATCTACTGGCCAGCCTTCACTCATGCACTTTGTGAATCTGTTTCATGATTCGAATATCTGGCCATGGCAATACGACACTGTGACAGAAACTTGGATTAGCTACATCAACCTTCAGACCATCCAGAGCGGAGGAGACCTAATCACAATCCAAGGCTGGGATTTCGGAGCCATCTTGAACTCGATCTACGTTGCTTTGTTTGTCACATTCATTGCTGTGTGTCTTGGTGTCTTCTTTGCCTTCATCGTGGCAAGATACGACTTCCCGGGAAAGCGCATAGTCCGCACTGTACTCATCTTTCCAATCTTGGCAACACCGTTTGTCGGTGCTATGGGCATCAAGACTTTTCTAGGCCGTGCTGGTTTCTTCAACAATCTGTTCTACAGTACGCTCCACATTCTTCCTTTTCGTATCGAGCTGCAAGGCCTCGCTGCGATCATCTTCGTGCAATCACTCTCGTTGTTTTCACTCGTGTACTTGAATGCCTATTCGTCGTTTATGAGCATAGATCCATCTCTGGAGGAGCAGGCGGAGAATCTAGGCGCCAAAGGCTTCAAACTGTTTCGATCTGTCACACTTCCCTTGGCGATGCCGGGCATTCAGGCAGGAGCGATCCTGACGTTCATCCTGAGCATCGAAGACTTGGGTTCGCCTATTGTCTTCTATGGGTCTCAACAGGCTCAGAAGACGTTAGCCTTTCAGGTGTTTAAGAGCATTGCCAACCAGTCGGGAACCATCAACCCTGCCGGACCCGCCATCGGAATGATACTTCTCGTCTTTGCGTTGACGGGCTTCCTTGCGATAAGGAAGTATGCAGCCTTGAGGTCTTATGAATCGGGCACGAAAGGCGGGCAGTGGAACCCGAGGACTAGAAGGCTCACACCGAAGACTACATTGCTGCTATACCTTGTCCTGATTCCATTGTTGTTCCTAGCGCTGATACCCCAGATGAGTGTGATTATCCTCTCTTTCACAGGAACGTGGTCAACCAACTCTGTGTTGCCTGACACTTGGACGCTCGGAAACTATGCAGTGCTTTGGGAGTACCCATCTGTGTTTCATTCTATACAGTACACTCTGATGTACGGTCTCATAGCCACGGTGATCATCGTACTGCTGGGCTCAAGTGCAGCATACCTGATTGCCAGACGAAACTTCCCCGGAAAGGCCGCTCTTGACCTGCTGGTGACTTCGCCCATAGCCCTGCCAGGGATAGTGATAGCCACTGGCTACTTCACTCTGTTCTATAACACGGTATTCTTCCCTCCGGAGGCTCCGGCATTCCTACTCACCATGTCTTACACTGTGCGCAAGTTCCCGTTTACGGTTAGAGCCGCGTATGCAGGTCTCAAATCTACTCCTGTCGTGCTCGAAGAAGCTTCTCAGAACATGGGCGCCAGTAGGAACCAGACATTCGTAAAGGTAACTCTGCCACTCATTGGTGTCAGTGTTCTCGCCGGTTCCCTACTGTCATTTGTATACTCTGTGAGTGAGGTAAGCACAAGCCTCATACTCGGCAGTGTGGGCCGCAGTCAGGCACCAATGACTTTCTGGACTCGTGAGATACTCGAAGCGACCGGTCAGTTTGGGGGAGTATACCACGCGGCATGTCTCGGTACTCTGATGATGACGATGCAGATGGTAGTGATAACCATCACGAATAAGATTCTTGGAACGAGGACTTCAGCGATCACAGGGATATGAGGTGCTGTCATGACCAAGATCCGCCTACAAAACCTTCGCAAGACGTTTGGAGATGTGGTTGCCACAGATGAGGTCAATATGACTCTTCAAGAGGGAGAGCTTTCAACCCTCTTGGGTCCCTCGGGGTGCGGAAAGACAACGTTGCTTCGTCTTGTTGCTGGGTTCTATGCGCCGGACCATGGAAAGATCTTCTTTGACGACAGAGACGTGACTTGTGTGCCACCGCACAAGAGGAACACTGGGATGTGTTTCCAGAACTACGCTCTGTGGCCCCACATGTCCGTCTACGACAACGTAGCATATGGGCTGAAGCTCAAGCGGATAAAAGGCATGAAGTTCACGAAGTCTGCCATTGACAAACGTGTGATGAACGTCCTGTCACTGGTCAGGATGGAAGGTCTGGAGCAGCGTCACATCCATCAACTATCGGGTGGACAACAGCAGCGCGTCGCTCTCGCGAGGGCACTGGTCATAGAGCCTGATGTCCTTCTGCTCGATGAGCCTCTCTCTAATCTTGACGCGAAGCTGAGGCTAGAGATGCGGGAGGAGATAATCCGCATTCACAAGGAGCTCTCGATAACCACCGTCTACGTAACGCATGATCAGCATGAGGCTCTCAGCATCTCAGACCGGGTCGCTGTCATGGATCACGGATACGTCCAACAGTTTGCGCCGCCCCAGGAGATCTACTCGAACCCGCAGACTGTTTTCGTGGCAGACTTCATCGGCAGGTGCACCTTTGTAGATGGTACAGTAGAATCATTGAACGGGTATATCCGAGTGCGCATACCTAGCAATCAGATCATCTCCGGAAAGGAAACTATCGAAGGGTACCCGTTTGAGATCGGTGAAACAGTGAAGTGTGCAATGCGCCCTGAGAGTCTGCATCTCATAAGGACGGACCCACAGGACAACGAGATCACCGGAAAGGTGACCAGGACTATCTATGTCGGTGATGCAATTGAGGTCTATTTCAGTGTTGGCGATGTTTCGGCGCAGGCACGACTGGACCCGGACTCAACCGTCACAACAGGTGACACTATCCACCTATATGCTCCGAGAGGGGATGTCATGGTCTTGCCGATCGGCGGCGTGGAGGCCCTGAGGAAGGTTCCTGGTCATCCTCTGTTTACTGAGAGTGAGCCCGCTAGTGCCGTGAGTGCCGCATGACAACAGCGACACCTCGCTTGAAGGCCTTCATCTCCGATCCATCTAGCACTGCCCTCCCGACTCCTAGCAGCTGTCCACTGTTGTCCATGACAAGTGCTTCATCGCCTGCCTTCAGGTTCGGACTGGCCGAGTGGACGAATCTCGTCATCGCAGACTTGCCCTGTGCCACGAACTCCACAGCGTCGTCTTCGACAATGACCGTGTGGTCGTTGCCTGCGCCCGCTCTAAGAAGTGCTAATCCTCCCTCGTAAGTTGGTGTCAGTAGACCGGTCATCGGTACAAGTGTGAAGAGCACCTTTCCGTCCTTCATGACATGTCGTATCTTGCCTGTTGCCCTAGAGATGCTCGTTTCGAGATGCTCCAGCCCTAGCGGCGTTGCGTCACTCACTCCCCACTGATACGCTAGGATGGCTGCAATCATCCTCGTAGTCCAAGAGGGAGGTGGATGTCTTTGTTGGGGCAGCATCTCCAATAGCTCTGTTACACCAGAAACCTTCGTAACTTTGTTATAGCTGGACAGATACGAAACGATCCGGTCGGTTGGGCTGTCTCTCGAAAGCCAAACACACTCGCCAAACGATAGTTTAGAGACGAGGCGCTGGACCCGCTCTTGAGCAATCTTGATGTCCGAGTCGTCGAGGGTGCTTGGGAATAAGCATTGCTGCGCAGGAAAGACATGTTCCAGTTCCCACGGGATTGCACCAATGGGAGTGACGTAGATGAGGACGACTTCTTCCGGACTTCTGACTTTGATCTGGTCCTCAATCAATGCACATGTATCAGAAAACGGTCTGTCGCCCTGATGTGGTACTAGCAGAACCATCATTGTCTTACGATATGGGTATGTTTCTATGACTCTGTCTTGGAAAGCTCTCAGAAGCGGGTGCTCGGACGTTTCGGTACCTGTATAGAAGACAGAACTCGAACTTGCACTTGGCACTGACGAGTCAAACTCGCCGATCAACCCTAGAAAGACCCGTAGAGCTTCATATAATGTGGGATGGCCTCTTGCACGGATGGCTGCGAGCTCCAGAAGCCTGCCCTCTGAGATTGCTTGCCTGACTCTTCTCATTTCGGCCGCCGTGACGTAGAGATTGTGTTTAGTCAGTAGTAGCTCGCGGCTGGCCGGGTCAAGTGACTTAATCCTTTCAACAGTTGTGCTGCTACATACGGGACACTCGCAGGGCAACTCTCTCAGCCCGTCGAGCTGGACTGTGCCCGTTGGGAACAGCATCCTTCCAGACTCGGCGAACTTGGCGTAAGATGCTGAGTCAAACAGGTCACAGCCCAAGAGAGCTGCCTGTGCAAAGAACATCGGATGTCCACAGCCGAAGAGATGTACGGGCCGGTCTGGAGGCAGGTACCTCTTGGCTGAGAGAGTAGCTCTCACTATGTCAGAGTATCGATACTGCTCCATGAGCGGCACGACGCCACCAATGGGATGGAGGTCGAAGTCAAGAGGGGCGAGGTCCATCGCTGCGCGTGCTCGGAGGTCAGGGTATATGCCGCCCTGCACGGTCCCAGCCAAGAGCATGTTTCCTTTCTCAGCCACGGACCTCTTGGCCCTGTCGAGAGAGATGGCGACATCTCGTTCGACTGCCGCCTTTGCAACATAAGGATCGGAGAAAGTGTCGAGAATCGTGCCTATGTCTGATCCGATGTCCCGCTGAAACCTCACAATCTCGATTGGATCTATCTCCTCATCGGGAAGGCTGTGAAAGTACATTTGGTATGTACCCGAGTCGGTCATAATCGGACCATTGAAGTCAAGCAGGCCATGCACACCCTGCGAGAGAGCCGTTTCCCTGAATCGCTCTGTCGACTTGATGATGTAGGAGTTGGTTATGACCATCTGGAATCCGAACTCGGCTAGCATCTGTTTTGGGCTTACTTCCGACTTTGCGGGATGCATAACAGGCATCAAGAGGGGCGTTGTGACACTCCCGTGGTTGGTTTCCAGCCGACCAAGCCTTGCCAAGCCGTCCTTTGCACGCAGCTCGAACTGTGTCATTCGCAGTCCCTCATGTAGTCACGGAGCTTTTTGCGCGCCCAGTGGTGCGAGGCTCGCAGGAACAGGGAACAATCAATCGGTTTAAGACCGTATGCTTCAACCAGTCCTTGATGACATCTCCTACTGCATTGCTTGTCCAGCACCGCAGTACTGGCGAGCCCGATTTGATGGGTGAGTTCAAAGCGCTAGCTTTGACTGCTGAGTACATGGTAGTAGGAGACTTCAATATCGTCGGTCCCATGTCTGCGAGGTTTGGCATCAGAAGCGGAAAGGTCGAAGAGATCAAGACATGGATTGAAATCAACAAGCCGGATGTCGTGATCTACTCCCCACGACTAAAGTCCAGCCAAATGTTCAGGTTGATGGAGGAGTGGAAGACAGAGGTTAGAGATCGGACTCAGCTTATACTTGAGATATTCGACAAACACGCCCGCACCGTGCAGGCCAAGCTACAGATAGAGCAGGCAAGGCTGAGCTATGAGATACCTTTCGTACGGCATCAGCTCAGGACACGCATGCAGAAAGAACACACAGGTGCGAAACCCGTTGGAGAGCAGACTGGTGCAGGTGAAGACCTCCTGAATCTCAGAATCATGGAGCTCAGACACCGTGTGGCGATGATTGACGACAAGCTCGACAAGATCTCAGAATCACAGAGTATGAAACGTAAGAAACGAATCGATGCGGGCTTCTCAGAAGTCGCACTCGCAGGATACACAAACGCCGGCAAGAGCACACTGCATCATGCTCTCACAGGGTCTGACGTGGAGGTGGCTGACCAACTCTTCACGACATTGTCTACCAAATCAACCGAGCTCACCATGGTCGGAAGACGAGTAGTCCTGACTGACTCAGTCGGTTTCATAAGTGACCTTCCAGCGTCGCTTCTTCGTGCCTTCAACACCACGCTGATGGAGATTGCAGAGGCTGACGTAATCATACTTGTTGTCGACGGTTCTGGCTCGCTACAAGAGGTCAAGAGGAAGGTCGATGTATGCTTGGACACATTCAGCCAGATAGGCATCAACAGTGTGCCCATTGTGACAGCCCTGAACAAGATTGACCTCCTTAGTGTGGCTGAGGTCGAGGAGAGGGTTTCTATGCTGAGGAACCTTGGTGCCAGAGTCGTGCCAGTTTCTGCCAGAGATGGGCTCAACCTCACGAATCTGGTCGAGGTCGTCGAGGGGCTCCTCCCAGGACTCTCAAGGTACTCCATCACGTTGCCATATGGGGACTCGACCATGTCTATGCTGTCTGGGATACATGAGGCAGGACACGTCGAGACCGAGAGTTATGGAGAGGACGGGGTGGAGGTGGAGGCAACTCTGAGTCTGGGTGCTGCACAGAAGCTGTTCAAGATGCTCCCCAGAGGGTCACTGAGGAGAGTCGAGTCTGCACCACCGGATGCTGATGAACCTGGGGAAACAAGCTAGGTCCTTATGCAGATAGCCAACACTTTTTAGATGCACAAATCGAGCGTCATAACATAGCTGGTACGTTTCGCAATGATTGCCATGGAGCTGAAGTCGCCAGAAGAGATTCTCCGGATGTTGGAGGGATACAGGAAGATAGTGTTGTTCGGCGACTCAGGGTGCGCGCAGATGTGTGATGTGGGCGGCATCTTGCAGCTTGAGGATATGGAGGACTTCCTTCGGCAGAACGGAAAGGAAGTGCTGGGCAGGATCTTCGTTGAGGGCGGCATCTGTGACACCAACAATATCAGACAAGAGATGATGAAGAACAGGGAGATGCTCGAGAGAGCAGATGCGTTCCTGATACAGGCCTGTGGTGTGGCAACTCAAACGCTCACAGAGCTCATGCCAGAGAAGGAGTCCTTCCCTGCCGCTGACTCGAAGTTCCTTGGTTCAATGCCAGAGAGGTTCGTTCATCAGGAGCGCTGTATCATGTGTGGAGATTGTATCCTTGATCTGACTGGGGGAATATGCCCCATTGCTCGGTGCCCTAAGGGTATCTTGAATGGCCCTTGCGGGGGGTCAATGGACGGTAAGTGTGAGAGAGACCCCGATACGGACTGTGTGTGGCAGCTGATATACGATAGACTGAAGGCCCTAGGGAAGCTTGACAACCTCCGGTCCATCTGGAAGGTCAAAGACTGGAGCTTGGCGCGAGGTCCTCGCGAGATTGTCAAGCAAGAGACCTAGATTGTGAAGGACCAAAGGAGATATGTGGTCCTGCTGACGAGCGACATTCGAGGTTAGTTTGAAACACAGTCAAGGTCTGCCTGAAACCGGGCTCAAGCGGATGCTTGAGAGTGGTCATTTCACAGTCACTGGCGAAGTGGGTCCTCCGCATGGAGCAGACTATAGTCTCGTCCTTGATAGAACGAACCTTGTGAAAGACTACTGCGATGCAATCAACATCACGGACAACGTCCGTGGAATTCCAACGATGAGCAGCATGGTATGCGCCCGCTATGTGATCCAAGCAGGTGCTGAGCCCGTAATGCAGATGTCTGCGAGGGACAGGAACAGGATTCTCTTCGAGAGCGAACTGTATGGGGCTTATGCTCTTGGCATACGGAACGTGCTGTTCATCACGGGCGACCACACAATCCTAGGGTCGCATCCCCAAGCGAAGATGGTCTATGACCTTGACTCCATCCAAGCTCTGCAGCTTGCGAGTCATCTCATGACAGGGCGGGATCTGGCTGGGGATGAGATTGAGGGTGTCCCGGCATTCTATCTCGGTGCTACTCTCAACCCGAATGCCGACCCGATGGAGCTACAGGTCTGGCGTGTTGAGAAGAAACGTGATTCAGGGGCACAGTTCTTCCAGACTCAAGCCATCTACGACACGAGCAGGCTGGAGGAGTTCATGGAACAAATCGAACCGCTCGGTGTCAAGGTACTGGCAGGACTGATACCGCTCAAAGGACCCAGAATGGCCACCTTCATGAACGAACGAATCCCGGGCATCAAGATTCCGAAGAGCTTCGTAGAACGACTGGAACAGGCTGGCGATGGTCTCAAGGGTGACGAGAAGAGAGAGACTGTTCGCAGTGAAGGGTTCAAGATTGCTGCGGAAACAATCAGGAGAGTCAGGGACATTCGCGGAATCAGCGGCATCCACATCATGGCAATAGGCTGGGAAGAGAGTATCCCTGAGCTCGTGAGAGCCACGGGACTCTACCCGCGACCGAAATGAGGTTGAGGTACTATGTTTGTGTTCAAGAAGGAGCAACAAGCGTTTGATTTCGGCGGCGTGACAATCGGTGGTCAGCCAGGGCAGAACCCGACTGTGCTCATAGGCGGTCTATTCTTCCAGACTCAGCCAATAGTGAAGAACCCGAAGGAGGGCAGCTTCGACGAGCGGATGGCCAGAGAGTGGATTGATACTGCGAACATGATGGTGGATAAAACGGGTCACCCTCTTATTATCCAAGCATTTGGCCGGACTCCCGAGGCCATGGTGCGTCATCTGTCTTGGCTAGTGGACAACTTCGAGGGTCCCTTCATGTTCGAGTCAACCAGCGCAGATGCAAGAAGACGCGCCATACAGTTCTGTGAACAGGGTGGGCTCGGCGGCAGGGCTATCTACAACTCAATCAACCTGTCTATGAAGGAGGATGAGAAGGCGCTTCTTCGGAACAGCCCCATCAGAATGGCGGTCGTCCTTGGATGGTCTCCGAGAGCAACAGGTCTGGCTGATCGCATGGAAACAATCAAGGCCATGATCTCAGAAGCGAAGTCCATGGGTATGGAGAAGATTGTCGTGGACCCAGCCACCATGCCTGTGGGTGCTGGTTACGGCTTGGAGTACAGAACCATGCTGGCCATAAAGTCGGAACTGGGCCTGCCGACATGCCTTGGTCCTCACAACGCTCCCTCTGCTTGGAAGTTCATCAAGCAGCCGGGATTGGACGATGAAACCACACAAATCTCAGCCGTAGTGGCGTCGACTATTGCGGCACAGCTATTTGCCACAGACTGCATCATGTACGGATCGATGGCTCGATCAAAGCATGTCTTCACAGCAGTGTCACTCATAGCAAATGCGATGGCAGCCGCAGTTGCTGAGGCTCAGCAGGCAATTGGGGCTTCCACGCCCATATTCGAACCGAAGTCGTTTGAGTAGGTGGTGCGACAGTGCGTAAGAGTGACGACAGGAACTGGCCACCCATTCCTGGTGACTTCGAGGTGAAGAACCCCACTTCGTGTGTGGCGATATGCACTCTCGGGAAGAAGATAGAGGTCCCTGCCGACTACGCCATAATAGGCACATGCAAGACAGAGAACATAGGCATAGAGCGCATGATAGTGAACGTGGTTTCGAATCCCTGTATCAGGTTTTTCATACTCGCGGGCCCCGAGATTCCCGGACACAAGACGGGAGCCTCGGTGAAATGCCTTCATGAGGGCGGCATTGATCCCAGCACCAGAAGGATACTCAAGGCTGAGGGGGCAATACCATATGTTGAGAACGTGCCAATCGAGGCAGTCGAGAGGTTTCGAAGTCAGGTTCAGCTGGTCAACATGGTGGACGTGACGGATTCCGATAAGATTGCGCGTGCGGTAGATGGACTCGTTTCGAGAGACCCGGGACCATACCCTGCTGATCCCATGTGGGTTGACTTCAAGGCTAGACCCGGCAAGGCGAGTTCAAGGACTATGGGTGCGGCCATTGCTCTGTTGCCAGAGTTTGGCATTTCCCTCGACCCTGCAAGTTCACTGGTGTCGAGGATGAACTTGGTCGCTGTGGTTTCCGCTCATCCAACAACTGTCGGGGTTGTCATGAAGAGCGACGAGACGGGAACCACGCTTGTAGGACAGGAGTTGTGAGCTTTGTTCGTATTCGAGAAAGAGCAAGTGATTCATAACGTTGGCGGCATCAGGATCGGAGGAACACCCGGCGAGATTCCCACGGTGTTGGCAGGCACGATCTTCTACACAGGACATGACATAGTGCAAGACGCGAAGAAAGGTCTCTTTGACAGGAAAGCCGCTGAAACTCTGATCAAGGCTCAAGATGAGATGGCAGACCTAACAGGGAATCCTGCCCTTGTTCAACTGTTCTCAGAGTCTGAGGAGGCTGTGTGCCGATACATTGACTTCGTGACCGACATCACGGATGCGCCGTTTCTGATTGACTCAACAGTGCCTGATGTCAGGATTGCCGGTCTGAAACACGCCGAAGAGTCTGGCCTGCTCGACAAGGCGATCTACAACTCAATCAACATCTCCGCCTCGGACGGAGAGCTTAACGCCCTGAGAGAGATCAGGCATGAGTGCGCTATCATTCTGGCTTTCAACCCCCACGACTCGTCCATCGCAGGCAAGCGGGCAGTGCTTGAACGGGGCGTGCCTGGGTTTGACAAAGGTCTCTTGAAGCTGAGTGAAGAGCTCGGAATCACAAAGCCCCTGATTGATACTGCGACCACTGCGATGGGTGCTGGTGCAGGCACCGCTGCAGCATTCACTTTCGTGGCAAAGGCTGTCTACGGCCTGCCAACGGGATCAGGGGTCCACAATGCGCCAAGCTCTTGGTCTTGGCTCCGTAAGTACAAGAAAACCAATCCAGATGCCTACCGCACTTGTGATGCTGCATCGAGTCTTATCGTTCAGATGATGGGTGCGAACTTCGTGCTCTATGGACCAATCAGTAATGCCAAGACCGTCTTCCCAGTCGCAGCGATGGCCGATGTGTTCGCAGCAGAGTCTGCCAGTGTTGAGTCTGGCATCGAGCCGTCCGAGAGCCATCCTTTCCGTAGGCTCTTGTGAGAAGGTGACAAGACGATGTCCATGAAGGCCAAAGTGATCAGGCCGAGGAACATAGGGGTGAGCTCACTCAGGACCGGTACATTCTACACTGTGGCCTCTGTGGAGCTGGGCAATACAACTACCAAATGCATCATTGCGTCCACGAACCTGAAGACTGCAGAGATATTCGAGATTGCGAAGGAAGTGAGATTCACACGTGACGTGAGGCCTCCTGGGAAGGGAGAACAGATCTTCGGGAGGACCATCACAGGTGTTGAACTGACTCGTCAGTCGGTTTCGGAGCTCGTTTCCGCAATACTGACATCTGTACTGTCAAAGGCCCGGCTGAGTCTTGATAGCGACCTGCACTTTGTCGTGCGGTCCACAGGTGTGACAGCCGGATTTGCACAGCCCTCTGAGGTCGGGGAGATGGTGAGGGCGCTGGCGGACGGCTGTCTTGCTGCTGGAGTCCCCCCGAGCAAGATGACTGCGTCGATTGCCCCCGAGAATCTGCCTGCTGATATACGGCAGTTCAGCTGGCTGCGAAAGGTCTACTTCGATGGAGCAGTGGCGAGCTGTCTTCCGCCATCTAACACCGAGGTCGTGGCCAATGAGATGGAAGGGGAGCTAGTCACAGCCGGTCTGAAAGGCGCTGTCAAAGGCAGCGGCATAGACTTCAGAAACCCTGTCATGGTGCTGGACTTCGGCACTACACTTGCTGGAAGGATCGCTGATGACAGTTATCCGTATGCCAGAACCATTGGTTCCTTCGCTGGGCTTGCAGGGGCTATTCCAGATGCTCTTGCCAGAGGTGGAGCAGAGGCCATCGGACCTGCAGGCTGTGTTCTTGACCTGACGACTCATCCCAGTCGCCGTCGTATCCAAGTAGATCCGGCATGGGTAGAGCAGGTACACAAGCAGATCCGTGTCGAGGTCGTGCCACGTTCTGCCAGACGATTCGGGACTGTCCCTGTGAACCCCGACGCCGCCGAGGAATCTGGAGTGCTGCTCATAGGCGTGGATGCGGGTTCGAACGGCTCGGCGATCAGAGAGATAGAGCGTGTTGGAGCGGGAATCGTCGAAACTGGTGATACTGAGTTGATGATGGGTGTCATAGACCAGGTACAGTTCGACACCCTGCAGAGGATACTCGGCGTGGCTGAAGAGCGTGGACTCATTCTGAGTAACACTTCGCTTGGCCTGACCGGCAGGGCGATCATCACTGGAGCCAAACCAAACATGATCGTGAATGGGCTGCAGACAAGAGATGGTTCCCGTTGGAGCGTTTCTCATCAGACGGTGTTCGTCGAGGACGGCCTAGCAATGGGCGCGGCTGTAGCAGCAAGGTGCATGAACTCGATGGGAACGAGAGAGAACCCCATGGGCGGACGCAAGAGCGATTCATGTATCATGGGAGCACGCATGAAGCTGCAGAAGGAAGAGCGGGGCGGTCGTACAAGTCACAGGTCAGAAACCGTTTGAGTCGTATTGCGTCAGTGGGACGCTCCTTCGGCCACCCGCGGTTGTTTGGGTGGCTTTATCTTGTATCCAAGCTCTGCTCGTGCGAGGTCGGACGAATTGCTAGTAATCCCAATAAAGACACGAACGATAACTCCGAACGACGACTTCCTAGATGTCTTGTTCGATGGACTCTCGCACACGGGATACAGCATCCAAGACAACGACATCTTAGTGGCTGCGGAGACCCCACTCGCAACGACTGAGGGACGGATCGTAAAGCTCTCAGAAGTGAAACCGTCTGCTCAAGCCAAGAAGCTAGCGATCAAGTATGATATGATTCCCGAGGTCGTTGAGCTTGTCATTCGTGAGTCCGATGAGATACTCGGCGGCATCCAACATGTCCTGCTCACAATCAAGAACAATACACTCATGGCCAACGCAGGGGTCGACAAGTCTAATGTTCCACCAGGCCACGCGTGTCTCCTCCCGGCAGATCCAAGGGCGAGTGCAGTCCGGCTCAGGGATCAAGTGAAGCAGCGCCTCGGCAAGACAATAGGCACCATGGTGATTGACAGCCGCACGCAACCACTTCGACTGGGCAACGTGGGGCTTGCCCTGGGCGTGGCAGGCTTCGTACCAGTTGGCGATGACCGTGGCAAGAAGGACCTCTTTGGCAATGTACTGAAGATCAAGCGCCGTGGCCTCGCGGACAATTTGGCTTCCGCCTGTGAGCTTGTCATCGGTGAGGCTGATGAGTCTGTGCCGGCGGCTCTCGTACGCGGAGCACCGGTTGAGTTTGTCGACAAGTCTTTCGACTCGGCCGAGATGTGGATCAGTCCTCGAGAATGTATGTACATGGCCATCTTCGAGGAGTGGCGCCGCAGCAAGAAGTGACCTTTAGCGGCCCATTGCGTTTCCCTTCTTGGCTTCAAGGTCCATTGTCAGTCGAGAATCCGTGAATAGTCCTCGCACATTCATGGTTCTCTGTCCGCGAAAGAATCAAAAGGGTATAACCGGTTAGCAGTCTTACGCAGGTAGCGACTCGCTTGGAGAATTGAGCATTTGACGAGCAATAAGGTCCTTCTCGATGTTGCAACTGCCGGAGCATCTGGAGACATGTTTCTGTCGGCCCTGATTGACCTGCTTGGTCAGGACGATGCCCTTCTCCCAGTAGCGGCGAGTCTACTCATATACGACCCAACGCTCCGTGTCCGTGTTGTGTCTCAGTATGCTGGCGATCGTTCGGGGAAGAAGCTTGAGATTAGCCGGGACAAGGGTGTCCAGCTCACCCCAAAGTCGATAATGGAAGTCATGGCAGCAGTTTCTGAGGAGCTAGAGCTGTCTGAGCCAGCAAAGGGTTTCGCCAAGAAAGCTCTGAATGAGATTTTGGAGGCAGAGTCTAGGGCACACGAAATCCCGATCGACAAGCTGCAGTTAGGCGAAACTGGTTCTGTCGACACGGTCTTGGATCTGGTGGGGACTGCATACTTGCTTGAGAAGGCTGGCTTACTGGGCAAGTACAAGTTCGTAGGCACCCGAGTCGCTGTCGGTACCGGCACCGTCGAAACCGAGCATGGTGATATGGAGGTCCCGGTCCCAGCCGTGGCGGAGATTCTCGTGGCACATGACGTACCCTTTCAGACAGGCTCTGCTACCACTGAGGTTCTTACTCCCACAGGTGCCGCCATTCTTGTCTGTCTTGCTGAGGAGTACGTCGAGTCATCCGAGGGCTTCATAGCAAAGAGTCAAGGCGTGGGGTTTGGTAGACGTGACCTCGGCGGCACACCTAACATGATGCGGATAATAATAGGTCAGGAGGCACCGCCGGCTGAGAAGCCTTCGAAGAAGCCTGCAGAAAAGCCATCTGAGAAGGCACCCGCAAAGAAGGCCGCTCCGATTCCGACCACAACACCAGTCGCGGCTGCGGAAGAGCGGACCGGGGTCCTCGAGGCTTGGAGCGACGAGGACATAATCGTCATCGAGACCACGGTTGATGACGCAGATGGTGAGATAGTTGGCACTCTCTTTGACACGCTTCTGTCAGAAGGCCTCGCTTATGACGTTGTCATGATACCTGCATTCTGCAAGAAGAACAGGCCATGCTTCATCATCAAGGTGTTGGCTGCCAAGGCCGGGCTCAAGAGCGTCGCCGAGATACTGATGCGTCACCTAGGGGCCATGGGCGTTCGCTATTCAACATGGCAGCGGCTGACGGCCGCCCGTGAAACTGTCGCGTGTCGCCTAGAGATTGACGGCACGGAGTACATGGTCCGCGTCAGGATTTCTCGTGGTGTGGACGGTAGTATAATCAACATAAAGCCCGACTCCGATGATGTGGTCAGGATCTCCCAGGCGACAGGTATTCCTGTGCGGGAACTGAAGCCGCGAATTGCACTCCAGTCCTATGCAATAACGGAGTGATTCGGTACTTCATGTGCCACTGGAGCCACATGTACCAGCGATTCAGAGTGGACTGCATACCTGTTCTTCAATTGTGCGAAGGACATCGGCTGTGAGGTACTGACTGGGAATCAGGCTCTCGAAGGCTCTCATGCAGAGGTTTGCGTAGGCCTCTGGGTCATACCTTGTGGAGTCATCAAAGAGCTCTAGGGCCTTGACCCTTCGTATCGGATTGTCCGCGTCGGGCTGGACCAGCACATACCTGACCTTCTGCCCTGCGTGCAGTTCTCGCCCTGACTTGATGAGCTGCTGTGCCACCAGAGCCGTCCTCGACACTGCACGATACTCTCCGGGTTCACATGTGAGTCGTGAGTGGAGGACGAGGTCTCTGAGGTCCACATCGCCCTCCCGCAACCTATCGATATAATCCTGACACACAGCATAAGCGGCAGGTATCGTTTCCATGAATCCTTTCTTGTCTCGGCCATGCGCAAGGGCCCTTATCATGGCATTCTGGCAGTCGCCCACGTACAGACACGTATCACGCCGCCTCACCTCGATGCCCCGTGTCTTGATAGCACCGTTTCTGTACACGCCGTAGTAACGATTCAGGGGTGCGATAGTTGGGTGGATTCGCGACGACGGGATCACCATCCACCTGTACACGCCCTTTGGTGAGAACTCAATGTTGACTGCTTCCGTGACACGCTTACAGAACTCTGCAACGTCGGAGTGTTTGATGCCGCCCTCACATCTGAGCCACAATGAGTCCACAATCCCGTGAATCAGTTCAAGGCCCATGGACTCACCGATCTCCTGCGTCTTCAGCAGGACATCACGGGCGAGTGCCGTCACCGCCGTGTGTGCCTCCACCCTGCCGAACCTTGCGTTCTTGAATCCGAGATAACCGAAACAGGAGACCAACACGCCCTTCAGTGTATTTTCCATGAGCTCGTACTTCTCTGCATCGCGTCCCTGTCGTGCCAGCCTCTTGAATGCTCTGCGCTTCTTCACGACCAGTTCAAGTGATTGAGCCACTATCCCCCTCTTGCGATTGCAGAGACGGAAGTTCACCTCCGGGACCTCGATGCAGTACTCATGATTGTAGGGACACTGTTCTCGCGTGCAGATCGTTTCAGGACTGATGTTCCGAGTGATCATCAACGTGGGATACATGGATGAGAAGTCACACTCTGCGACATCCTCATAGATGTCCGGCTTGGGCTGAAGAATGAGTCCTCCTCTGTCAATGGCAGTGAGGTCGTTCACAGTTTTGAGAAACTCGGGGTTACGCTTCACAGGTGGTATCAGAATGCCCATCTTGTATGCATTATAATACTGGATGGCGGCGTTGACAGCACCGATTGACATCCGGGCCACCCTCTGAGGTTGGACTAGCGCCAGCCTGGAGCCTTCGATGATCCCTGCCATGCCGGAGGGTGAGTAGTAGAGGCTCTCAGCCCTGTCAATGTGTATCCTGCCATTGAACATGACTTGGTTCCCTGACCTGTAGACGACTTGGTTGTACTGCCAGAACGAGCTAGGCTCTCTGAATGTGACCCTGAGGGGCGTGCCATCCCGAGAGAGCACGAGGTCCACTCCGTTGAGCCTGCAGCGCAGGGTGAGGTATCTGAAGAGCTCATCATCACCTCCTCGTGTGACTATCACATCCGGGTCAATTCTGTCGATCGCAGCCTGTAGCTGGAGCAGCATCTCTCTCTCATCACGGTCCGAGATGCGGATGACCTCGTCCTTGTGAGAGACCTCGATGTGATGTATCGTGTCCTCCATACGGGGAAACACATGTTTGGTGTCGGCGAAGATGTCCAGACCGACCTCTTCGAGCTCGGGTGTTTCGTACTCGGTGTCTTCACGTTTCTCAAGGCATCTGATCTTGGTGACTGTGTCATTGCTCAACTCAAACTCAACGCGTCCAAAGGGGAAGATATCGTTCGAGATGAAGAACTGCTGTACAGCGTCGATGTCTGCATGAAACACTGTGGCGCCTGGCAGTTTCTCAAGTTCTCTGGCGACCTCTTCCTGTGCCCCCGGTCGCACGAACACCTGCAGCACTGGCTTGGGTTCGTCATCATAGACAGTGACGAGCCTGTCTACAATCTTCGACTCAACAACATCGGGATGTTCTTCTACTGCCTGGAGAACAGTGGCTTTGGACCAGTCCGGGCTGTCAAGGATGTCTGTGCTGACAAACACAGAGGGGAAAAATCCGTGATATCTGTAGCCGCGTGTCTTCCTTCCGACCTTTATCCAGAGAATGAGTGACCTGTCTGTGTGGTCAACACTGGCATCGAGAAGCCAGCCCTGTTGCCTCATCCCTGTCAGATCCCCTTGACCCTGTCCTCCAAGTCAGAGACTCTCTCCCTCAGGCCCTCAATCTCACTGAGCAGGTCAATCAGTGATGAGATCAGGATAACCTCAGTGATGCGAGGGGTGACCATCATAGTACCGGCATCTGCACATTTCCTCGCAGAGTCGAACAGCCTGTCAAGGAGTTCTCTCTGGGGCGGTTTCAGGGTTCGTCTGAATTCCTTCCAGCGTGCCTCCTCAATGTCAACGGCATTGCGGAACGTCCTCACGGTTCGCCCCATGCTATCAGCCTCGATTCACGAGACCATATGACTGGGAAACGGTCTCTGGACTAGCAGCGTACACTGCCACATTGGATGATTCTGGCCTTTGCGAGATGTGAGTGTCTATCCAAGGAGACAGTGTAGAGGCAGACTGATTGCCGAAAGTAAAGATGCCACAGAACCCGTTTCAACAGCCCGCCACAACGAACTTTAATAACTCGAAGATACTCCGTTCCCAAGAGTGTCCACAAGACAGCTCTCTGGACCTCACCAGCAGACACCAATGCGAAAGATTCCGTGAGGTGGTCACTATCGTAAATGCGTTGTTCAAGGTCGTCCTCATGGGCGACGGTTCGGTTGGAAAGACCACACTAAGAAAGGTCTACATGGGTGAGGGTTTTCGCGCCCAGTACATGATCACCATAGGCGCAGACTTCGCGGTAAAGAAGATGCATCTGGAGGGTGGACACGACGTCAGCATACAGATATGGGACTTGGCCGGTCAGGAACACTTCAAGAGTGTGAGGTCCACCTTCTACAGGGGCGCTCAGGGCGCACTTGCAGTCTACTCAACGGTAGAACGGGCATCCTTTGACAACCTGCCCAACTGGTTGAACGAATGCTGGACGAACTCGGGAAAGAAGATCCCGATTGTCCTCATAGGTAACAAGACAGACCTCAGAGAGCAGTTCAAGGACAACCCTGTGATGCGACAGACGATTGTTTCCACTCAGGAGGGTCAGAAGTACGCAGAGGCCATCACTCGGACTGGCGTACATTGTTCCTTCCTCGAGACCTCTGCAAAGACGGGCGAGAACGTGGAAGCGGCTTTCTTAGAACTGGCAATCAAGATTCTTGAGGCAGGCGGCATGGCCTAGGTCGTCAGCTGCCTTGAGCTCACGGTCGAATCCCGATTGTTTGTACTATATTCACAATGCTTTTAGCGTCAGTCCGAGGTGCTTCATGTCCTCCGAAGTCTAGTGAGTGAGAACGATGGGCCAAGAAGAAGCGCCACTGTTTCTGAGACCGCGAACACTAAGACCTGCTGCCTCGCAGGGAGGAGAGATCACCCGGCGGTTCGCAATGAACAAGGTTGGGAGAATGATTGCCGCGGCCATGCAGGACCGCACGATACGCCTCTTTGATGCACGCAACTGTGAGGAGATGCAGAAAATGGAGGACGGGTTTCTGTGTACCTCCATTGCTTTCAGCCCCAAGGGCGACATTCTGGCCACTGGCGGTGTCGACCGAGTCATCAAGCTCTGGGACATTAGGTCCGGCACTCAGATGGCCAAGCTGGAGGGTCACACATATCCTGTGCTCTCCCTATCTTTCTCTCCGTCCGGGGATCGGCTTGTTTCCAGCAGTGGCGACACCACTTTGATAGTGTGGGATGTCAACAACCGCTCCAAGCAGCAACAGCTGAGGGGGCACTCGCTATATGTCCAAACATGTCAATGGGATCCAAGAGGCGACAGGATTGTTTCAGGGGGAGTCGACTCGACGATTTGCGTGTGGAATCCGGACACTGGCAAGATGATAGACAAGTTCACTGAACACAGGACTGCTGTACACACTCTCCGTTTCTCGCTCGATGGCGCCAGACTCGCTTCTGGTTCATCTGACCGCAATGTGATTCTCTGGGACACGAGCGGTCAATCACTCAAGGTCGATAGAACGCTGCCCGGTCACACTGGAGAAGTGCGTTCTGTAGCATTCAGTACCGACGGGAAGTACTTGGCAACAGGCTCGAGCGATAAGGAGATACTCGTATGGTCCACCGAGAGATACACGGTGGAAGGACGGGGGTCTACTGCGAGTGAGATCGATGGGGTCGAGTGGTTTCCTAACGAGAGCGCCTTTCTGACCTCTGATGGTACGGGAGCTATCATTCGTTGGGAGGCGTCTGACTTTGGTGCCACCCTAGCTCCGTTCCAGTCGCTTCTAAAAGAGATTGAAGCTGATGCTGGTCTGGCCCACAGAGAGGAACTCATCAAGAAGTTCGAACAGCTTCGCTCGGCCTACGATGAAGAAACGCTTCGTGAGAAGCGACTTTTCTACGCGGTCTGGCAATGTAAGAAGGCTCTAGGTCTACTGAAAGGGACCACGAGAGTACAGACCTAGTGCAGCAGTTCCTTGATTCAGGTGGTTGGACTTGACGTTTCGCCCGGGGAGCTGATCTTCGGTGCGTCAATCATCATCGTGCACAGGCTCACGTAGGCACATTCTACGTTTTCTCCCGAGAGTGCGCTTGACTCAACATAGAGAAACTTGTTCTTGTCAGCGTACTCCTTTCCCTCCTCAGTTGTGACAACCCTGCTCTCTGCAAGATCTACCTTGTTTGCCACGACAACAAGCGGGATAGGCCTGCCTGTGTTCTTGAACGCCTCCTCTTTCCACTGTTCAAGGTTAAGGAACGTCCTGCGTCGCGTCACGTCGAACACCAAGAGCCCGCCCCGCGAGCCTCGATAGAATGACTGCCGTACTATCTCGAACCGCGGCTGTCCTGCGAGGTCCCATACCTGAATGGTGCAGTTGGCGTCCCTCTGGGGCACGTGCATTCGTTTCACAGCGAAGTCACTGCCGATAGTCCTCTTGTAGTCACTGTCGAAATGGTTCTGAGTGAACCGGAGAGTCAGAGCAGTCTTTCCAACTGCTCCATCTCCTAGCATCACAATCTTGAACCGATACTCGGCAGGCATCCGCTCCACATCCTGAACAAGACGATGTGGGCCAGTCCTCCTAAAAACCATACTGCCGATGAGCCTCTTCTGTAGGGATTGGCGGGCTAGGCCCTGTGCTTGACACAGCATGAGTCATATCAGGTGGTGTGGGGAATGTACGTTATTGTTTAATAGGCATGTAAGTGACAGTCAGGTTACAGCGCAGATCGGAGATTATGTCTATGGAACGGCCTGACTACAGGGAGCTTACAGGCATCTTGGAAGCGATGAACAAGGAAGGCAAGTACAAAGCCTCAGTCCTTGCTCGGGATGATGGCTTCACCATGGCTTTCGCCACTTCACCTGGCACAGACAAAGACATCGTGGCGGCAATGTCAGGCTACATAACTTCGTCCGTGGACAGGGTGCGCAAGGAGCTCGGTCTCGGAGAGATCAGGGACATATCCGTCCGCTGCAGTCTGGGAAAGGCCGTCTTTAAGAAGATATCATCGGGCAAGAGCCAGCCCATCTTGCTGGCAGCTGTCATGGACCGCAACGTCCGATACCACTCAAGGGCGTTGGGCAAGGCGGCCACGAGAATCAGGCGGCTCTTGTCTTACAAAGGTCAATAGAACTGCGCGTTGTCAGAATAGCGTCGTCAAAAGCTTCAAGTGACAGATGTCAGGAGTGTCTTTGTCATTTCCTCGGACCAGGAGCACACGCGCTTGTCAGACAAGACAGAACGCACTGAAGACCAAGAAGAGGAGATCGGTGAGTCATCAGTCATCGAGATTGTCCTCTTTAAGTCCGATTCGTGCGCTTTCTGTCCCCGTGCTGAGGAAGTGATTCGTGAAACACTCGAGGACTTTGAATCCTCAATATTCAAATTCACTGTCATCAATGTGACTGAGAACCCCGAGGCAGCAGAGGAGTACGGGATCTTCGCACTGCCGACGGTGATGATAGGGGGCGTTTCAATCACGGGTATACCCGAACCAGAGATGCTCCTGAAGATGATCCTGAGTGCGAAGGTCTACAAAAAGAGAGGTGCAGGAGAATGAGCGACTACACCATAGAACGCGTCAAGACCGGAATCCCCGGTCTGGATGAGCTGATAGAAGGCGGCTTTCCAAGGGGTGACACTATCCTCGTTGCAGGAAAGGCCGGGACAGGAAAGAGCATCCTTGCGAATCAGTTTCTGTACAAGGGTGTCACGTTGTACAATGAGGCCGGCGTCCTTGTCACCCTAGAGGAGCCTCCCCGCTTGATAAAGAGAAACATGCTCAGGTTTGGAATGGACCTTGCCAAGCTCGAACAGGCAGGGAAGCTTGCCATTGTGGATCTGTCACCCTCCAAGGAGGTCACGCCTGTCACGATTGGCGAGTACCCGAGCTTCGACCTTTCCGGTCTCGAGGCAATCATACTGAATCATGTCAAGAATCTTGGTGCGAAGCGAGTGGTCATAGACACTCTCTCCATCCTAGCGTACAAGTTCAGGAGCCGCGACATCCTCCGGGAGGAGTTCTTCAAGCTCTGTGCCGCTATCACACGGGCTGGCTGCACGCTCCTTCTGACGAGTGAAATACCCGCACAGGACACAGGACTGGGAGTGTTCGACATTGAAGCATTTCTTGCCTCAGGTGTCATTGTGCTATACAACGAGAAAATCAGCGATACATCCCGGTCGCGGTCTATTGAGGTCTTGAAGCTTCGTGGATCGAAGCACAGCTCTAGGATTCACTCCATGAGAATCACTGATGAGGGAATAAGAGTCTGGCCTGGCGAGATATCTCCTGGGCATTGATGAGAAGGCAAGACGGAGGCGTCTGCTATGGGCGAGAAACCCAATTCGGACAGCTGCATTGGGAAACCTGTGAAGGCCCGTCCAATGATGGGCGATATGGTCGACTTTGGACAACTGACTCAGCTCTCTTACATGCTCGTTGGCCCCCTGGGTTCCGGCAAGACCACATATGCAGAGGCCTTCTTGGCCGAAGGACTGAGCCTCGGGTTCCCTGCAGTCTTCATCACAACTGACGTTTCCCCCCGTGTCATAAGGAATGACATGAGCAGACACGGATGGCCAATTGAGGCCTGCGAAAAGGCTGGGCAGTTCAAGTTCATAGACGCATACTCAGAGAGGATGGGCGCGCCCAAGACTACTGCTGCTCACTCACTCTCTAAGATCGATGACATCAGTGAGCTAGGTATTGTCCTCTCAGAGGCAGTTGAGAACCTTGTGTGTGCTCGCGTGGCCTTGGACAGCCTGTCAACGCTGATTCTGCACTCCAACGCAGAAACAATGCCCCGGTCTATGCAGCGGCTCAGTGGAAGAGTGACCCAGGGGTCTCATAGCATCATGTTGCTGCTTGAGGAGGGAGTCCATGACGAGAAGACCTACGCCACCTACTCATACCTTACAGACGCCGTCCTCAAGTTCAAGGTCGATGAAACGGGGCCTGAGCCAGTCTACCATGTCAAGCTGGAGCGGATGAGGGGCTCGCCGGCGTCCAAGTCTTGGAGGAAGTTCGTCGTAGAGCAGCTGTGAAAGCTTTTAACCAAAGGCTACAGGTGTACCATTATCGCCTGAGTGGAGTGGCCCCAGTGGACTCGATGCTTCCTGTTACATTGAGGGATGTCCTGTGCGCATCATTCTCTCTAGATGATGCGCTATCCGCGATTCTAGCCTCAAGGACATCCGAGCAGGACGTTGGTGATGTCGCATATGAGGTCGCGAGAGCCATTGAGGAGATCCTGCTCAGGAGGCCCGGACTGGCCAGCACAAAGCTCACAGCACTGACTGTCAGACTGTCGTTCGAGCAAGACCGCGAACTGCCCGAGATGCTTGTGCTCTTGGACACCCGATATACAAGCGGCTATAGAAGAGGTGAGGCCGAACTACAGCCGGACATAGAAGCCATTCCGCGGCTCATTGACATACTTGGCGAGCTCCTACAATCAATGAGCTCTGCTCTGCGGCTCAATCTGAGACCTCTTGCCACAATCCTGACAGACGAGATCCTTCTCACTCTCGAGGCGATCTACAACCGCTTTCATCAACCCTCGACTATGCTGGCTCTTCACGAGATTCACTACCTGACGTTCGATTTCATGGAGTCCGGGCTGTTTGAATGTGCAGAGGCGCTGCTCAACCGTCTGCTTGTCGTCGCTCGCCAGATGGATCTGAAACCCTTCATGTACGATGTCGCATTCGATGAGGCTTGTGCGCTAACGGAGCTGGGGATGTTCAGCGAGTCTCGTAAGATTCTCCAAGAACTTGAGTCGAGCGCGCGGCTTAACAATGATGTGAAACAGCTTGCGCTGATCGCTCTGCAGCTGAGCGTGAATGACACGAGAGACGATGGAATACCCTATGAGACCGCACGGTCACTTGCTGACAAGGCGGCTGCTCTATACCGAGATGCTATAGCATCGGGCAAGGAGAGAGAGGAGAATCTCGGAGTGGCGCTGCTCGACATTGGGTCAAGCATTCTGGCCACGGGATGGCGAGAAGGTGTACCACAGGCCATTCAACGTCTGGAGTCTGCGTCCAAGGTCAGCACAGCTCTGAAGGACAAGAATGCCGACCAGGTGCTCCACGAGTTCAAGTGCCTTGCAGGGCTTGGCTTTGCGCATGGCTTGATGGGTGACCACGAGAACATGGCCGCCGCCGTGGGATATCTGGAGCAGGCGAAGAAGGTCCTTCAGGGTGCCGGGAGTTCCGGGCAGGACTTCAGTCTTGAGATATCTCGGTGTGACCATACTCTGGGTTGGGTGTGTCTGTGCAGTGATTCAGACGAATTCTGGCCGACCGGTGTGGAGGCACTCAAGCGAGCTGTCAAGACCAGAGAGAGTCTATTGTCCAAAGGCGGTGTCACAGAGCTCGAACTCATCGGCAGTCAAGTTGGCCTTGCCTTGTCCGTTTTGCGGATGTCGAATGGTTCCGACGCAGTAGCTCAGGAGTCGCTGCGCGAATCATTGGCCCGATACATGCGCTTGTTACCAACAGACCCCCGTGCTTATACAGAGGCGGCTATCGCCACTTACAATGCCGCTTGGTTCAGTCTACGACATGGGTCCCAACTGCCTCCACGGCTTCTTGGGACGCTCGAAGAGGTCGACAGGATGCTCTCCGACATAGGATCACCTGAAGACAATATCTTTGTGAACGGTGCTTCCCTCGTCGTACCATATCTCACGTCAGGGTGGTCACAGCTGTCACGACGGTCGAAGAAGATTATAGCTGACCAGTCTGAACTGTCCGGCCCTGCAGGCGTGATGATGGGACTGGCTGCAGCGAAGATCAATCAGCATGCGGTTAGTCTTGAGTCAGGGCTGCATGTCGTGTTTCCAGCTAACGAGTTCATTCGACTCATAGACCCTCTTCTGGCGCAGTACTGGGAAGGTCAAGTCCGCCTTGCACAGACAATCCGGCTGTTCTACGAGAACAAGAACTTCTCCGAACTTGCAGCAGGTCTATATCAAGCGGCTGTTGCTCTGAGGGCTGTTGAGAAGGCTGACTCGACTCTTGACGAGGCATCCGAGTTCATCCGGGCAACCGCTGACTCGCTGTCAACCGTAGTTCTGAGGTTCGCGACGGCGCTTGAGAAGCAGTATGGAACACTCATAGACCGCACGAAGTACCCTACTCTGGAGGCGGCAGCGCCTGAGGGCGAGTTCGGTCTCATTCTCACTGAGGACTGGTTGAACATGATGAAGATAACCGACTCCTACCTGCAGATGGTCGAACAGGCAGAGTTCGCTAAGGCACAGCCCTACATGAATGCTGTGTTCTCCAACATTGCGAGGGCGTTTCGAATGATGGACTCTGCATCAATGGTCGATAGAAGAGTGCTGGCCTTCCTCGGAGAAGAGATGAACAGGAGATTCTATTTCCGAAGGTAGTTCAGCTGAAAGACTCGTCACCACTGGACGCTCCGACTCTTCTGTATCCGCCCGCCTTTGCCCCCCACGTTGCCCAGCCCGAAGTCGATGTCCTGATCTCATTTGCCAGACCAAACGACTCTCTCACAGGTATCTCTGCCTCGACCCTGAACAGTGTCCTCTCTGAGTCAATCTGAAGGACTCGTCCCTTTCGTTTCGCCACAATCGCTGTCAAGGTCCCGATATGCTCCTCAGGTGCGCTGATCTCAAGGCGGACCCAAGGCTCGAGGACAAGAGGATGCCCACTCATGAAGCTCTCTCTTGCAGCCTGTAGCAGTGGTTGAGTCACATCTCGCCATGAGGTTTCCGCAGACTCAGTTCGCAGCTCAGCTGTTTCGATAATGAATGTCGTCTTACGCAGACGCTCTCCTGCCAAGGGACCGTTTCGAGTGATGACCCGAAACCCCTCCCTTATCATCTCCGCCTCATCGCTCAGAGGATTGATCGTGGTACTGGAATCAACTATGTTGCAGGCAGACCTTGGGTCCGTATCTATGAACGTCCCAAGGGCATGCAATGCAGCCGCGTCTGGAGTCAGAACCGCTTTGACAGAGAACTTGCTTGTCGTAGCCCCGCCGCCTACACACGTCCGTCCGTTTATTGTCATCTGCTCTCTGAGTAGGACCATCGGCTTACCGAGTGCAACGTTTATGCCCTGTCTTGCCAGCTTCTCGACTGTCACCTCAATGTGCAGCTCGCCAGCCCCTGACAAGAGCATCTCTCCAGTATCCGGATCTGCTCTGAACTCCAGAGCCGGGTCGCTCGTGACATACTGCTCAATGAGACTCTGGATGGTGCTGAGTTCAGACAGACTTTTCGGTTCAATCGAATACGTGACCACGGGCTCTGTGGGATAATGGAGTCCCATCATCGGCTGCATGGAACCAGCCGCCTCATCTGCGAGTGTATCACCCACAGCGAGTTCGTTCAATCCTGTGATGAAGGCCAGATTGCCTGCAGGCACCGATGGGAGCTGAATGCGTGTCTTGGACATGAAGAGACCGATCTGAAGGGTCTTCGCAGACCTGCCTGTCCTCAGGTTCCTCAGCGGCTTTGCTCGTTGGAGGGTCCCCGAGAATACTCTCACGGCAGCCACAGTCCCTGCGTGCTGATCAGGCTGGACGTCGCCAACAAGAAGCACACAAGGCCCGTCCTTCTTGCAGTGAAGAAGCGAGTCGCCAACAATGCTGCCCACCTTACCCTTCCAGAAGACAGGCACTCTGTATTCCTGAGCATGTGCTGGATTGGGCACAGTCCGCACAAGTGAGTCGAGGACCACCCTGTCTACAGGGTATCGCTGTGTCAAGCTCTTCTCCTTTTCATTGGCGTACGAGTCTACGATGTCCTCAAGAATCGCGATCAGTGAATTGGTGAGAGCTGCAGACCCGGAGTCACCACCGGACTTCTGCTTAAGCACATCAATATCGACCCCCCACTTGTCTAGTGCCGAGCCAATGCAGAGAGAGCCCCTGCTGAAAGAGACCTGCCATGTTTCAAGGCGGCTATCGTCGAGATACTTGCCGAGCATCGCGTTGAACTCGCGGACAGTCTTGTTGATCACCTCGGCAATCTTGCGGGCCTTGAGCTTCTTCTCCGTTATCAGTCTGTCAACCTTGTTGATGAAGAGCATCGGTCTGACCAGTTCATCCATCGCCTGTCTGGTCACGGTTTCGGTCTGGACCATTATACCCTCAATGATGTCGACGACTACGATCGCCCCATCTGTCAGCCGGAGACCCCTCGTCACATGGCTCGAGAAGTCGATATGTCCGGGAGTGTCTATGAGATGAATCAAGTAGTCCTTGCCAGCCATCTCATGGATCAGCGAGATGCCCGACGCCTTGATGGTGATGCCGCGCTGCTGCTCGATTGGATCATAGTCCATGAGGCGGGCGGAGGCGGCGACCTCCTTTGACATCAGCCCTGAAGAAGCAATCAATGAGTCGGTCAGCGTCGTCTTCCCATGATCGACATGGGCGATGACTGTGCAGTTACGTATGCGGCCTGTTTCATCTATGAGAGCTGCTGCCCGTTCATCGACAAACTTCTTGTAGAGCTGGGACAAAGGACTTACCTGACCCTCATCTTATCGTCTGACATCGGGATGGTCGCGGAAGTGCCGCACTTGGAGCATCGCATGACAATCGACTGCTTGCTGCGGCTTGTTTCCTCATGGAGAGGCATACCACACTTGCAGACGAAACCCACAAGCCTTGCCGGGTTGCCCATAACGAGACCGTGCGCAGGCACGTTCTTCGTCACCACTGAACCGGCTGCCACCATGCAATATTCACCGAGCGTAGTGTCACAGACGATGACGGCATGAGCACCTATTGATGCACCCTTCTTCACGAGAGTCTTGAAGACCTCCCATGACTCGCCGAATGCTCTCGGATACATGTCATTGGTGAACGTCATGTGCGGGCCGCAGAAGACATCATCCTCGATTGTGACTCCGTGGTAGACAGAAACTCCATTCTGTATCTTCACACCATTTCCAATGGTCACATCTGCGTCAACATA
>CAZVZC010000026.1:0-29420 GCA_964631415.1 uncultured archaeon | reverse complement strand
CCCCTAGACAGAGGAAACAACGGCTCGATTCATCAAGAGTAGAAACCCATAATAGCAGAAACAGGTCTTCACGCGGTAATCAAACCCAGTCAAGGAGTGCTTCAGAGTGTCCGAGAGTGATGAGAAGCTACAGAAAGGCATCATTGAGCTTGACAAGGGCAATGACAAGAAGGCCTTCGAGTACTTCAAGGAGGTATTCGAGAGTCGACAGGAGAGACTCATCAAGAAGGTGCAAGAGAACCCGAAATCCCCGACACTCATGCTTGATGCTCTCTACATGATTCATGGTCTGGTGTGGCTTAGAGTGGCTGAGGCAGGAACGAAGAAGGATCAGGGAGTTGAGCTTCTCGGCAAGGCTGTTGGGACTGTCGAAGCTGCAAAGACTGCACTGGGCCCCCTCGTCACAGGACTTGCACAGTGGGCAAAGGAGAAGAACATCAAGGCCGTCCAGAACAAGGCACTGGGACTCCTTGCGGCGACAAAGGATCTCGAGGACATGGCCAAGAAAGCTCTCGAGGCCCAGAAGAAGAGGAAGTAGCCGACTTCGGTCGCAGACTCAGCCGCGGCTGTTCTTGTGGAGTTTCACGTCACGTTCGAAAACTCCATAAACGCTGCACATGATTCGTTACCCAACTAGAGAAGGAAAAGTCGTCTGGCTGCAATTAAAGCGAAGTAGCCAAAGGAGGCCCCGCCGAAATGATCACCGCCTTTGTCAGTATGTCGGTCGCACCAGGGAGTGACGAGGACATCGTCAAGAAGGTCATCAACGACCCGATTGTTTCAGAAGCGTGGCTAACGACTGGGGAGTTTGACGTTCTGTTGATACTGGTGGCACATGATGCGGAGCAAGTCAATGATTACATCAGTAAGAATCTGAGAGAGGTGGAGGATGTCATCCGCATAGTTGTGACCTTCGGATTGGAGTCAATCAGACGGGTTTCCTAGCGCTTCGCCATGTAGCTCGCCCATTCCTTTGCAGGGAACCTGTCCTTCATCACTTTGAGCTCAGCCTGAACACTCTTCTCCATGTCTATTCTGAAGTGGTTCGCCAGCTGAAACAAGAGCGACGTCACTTGCGCGAACTCGCGCGCCAACTCCTCTTTTTTCGGAGCTTCATGGCCGAGACCCACGACCTTGTAGCCCTCTTCAACTGTTATGTGGCGGGAAACCTCGCCCAACTCCTCGATCAGATGGGCAAAGACCTGTGAGGCTGGAAACTTGTCCCAGCCGCGTTCCTGCTCGAACTTGGCGAAGGCGTTTTGAAGATCGGACAGTTCCATTTATACCATCCTCTTTATGATGTTGAGCACATGAGCCCTGGCTTGATCCAAGGCCGACGTGGACAGTGAAGTGATGGTACCCAGCTTAACCGACGCTTGAAGGGGCTCACTTGCAAGGAACATCGCTTCACTGACGACACCCATCATATCGACTGGAGGGAGGACTGCACATGGCAGCTTCACCCCCTGTTTGAGACCAATGATGTTGGTCACGACACGCCAGACACGGGACCCATCGGTACATCTGCACTCGGTCAGGTTCTTGGACCCTTCCACAGGGCGCAATTCGGTGATTTCAACCGCCAAGATGTCGACCGCATATGCTGGGTCGTCGCCGCACTCCTGCATTCTCCGGGGAAAACCTTGCACGATTCGAACTGCATAGCTGAACTCGGCAGTCACTTCGATCTCCTTTGTGGTCTTGGGTCTGTATGCGCTGGCCTTGACTGCGGCCTCGTGTATACTAGCAACATCAGCAACGGCAGATACGAGCCTCTTTGTAGCATCCATCTCTGTTAGGGCCTTCGGTTCCACGTACGAGTACTTCACTTGATACAGGAGAGTTCCGGCGGCCTTAAGGATCTCACTCATCCTCGTGTACTCAAGATGGACTCTCATCTTCCTGTTGTCGACTATTTCGTTGAGGCGACGTAGCGCGTCCTCAAGAACAAGCACTCGAGAGTCCTTTGCAGTGTCCACGGTTGCTCACTGCGGAAACCAGAGCCTCAGCCCGATTTAAAGCCTCGCCGCTCAAAAGAGACAGATGATGAGAAGCAGTGGCGAGCGACCCCCAATGGGGAGGACTTGCAAAGAAGATGGGTTTGGCACGAGAAGTCATATAAAGCAAGAAACCGTCACCCCTGATGAGCCTAGAAGCGGAGAGACCTACATTGCTTCAAGCGGTCTACATCCTGATTGCTGACAGCGGTCTTTGTGTCCTCGACAGGAAGTACGGTACTGCAGACATGGACCCCAACCTCATCAGTGGTTTCCTGAGCGCCCTCATTCAGTTTGGACGCGAACTCAGCGACGGCAACCGTGTTCATACGATAGATTTCGGACAGTTTGACATATGTCTGTCACTGAAGGACAATGTGATTGTCACAGCCACGGTGGACAAGACTGACGACACGAATGCGGCCATGGCTGTCCTTTCTGACGTGAATCATGAGTTTGTCGCGGCCTATCGTGACGTCCTGGTGGACTGGGACGGCAACCTTGAACCTTTTGAGAAGTTCGTCAAGAAGCTGGACGAAATCACCAAGGAAGGGCACGCATCAGAGAAGAGAATCATTGTGCCCGTACTGAAAGGAAAGGTATCCCCCATCCTCGTGAGGCTGGGGCAGCTCAGCCAAGATGCCTTCGAGGTTGCTCAGATGTGCAAGGGAAAGTTGACGACAAAGGCGATTGCCGATCAGCTTGGCAAGCCAATCAAGGACGTGCAGAAGGCAATGCAGACGCTCGAAGACATGAAGATGCTTGAGTGGAAGGAGATAGGTCACTAAGCAGCGCTCGGACTCTTGGCGCATAGGGGCCTTGACAGTCACAGTCAATTATTGAGATTGGCCCCATTCGTTGCCGACGGCGATCAGTATCAGGCCAATCACTATCAGACCTGGGGACAGAATGCCCGGTATTGTGTAGGAACCAAACACAGCCTGCGCGAGAAAGTGCCGTCCTGCGGAGATGACTCGGCCTGCAAACAGCACCATGAATCCTAGGCCGAGCAAGAAGTTCGATCTACGCAGCAGACCACCAGACTGCCATGCCAGATACCAGAACAGCAGGGGTATGAAAAGAGCGTATATCGCTCCCGCCCCTCCCGAGAGACCAATTCTGACCGTTGGGTCCAGAGGTACCAGCGCCAAGATGACAGCTATCGCGAGTGCTGGTATCGCGAATGCGATCTCGGCCACCCGGTTTCCGAATATCATGAAGGCAGCCGTCGCAGACAAGAGGGCCAATCCGGACCACTCAAAGAACGCACCTGCCTTGAGGAACAATGTCCCGTCGGTGAAGTAAGGCACTATTCCCAAGCCAGGAAGTCCACCATAGAGAGACGTGGCATCGGCATAGAAATCCGCTACGAAGTAAAACACTCGTCCTACGGCAAGCAAGAGGAAGAACAATGCCATAGCGAGCTGGAAGGGATTCCGGGTCTTGCGCCAACGAAAGAACAACAAGAAGATGAAGAGGAAGAAGTAGTACCCGACGACTAAGTACCAAAGACCCACGTGTGTTTCTCGAACAATCATGTCTATCGTCTGCATTGCGGGGCTCCCCGAGATACTTCACTTATCGGTGGTTGGAGGGCTAGCTGACAGATAAATGTATTCTGCGCAAGACCTTCACTTGCTCTCATTCTAGCGGCCCTATGCCAGTCTTGGCTTTGTCACAAATCCTACGAGAGTCCGACACGGCCTGATTCGAACGACAAAGCCAGACTGACCAGTAGGGGGAGCAAACAATATATGCCGCTAAGCACGATATGTATCCGGAGTGGCTGGAAGGTTGTCACACAGTCATGAAGGGACGACTGTCCGTATTACCTGTTTGCACTGCGGTGCTACGTACTCCTACATGCAGGAGAACGCAGACGCAGAGGGCTATTTCAGATGCCAAAACTGCAATAGCCGAATTGGATTTGGCGGAATCCAGATCATGGCAGAGCCATCACAAGGCGGCTCGCCGGGCAGGGTCGTGACTACCGAGCGCATTGATGGAGTGAGTATCAAGTGCCCGAAGTGTGGCGCGACCTATGTCTACTTCGACACTCAAAGGAGCCTCGATGGTCAATTCAGATGCCAGAACTGTGCCACACCCCTTTCAGGAGTTGGCGAGAAGATCGTAGTTGAGAGTGTTGTTAGTCAGGAAGAACGCGGCCTTGGTTCTGGTGTGCTCTTGTGCGTCGGGATATTCTTAATCCTGTTCATTCCATGGATTGTTGGCGTCCCTTTGGGTTTGTTCGTGATATGGCTTGCCTTGAAAGGCCCCTCCGAAAGCAGAGTCGTCAAGAAGAAGGAAGACACTGGTGCTTCAATCGACTGACCAGACAGCCGGAAAACCTCTATATGAGATAGGCGAGATGCACCTCTGGAACCTCCATGAGCAGCTCTGGAACCTGGAATCTCAAGTTCGCTGACGGCACGTCGAGGGAATTCATTGACATTCGGCAATTGGTGGGCAATAAGCTCATCAGAGCCTATGTCCTGAAGCCACTGCTCGAACTGGCAAGAGTCCAGCGGGTCAAGGCTTCTCTAAGGGGATTCAAGGGGGAGTTCAAGGACTTTGCATACTTCCTCGTCCTCAAGGCTCGGGACAGTCAGGGAGAGCTTATGTTACTCGCGGAGGCAGGAGTCTATCAGAACTTGCGAATTGTTGGAGCGGATAGGAGAGACCTGAGCACTCGACCGGCCTCTGAAATCATCGACATTTTCACGAACGCGTCGTCAGACCCGGAGGCGCACGATGCTATTCTAGTCCTGAGCATGGATTCGAAAGTCCGTGCTGAATAGGTTAATGAGATTCCACAGTCTGTGATTCCTTTAGCATGGAGTGATCACGTGAGATGCTGGAGAGGTATGCCAAGTGCCCCGTGTGTAGGAAGAAGACAGTGTTGAGAGTCCCCCCCGATGTCCTGAAAGGCGCAAAACGATTTCCCCTCACAGTGAAGGTCAGGCACGAGAGTCACTACTTCTACATCAACCTAGACAGTCAAGGACTGATAACCGACATCCTCAGGCCAGACGTGGTGGAATAGAGCTAGCCTATGTACCTGTCAGGAGGGCTCTCGCGGCTACCCTCGAAGTATGACCCCTTCTGCGATATTTCATTACGAGCCCATTCAATGAACTGGACCACCTGAGACACGTTGTCGTTGATTGACTCGAACTCTGCACTCAGACCTATCAGACTGGCCAGAATCTCGAGTACACGTTTGGCAGCCCTATAGTCCAGCTTGATTATTCCAAGAGTTTCGCCAAGAAGACATGCCCCCTCCATGTCGTACATTGTGGCAGCCCACGCCGGGATGAACCCGTTTGCCCCATTGATCACCCCCTCCCTCGTGGTGACTGTGCCCTCGACAGCAGAGATGCGTTCGAGCATTTCCTCAGAACTCGCCGAGATGTATGCCCGAGGTGGGGCCGGGTACGAGTTGAAGAACTCCTCGTAACCCTGTTCATAGGCCGCCAAGGCATAGAGCTCCTTCACGTTCATGTTTACAAGCTCTTGAACGAAGAAGTCTGCATACTCGAACACTCCAGCACTAGATGAGGGCTGAAAGTCTGCACTCAGGATCAACATATCATGCGGTTCGTCAGGGGGGGCTCGGTATAGGTGGATAGATGATTTTGGGAACTGAGTCAGTCCATCTTTGACGAATACACGGGGTGGAAAGTCGTTGCTGTAGAAGTCAATGATGTGCTCCGCATCAAGGACTCTCGTCAGGGTTTCAACTGCTATCCTGCCCACATTCGCAATTCCGGGCAGCCCTATGACAGCCACAGGCGCCCTCAGTGAACTGGGTTCGACGTCCACAAAGCGTCTGACATACATGACAGCACCATCCTAGCACCATTGGTTCTGCTAAGTGCGCTTTTGGCACTATTGGTCGAACGGCTCAGACTCTATAGAACTGTTTCGCGTTCCGGACCGTTGCCGCCGCCACATCCGAGGCCGGCAGCCCCAATAGGTCAGCCAAAGCTCTGCAGCCCAAGACCAGATTGGCCGGCTCATTTCGCTTGCGGCTTGGGGATAGGAAGGGGGCGTCAGTCTCCAGCATGATTTGGTTCAAGGGCATAGTCTGAGCTGCTCTGACCCGGTTGCGATAAGCTCGGAAAGTCACAGGCAATGATATGGACCAACCATTGTCCCGGACTCGCTCGGCCACGGAAATTGGACCATCAAAGCAGTGCATCAAGACGGAAACTGAGCATTCGTGCTCTAGAATAGCCGCAGCCTCCGCCTCTGCCTTGCGTGAGTGGACCACGAGTGGCAAGTCGAGCTCTGAGGACAGCTGTATGAAGGCCTTGAACAGCTGTGCTTGCTCCTCTCTCTCATGAGGCGACTGAACCCAGTAGTAGTCCAGCCCCACCTCACCTACAGCAACAACCTCACTCCTATGAGCGCTGGTCAATGCAACCAGAGATTCTACGTCCGGTCTTGTGATCCTCGAGACCATGCAACCTGCCGAATGATGGATGTACTCTCTGTAGTCCTTCGCAATTCGTAGGGTCTTTCGCAGCGAGTCTGGACCCGTGGATGAGCTCACCATTCCAAGAAGTCCGCTGGCCCTTGCCCGCTCAATGACCTGGGGAAGGTCTGCGTCAAACTGGGGCATGTCAATGTGAGTATGGGCATCGAACAGCTGCATTTCAGCATCCTCATGAAGCATGCCGATGTGAAGTGGATTTGCTTACTATTCAAGATATACCATGTCGCGGCGGTTGGGATATTGGAGCAGAGAATGGCCAGAGGTGGAGCAGTCGTACTTGAAATGCGGCGGACTGCCAGTACTTGGAGAAAGCAGGAAGGCAAGACACAGGAACTGCAATACAGGATCAAGGAGTGGAGAGCGCGACCGAATTCATTCGGCTAACCATCTTCTTTCCGTTCTGATTTCTTCATGGCGTCTCTCACGTATTCGCCGAAATCGGATGTTTCGCCGTCACGCTGAACACGGATCTTGGGTTCCTCGCCCTTCACCTGACGCTCAATGTAGACTATGTCCAGCTGAGTGACAGTTTCACGAAGACCTCGATAGACTATCAAGTAGAGTATGATCTCCTCGACCTTCGCGCCCACGGCCGGCTCTCTCTTCCTGAGACCCTGAAGATAGGCATCTGCATCGGCATCGAGAACCCTCTTGAGCATCTTACCTCTCTCGACCTCCACTTTCCGGTCGTGTTCTCTGGTCGCCTGAATCTTCTTCTCACGTGCCGCGAGCTCTGCCATCTTCTTTCGGCGTATGATTGCGAGCTCGGAATCGTCGTCGCTCAACGTGGAGTCCTCGTCGGGTTCGGCGAGGGAACACTCAAAAGGGTGTCGCTGCGACTGGCGTTTCCTTTTTAGGACTCGAAACACAACAGATATGGGGATTGGGCGTAACCCCTGACAAAGGAGAACTAGCAGTTGGCCGCTGGCGGAAAATGTGACTGGTTGCAGGCATCGACATCAGGTCACTCATGCAGACTTCGTAACCAGATTCTTGCTAAGCCTGAGGTCATGACAAAGTGTTCCATCGTGGACATGGCGCCGATATGCGTTGATGCGTACAAGTCTCTGTCCAAAGGGCAAGAGGCCATCGACTTGGGCAGTACCGACGCTTTTCCTTGGCTGATAGACTCTGCGACCCAGTTCGAAAATCTGCAGGAACTCGACAATGCAATCATGGCATACGTAAAGGGTATCAGTTTCGCATCAGGGCTCGGCCTCACCGACAGAGGATATGAGTTCTTTCGGTATGCAAGGTCAGTATTCGAAGAGGGATTGAACCGTACAGACTCTTCCTTGAGGAATCCTGCGACAAAACAGATGCTTGTGAGAGCCGGGCAAGGTCTCATTGAGTCTGCCCGAAAGAAGACCGAAAACGCTCCGGTCACAGATATGCAGGCCGAACTGAAGGCCAGCCTTCTAAGTGGAATCAGCCTGAGAAAGGCTGACAAAGAAGAGAGTAAGGACGTCATCGTCGTTGACGGGCGACAGCTATATGCTAAGAAGGCTCAGGAGTACAGAGACAGCGCTGAGACCTACCTCAAGTCTGGTATGCTCAAGAACGCTGTGATCTTTGCATGCATGGCGGCCATGGCAGACCTAATGCTAGGCAAGCCAATGGAGGGCATGTCCTACTTGGCTAAGGTCGCTGCCGATTCGGGAGAAAGGGACAAGTTCAATGACAACCCGTGTTTCATATGGACCAAGCTCGTGTTCAAGGGATACGTGAGCAGAAACATCTCGTCCATAGAAGAGGCGAAGACGAAATTCCTCAGCATACCTTGGGGCTTCAAGGATGACAGGGAGTTTGCCAGACGAGTCATGGACTCTGTCTATCGTCGTATCACCGAGTGATTCGCAAGTGGGCTATGAAGAAACCGTTCGTCGAATGCCGGTGAGGAAATAGTCTACACACTCTCTGTGAACACCTGAAGTTGGGATATCCAGGGGAATTCGGGATAGGCGGTCGCACAAGCTCAAATCTATGCCTAGTCATAGCAGAATCGATTTGCGACTCCCCTTCATGTGGGAGTAAGGAACACGTGGCATACACTACCTCTGTGCCGGGCTTTTCGGAATAGGCCGTTAGTACCCCATCAAGGATCTTGTTCTGTATAGACATTATGTCAAGCAATGTGCTCTTGTTGAGCCGCCACTTGAACGACGGGTGGCTGCGGAGGACTCCAGTGGAGGTACATGGCGCGTCGATGAGTATCTTGTTCGCATTCAATACCGGAGACCGAGAAGCGTCAGCCTGTAGCCACTCCACCTCGCTGCAGCCTAGCAGTTCGGATCTCTGACGACCGATTCTAGCACGTCTGGTGTAGACATCTGTCGCCACCACCCTACCTGTGCGATTCATCATCTCCCAGATGAGTTGGGTCTTCATACCGGGAGAGGCACAGGCGTCCCACACGGTGTCACCGGGGCGAGGATCCAAAGTAACAACCGTCATCACACTCGCCTTGTCCTGAATCAGTATTTCACCTCGCTTGAACCGGTCAGAGCGAACGACGGCGTCAATCCCCTGCCTTACAAGAAAGAGTCCCGGTAAGTCATGATCGGGTTCCAAGTCGACTCCAGTCACAGCACGTGGAATGACGGCATCCTCGTCTTCTGCCCTGAGTCTGTTGACTCGGATGAAGTAGTCGCGCGATGTGTTGTTCTTCTCCATCAGCGAGATAGCCTCATCGGACGGAAGGTTGTCAAGAAGTGTTCGAACCAAGAACGAGGGATGAGAGAGTCTTATGCTATACCGCTCGACGGCCGTCAAGTTCCGGATCGACCTCTGAAGGTCCAGAGACAGTGCGGATTCAAAGACTGAGATTAGCTGTGGCACCGGCACAAGATAGATCTCCTTGACGAGTTCGAGCGGGGTCTTCACCCAGCGACTCTCGTATAGGGCCAGCCGAAGCAGCGTTCGCTCGCGAGGACTCAGTGCCGACAACTTCCTGTGTCCCAAGGCCTTCACAAGCAAGAAATCTATCGTGTTCAGGAACCTAATCACTCCCAGCGTCAGTGAATGCACCATGGGCTTGACATCAGACGGCATCCACGACTGGGTGTCGGCTTCGCGTAGGATGGCCCTCACAGAATATGGACTCTGATCGTACAGCTCCAGCACTCTCAAAGCCTCAAGTCGGGCCTTATGCTCAGGCACAGTCTTTCCCAGTCCTATCGTTCAGTACATACTCACTTTCACAAGAACTCGGCGGTCGGTCCTGTATGCACATACTTCATGCGCGTGAGCATCACGGGGAAGTATTTGGCTCCGATTATTCCTGAGTCCTTGTAACCACCGAGATGGGGCATATGGGGGTCGAAGTATAGATGATCCTGACCAACGGCCACACCTGCGGCCTCGATCTCCTTTGCCCATCTCAAGCTCACCGACTGATCATCAGCGAACACCGAGGAGCGCAGTCCAAACCGTGAGGCATTAGCTACTCGAAGTGCTTCATCAACGCTTTGGACTGACAACACCGGCAGAGCAGGTGCAAAGACCTCTTCCTGCATGATTCTCATAGCCTCCTTCACGTTGGTCAATACCGTGGGCTTGTAGAAGAGACCTGCAGGATCCGCTTCCGATAGGTAGTTGCATCTGTATCCGCCAGTCAGCACCTTCGCACCCTTTGCCTTAGCATCTTCAATCTGATCCAGTAACAGGTACATGGCTGTGAGTCCCAGTGGTGGAAGACTGACATTGGGATCCGAAGGGCGGCCAAGGTGCAGCTTCTCAGCCTCTTCGACGACAAGGCGAACTAAATCATCGTGCAGAGTGTCTTGCACAAGCAGGCGTTTGACAGCCATGCAGGCTTGGCCGCTTCCGAGGAATCTACCCTTCACAATCATCTTGGCAGCGAACTCAAGATCGACATCGCGACCCCAGACGAGACAGGCATCGCTTCCAGCCAACTCTGGTGCCATTTGGATTCTTCTTTTTATGGCCTGAGACCATAGCTCCAAACCCGTGTCACTATCACCGTACCAAACGATGGCACCGACCCTACGGTCAGAAGTGAGTCTATCCATGAGACTCTTTCCTCCGCCCGTGAGAACCTGAATCATGGCAGAAGGTAGCCCCATCTCTTGGAAAGTCTGCAAGAATGCTTGGCCCAAGAGGATCGTGCTCAAAGGGACCTTGCTTGGTGGTTTCAGTATCGTCGCGTTTCCAGCAAGTATCGATGAGGTTATGCTGAGAATCCCCAAAGCAAGTGGGGAGTTGTAGGGAGTGAACAGACATGTGACACCGTAGGGTTCGCGAAACTGAAAGTTCTTTCCTCCATCTTTGCCAGGGGCTTCCTTCAAGTCCAAGTCCCGGCCCCAGAGCTCGAAGGTTTCTCGTTCGAGGTACTCTGTGAACATCGTCCAAGTCCATTCGAAGGTCTTTATGGGAACTCCCTCTTTGACCGAAACGTCGCGCACTTCTTGGAACCGCTTCTTTACGGCGAGGCCTGCCTGATAGAGTGCCTCCACGCGTTCATCCAACGTGACACCGGTGCCCAACAGCTTGAAGGGATTGTAGAGACTTGTCTTGTCTCGCACTCCGGCTGCAATTGCCCTCTCGATGTCTGACTCACGAGAGAGGGCGACCTTTGCATAAGTGGCATCATCAAGCTCATCTTTCGAATACGCAGGAACGCCGTGAGCCCTCCGGTAGTCTCTCAGGTATTTCATCTCCGGAGTACTGTGCGGTATAAGGATCGGCAGTCTGGAGAAGACCAATCGCTGCATCGATGATGCCTCTCTCATCTGGAGAGCTATTGCGATGCCCGGATCGACGACGACCTTGTCCATGTCGGGAAACGTCGTGTGTTTCCCAGTGTCCACTTCCTTGCCATCAACGATTATCGGATAGATCTGCATTGGCCGGCCTTCGTCAGGGTTCTGGGCATTGTGGCGAGTTGGACTGTATTATAGTCTTTCTGAAGACACAACCTGCTTACGAACGCCTTGGATTCTCTTCAGGTTCTTGCGTCACAGGACGTTCATACATCTGAACGAACATCCCGGGCTCTTGCTCGTATGGATCACCCCAAGGGCGAAATCCGAATTTGTCCATGAGACGCTTGCCCACGTCTTGACCCACAAGAATGTTGCAGTAGTTTCTGGAGCAACCATGACTACGTGCATACTCAATGAAGTGGATGTACATGGCTGAAGCGAGCCCACTCGCCCTGCACGAAGGACTCACTGTCTGGTGTTCTCCGAAGAAGCCCTTCTCCGAGGTCTTGGCCTTGTAGACCCCTACGATTCTGCCCCCGAGTCTACTCCCGAAGTAATGGTAGCCGGCCCGCATCTCTTCAACTATCTGCTTTGCGGAGTATGACCTCTTTTTCCTCCATGACTCCGGGTACTCTGTAGCAAGCGGCCACACCTTCTTGAAGAGTCTGGAGATCTCTCTTGCGTCATCCTCTCCGAACTCTACTATCCGGATCTGCTCCGCCGGTATGTACGCCATAAGGACTCTCCTATAGCAGGTGAAGGAACGTTCATAAATCTCTGCCTGCGTGATTCCGATTCCGGAACACGGCGGAATCCTGTAATAGGAACACCGACTGGCATCCAGAGGAATACTAGTGTTTCATCCGGGCCCAGTCGAATGCTTCCTGAATAGGCGTGCAGCCACCACATCTGTGGCAACCAGCCGCAGTCTTCTTGGGGTTGAGGTGGTAGCTGTGTAGAATCTCACCCACTCTCATGTAGAACTCCATCGTTTCCTCAAGATTCCCGACGTAATGAGGAGTGAAGTCTACGAGCTGACTCCCCGGCGCAGGCCGCACGGGAGTCACTACCGGCATGATACCCATCTCTGAGGTTTCCCGGATCAGTCTGAGTGTTGTTTCGATATCTTCACCCAGTCCATGCAGTATGAAAGTGCTCACATTGCCCCTCGCGAAGTGACTGAGTGCACACTCCCAGCTCTTACGATACAGCTCAAGAGACCCTTGCTTGAACTTCCCAGGGCACATCTTTTCCCTAATCGACTCATCGGCGGATTCTATGTGGATGCCCACTGCGTTGGCTCCAGCATCGGCAAGTTTCAGAATCAAGGTTTCATCGACAGAGGGCTCGAACTGCACGCCGACAGGAATCGTGCTCAACTCGCGTATGCGTTTCACGATTCCAATGAGGCGCTCACAACCCATGTCAGGTCCTGAAGGAGTCCCGGTTGTGAGTAGCACACTTGTGATCACACCTTCTCTCTCTGCTGCATCAACTACCTCGGCAATCTGATCGGGCGTCTTTTCAAGCACTGTGTCACCAGCAGAGTGAGAGAGCGGTATCGTGCAGAACTTGCACTGTTCACCCTTGTTCCAATATCTGCAAGACTGATAGACTGTCGTTGCCAGAGTGTCCTTCCCATGAAGCAGAGCCAGCTTCTGATATGAGATGCCATCGGTTGTAGACAGGTCGTAGAACTTGGGTCGCGGTACTGCTTTCAGACGAGTCGTTCCATCATGAAACCAGATCGAGGGGTTTCTAGTTGGGACGAGGGGCTTCGACCCGAACCTCTCTGCCAAACGACCCTGACGCACGGGAATCCCACACGGACGACCATTTGGCAGCACGAAATACCTACTACCAACCGGCCCAGCGCCGCCTCTTCTGCCGGTTGACTGACCCTCAGGGAGGGTAACACCTTCAGTTAGGAGGCGAACTTTCAGCCTGAGTAGGTCTTCCGCATCCATAGGAATCACGAGCAGGTTCTGGTTGAAGCTTAATCTGTTTTCACATCTTGACCTTTGGGTGCGAACTATATGATGCCATGACGATTTCGGGAAGGTCGAGGACCGTCAATCCTTCCCCAGCTTGAGAGGCAAGCATGTTCTTGCAGAAAGGACACGAGGTGACCAAGAACCCTGCACCGACATCTCGGGCTTGTTGTACACGGGCTTTCCCTATCACCCTCGCCTGCTCTTCGAAGAGCATTCTCATGCCAGCACCATTGCCACAGCACATCGCGTTCTCCCTGTTACGCTGCATCTCAACTAACTTGCCGCCTGATATCTTGCTGAGAACTCTTCTTGGAGGATCGTAAATACCACAGTGCCTGCCCAGGTGGCAGGGATCATGAAACGTGATGAAACCGCCAAAGTCAGCGGTGTTGAGATTGTCCAGATGTCGCTCCAGAAGCTGGCTGATGTGGATGACGGGCTTTGCGAGCTGAATACCATTCTCTGGATAGTCACGTGAGAGTGTTCTGTAACAACCCGGACAAGTGACTACTATCTCTTGTGCGTCCTGTTTGTTGAGCGCACCAGCATTATGGCGGGCCTGTTCGAGCCCCTGATTCCTGAAGCCCGTCCTGAAAAGGGGCGAACCGCAACACCATTCATCGTTCATGACGCTCACTCTGTAGCCGAGCTTGGTCAGTAGAGAAACGGTGCTCTGAGCTATGCCGTTCTCTCGATAGGCGGCGGTGCAGCCGCTGAAGTATACTATTCTCTTGCCGACATTCTTGACTGGAGCGAACCACTTGTTTCTCTTGCTGTGCAATTCTCCAAAGGGATTATGATCGGTTGCTATCGCGGAGGAGATCTTGTCCAGACCTTGAGGATAACGGTGTTGCTCCACTAGCCTCGTTCTCGTGTCCTCTACTATTGCCGCAACATCTACCTGAGGAAGACACCACACGAGGCACTGTGAACACTCCAGACACTGGTACAGTACCTCAATAGCTCTCTCATCCAGATTGCGAGTACCATTCATTTCTTGGTAGACAAGGAGTGCACGGCCATGAGGAGTAGGAGAGTCAGACCTCCAAGCCAGAAAGGTAGGGCACATGTGACGACACATCTTGGGGCAGGCAGCGCACAGGCGGAGCTGCTCAGCAGTCTTTGCCTGATCCATCAGCTTCGTCCTCCCATCCCAAGCTTGCCCGGGTTCATTATGCCATTCGGATCGAGCACCTCCTTGATTCGCCTGAGAACCTGAAAGCCCGATTCCCATTCCGCTTCTGTGTACGTGCTCCTTGTAGTTCCAACACCATGCTGGTGACTCATTGTGCCGCCCATTCTGAGGCAGGCTGCCACACCATCATCCCAGATCCTCTTGTAGGCCGACCATGCACTACTCGCATCTTCCTTCGAAACGAAGAAAATCATGTAGATGCTCCCTCCATTTGGATACATGTGAGAGAAGTGTGACATGACGACGGCGTCATGCGCCTCCATGGCTTTCTTCATCTCATGGTAGACATTCTCAAGCTTGTCGTAGGTCGCACCGATGTCGATGGTGTCACCGACAGAGTACCCCGAAGTAGCGAACTTCGTCGGATAGTACATGTCGTACCTGTGTTCCCACCAGTATCTTGATGGACCTTCAGCATAGTCTTTAGCCCCATTCTTCAGGCAGATTTCGGCTGCAATACTCTCCTCAATCGCAACTTTCTCAGTTCGACCGTCGAACGCAAGCATGAGCATGCAGCTTCCCTCCTCCACATCGAAGTGCGAACTAACGTGCAAGGCGGTGTCTTCTGGATCATACAACCGCACAACTGACGGGAGCACGCCTTCACGAAAGATGAGTCTGATGGCCTCAAGACCACTGTGGACATCAGGAAAGCACATGCTCCTGAAGCGTCTCTCCTTTGGCAACGGAAAGAGGCGTAGAGTGGCCTCTGTGATCACGCAGAGCGTTCCTTCAGAACCAATGAACAGCTGCTTCAAGTCTGGCCCGACGGAGTGTCGAGGGACAGCTTTACACCGTATGACAGATCCGTCTGCCAGGACAACCTCGAGCCCCAAGGTGAGGTCTTCTATCTTGCCATAGAGAGACGACATCGAGCCCCCAGATCGTGTTGCGATGAAGCCACCCACATTGGACGCTCTCAATGAAGTCGGTGTATGGCCAGTCGTGTAGCCCTGCCTGTTCACTTCCTCCTCAAGATCGATTCCCACAACTCCCGCCTGCGCTTGTACGAGCATGGACTGATTGTCGATCCGGATGACCTTGTCCATCCGTTTGAGGTCGAGCTGGATACCACCATAGACGGGAAGAGTACCCCCGCAGGTCCCCGCACCTCCTCCGACTGGGACAACAGGCACCCTGAGCTCGTTGGCCACCTTCAGGACTCTAGAAACCTCCTCCGTGGACGCAGGGAAGACGATGAGGTCAGCCAATGGCAGAGACTCCCCGGCCCTGATCTTCGCTTCGCTCAGTGGGTTCGCATCGTGGGCGTTGAGGATGGCATCTGTTTCATTCGCGGTCACATGGTCATTACCAACGACAGCTCTGATGCGCTCTAGGAGAGCACTCTTAGTCTTTGAGTCTAGCAAGTCTGGGCTCACCTCTGTTGTGGAAGCCTTTGAGCAATGAACACGGCTAGGTCATCCACCTGGATGGCACTGCCGGCGTTGAACAGATTGCGCTCGATTTGTGCTGTACAGAGAGGACAAGGGGCCACAAGCTGCTTCGCCTTGGTTGCTGATATCGCCTCAATATTGTGTGCGACAACTGCATCTGCCACGTCTCTTGAGTGGTATCCGACCATTCCTCCACCCCCACAACACGAGTCTGCCACTCCAGAGGCGACTATGGTTACGTTAGGAATCAGGTTCAGGACGGCGATGACATGGTCCGCAATCTGACGCGAAGTATGGCGAATCAAATGACATGGATCGTGGATCGTTGTCAAGACTTCACCAGCCCGGCTGCCCTCAGCGAACGCCTCGGAGAGCCGTTCAAGCCCAATCGCCTCAGCCAAGAACTCAATCAGATGATACACTGGCACTCCCCAATTGTCACGGACACTCATCTCAGACAGGTTCGAGGTGCATCCAGCACAGGTCGTGACAATCTTCTTCACACCGAGCGAACTCACCTTCTCTTTCAGGCGAGCGGCAAGCGACCTTGACGTTTCGTCATCACCTATCAACCTTGAAGGAAGGCCGCAACAGCTCATTTCTTCCAGCAGAGTGAAGTCAACTCCAAAGTAGTTCAGAATGAACTTGGCAGCCTCCTTGACTTCTTGTGCGCGCTCTTCCGCTTGGCAGCCGGGGTAGAACAGAACCTCAGCACCTCTGACAACGCGATCTTGGGTGAAGGGCAAGCCCACAGCTTGGAGCCTTGCATTGCGGCTCTCAATCTTCTCATTGGGATCGTCCCAAGGTTCGAATGCAAGTGAGTGTCTGGCAAGGGTTTCATGAACAGCCCGGAGAGCTCTTGGCACAAGGTCTGGTCTCTGCTTGAAGATCCTTGCGCGGACCATACTGACAATGTCAGGCACATTGACATTGTAGGGACATACCTCACGGCAAGTGCCGCAGCTCGTACAGAGATAGACCTTATCGGCCGTTGACCAGAAATCAGGTGGAGAACGGCTCAGCTCGACTGCAATGCTGCGTGGACCGCTGAACCTGTCAACACCCACGGCCCTGACCACAGGGCAGTGATTGAGGCAGAGTCCACAGTTCACACACTTCTCTGCTGAGCGGACAACTTCAAGCTCATAGGTCTTGAAGGGGACAATCCGCTCTTTCTCGAGGGTCGCACTCACGACTTTGTATGCTTCTTCGTCGCTCATCACTGCACCCCCTTTACGTAGGCTGCGGCGTTCGCTCCAGCCGCGAAACCTGTCGCAAGTGCCACGCCCAGTCCACTCTTCTCGACTGCGTAGTTGTAACCTGCTAGAACGGAACCGGCAGCAAACAGATTCTGAGCGGCCGGGCTGCCGTCAGCATCCACAGGACGAAAACTCGTATCAAATGCAAGGCCAACCCCAAAGAGTGGATGACCTTCTGGAGTCAGCGGTATCACATTCGTAAGTCGCTGTGGCCTAGAATCACCAGTCGGAACCAGATTACCATCTACGACAGGTAGTCCCATGAGCGACTCGCGAACACCTCTTTCATCACCAACCAGCCCTCCTCCAAGAAACTTCCCAGATGCAAGGACCACTGCAGTCGACCTTATCTCTATCGTTCGTCGAGGCGCTCTTGCGGTGATGGCCTGAATCAAGTTGCCGTCCTTGTGAACTCCCGTGGCTTCATGACCCGCCAGCAATCTACCATCAGTTTTCTTGAAAACGGTTTCAAGGCCAGCCTGCAGCCTCAAGCCTGGTATGGATGGCGGAAACGCCGTCAGCTCAAAGACAGCGGCGCCAGTCTTCTCCTCAAGCTTTCTGCGATTCTCTCTCGCACGCTCCACCCCCAATACAGGTGGTACGGCGACGTAGTCCGCCCCTGTCTTGAGAACTTGATCCTCAAGGGAATTCGCTAGGGCCGCCAAGCCAGCATCGTGGTCAACATACCTTGCTATCTCAATCTGGGACAGGTTGAATGGTCTGCCAGATGGGGCAACATCGAGAAGACAGCTGACTGCCTTCCTTGGTCCTTCCTCGCCGTAGAGTCTGTTGGCCATGAAGGCTTTGACTGCCGACGATGGATTGAAGTCTGGCAGGCCCCGAAGACCTGCAAAGAGGATGACACTGTCATGAGTCGGCGGGATGTCATTCCACATGGTTTCCTGGACGAGACATGTGGGCTTGGACGTCCCAAGGAGGCTGATGGCCTGAATGTTCTCCTCAAGATCACCTTTCAGAGCACCACTCGAGCCACTCAACTTGTCCTTGAGCCATCGCACAGAGTCGCGCACACGGGATACAACTTGGTCGGGGTCGGTGGGAAGACCTTCCTCCGAGCGACCAAGCGCAGAATACGGATGGAATGGACACATTGCACTGAGAGCATGTAGACCCTCGACAGGGTTCATGAAATATGTGGCAGCCCCGGGCGCATACCCGATGATGTCAATCGCACCTGATGATTGCGCAGTAGCTCCGTGACCCTTTCTCAGCAAGACGACATCGAGACCAGCCTCGGCAGCGACCGAACCGGCAACCAGACCTGCCATGCCACCTCCAATGACAACCAAGTCAGTTTCGATGTCCATCTATGATGCCTCCTCCCACGGTTTCGGTTCATAAGCGAAGTCACAATGGTCTAGGTTGGCGACGCATGCATAGAGGCCGTGTGTCAATTCCTCCTGTCCGAGCTGTCCGCCTCTCAAGGGTGGACGCTTACCCTTCCAGCGCTCTGCTAAGAAGTCAATTATCTCAAGCTGATACTGCTCACCGCTGAAGTCGAGTTCCTCAGCCAACACGGCAGCAGCCTTGAAGGTACAGAATGTTCCTTGGCACGGACCTGTGCCAAGCCTGAGCCTGCGTCTAAGATCGTTAATCGTCTGCGGGAACTCATTCCGGATAGCGTATCTCAATTCGGCTTCAATGACCGGCTCACAAGTGCAGATGGTAGACTTCCATTCGGGATGTTCCTTCGTGAGAGCCAAGACCGCAGAAGTTTCAGTACCTCGCCTAGCTCTGAGCCTCTCGACCGCGTGCTGCGACAACCCGTATTCAGCTGCAAGTGCCAGTACATCGACATCAGCCTCATTTCCGGGCAATGGATCAAGATGCGTCCTGCATACGGCTTCCCTCCCAAGCTTCTTCGACACAAGATTGGTTACTGCCTCTGCCATATGCCTACACATCACGAGCTTCCCTCCCGTGAAGCTGACCAGACCATCTACACCGTCCTTCTCATGGTCTATGATTCTGTATCCCCTAGTCACCTTGTCTTCAGATCTTTTCCATTCCGGAACGAGAGGTCTTACACCTTCCATTGTTCGAATTATCCTCGCCTGCCGAATAGAAGGCACGACCCATTCAATGCTTTTCAGTAGATACTCAATTTCGTCATGACTGGCGACAATCACATCTGGGTCTTCCCATGTGTCGAGAGCGGTTGTACCCAAGAGCGTCGTGTTCTCATGTGGATAGAGGTAAATCCAACGACCATCAGCTGCTCTTGATGAAATCCCAACGTTCACGATTCTTCTGTCCATAATGACATGCGCGCCCTTGTTCAAGCGGAGCTCCAGTGGAGCGCCAGCCATTGCAGCAATTTTTCCGGCCCACGGACCGCCAGCATTCACGATTAGTTTCGCGCCGGCGCACTCAACCTGTCTGGTCGCTCTGTTGTAGAAAGTGACACTCCTGACAGGATTCGTAGCTTCTATGCCTGTTACTTCGCAGTAGGTCTTGATTGTGGCGCCATGTTGCTTGGCGTCAATGGCCTGAAGCAAGCAGAGACGGAAGGGGTCGATGAAGAACTCCTCGTAGTACAAGCTGGCAGCCATGTCAGGATTCAGTGATGGTTCGATACTGAGTGACTCCTCCGGAGAGAGAAACATGACCGGAGGAACACCTCGCTCTTGCGCACGCTTCGCGTATTCATCTGTGAAACTGCTGGCCTCTCCCCCACGAGTCAACTCCCCTAGCTCAGAGAACGGCATCAGAATCGGATTCTTCATGATTATGTGGCGGGCAATCCTACGGAAATAGACGACCTCCTGTGAACACATGTCCATTATGTCGGGCTCATCGTAGTACTTGAAGCCCGAAGAGATCATCCCTGCGCAAGTGCCGACCGTGGCTGACGCAATGTCATCTCTCTCCAAAAGGAGCGTCTTCAGCCCACGTAGGGCACAGTCGCGAGCCACGGCAGTACCGGTACTGCCGCCGCCAATTACTACCACATCATAGTCGGTCATCGAATGTCCAGCCTGCCGCTGCGATGGAACTTTGGAAGTCCGCGGGCGCTCCTCTCGCAGTGCGGCGTGTGTCTTGGGTGTCAAGTCGTCAATACAAGGGTTTCGGAAAGCATCTCGCTATCGCTGGAAGGGACATGAGAGCCCAGCATCTGGAGCGCTAACAAGAACGAAATGGGACGCATGCGCTAGATAGGTTAAAAGGTCTGAAACCATGAGATGAATTACCAAGCGCGAATGACGGCGGCGCCGCCGGGGTGATTGTGATGCCGACATACAATCTTGGTACTCTGGTGATCGGAAAGCACGATGTCCAGAAGCTGACCGACGCTCTCGGAATCCCCGAACATCGGTTTGAGGACCTGATCGACCTCTCACGCAAGGCGTATGAGTTCGGCGACACGATTAGCCAGTCAATAGAGTACGTGGCTCAGCGAGTCACAGGTTCGGAACTAGTCCTCACGCTTGTGTTCTTCGGTCGCCTGTGGGAAGAGAGAAAGAAACAGGAAGAAGAGAAGAAGACGACCAAGTAGCCAGGGATTTGGCCTTGGACCAGAACCTGATTGGGTCTGGTCACTCGTTGAAACGTGAGCAAGGGGGGTCTGGCCTCCACTTGTTGGAGAGGTCACACCCACTGGAGCGCTGAATACCGCCTATGCTAGCTCGTGAGTTCAATCAGTGTCGGCATCTCTGCCATCAGCAGCTTGTTGAATGTCGCGAATTGCTTCTCATAGATCGCTACATTCTCAGGTATCGGTTGTCTGCGCTCTTCAACCTGAAACATGTTGTCCACGGCTTCAGTGTATGTGCTGTACACGCCTGTGCCAACGGCTGCGAGTATGGCGGCCCCTATCGCTGTCGAATCGCGAGACCTAGGCAGTGCAACTGTCTTGTTGGCGCAGTCTGCTTGAATCTGCCTCCATAATGGTGAGTTCGCACCACCTCCGTCTATGCGAAGTTCACTAAACTTGAGATCAAGCATGCTTTCCATCATGTCTACATACAGCTTGATGCCATATCCATTGGCCTCCATTATCGCCCTAGCCACATGGGCCTTCGTATGACTGAAGCTCAAATCATAGAATATGCCCTTCCCGTAAGCCATGAAAGGAAAGATGACCAGTCCATCGCTCCCGGCAGGGACAGAGCTCGCGGATGCCTCAATTACCTCGTAGGCATTCCTGTTTGTTTCAGCAGCGATGGCGGCTTCGCGCTCACAGTACTGGTCTCGATACCACTTGTAGGCCAGACCTGTTCCAGGTATGACGCCCTCTAGAATCCATTTGCCAGGGATAGCGGACGGATTGCTGAACATAACGTACGGGTCATCAATGTGTTCCTCAGTGTGTGTGATGACGAATGTGCCCGTGCCCGTTGTGGCCTTCACTATACCAGTCTGAATAGTGCCCGTACCAAGTGCCGAACACTGCTGGTCGCCACTTCCCATGATCACAATCGTACCCTTTCTGAGCCCTGTCGCCTTTGCGGCCTCGGGCGAGACTTCGCCAATCACAGTCCCCGGGTCCACTATGTCCGCCAGCTTGTCGACAGGGATTCCCGTGGCCTGACACATCTCATCAGACCACTTCAGAGTTGCATGGTCGATGGGCCCATACCTAGCATTCGCGGGCTCTGTGACCATCTTGCCGCAGAGCCGATTGTTAATCAGAGCATCCAGCGTGATGAACTTGTAGGCCTTCTTGAACAGATCCGGCTTGTTCTCAAGAAACCACATCAGTTTATTGACTGATTTGCGGGGCCCAATCTGGGCTGCCATCTCCTTGCTCTTAGTCCCGGATCGGTTGTCAACCCACGTCACTGTCGGAGCGAGCGGAAGTCCCTTCCTGTCGACAGGTGTGATGCAATCCCGCGTGGTTGCCAGAACACAGGCGACAACTGAGTTCGCACCCCTAGGGTAGCTGGACAGAGCCCTCTGCATAGTGTTCACGGCCGTCCTCCAGAATGTTTCTGCCAATTGCTCGTGTGTCTTTAGCTCACGCGGTACCGGAGGATACTCTTCGTATGCCTTACTCACCTCGCGACCTTCCTCGTCGATAAGACAAGAGCGTGCTCCGGTTGTCCCAACATCGAAGACTGCAAAAATGCGTTGGCTCATGATGCTCACCAATCGAACAGATTGTGCTTTCTGGCAGCACGCCGGAATATGAATCATCCGACGGAGAGAGTTATGAGAAGGACTGAACATGCTCGGGACTAGCCCAATGTCAGAATACCCGATCCACACTGAAATAGTGCCTCACGTTCACTTGATACGTGGGGCAAACAAGTCAAGGTTCCCCGAGGCGAACGCACTTCTGATTGACGACGAAGTGATAACTCTCGTCGACGCCGGACCCAACATGAACCACATCCTGAAGACTCTCTCCGACCTCGGACATTCCATAAAAGACCTTGACCGAATAGTACTCACACACTTTCACATAGATCACAAGGGGTATGCTGCTGAGCTCCAAAAGGCCTCAGGATGTGAGATAATATGTCATCCCCTTGCAGAGAAAGGCGTCAGCACATTCCAAGGGATGGTCGAGTGTTATGGCATCGAGAGCAACCGACGCTTCTCAGGCTGGATGTCCACCATCACCACTTGGCTTCCCCACATTACCTCAGACTATGCGGTTTCTGGCCACTTCACTAATGGCAAGCCGATAGAATGCGGAGAAACGCGGCTCCTTCCTCTTCATACCCCGGGACATACATATGATCATACATGCTTCGGCATAAATGACTACAACACCATACTACTGGTTGACATTGATCTCACATCGTTTGGACCATGGTATGGAAACGTGGTCAGCGATCTGGACCAGTTCGAATCATCTATCAAGAACATCATGAACCTATCACCAAAGATGGGCATAAGCGGCCACTTGCTGGACCCAGTCACAGAAGACCTACGTGGACGGCTTGCGGAGTTCCTAGGTGTCTTTGACAAGCGTGACAAACGCATACTCGAACTGGTCGCCCAGGGCCACAATACGCTTGATAAGCTCTCGAGCCTGCCAACGATTTACCCTCGCATACCGAATGATCTCTTCTACATCTTTGAGGAATTCATGCTGAGGAAGCATATCGACAGACTTGCGGAACGCGGACTGCTCACTGAGAGAAACGGCTACTTGAAGGTGAAGAGATAGGGGCGAGGTATGACCTCGCCGGCCATTATTCTATTTGTGAGAAAAGCTCGGCGTTCTCTTGGAGAGAAAGGCATCAACACCCTCTTCCTTGTCTCTCGTGTCGAAAGTCTGGCAGAACATATCAACTTCGAACTTGAGGTTCTTTTCCAACGCTAGCTCCCAAGATCTGTTCAGTGACTGCTTAGCCAGCTTTACCGCAACGCCTGGTTTAGTTACTAGTGTCTTTGCCAGCTTCATCGTTCCCTCGCGGAGAGCCAAGACGCTCTCAAACACCTTATTGACAAGGCCAATCCTGAATGCTTCGTCTGCCGTGATCTGTTCTCCACTGTACACAAGCTCCTTGGCAATCCCAAGGCCTACGAGCCGCGGAAGGCGCACAGTCCCACCAAAGCCGGGGATGATTCCCAGGTTGATCTCCGGCTGACCGAACCTTGCGTTGGTCGAGGCATACCGGATGTCGCAAGCCATGGCGACTTCGCAGCCGCCCCCTAGGGCAAACCCATTGATGGCAGCGATGACAGGCTTGCTCATCGACTCTATGTACTTACATAGTTCTTGACCGTTCTCTGAAAGCGCTCTCACCGTGGAGGAGTTCTTGTCTTTGAACTCACTTATGTCGGCCCCGGCGGCGAATGCCTTTTCCTCGGCACCAGTCAGGACGACGACTCTGACAGAACGGTCCTCTTCAGCCCGTCTGAATAGCTCCCTCAGCGTCTTCACAACAGCGGAGTTCAGAGCATTGTATTTCTTGGGGCGGTTGATCGTTATTGTCGCAACCCCTTCAGCAGCTTGATAGAGCACATCTTGTTCTGACATTTCTACTCGCCTCGCTAGGATGAGCAGTCCTGTGCCGGTGAATAATAAGCATTTGCTCCTCGTGGGCTCTTTGTGAAAAGTCATCTCCTGTCGCACTCCAAGAAGTTCAGACGTCCCAAGTTGTGAAGTAGCATCTTGATCACCAACTCTCGCCGTTGCTCCTTGAATCTCTTTGAACTCAGACTCCTAGTGAGTCTCACCTTCAGCATTCTGAACACTGTTTCAACAAGGCGTTTCCTTCCATAGTCGTGTTTCCTCTTTCAATCCTCAGGCCCTCTTCGATGCGCTCCAATCAATTCCTTATATCCTCGAAATCCCTGCCATCGTGCTTGCAAATCATTCGGGATAGGACCGGGATGACGTTGGGAAACGACATCTACGCGGACTTTCATCATTTATCCATCAACAGAGAACTTACTGGCAAAGTGTGCTACGTCCAGTAATGGTCCTAACACTGGCTTCCACTCAAGTTCGGTGCCCATCGATGAAGCGGCCAGGTTGTCCATATATGTTCTTGAGGGCCAGCATCTACAATATAGATATCGCCCTCTTCCGAAACGGCTTCTAAGGCATCACGAGTTGCCTCGACATACACGGCTGCAACTCCCTCAACCAGTGAGAATCGTTCGTCTTGTTCTAATGTCTTAGTTTCAATCTTCGATTCTTTCGTCCTTGCTTCAGCTGTAGAAATCCAAGCGCTGTCAATAGGGTACTTGGACATTGTGACAAAACCATGAGTTCCTTGAATCTTGAGACCAGTCACATCCAGACCAGCCTTTGCATCTAACTCTTCGACACGACTCATCGGCATCATTCTTTTCAGAGTAATGGCGGCTAAGTGTCTTCGATGTCCCCCGGGCAAGAGTGAAAGACGTTTCCGAGATGTTTCTCGATAGCGATCTAGTTCCGAAGCACTCTCTGGATATATCCGTGAAAAGACCATGACATAATGGTCATGCACTCGTTTAAACCTCACTATTTCCTTGTCGACTTCTATGGCTGCTCGCCCTTCTCTTCGTAGGTGTTCAGAAACTTCCTCAATGAAATCTACTTTCTTAGTCATCTTGTAGCAGCTCCTATGATGTGAACGATTGTGTTGTCATTGTACAGGACTGGAAACAGTCTTCAGCCCCGAAGTGACACCAATCCCAGGAGCAACACCACTCGGACTCACTCCATAAAGTGAATTGCTTGTCTTTTTGAAGGCGAATCATCTTCAGGTTAACGTAGTAGAACCCTGCTTCCATTTGGTTAATGGCCACGTTCATTTGTGCTTCTTCGTTCTCTGGGAGTCTGAGACAGCAGATTGAAAGAGCAGCATCATTTTCCTCAGTGAAAGTGATTGGATCTGGATTTGGAAAGCCCGTTGAGCATTCAACAAAACAGTACAGACAGAGGAATCCCGGCTGAAGGAAATTCCAATAGTTTTGGCTTCGACGTATTTCGTACAGGTAAAACCCACCCATTTCCTGGAGTTTTTCCATCTTCGTTGTATTCCAGTACAAAGCCTGGTGAGTGTTGAGCACGGTGTCACTGACAACGTTTCTAGACACCAGTGTTGCAGTGGGTACCCATTCATTACATTCTGTCACTCTTGTTACTTCCGATTCGCAGTATTCAGCGGTATCCATTAGTGAGTCAACGATTTTACAGTTTAAGCACCCACCAAAACGATGATACTTTTCGACCTTACTTGGAGCATCTCAACGAGGTCTAATCCATTCCGCGGTAATCAGGGGTCTTTGGGTTTCACTCTTTCATTATACGCCCTTCTGTACCATCCAAGTGTTCTGAATAGCTGGTGCACAACCACTCCGCTCAATACCCAAACAAATCCCATCCCGATAGTTGCCTCTCCCTCATGGTACGGAGATGGTATGACAAAGTAAGTAAGAAGCGAAAAGACTAGTCCAGATAGAACCACATGTAGCCATCGCTTTCTCCACCAGATCAAATGAAAGCCCAGATGGGGAATCCAATTGAAGAAGAGCTCAGCAATCAGAACCGTGATTGCTGCTCTGATGACAAAAGCCATGGTTTCATTGGGTCTTGTTAAGAGCAAGTGGCCGTAGAGAACATTGCCCCCGTATAGATAGAATGGTATAGTGAATAGGAACATCAAGACTGCGTGGAATCCCTCTGTCAACACGGTCTTGAGAGGCGACATGACTGGCAAACCTCCATCGAGCCGGTCATTGATTTCCGTATTTCGAACAGCAGATGATTCAGGTCGCCTCAAATAAGCTATCAATATGACAATGACAACAAGAATGATTACACTACCATAACCAATTCCAATCAATTGTCCTTGGGCAAACATGCTTGATAACCCCCATAGCGTAACAATCTGGTCGAGAGAGACAGTCTGCAAAATGAGAGCACAGGTGTTTCTTGTGTTATCTTCACATTGCTAAAGAAGATTGGCTGATAAGCACTTTGCATTAAGTGGCTCTGTGTAAAAAGTGGGTTCCACAACGGGCGGAGTGACTTGAATCGATATTCAACGAGTCGTCGCATGTCCATACTGTGGCAGGACCTGCATTGGATAGATCTGTTCCCCCAGCCATTGGGTGACTTATTACACAGGGCCCTTCTCGTGGCATGTATCTCAGCTAGAGCGGTCCATAGAAGTGTGACAAGGAGCGACCATCCTTTTTCGAGCAGGCCGCCCAGGTAGTAGAATGTAAACTGCCCAGCTCTATGTTTATCTGCCTGTCTTGTCTTGCGTCGTGCGTCCGGGCAAGTATTTGGTGAGAGGATTTGGAGGCATCGCAGACTGTCCAGATCTGGAAGGACTCGCTACTTGCTATGAGGAACTCACTGCAGAGCAGCTATGAAATCGAGAAATCGGTTCTGGAGCGGGAAGAGTGTTCCAAACCAAACCACCTCCCCGATGCCGAACAGGTCCTCTCCTTTGGCTGTCGGCACAACGAAGGACTCAAGCGCATTAAGCAGATCAGTGACATCATTGACAATGCCGTGATACAGATAGACCGTTGCGACTCGGCCGGGGCGTCCAACATCTACCTCCGAACCCTCGAAGCTATTGCGCTCCTATCAAAGCGTGTCAAGGTTATCTAGCAGTTAGTTCTCGAGTTGAAGTTCTGGTGGGAGCATGAGGGCTGTTGCAGCCATTCCTATGGTAGAAAGCCTTGGTCATGGTCAAGCATGAATGCTGATTCCTCATCACCGAATCGATGTTTGAAACCTACTCGATAGAGTCTGATCTCAGGGATTATAACTCAGGTGCTGTTATCGAAGGGTGAGGACCCCTGTTTCCAGCTCTGTTCAACTGGCAGTGCACTGCATAGGTTTGAAAAAGTAGATGACAGGGTCACCACCAACGGGCGACCCTGACTTGAACCGAACTCTGTGTCTAGACTTGCCACTTGTACGTGACTTGTTTGTCCGACACACGCTCGAAGCTAAGCTTGAGCTTCATGCCAACTTGGGGCATGTCCATCAGATTGGTGATGTGCGCTGTGAGCCTCCGACCGGACGGAAACTCTCCAATCGCAACGACGTAGGGCGCACGAGCACTCATGCTTTCCGGAGCAAACTCGACTACGGTGTATGAAACGAGCTTTGCCTCGCGCTCAGTGAATTCAGCCAGTTGACATTCGGTCATATCCTTCTGGCAATACTGCCTCGGGGGAAGAAACTCCTTCTTGCACTTGGGGCAGACGCTCTTCATGATGTGCTCTTTCTCAAGGGCTTCTAGGAACTGCTTGAAGAACGGAGTGACGGCCTTGTCTGTTGTGTAACCTAGGTAGATTTCTTTCTCGCCTGACATGATTACCAACCCCTCTCGTAGATGATGACATTGACGAACTGCCCACTCTGCCCCACGTTGTGAACGAGGCCATACTTGACGTCCTTGATCTGTCGTGTGGGCTTCTCAGCCTTCTTTCTCATCTGGCTGAGAACTTCGTAGGTCATCGAAACACCAGTGGCACCCAGTGGATGGCCCTTGCTCTTGAGACCACCGTCACAGTTGATGGGTATCCTTCCTGTGTGATATACCTCTTTGTTCTCAATTAGCTGTCTGCCCTTGCCCGGCTCTGCAAAACCGATATCTTCGTAAGCAATGAGTTCAGCAATCGAGAAACAATCGTGCACCTCGGCCATGTTTATGTCCTTGGGTTGAAGGCCAGCCATCTTGAAGGCAGCCTTTGCAGCCCGCTTGGCACCGGGTATGGACGTCAGCGACGGACGGTCCTGAATCATCATCTCCGAGGCTCCTGCTCCCATGCCCTTGATCCACATCGGCTGGTCAGTGAACTCTTTGACGCGAGGCTCGGCGACAAGCACTACAGCCGCCGCCCCATCGGTGATGAGACTGCAATCGTACAGGTTCAAAGGCCTGCAGATCGGGACTGCGTTGTTGGCCTCCTCAAAAGACACCTCCTTCGGCAGATGCGCCTTTGGGTTCTGTGCACCATAGTGATGCGACTTCACGGAGATCATCGAAAGCACGTCGTGCGGCATATTGTATTCAGCCATATAGCGTGAAGCCATCAAGGCGTAGAATGCAGGGAAGGATATCCCATATGGATACTCCCAACGCATGTCGCCTGCGCGTGACATGTACTCAGTTGCTGTTGCAGAAGACACCCTGTTCATCTGCTCGACACCAAGCACAAGCATCACGTCATAGAGCCCTGATGCCACCATCCCATAGGCGGCTCTGATGGAAGCTGTGCCTGTGGCACATGCGGACTCTACTCTCAAGTGCGGCTTCTCCTGAAGGCCTATGGAATCTGCCATAAGAGCAGAGCCAGCACCCTGACCTGTGAACTGCGATGCAGCGTAGGAGAGAACTGTCGCGTCGATGCGATCCTGAGTGATACCCGCATCATAGACAGGCTTGTACGCCTCCGCGCAAAGCTCTCTCATTGTTGCATCGTAGCGCTTTCCGAACTTGCTGTGGCCACCGGCCACTACTGCAACTCTTCTAGTCATTTCTTGTCCTCCGTAGGAACAACCTACATAGTAACAGTGCGTGTAATCTGAGACGCTCAGCCTGAGTCTGGGAAGACTTTGCACCTAATCTTAAGGTTGACGATTCGTCGTTTATGACGAATCTGTGAGCATCGGCGGCACAACTTCAACCAGCCAATGCGCGGGGGATGATCATAACCGGGAGTCGAGAGCAGTGCGCTGCATTGGTGGACAGAGAAGCAAGGACTTACTCTGTTTCTTTCTCAACAGTGAGGACTCAAAAAAAAAGAAAGTGCGACCCCGTTCAATTTGCCGGGGTCGTAATCATGTTGAGTCTAGGCACCTGTGAACTTGCCACGACGCTTCTCGAAGAGAGCGGCGATTCCCTCACCAAGGTCCTTGGTCTTAAAGCATTCAACACACGAATCGACCTCATACTTGAGGTTCGCTGCGTATGGTGCCT
>CAZVZC010000025.1:28625-30900 GCA_964631415.1 uncultured archaeon | reverse complement strand
AGACGCAGGGTCCTACTCCCCCACATCACGGAACCATCGCCGAGATAATCGGAGTGATGTATGCTTCAATCAGCGCAGCCACAACCAAGAAGAACAGGACGAGAATGTAAGTCCTCCAAGTCCTCGGGTCGCTGAGCAGGTTTCTTGTCTTTAATGGCACGGAGGCCCAGTCTTCTGCCACAATGCTCGGGGATAGGTCTCTCGCTATCCTCAGAGAAGCGGCTGCTGCGAACAGGAAAGCCGGTATCTCGATTATGCCATGTGGCAGAATCGTGGCTAGATACCCGGGCACACTGCCACCTGTTATGGCTATGACACTCGCCAGTCCTGCAACCCACAGCGCTGTGGAGAGCACTTCAGTTATCGCGACAGCCATCAGACTGAACCTGATGTAAGTAATCAGCAAGTCCTGGCTCTTCACTTCGGGCTTCCCTGAGTAGACTGCCTTGTATACAATCGCAAGAATCATGGGTACTACTATCAACGAGATCAATGTGAACTGGTCATCGTAGACAAAGTACTCAAGGCCGACCAAGAGTAACAAGGGGATAAACCATAGACCATTGCCACCCTTCGTCACTACCCGGTCTATGATGAGGAGCAAGACTGTAACAGCGATAATCGCACCGAACAACAGGGCAACCACAACGCCCAGTTCTGCGGCGAAGACCTGCGATGGGGCCATCAAAAGAAACCAGTTCGGCACATCCTTCAGTAGCCACGCCAACCATGGATAGCCAAATCCCCATGAGGTAATGATGACAGAACATGCGGTGGCAGCCACAAGGATCACTACGCCAACTCTGCTCGCGTACTTGGCTCCGATTGACTTCTGTTTAACTGCCGCGAACCACAGAATGAGAGTCCAGAAGACAGGGCCAATGACCAGCATGAGAAGGGTTCTGATTATGTTGTGTTCTGTCACTATCAGGAATGTGCCCATTCCCAGCACATTGAGTTCCAAGACCTTCTCGAGGCCGTTTGGCTCACCAATCTCAATAATCAAGGACCAGATGAGGTTTCCTAACGAGTACGGGTCCATCACGAGAGACAGTGCGAAAGCACCGACCACTGAGCCCACGACCCCCAGCACAAACAGGCCTACAGCGTCTCTTATGTCTCTCGAATGTACGCTCAGCAGTGGGCCCAACTGTTCGCCGGTTTCCTTCTTCCACCGGTCCCTGAAGTCATAGTAGTAGAGTATGAAAAGCACGGCTGATATGAACATTGGGACAAACACAACGAACTGGTATGCCAGACGATACCAGTAGGTTAAGGGCCCAGGAATTATGATGACTGGAACAAGGCGGTAGAAGAGCAAGCCCTCGACTACTGCAGGGGTTGGATTCGGAGCAATCACGTAGTCCCAGCCCGGCATAATGAACCAAGTAGCCATCGGAACTATGAAGCCAGCAACAAACGCGAATGCTTCAACACCACCCTTCACTCTTGTGCTTAGATAGTGACCAAGTACTCCGACAAAGAACATCATAGCCATAGGTATGGCAAGCATCAGCAGAGTCCATGTCGTGGGACCAATGAGGGCACGGTTGTTCAGGGCCCACATGCTCATCCAGCCTATCACATTTTGCGCAACTTGATCGGGATAGAAGAAAGGCATACCCATGGTCCGAAATGCATAGTTGAGAGTGACACCCATAATGGCACCCACGAATGCTGCCGTGGCCACTGCGCCTGTGGTCAATGAGGATACGAAGTTCATGAGAGCACTGCGCCAGTTGATGGCGGCCAGCTTGGCAGACGGTCGAGCAATGCTTTCGAACACTCGTTTGTACAACACTTCTGAGAAGCTCTCAGTCATGGGTAGCAGCAACAGCGCAAACAGGATTGGAGGAGCGGCAAGGATGAGGCCGCTGATATAATAGAGGCCAAGTTGAGCAAGAGTGCCGCTTTGAATCCGTTCCCACGCGTTAAGTGCGATTGTGGCCATCGTCAGAAGGATGTTGAATCTGAAGAACCAGCCGAGAACACCTCTCATCATCTCCGCGCCAAGGTCCTTGTCGCCCAGCTTGATTCCCGCACCCTTAGCAATGCGGTTTGACGCGGGGTATCCGAATCGATAGATCCAGGTGAGGAATATGATGACACCAATAATGTAGTTGTCTCCTTGAGCCATGTACACGTCTATTGATGGCAAAAGCGTGGCCAGTCCGATTATCAGATAGTCTTTCCATGCGCTTCCCCATGCCTTGGAAACAGCTTTCGGGTCGAGCGGTTGGGATTCAACGCCTGAGAATGTCACATGATTCAATCG
>CAZVZC010000025.1:0-28615 GCA_964631415.1 uncultured archaeon | reverse complement strand
CTTCCCAGTCATTCGGTGTATGACATTGTGAAACCGCATTTTCAAGGGCTCTTGAAGGGAAAGCTTCACCAACAAGACGAGTTGCCCAAACAGCACAGCCACAAAAGACACCATCACCCAAGTGAAGAACTCTTGAAGGCTGTAGGAGAACTGGAACAGGAAGTCAGTGAGAAGAATCCAGTACAGGTCACCTCCCCCGATTTGATCATTGAATCCTGGAGGCACCGCCTCTGGATACGTCCAGATGTAGTACAGGAAGAATGATACAACCTTGATCACCATGAGGAGAATGAAGGCCTCAATGAACCGGTTCCTGCGATGGCGGAAGAACAGCAGGTATGCAAATGTCACGATGATTGTAGGGATGAACTGAACTGCTAATGTCAGGGGAGTAAGGTCAGACATGTCTTTAGTCCTCACCTAGTGCTAGCGGAGTCGTCCAGTTTCGCCAAGTAAAAAAGATTCGTCGGACAGACCTTGTGACTACCTCTCCGTATGGACTGGACCTGGACTATGACCGAAGGGCGACAGTAGTAGATTACTTATGGGGCTGTTTCACTGACCTGCTGTGGTGAATGGTACATATGCTACCTGAAGAGGTCGTTGAGGCGGTCGCTGATACTGTATCAGGCCTGCATGCAGTGGACTATGTAAGAGACCTCACCCGCTTTCACAGGATCCAAGCAAGTCCTGGTATTCATGATGCTGTGGAGTATCTGAAGAACGAGATAGCCAGAGTGTCAAAAGCGGAGCTGAAGGTCTTCGAATACCCCGCAGCCGGACAAGGTTCCATCGAAACGTGGGAAGAGATCTATGGTTGGTTCCCGAAATCGGGAAGACTGGAACTCACGGAGCCAGAGCGGCGTACACTCGCGGACTTCGAGGTTGAACCGATCTCTCTTGTGGCGCACTCGTGCTCAGCTGATGTCGAGGCCGAGGTTGTATATGTCGGGAAGGGGCTGAAGCCCAGCGATTTCGAGAACAAAGACGTGGCTGGCAAGATTGTACTTGCAGAGGGCAGAGCCTCGTATGTGCATAGGAATGCCTGTATTCAGAGGAATGCAGCCGGCGTGCTCATGTATACGGCACCCTCAGGTTCAGACGAGATTGGCAACCTTAGGCCGTACAGTGCAATCTGGCCAAGACCGGGTGAAGCGAACAAGACTCGTTTTGGCTTTGCGTTGACGCAGTCGGACGCTGTGAAGATCAAGAAGTGGCTTGACCAAGGCAAGAGAGTGACGGTGAGCGCAAAGGTAGATGCCAAGCTTGGGACCGGCAAGATCGAGATCGTGTCTGCGCTCATCAAGGGGAAGGAAACATCGGATGAGGTATGGTTCGTAGCTCACATCTGCCACCCCCACCCAAGCGCAAATGACAATGCGTCTGGCGCTGCCGTGCTTCTTGAGTCTCTCAGAGTGATATCGAAGCTAATTGCCGAGGGAGTTGTGCCCGAGCCCAGCAGATCTATCAGGTTTCTTTGGCTGCCAGAGTGGAGTGGGACAATCAAGCTTGTCCATAATGAGAAAGACCTGATATCCAGGTGCAAGGCTATGGTGAACGTCGACATGGTGGGAGCTGATCCAGCGAAGTCCGGGTCTCTACTTCACCTCTACAGAACGCCTTACTCACTGCCAACAACACTCAACAACCTAATTCGCTACTGGTTGAACAGCGAGGTCGCAAGAAAACCCAAGCATCCACTTGGCGGCAGTGTCTGTCCGATCAAGTGGAGCTACGATGTCTACTCTGCAGGCAGCGATCACCTGCTCTTTGTTGATTCGACGCTGGGGATTCCCGCAGTGATGATCAATCAGTTCCCTGACAGGTTCTATCACACATCGACCGACACGCCCGACAAGATTGACCCAGTCCAGATGGAGTTCGTGACCAGAACCGTGATTCTCAGTGCCCTATCCCTAGGACTACCCCACCGTGTGATGAAAGAACTGATTTTGACAGCCGCGAGAAACGAGGCAATCGAACTGCTGCACAGGGTGGGCGAAAAGGCTGTGACCGATCTGTCTTCCTGCATCGACGACCCAGAAACTCTCTATCCAAGGTATCTCAAGTGGCTGGGGTTGGCACACGAACTCGGGCAGGCCACCCTCAATGCCGCCTCCGAAGAGTGGCCGCTCATAGAGGAGCAAGAGGCTCTTAGACAGGCTTTGAGAGCGGGTCTTGAGATGAGTTATGCCGCTGAGATGATTATCGCTAGAAGGGCATACGAAGGGGCCTGTGCTGAAGCCGGTCTAGAGGCGAAGGAAGAAGAGCATTTCCAGATAGACAAAGAAAGCCTTGACCTCGAAGTGAAACGCCGGGTAAGGTATGCGCTCGATCCAAGCCACCTAGCGAGATCAAGTGACGAGATGCTCATCAAGTATTTGGATTTCAGAGAGTTTGATACACAGATCTTTGAACGGATTGATGAAATCCTCAATCTCTCAATGGAGTGGAAGCCACTGACGGACATATGGAACCGCCTCTGCATGCAGTTCGGACGTATGGATCAGAAGACGCTCCTCGGAATCGTCGAAGACCTTAGGAGGCTCGGCCTAGTAGAAACGAGGGAGGTCTGAGAGTCGAAGAAGCAGGTCTGTCCCTACAAGAAGGTCGTGTTCGCAGGCACATTTGACCATCTCCACGATGGACACAAACACTTGCTACGAAGGGCCTTCCAGCTAGGTTCGTGGGTTGGCATTGGTCTCACAACGAACGAGATGCTGGGTGACAAGACGGAAGCAGACAAGATACAGAGCTTTGAAGAACGCAAGCAGGCGCTGACGGATTTCATAAAGTCTGAGGGTCAGACAGCGAGGTGCTCTATATTCATCATCAAGACCCGGGAGGGCGGTGCCGAAACGATGGATGACCTCGAGGCACTGATAGTTTCAGATGAGATTGGCGTCGTTGCCAACGCGTTTCAGATAAATGAAATGCGAGCAAGGAATGGCCTCCGCCGTTTCGACATAATCGTCGTGCCCCGAGTCAGGACAGAAGACGGGATTCCATTGTCATCCTCAAGAGTAAGACGTGGCGAAACCTTGGACCACAGGAAACTAGTCTATTGACCACTCGGTGGGAAGAACTGGGCTTCGGCGTATCTAGTTTGAAACAGAGGGTTGTCGACCAGCTCCACATATCGTGCTGAGAGCGCTAGCTGCTCGGCCTCACGTTTTCTTACCGGGTCGACCACGATCATATCCGCTCCAATGCTGGCGGCGCCCAAGACTTGCTCGACGTGAGCAGTACCGAATCGCGGCAGGACCCCGACGCGATAGACATCTTCAAGATTCATACCGTGGCCGAACGAGCCAGTCAGGTGAACCCTGCGCACATCCTCTGCACTAATGTGGGCATAGTCCATGAGCACAAGGACTGCTGCATAGATTGCAGCCTTCGATTGTTGAACTAGGCGCAAGTCGAGCTGCGATATGTAGATCGGCTTTCCAGTCTGCGACTGAGTTGCAGGGCACACGGTGTAGCTGATCATGTCACCAGTCTTTGACAACCACACTGATTCGAGATTCCGGTTCATGGAACCCTTTGAATCGACAATGCCAGCATCCAGCATCCCTGCCAGCGCTGAAATGACGCCTGTGCCACATATTCCACGTGGGGAATCATGACCGAGTACCTCGAAGGTTGGTCTCAGACTCTTTGGGTCTATTGACACTCCGTAGATCGCCCCCTCAATGGCCGCCATTCCGCAGTCCAGTGACATGCCCTCGAAGGCTGGACCCGAGGCGGCCGATGCCACCCATGTCGCACCCCCTGAGCGGAGCGCAATCTCCGTGTTGGTGCCGATGTCAATCGCAATTGCAGGCTGCTCTTGTTGAGCAATGCCTGAAGCCATCATCACAGCGATAACATCCGGGCCCACATAGGACTCAATCAAAGGTGGCGAATAGCATTGTGTCGGTTCGCCGAGCTTTAGACCAACACTCGCACATGGGACTGTGATCGCCTCCTTGTGCTCTGCTATGTATGGAGGGGTCAGCAGGCAAACGACAGGGAAACCGAAGAAGAAGTGATGCATAACAGTGTTGCCTACCACGACTACGTTCGCAATCGACCGCGGGCTCAAATTGTGTTCTCGCAGGATTCGTCTGGTCCCCTCGTTGACGCACTTTCTAATCGATGAAGTCAGCCACCTAGATCTGGAGCCATCACCCACCCCGAATCTGATGCGGGACACAACATCCAGACCAGCCGATTGTTGCGGGTTCTTGAGAACGTTCTGAAGAACGCACTTCTGACTGACCAAGTCAATCAGGTGTAAGGTCACCCAAGTTGTTCCGATATCTACAGTGAGTCCGAATTTTGCTTGACTGTTCAAGGACTTCTCGCTCTTGGGGGCCTTATCATGCTTCACGATGCCATAGACTGCAGTTTCAGAAGCACTCTATCGTACAATCAGTACAGGACAGGGGGCGCTCTTGGCGACCTTGTCGCTCGTGGTCCCTACAAAGAGGCGCCTGATCCCACTCACGCCCCGGGACCCTACGATTATCAAATCGACCTTCTTCTCTTCAGCCACTTCGATGATTCTGCTAGCAGGGTCTCCATGGGATAGCAGGTCAATGACTTGGCAACCATCCGAGGAGGCGAGTGCCTTAGCACGCGCAAGGATGTCTTCGCCAACCTGCTGAAGCGCGAGAAAGGGCTGATCCGAAACCGTGTCATGATAGGGCGTAGCGGAGGGTAGCATCGGAACAACGTGAAGAAGGAGAATCTCTGCTCGAACGGCAGGTCCAATCAAACATGCGTAGTGCACAGCCTTGTAGGAATACTCAGAACCGTCGACAGCGACCAAGATGGTCTTTAGCCTAACGCCTCCCGCATCCTTGCTGCTCATGGGCGACCTCTCGGAGCCGTTGAGATGAGCAGCTTATGACTCTTTCTGCATTGCGCAACCAGCCACAATGTAGTTATACCGCAACCATACTAATGAATGGGCAACTCTGTTCGTTCCGGTGGTCAACATGAGAATCACAGGCACAAAGTTCACAATCGAGAAAAGGGAGTCCGCTATTGAGCTGAAGGACCAAGGCAGGCTCGTTGAGACCTTCCAGTTCCAGGGCAAGAACCTCGTTGAGATGACAGACACAGTCTGGGATGCATTGAAGCGCAAGGGTGTAATAGTTCAGAAAGCAGCTCTCAAGGATGACTTGGCAGGTCTGTTTCCTGGCGCGCGCCCCACGGGACCCCTGAAATAGACTCAAACCGAACCAGAAGCAGTCAGGCAATAATCATGCTGTGAACTGCCTGTAGTATGTCAGAACGCCTGCGATTTCAGCTTGTCGCAGGCTGACCTTCTTTCAGCGCCGCGATAGTCGACTTTCCTCGGACCAGTTTCCGCAGGATATCAACAAGTTCGGAGCGGGGAACGCGGACTTGTTCCATTGTATCTCTGTCACGTACAGTCACGGTATTGTCGCTCAGTGAGTCGTAGTCAACCGTCACGCAGAACGGAGTCCCAATCTCATCTTGACGCCTGTATCGCCTACCTATCGAGCCCGTTGAATCAAGGTAGGTTGTGAGTCCGCTGTCCAAGACTTCGTTGTAGATCTCCTGTGATGGACCCATCAGTTCGGACTTGCCCATGAGTGGAAACACACCCACTTGAATTGGCGCGATGTGCGGCGGGAATCTCAACCATACTCGTTCAGAGTCCTCTGCATAGGCATTGTCTATATGGCAGAAGAGAGGCCGCTCAGCACCAAACGCAATCTCGAGAACGTTGGGCACGACTGATTCATTGCCATCCTTGACGCTGAGGTTCTCCTTCGAGTACTGCTGGTGCCGGCTCAAGTCGTAGTTGCCTCTATCGTGTACCCCGCAGCACTCGACCCATCCGAAGCTCTTTGTGTGTACCTCTACGTCCCATGCGTCAGCCGCATAGTGTGCCCGTTCCGTCGGCAGATGTTGACGTAGTCGAAGCGATTCCGATTGGAAGCCCATGCTCCTGAACACCTGATAGGCGAGATCCACACACCAAGCGTACGCCTTCGTCTTGAAGTGACCTTGCCGCAGGGCATCAGACACTTTGAACGTGCTGACCTCATGTGACCCGTCCACCTGCATCTTGAATGGCAGGAGAGGAAGCTCATGGGACTCTATGTCGTCAAATGCTGGCCAGTTGGTTTCGTCCGCGTGCAGAATGAACAGCTGTGCCTCGACTTGGGTGAACTCACGAAGCCTCAATATCCCCTGTCGCGGGGAGATCTCATTCCTGTACGCTTTACCAATCTGGAAAACTGCAGCCGGCAGCTTGTCCCTGAAGAATGTCAACAGTCTCTTGAAGATCAGATACGTCGTGGTGGCGGTTTCCGGACGCAAGTAAGCGTCCTGATCGAGACCAAGACGAGTCTTCAGCATGAGATTGAACCGCTCGACTGGACCCAGTTGCCCCTTGCATACAGGACAGTGTACACCCAATTCCCGTATCTTCTCGGTCAGTTTGTCGAGAGAAAGGCCCTTGATGTCTGCATCAGGAAATTCCTCCTCAATCAGATTGTCAGCACGAAAGGCTTGGCCGCACTTCGTGCATCGGGTCACAGGATCGACAAAACCTTCGAGGTGTCCTGATGCCTTCCAGACTATCTCCGGAGAAACGGTGGGGCACTCAACCTCCCAGAAGTTGGCCCTGACGAAAGAAGAGCGAATCTGAGACTCCAGCCTGTTCTTGAGCAGCTTACCAAGAGGGCCGAGGTCATAGAGCCCCGAGCTGCCGCCGTAGATCTCGGGTGATGGACCCCAGAAGAAGCCGCGTTTCTTGCAGAGTCCAATGACTGTCTCGCCAAAGTCTCTCTCAGAAGTCATGACCAAGACCAGAGCGCACGCACTAGATTTCATGACTTAAACCTATGGTCACAGCAGTCACAGGGAGCGAAACCTCCGCCACTCTTATTAGGGCCGGAAGGCGGTTTGAGTGGAAGGTGCTAATGGTGGTGGACTCGCGGATCTCGGGTTTCTACAAACTGACGAGGGAACAGCGTGCGAAGAAGCTGGCAGAGTTAGCAGGTCTCAGTGATGATGAACTCGGACCCCTCGTGAACCCAGGACAGGTCGACATGGAGATCCTCGACCACATGATAGAGAATGTCGTCGGCGCCATGACCCTGCCTATTGGAATCGCGACAAACTTCCTAGTCAACGGCAAGGACTACCTCATACCAATGGCTATTGAAGAGCCGTCTGTTGTTGCAGCGGCAAGTAACGCCGCACGCATGGCAAGAGACCTGGGAGGTTTCACAGCCACTGACACAGGGCCTCTCATGGTAGCTCAAGTTCAGGCCGTGGGCGTGCCAACACCATTTGCTGCGAAACAGCAAGTCCTGAAGGCGAAGGACGAGATTCTCAGCCTCGCCAACGCGCAGGACCCGGTTCTCGTGCGATTCGGAGGAGGGGCAAGAGACCTCAGAGTCAGAGTGATTGACAGCCGTGTCGGGCCAATGGTCATCACCGAGCTCATTGTAGACGTGAGAGATGCGATGGGAGCGAATGCAGTCAACACAATGGCTGAGGCAGTGGCACCTCTCGTCGAAAGACTCACCGGCGGCAAGGTTCTGCTCCGCATCCTCTCCAATCTCGCAGACCTCAGAATCGTGCGGGCCACAGCCACTTTTGACAAGGAGCTGCTAGGTGGCGACGAGATTGTCGATGGCATCATCGCTGCATGGGCCTTTGCTGAAGCTGATCCGTACAGGTGCGCGACCCACAACAAAGGCATCATGAACGGCGTGGACGCTGTCGTCATAGCTACAGGAAACGACTTCCGCGCTATCGAGGCCGGGGCTCATAGCTATGCTGCTGTCGGCGGCTACACCTCGCTCACGAAGTATGAGAAGAGAAAGGACGGTCATATCATTGGTACTATCGAGATTCCTATGGCGGTGGGGCTTGTTGGCGGGGCGACCAAGATTCATCCTACTGCCAGAGCTTGTGTTAAGATTCTTGGGGTGAAGACCGCCCTCGAATTGGGACATGTAATCGCCAGCGTGGGTCTGGCTCAGAACCTAGCAGCTTTGAGGGCGCTCGTCGCAGAAGGCATACAGGAAGGGCACATGGCGTTGCACGCTCGAAATGTCGCTGCGACAGCGGGAGCCAAAGGAGAGCTGATCGACGCCATTGCAGACCGCCTTGTGAAGGAGAAGAACGTGAGAGTCGAGAGGGCAAAAGAGATACTGGCGGAATTGAAACGGGATTAGAGGTGTTTTGTGGCACTGGGGGGCAGTATCAAAGACGCGCAAGCCCTGCAGCCTTCGTTTTATCGACATCCAGTATGTAGGCGCAATGTATTTTTGTGTCACTAGTCTAAACACGAGCCTGATTAGGCCATTCCTCCGGTTAGGTGACGAACTGTCTATGGGAGTCTGAATCGAATGGAAGACGAATGCGGTCAGTGGGAGCGGCTTGCTGGTGAGTTCGCAGAAACCGAGAAGTACTTTCAGGCTGCGAAGCAGTACAAGCAGGCTGCAAGCTGTTATCTTGAGAGAGTCGTTGAGATGACCAAAAAGGCGGCCGAGTACTTCCATCTTCATGCGGAGGATAGCGTTGAGAAGGACGACCACAAGGCAGCTGCATTAGCTTACTTCGAGGCCGCGACTCAATACAAGCAGCTAAGTGACTTCGCCACAGCTCTTACTCTGTTCGAGAACGCTGCCAGAGAAGCCCTTGAGGAGAAGATGACAGAGACTGCGGCCCAGTCCTACCTCTGGGCTGCTCATTCTTGTCACAAGCTTGGTAACAGCGAGTACTTCCTTACATGTGCCGATAATATGGGTCAACTCTATGATAAGGCCGCAGATGAAGCTCTTCAGGACGGCAAGGCTGAGCGAGCTGTCATAGACCTTTCACTGGCCGCGATGGGTCTTGCCACAATCGAGAAGACCATCGAGGCAAAGAAGCGCATTGACAAGGCAAGGCGTATTGTCGACAAGACCTCATGGGATTGGCTTAACAGTCTTCTCACTTTTAGTCGAGCGCTCACTGAGAACAGACTTGAGGAAGCAGAGGATCTGCTGAGGACCTTCAAACAAGATGAAACAATCCAAGAAGTGATGGATGCCTGCCTCAGCATCCTTGAAGAGCGCGAGAAGAAGAGGAAGAAGACGGGAAAGAAGGCGAACTAGCCTACTCTCACAAGCGCCGTCTTCACGATCTCATCAGCCTGATTCTGCTCCCTTGTCTTCACTGTTACGAGGGACTCTCCGGCTTTCACGGCTCGCATGTACAACTGGAATCTCATGTGTTCGCCAGTTCCGATGAACTGTATAGTCTTCTGGCCGCTGCCCATCGCGAGTTCGAGACCCGGTGAGAACTCAGTGTTGACATCGATGTTGTTTGCCGGACCATCGCCACGGTTCATCAGGGTCACGTCCAAGACGACCTCATCACCAAGTCCGCAACTGGTTCTCTGGGGAGACAGATCAACCTGAAGAAGTGCCGGAGCTGGGGCGACCTCAAATGTGACGGAATCGCTGTGTTTGTTCACTAGCACCTTGTCGCCCTCAAGCGCCAGCTTCAGAGGGCCAACGACAGCAGTACCATTCAGGACGGGGTTCACTTCTATCAGCCATGACTCTTCTGTCGCATTCACTCCCGTGATCTTGGGAGCCTTCGTAAGGGTCAAGTTGCTGGACAATGCGATGCGATGGTCTATGACACGAACAGGCACTGGGCACTTGTAGCGAAGCTCAAACTCTATCGGTGTCTTTACTCGGATTATGTCCTCCTTGTGGCCGGCCCATTCTAGGGAAACCTCAGTTTCAAGGGCTAATCGAAGCGATGACGCAACAAAGGTGATCAGCGTCGACTCGACTGACTTGGTCTTGAACTGTTCCACGCTCTTTGCCAGCTCCCGAGCGTCGACAGATTCCCCTTCACACAGGATCCTGACACCCATCGCGGCCAAATCGTAGGCGGAAACCTTTGGAGATAGTGCCCCCGTGAACCGCTTCTCAGCCTTTCTGAGCAGGTTTGTTGCCGTGTCGAAGTTGCGAGCTGCCAGATAGCAGAGGATTGACATCGACAGGGCACGCACGGATTCGCTGGTCTTTTTCTCACGATGGTAGTGGTCAGATGCCTCTGAGAAGACGGCGCCGCCTTCCTCAAAACGTCCGTCGAAGATCAATGCTTCTGCAGCCTCTGTCTTCATGCCAGCTGCACGTGAATGGTCGTCCTTCTCCAGTGCACAATACGCCGCCTCACGGAAGTACTTGACAGCAAAGTCCACCTCTTCTGCTTCAATGAATAGCCTCGCTGCCTTTTCGTACTCCTCGCTGGCATAGTCGGGATAGCCGGCTTCCATCTCGGAAAGGGCCTTCTCAATATGCTTCTTCGCCTTCGATAGTGGATCTCTTTTCAGGAATCGGACCATCTGTACGTGCCCCTGTATCATCCGTTAGTTTCGAATAGGGCTTTGCTCTGAGTTTTGTGTGTTTCGGCGGAGATGAAAGGATGCGAAATCAACCATCATACTGGAGCAATCCCACTCTGAAGGAGCACCTAGTCACTTTGACTGGGTGTCGAGCGGCTGGCGAAGTGTTCGAAGTCGGTATCAAGGAGAATGTCGTGCGACCTGAGGGCGGCGGTCAAGCCGGGGACCAGGGGGCCCTCCTCGTGCAGGGCAAGCGTGTTCGGTTCATCGACACAGTTCTGAGGGATGGAGAAACCGCCCTGGTCACAGAGCAGCCCGTCCAGGTGGAAGGGGCAGCCACGCTAGAGGTCGATATGGATTGGCGAAAGGCTATGATGCGCAATCATACTGCTGAGCACATCTTCGTGGGCAGCCTCAAGAGAATGAACCCGAATCTTCAACCGGGCTACATCTGGATTGACGGCAGGCATGGCACAGTGGAAGTGACTGACTGCGCCATCACAATCGAGCAGATGGCAACTGCTGAAGCAGAAGTTCAGCGTGTTGTGAGCCTTGATGTTCCAGTGACAAGCGAAGTTGTCAGTTCGGGCAGCCTCGATTCATCTGTCAGAGCGAGGGAAGGGGTTACTTCGAAACATGACGTGCTCAGGGTTGTGAAAGTAGGCGAGTTTGACAGCTCAGCGTGCTCGGGCACTCACGTGTTGAGGTCAGGAGATATCGGTTTCTTCAAGGTCATCGACTACAAGATCGAAGAGTCTAGCGCCCGGTTTGAGTTCATGGCTGGCGACAGAGCCACTGAGTTGGCATCGAGGCTGTTCAACATGATCCTGATGAGAAAGCATGACTTTCCATTTGAATACGACCAGCTTGGAGCGGTCCTCGACCGTGCGAAGACTCTCTTGGTTGAGCGAAATGAGCTTCTAGAGAGAGTCGAACAGATAATGTCTGAGCGGCCCGTGTCCGAAAATGTCAAAGGCATTGCCTTCTATCATGAGTACCTGCCGGGCTTCGACACCGGTAGGATGAAGCACGTAGTCAAGAAGATGTCAATGAAGGGCCCGGCTGCGATGCTGCTCTTCTCACCTGGTGAGAAATGTAACATCGTGTTTGCCACAAATGAGCTGCGGACAACCGCTGAGGAGATTGCAGGTCAGCTAATCATAGCAATGCATGGAAAGGGAGGAGGAAGCCAAGATCTCTACACGGGTGGACTGACAGGCGTGCGTCAGCCTCGTGAAACCTACGAACAGCTCGTAGGCAGTTTCAGGCAACTACTCTTTGGGCTCTAGGTTCAATCCAGGGCATGCTTCTTGGCAACCTCAGCCCAGAACTTCTTGACAGCCCATGGTACTGCAAAGAACTCCTCTCTGAACTCATCGAAGTTGAGCCCCTGCGTCATCATCTCCTGCGATGTGCCCAGCATTCCTCTCTCCTCATTGAAGTCGAAACACACCTCCGCATACTTTCTGTTGCAAGCTAGCAGGTCCTGCAACAGATCAGCCTTCTTCTCCGGGGGAACGCTCTTCACAGGGTAAATGTCAGAACTCACCTGTACCCACTTCTCTGTCGGCTTGATCCTTATGATATAACGGAAGTAGCCCTCCTCGTCTAGGCGAGCGGCAGATGCAGGACGGTCGTCCTTTCGCTCGCTGAACACAAGCTCGAAATGACCCTCCTTCTCTTTCCAAGCGTACTTCATCTTCAGAAGGTCGAGATACTCTGCCACTTGCGCCATTACTTCTACCAATGAACTCTCCTCCTTTCTCGAAAGTCCTCGCATCTCATAAGCTTATTCGTTTCCAGCCGTACTGAAGACTACAAAGACTCACTAGTAGGGGGTCTTGGTCCAGTTCACAAAGAATACCGACATAGTATCCCTTCCACTTATGACATTGTCCTCCAAGTGAACAGTGTAGATCACCTCATACGCTCCGAACAAATAGAATCTGTAGAAGAATACCTCGTCGAAGAACACGAAGTAGTTGCAGCCCTGGTTTCGCAGATAGACAAGGGTCTCGACTTCAGTCATGTTCCCGTGAGTGATGGCAGGCGTGATCAACCCTGCCAGGTCAATAACAGAGCGATCGGAAAAGAATCGAAGCGCCCCTGCGTCGTGAATCGCAAGGACTGCATTCTCGGGAGTGTTTTCCCGTAGCCACAGGCCGATGTGGACTTGTTGCTCGTTTATGTTCTTGACAGCGTTCCCAAAGAAAGGAGCTTGAGCCAAGTACCCAGGGACCAGTGGGATCACTATCAGAGCAATGACGACAGCATGTGTCATTATCTTCAAATCGATTCTCGCCTGCGGCCGCTTAGGTGTAGGCAAGATTCTGCGCAGGGTGAGAACAATCGCGGGGACCGAGATGATTACGAGCAAGTCGAATACAGGAACTAGATATCGGGCGTTATTGATGAGCGCAATGTAGGGGGCATTCAGTCTGTAGAAGAGGAAGAGCGAGATAGCCAGCAGCCAAGTATATGGTCTACCCTTGGCTGCGAGATAGACTCCAGTAACAGCCGCAATCGTGATGAATGGAAACTCGACCAACCATACGTTCCACCAGAAAGACCAAACGTCTATCTCGTACTGAGTCGGTGTGTGGACCTTCGCATAGAATGTGTCCGGAAAAGGAAGTCCAGTCACACTCAGACAATAGGCAATCCAGGGGGCCGCCACAAGGAATGCTATGACCCCAATCGACAAGAAGGATGCCAGCCGCCGGAGACTGAGATCTCTTCGGAGCCCGAGCATGACAAACCTCATCGGGACACACAGGATCAGTATCAGCACTCCCTCCGGCCTCGATAAGTACGCCAAGCCTGCGACCAGCCCTATTGCTGGATCGAACTTCATTTCGGGCTTATCAAGGAGGTACACTGCAAGCAGAATCATGAACATGAACAGAGGCGTTTCCATGCCGGAGAGCATCAGCCAAGTGTTGCGTGGAAACAACACAAAACCCAGGACTGCAAGACACCCTACAGTCGTTTCATGAGTGTAGGTCCGTACAATCAAGCCTACCAAACATGAGGAGGTACAGTAAAGAATCGTTGCCACGACGTACGTGCCCCAGACCAACCCTACTGGATCGCGCGTGAAAAGAAACAGAAACGAAAGCACGATCGACCATAGGGGACTGGTGGAACCTGTTGACGGTATCCCCGGAGAGTATTCCCAAGGATGACCCTCGTAGATAGTACGGGCGAATTGAAGGTGTATCCACGAGTCATCCAAGGTGAGACCGGGTTGGGTCCATTGCAGCATTGTGGCCAAGTAGTGGACGCACGAGGCAACAGTCACAACGATTGAGAAAGCAAGAAGACTGGACGTATCACGAGATGGTCGTAGCAAACCTACAATGCGATGAACTGCTCTTCGGCCGCCTGAAGAGGGTACTCTCTCGCTGCTGTTCATCACTGCTGGCGCTCCCGCCTGTTTGCCACACACGTCATGCCATGACATAAAGCTTGAGGCTGCAGTATTCTGCTTGAGAGAAAGAGCGAGACCAACTGGCGAGGAACCCACAGGGAAGCAGCCTGTCAGGATATCAGCACTCCTGTTGCCACCTCCTTTGGTCACACTCAGACTCGAAACAGCCCTCCTTGTATATGTCATGCGAAATGGGTCTTCAACAGCTGCATAGAAGTCAGATATTCCTGGACATTTTCGAGTAGGGCCTTAAATAGCTCAAACTGGACATCTCTTTGGGGCTGACTCGACACATTCCAGCCCCAAGGAGTACGACCCCAGTGCCGTTTCTGGGAGGGCAAGGACTCCCGTGTCTGACTTTGTCCAATTCACAATGAACGGTAGTTTCGGGCATCTCCCCCTAGGCTGGAGTCGTAGGTTCGATGGAACTCCAGAACTGAGGAATAGACTTGGCAGAGTGATTCCCAGAATAGACAGGTCTAGACTGAATCAGAGGGATAACATACGTACGTTAGTCAGGCGATGACTACTCAGGTCCGACTGGCTCGGGCACCCACGAGGAGAACTCTTACAGTATTCAGCCCTCCGGGTGTTTCTGTTGATACCGCTAGGTATCCCTTTCTCACAGCTGGCGTCCTAGCCTCCACTGAACCATCAGAGTATCTGTCGATACACGACCACCCTGAGTCGTGGAAGGGGCTAGACAGAGAAACAGTGGCCGCAATGAGACGCGGACTCTACCGGTTTGTCATGCCAATCAATGGCCGTGACATGGATCCGAGCGACGCTGTTGAAACTCTCCAGACCATCGCTCTGTCGGTCAGCCCTGTCGCCATGGAAGTCCATGTCGAGGGCCTTCCCGGCCGTCAACTCCGGTCGCAGCCGGGTCAGCTCCCTTCAGGTCTCGACGTCATGGTCGAGTCTATCGAACTACTCTCACAGCCCGAGGTCAGCAAGGTCGCCGAGAAAATCACACAGAAAGACATCCCAGCCTCTGAAGGGATTTGTCAGCTCCTCGAGTATGACTACACGCTCGACCAAGTGGCGCGCATCATGGCTGTCGGTCTTCTGGGGAGACTTCACAGTCGCCGGTTTGTTCCGATGAGAGGTGCCTACAAGGCCGTCATCGACGCTTCCATCAACTACACTCTCATGCAGCTTGTCGAGAAACCCGAGTCCGGACTGCACCAGATCTGGGTCGGAAAGCTGTATGGTGACTCCTTCACAGTGCTATCGCTCCCGGGCGAACCCAGAGTCGACTACTTGAGAAGCGAGGCCTACGCAGGCGTACGCTCGCAGGGATACAGTCTTGAAGACCCACGGCACCCAACCACCGACCCTAAGACTTCCATATACGCGGACTACGCAAGGTTCGCTGTCTATGGACACCTCGCTAGGCAGAAGGAAACATCACATGTCATCGTGCTCCACGAGTCGCCCAGCGCCGCGAATCAGGCGTTCGGACCATGGATCGTTAAAGCAGGAGTCCAAGACGCACTCGACTCCACGCCTGTTACGCTTGACAACAAGATAGATGTCGGTCTTGTTATTGATTCCATCCTTAGCCCGAACATGAAGGCCGCACTCCGCGAGTCACCCTTGCTTTCCAAGATTGGACTCAGTGAGGAACAGTCGACCGCGTCTGCAATTGCCCGTTCCAAGACATAAGAAAAAGAAAGGAAAGGGATAGGACAGGAGTCCTATGCCTTCTCCTTGGCTTCTTTTCGTGAAGCGCCTTTGTACATGAACGAGAGACCTACTATCGCCAGTAAGCCACCAGAAACAAGGCCGCCACCAATGAGCAGTTGCAGTCCCAGAACACCCGTGGCCAAAGCTATCAGACCCGCGCCCATAAGAAACAGAATAAACCCTACTCCGATTCCTCCTGCCCTGAACGCAGCTGAGCGAGGATACTTGCTTTCAATGACATAGCCTGTAGACGCCGCCACGGATGCATTGAACTTCTTCTTGCCGTAGCGGTACTCCAGCTCCCACACGGGCACATGAACGAGGAAGGTTTCTCCAACGTCTATCTTGTCCGCTCGCGAGTCTATCTTGGAAACCTCTTGCATAATCAGTGCCGTCTGCCTCTCCAATGCCATCTGCTTGGCCGTGGCCTTAGCCTGCTCCTCGGACATTTGACTGTGCAGAACCTTGCCGTCGTACTCTTCGGCATGAGCACTGCTGAAGAACTCCTTGGCCTTCGTGGGGATGGGTTGGTTCTTGATGTCCTCGTCAAGACCTTGGACACCTGGTATCTTTATCTCGTGTCGACGCACGAACTCGCCCGACTCAGGTTTTAGAAAGAAGTTGATTCTCTTGTAGGCCCCCCGCCTCTGTGGCCACTCATCAGAGAAGTTGGCGTCGCGCCCAGACCCTGTGTATGTGGACTGGGCATCAACACGGGACACCCAGAACGGGTACCAAACCTGTTCAGCCTTCACAAAACTAGCTGCAGAGCCGAGGTCACCAGGAGCTCCAAGCTGTTTTGAAACCCAGTCAAGTAATGTTGTCCCTGCCTCAGTCGAGTCAAAGTGGACACGTATCATGTAGTGTTCTTTGTACTTCGTGCCTTGGACAGTCTGTGCAGTCCCACAGAAGGGACAGACCAACAGGACGTCACCAGGACCCGTCTTGAACTCTGCATCACAAAACGCACACTTCGCCATCTCTATCACCCCTTCTTCTCCCGCTGAGTCATCAGCAGCACCCTGAGACCTAAGAAGGTTAACACCACCCCTACTATTGCCGCTATGGCTCCACCAAGAATCACTGCAGTCCCATCCGCCATCTTCGTGCCCAAGTAGGCAAACTCTCCACCCACGCCAGCCAGAAAGACGCCAAAGAAGCCCATGATCCCCCATATTGTCCTCTGACTCTTTGTTATGGGTATCTCCCCCAAAACGACCTTGCCTGTGCTGCCGTCCATAGCACACTTGTACAGTTCGCCTTTGAATTTGTAGCGGACAAGTGAGAAGGGCGCTTGTAGATATGTCGTCCCTCGAACGTTTGTCGTCGTCCTACAGTCGAAGAGCTCTGTGAGACCACTCTTTGCCTTGCTTCTGTGCCCGTCAGCAACGCGACCATGCACCGTCTTCTCGAACTCCTCTGCGCCAATCTCTGCATTGAGCATTGTTGGCTGCAGGTCTTTGATCTTCTCGAAGCTGTACGGAACAGTGTCTTTCAGGTCAATCGTCTGAAGGTACTCATCGAGACCATAGAAGCGAGACCCTTTTCTTGCCAGAAGCCTCTCGTCAGTGTCTGTGTGGATCTCAGACTGTACAGGTTCGTAGCCAGTTTCGTAGTCAGTGTAGTTCTCAGTGCGGGTATGTCCCTGTGAGTCCTTCACTGTCCTCGTCTTCTGAACAGGCACCTGAACAGTCCTGTAGCCCTTATACCATGAATCAGCCTTCACCTTCGCTGTCCAGACAGGTACGTAGATCAGATTGTTCTCAACCACCTGGGCTCCCTGCGCAAGGGACTTGTTCATACCCTTGTTCTTGTCCAAGAACTTTCGAAATCCATCGACACGTTCCTGGGCATCTTTAGCCAACTCCATCAGGTGGTCCCCGATCGCCTTCCCCTCGATGGTGGTCGTGTTACCACAATAGGTACAGGTAATGACCACATCGTCGGGTCCCGTCCGGACATTCCCATTGCAGACCGGACACTTGAACATGTCCGCTGTCTGTCCTTCCTTTGACATAGTCAAACTCTCCAGAGTTTATGAGTCAGCGCATAATCACCGGCCTCCTCTATTATGACTTGTGGTGATGAAGGCCAAATCACCCGACCGGTGTGTCAATGACGCCTGCCTTGGACCCAGCACGCTCTCTAAAACCGGTGAGGGACTGCTGACAATCGCACATTGGATGCTGCTCTGGTCCGGGAACTATCTCTTGGCCTCGTCCATCAGTCTCGAGGCTGAGAACTCGTCGACCCGGTCCTTGACCTCCTCGCGGGCAGACTGGTGACGCTCAAGGAAGTCTATGACTCTAGGGAGCAGTATCTGCTTGCACTCACCGCAGAGCATCTCTCCGCTTCTACACTTCCGCTCTATGTCTGCCAACTCCTTGTTGTCTGGGACGAAGATGAAGTTGTAGTACTTGAACACTGAACAGACCTCGGGGTCCGCCCCATGCCTCCGCTGCTCCTCAGCTGTAGCTCTGCCACCGGTGAAAGCGTTCATCACCTTCTTCTTCGCGAGCTTCGGTTTGTCGGTCATGAAGATTGCAGACATTGGATCGGACGCTGACATCTTTCCTCCCTCTGCCAGACCTGGCACGAATCTGTTCTGGATGGAGGCAGGCTTGTAGTAGCCCAACTTATCAGCCACATCGCGCGTCACCCTCCAGTGAGGGTCTTGGTCGATGGCACATGGAATGAGGCAAGGCGTGTTGTTGCCCGTGATTTCAGAGTGAAGGAATGCAAGGACAGCCTGCATCGCGGGATACCAAATGCCGCCTATGTTCATAGAGTTCTCAAAGCCGAATACTGCCTTTGCTGTTGAAAACGTAACTTTCTTCGCGACCCTCGCGGCAATCTCGTAAAGGAGGCTGATGTCTTTGATGTCGTCTACGAGGAAAGTGTTCTCAGGTTCAAAGCCAAGTGCCAGCAGGTCAATCGCATTCTCACGGGTGAAGCGATGGACATCCTCTATCGTGAGTTCCTCGTTGAACCAGAACTTCTCATCGTTTGTCAGCTGGAAGTAGAGACGCGTTTTGAATTTCTTCTGCAGCCACTTGGTGAATATCCACGGCACGATGTGACCAATGTGTACGGGACCACTTGGCCCACGGCCTGTGTAGATGACGAACTTATTCCCCTTCTCGTACTCATCGAAAAGCCAATCGAGGTCTCTGTGGGAGAAGAACAGATCTCTCTCGAGGTACATATGCTTCTCTCCAGCCACACGATAGATGCGCTCTTTCAGCTTCTGGTCTATCCTCTGCGTACCGAAGAGCTCTATGAGTCGATCGTAGTCTATCTTGCCCTTGACCTCCCAGGGTGTCACGATCATCTCATCATTCTTGTCAGCCATGCGCTAATCCACTCGATATCTGGCTTAGGTGCGAATGAGCGGCCGGCAGGCGCATTTCTCAATTAAGGGTATGCAATAGCTGCGTAGAAGTTGGACAATCTTGGACATTTTCGAGTGGGGACTTAAATAGCCCGAACCAGACATCTCTTTGAGGCTGACTCGACACATTCCAGCCTCAAGGAGTACGACCCCAGTGCCGTTTCTGGGAGGACAAGGACTCCTGTGCCCAACTCTGTCCAACTTACAATGAACGGTAGTGGTGCCAAGATGGCCCTCTTGACATTTCCCGAAACTCTGAACAGATCTCGTGCAGAAACAGCTCACACTAGAACGACACGTTGCGATAGATGTCGGGCAGTCTGATACCAGTCTTCCCCTGAAAGACGTCTCTTAGAAGCTCGAAGTGTTCGTCCAAGTCCTTCAGTAGCTTCTCGAGTGCATGCGGCTCGATATTGGGCTCGGCGGTCCATATAGTCAGATAGTTGCTGACAACGCCAATGTCCGCAGCGTCCTCCTCGATGTCTTTGTAGATCGTGATTTTCACGAGAAACTCAGCTTCAAACATGTTGAGGATGTCGTGCACACTCATCACAATGAGGTCGAGGAATCCAATGAAGTCCTCAAGCTCTGGTGTATCATCGACATTGTTCCTCAGCGACTCAGCGAAGGTCTGGATGCTCGATGCCCTCTGCCTCAGAGTTTCGAACATCTTCATGAGCTTTGTGAACTCCTTTATCGATGCCTCAAGGGAAGGCACAAGCTTGTCGAAGAGAGTCACCAAGAGCTTCCCACGCGCGTTGTCCCGGATGTCCTTGAAGCCATCCAGCTTCCCCATTGGACCATCAAGATGCTCGATCTGGGCAAGCGTGTTTGTGACAGCCTGTATGGCCTTCATCGAATTACGCTGAATCTTGGACCACCGCTCGACGAAGGAGTCAATGCCCTCACGCAGGTCCTCCAGGACTTCGAGTTCTTGAGCCAAGGTTCTCTCCGAAGAGTCTTCCCTACTATGGCTTATAACTACTTCTGCGAGGACATGCGTTTAAACTAGGATTTTGACGGCTCAGGCCTCATTGCAGACTTCAGTGCGTCCGCCCGGGTCACGACACCAGTGAGCCGTCCCTGTTTTTGAACCAAGACGGCCTGGAAGGAATCGAAAAGTGTGAGGATTGATTTGAGAGGAGTCTTTTCGTCAAACATGGGTGGTGAAACCGGATCCATGACTGCCTGAACAGAGATCTGCGTGAGGTCCCTACCAAGGTGACGAATGATATCGCGTTCGGTCACGATCCCTACAACTCTGCCGCTCCTGACAACGGGAAGTTGCGAGAATCCGCGTCTTCTCATTATCGGTATCGCTGTCGACACCGAGTCACGAGCATCGACTGACACCGGGTCTGGTGTCATGATGTCGCCACACGTGAAACCCTTGCGCTTGCTTAGAGTTTCAACGATTCTGTTCACAACTGACAACTTGGGATCGAGTGTACCCGACTCAATCCGAGCTATGTACGACTGCGAAACCCCCACCGCCTTGGCGAGCTCTCCCTGAGTCATCCCATTCTCACGTCTCATGGTGGTCAGTTGTCCAGATGTCATCATCATAATCGACCAGCTCCGTCATTCCTCTCGGTCATCTAGGTAGTATCATTGATTACCCTTGGTAATAAAAAAGCTCGCATAATAAGAAGCTATTTAAGAACTTTCATCGGCCAGACGCGGAAAAGCAATTGAGTTGAGAACAATGGGACTGAACCTTGAAGTCACTAGGGGAGAAGGCCTCTGCGTACCGGACCGACGCGTAGAGATTGTTGAAAGAAAGGGCAAAGGTCACCCTGACACTCTGTGTGATAAGGCAGCCGAGGAGCTGTCGATACGCCTAAGTGAGTATTATCTTGAAACTTTCGGCAGAGTGCAGCATCACAACGTCGACAAGGTTCTACTTGCCGGTGGTCTGTCGAACGTCCGGTTCGGCGCCGGAGACGTCATCGAACCAATATACATTCTGATGAGTGGTCGTGCCGTCGATGTGGTTGGGAAGGACTACACGCGGCAGGTGCCCGTCGGTAAGTTCGCCATCGAACACACACGTGAATGGATGAGCAAGGACTTGCCCCATCTTGACGTGAATTCTGATCTGATCATCGACTACAAGATACGTTCTGGTAGTACAGACCTTGTTGGCAACTTCGACGCAGGCGTAGAGGTGCCAAGATCGAATGACACCAGCTTTGGTGTCGGATATGCCCCACTGTCTCCCACTGAGAAGCTGGTTCTCGAGGCTGAGCATCTGCTGAATGCTCCAGCGACCAAGAAGAAGTGGCCTCAGATAGGAGAAGACATCAAGGTCATGGGAACCAGAGTAGGGAAGGAGATTCACCTTCAGATTGCTGCGGCAGTGATCTCAACCGAAACGCAGGACGCAAACGAGTATGCGAACGTGATGCAGGCAATTAAGGACATGCTCTTAGATCTTGGTGCCAAGACAACGGACATGCCTGTGACAGTCAGCGTCAACACTGCAGATGACCCATCAAAGGGGTTGTACTACCTCACAGTGACAGGCACCTCTGCTGAGCACGGTGACGACGGGCAGGTGGGCCGAGGGAACAGGGCGAACGGTCTAATCACACCCTATAGACCAATGACGCTTGAAGCGGCCGCAGGCAAGAACCCAGTTTCACATGTTGGAAAGACCTACAATGTGGCTGCCAGAGAGATTGTCCAACGAATAACAGAGGAACACCCGGACCTGAAGCAGGTCTACTGCTACCTCGTGAGCCAGATAGGTGCGCCAATAACTGAGCCCAGAGCAGTGAACATCGAGCTATTCGGAAACGTGAATCTGACCTCCATCAAAGGTTCTGTCAAAAGCATCTGTGAGGAGGTCATCGCAAAGCTTCCTCATGTCTGGAAAGGTTTCGTAAAGCGCGAGTATCAGCTCTGGTAGAGCTTTACTCTGATTAGCCTAGCGAGGCGTCTTTGCGATGCCTCGCACGCACCATCTCCTTTTGCAGTGCACTTGGGTTCGTGCTTGGTTCTCTCAGTCAGAGGGCACGATTCAGAGGAGACTAGAGAGAGATTGTTTTTAAGGAATCGTTGTTACCTTTTCCTAAGGTCAACCCCCGGTCATGTGCCATAGAGGGGTTGTTCAACGCATGAGGAGAAAGCACAGTTGGGCAAGATAACCGAACCCATTGCTACACGAATTCGAAAGAAAGCAGCCAAGGACATCAAAGGTGGCGTCATGGGTAAGATCACGCACTACATCCCTGGGTGGCATGGATACCAGGAGAAGGATGAACGCCGCTCCGCTGACAAGGTCCTTCGAGAATTCCTAGCTGATCAGCTTCGGTTGGTCAAGCAGGACATTGAGAAGCTCCAGGCCATGATGGTTGACTACAACCTTACAAAGACCTGGGAAACGTTCGACAGGATGCTAGCTCTGACCGACAAGATCGAGTCTGCAATGCGATACGCTGACTACGGATACGCGGGATGGGGCTCCAAGGAGAAGATTAACGAGAAGGAACTTGACAAGATGTACCAGTTCGACTCCGTGCTCGTCGATGACATCGGTGCAATCAACGATGTCGTAGAAGAGTTCACAGAGAAGATGAACGAAGGCAAGTTCGATGATGCATGGAACTACACGTACAGACTGTGGCAGATCATGCAGCGCCTTGAAGAGAAATGGAACCAGCGCGAAGGTTTCATGAAGGGCTACCAAGAGTAAGTCCTGTTCGGGCTGGATACTGCAACTGAAGAGAACGGGTCCCCACCCGTTCTTCCTAGTTTTCTTTTCCCCTCTTTCTAACGCGGGTGGCAAGATGACATTAGGCATTCGGGTGAGAGACTATACCCCAAGAAACCTGAAGCAGGTCGAAGAGATTATCCTAACCGCACAGAACTTCGGCCGTGACTTCCTTGACCACGAGAGAAGAGTAATACGCGCCTTCCATGAGTCACCTGACTTGGGGAGGATTCTCGTCGCCTCTGAGGAGGCAACGGCAGAAACTGTCGGGTACGCCGCAGTCAGATTTGATTGGAGAGCGCTCATCATCGAGTCAATCATCACAGAGCACAATCATCTGAGGCTTGGAATTGGCAGACTCATGATTGACCACATCAAGAGGATTGGAGAAGATCGCCCAGACATGGATATCATTCGAGTGGACACCGGCGATTTCATGGACTATGCTCAGGCATTCTATTTGGCATGCGGTTTCCAAATCAGTGGTTTCGCATCCCACTACCTAAGCTGGCATAACAATCAAGTCATCTTCGTCTACCGCCTCAAACAAGCTCGCTCCATCAAAGAGCGTGGCTAGCCCTCGTTGGTTGACTGCATTGCGGGGCGGGGTTAAATACCACACTGCAATCTACAGTTATGGCAGACAGCCGTGACTCAGCGCATTCTGAACTTACCCAAAAGCGAGCACGCTCATCGTGTCCCATACTGCTGTATGCAGGCTCGGAAGACTCTGGTCGAGATGCAGACGCTTGTCGATGAGGACATGCATGCCGGGATAGATCGAGCGCTACTGCTCGATCATCTCAGAACCTTGGTCGAGTCTGTCGATGACCTATGGAGGAGTGTTCAACAGGGCGCGGTATCTGTTGGTTCAGTACCACTGCTCAGGGTGCTCAAGGACATCACATGCTGGGACCTGCATCAAAAGTTGAGAGAACCACACCTTCAGCATGCGAGGATTCTACGCGACCTCAGGCTCTTTGTTAACACAATGGACTATCTGATTGTACCCAGAGTAACAGGTCAGGGGGTCAATTACTGACTTCATGAAATCCCGCAAAGGATGACATCGGTGACTGAGAAACCCAGACACCTCGCTGCCCCCTAGTTGCGTATCTTCAGAGCATGTCTGGGAGAAGACTGATTAGCTCTCTGACCCGATAGCCCAAGCGATAACCATGAAGATTACGCTGCTTGGCACAGGCACCTCATACCCAGACCCCGAACGAGTACAGTCAGGCATCTTGGTAGAGCAGGATCGAAAGCTCATGCTTCTGGATGTCGGATCCGGCGTACTTCACAGGCTGGTCCAGACTGGAGCCGACGTGAAGTCGATTGATTCTGTCCTCATAAGTCACTTCCACGTCGATCACTGCTCGGACTTCATGACTCTATATCAGACCCTCATGATGTCCGGGTTCGACAAGATCCTTCACCTGTTCGGGCCATCAAATGTAGATGAGTGGTTCGCGGAGTTCAATGACAAGATCTACCCATACCTGAAGGGTAGAGTGCCAGTAGAGGTCACACCGCTGAAACAACTGGACACTGTGCAAGTTGGAACGCTCACCATCAGATGCTGCAAGAGTAAGCATGGAACGGTGGATAGTCGAGCCGTCAGAGTGGAACACAAAGACCACTCGTTCGTGTACTCATCCGACACCGCTCCGAGCAAGGATGTGATGGAACTCATTAGGGGTACTGATCTTCTCATCCACGAGTGCATGTGGCTTGATGGAAAACACCCCGAGGGTGTTCACACAGCACCCAGTGAGCTCGCCCGAATCGTGGAGGAAACTAGACCCAAGAAGGTCATAATATCCCATCTCTCGCCGGAGGTGGTGTCCAGTGAAAGCAGGGTCGCATCGATTATTGGCCAGGACACGGGCATTGACGTGGCTATGGGCAGGGACCTCATGACCCTCAAGATATGAGCAGAGCTTGAACGACGACGCAACTGTCATGACTGTGCCGCTGGAGCCGGAACGTACATCGACCTGATGTTCCTACATCCCAGAAGAGCCATCATGATAAACAGCGGGCAAGCCAGTGTCAGACCGCCAATCTCTGGGAGGATGAGCGGAAGGCCGAACTGAATAGTCGTGTAGCCGTTGAGCGTCAAGATTACAAAGAACACGGCAGAATGGCCGGCATTGAAATAGGCAGCCTTCCTCGGAAAGCCTTGGCCAAAGCTTGCGAGAATATGGGAAACCTCTCTGAAGATGCTCACCTGGAAGTAGAGCATGATGATGATCAGTAGCACGTATCCGAACATGTAGAACATGGCGTACGCTGCCATGGTCAGGCCGATAATGTAGAAGTAGGATCCGAGGGGGTTGAACGGTCTCTTGGCTGGCGCACTTTTGTCGTTTCCACGTTGGCCCTGACCCGTGGACTGCGGCTGGTCTTCTGACAACGTTCTTTCGACTTCCCGTGCGCGACCTTCCTTTTATATAGTGGGCTCTACACGCAATACAGTGTCGACCTCGTGGTTGACTATGACGAGTGCGGACCAGAACATGTCAATCTTTAAAACGGATTACAGCGATTAGGCCGCAATACTCGAACACACTACGGGTGTAAGAAGCATGGCTGATAGTATAGAGTGGACAAACGCGAGCCCGGACGATATCGTCTGGCGCTTCCCCGACAACAGGGTCAAGTGGGGCAGTCAGCTAACTGTCATGGAGAATCAGGTTGCTATATTCTACAGAGACGGAAAAGCGCTCGACACTTTCATTGCAGGGCGCCACAAGCTGACTACCAGCAGTATGCCCGGGATGGTCGGCTGGTTGCAGAAGAAGATCAAGGGAGATGTCTTTGAAGCAACCTGCATCTTCGTCTCACGCTCCCAGTTCCAAGGCAAGTTCGGGGGCAGAGGACAGACGAGCGACCTGGCTCCACTGATGTTTCACGGAAACTTCTGGTTCAAGATCAAGGAACCGAAGATCTTCACAAATGAGATCGTCGGTAACCAGAACGCATTCACAACTGCAAAGGTCAACGACTATCTGCGGTCGTTCATGAACGAACGTATCATTGACGAGTTCGCTCACTACGATATGCAAACGGTCTTCACGCAACTCGATGAGACCTCGCTCAAGGTCAAGACCAATGTCCGCATGAACTTCGAGCGACTCGGACTCGAGCTTGTGGACGTCAAGTTTGAAGGCATGGACACGACCGAGCAGTACCGTGAGAGACTCTTCTGGCTCAAGACCGGCAAGGTTGAGGGTTCTCATCTGGCAGGCATGGAAACCATGAAGAGTGCAGCTGAGTCACTCGGCAAGAGCCCTGGTGCCGGCTTCGGTGCAGGCATGGGTTTCATGGGTGCTGTAAGCGGAGCCGTTTCAGGTGGACCGCAGAGCGGGCAAGCCGGAGCAGGAGCGGCAGGAGCGAAGTTCTGCCCGAATTGTGGCACCGCCCTCCAAGGTGCAAAGTTCTGCCCCAATTGCGGTACCAAAGTAGGATAAACACAGCAGGAAGGGAGAGCCCTCGGTTCTGCCCTTCTCTTCTTCTTTTCAATCGCATACTGACATACGGTGTTATTCGACAGAGTGAGCCTGTGCCATAAACTTAGGCCTCGCAACTGCCATAGACTTCGCCTAGCCTTGTTGAGGTGGACTGCTTTCGTCTGTACCAAGGATTTGTCAGAGCCAATGTCGCGGCGACAGTCCCTAGTGCCCAGAGAGCATTGTTGACTAACACCATACTGGCGGTCAACTGACTCAGGATACCGAAGACGAAGCATAGCACCATGAGATCACTCCTGACTTCCCTAAGGCGTCCTGTCTTCCAAGTTATCGAGAAGGTCACGACCATGGCCACCGTGAGGACTAGAATGATTGGTATGCAGAGAATCATGATCAACGCTTCTGATGGTGCGAGCAGTGTCACAGCAACCCAGTAGAGAGTCAGTACACCAAGCATACGTGCGTACTTGCTCCGAATCCTCGGCAACCAGATGAAGAGGACAATGACGGCTAGAGGAAGTACGGACCCCAACATAACAAGTGTTCGAAACCGAAAGATGTCGAGCGACGCTTCCAGTACTCCGAGAGTGGGCAGCGTCCTGATGACGCTGTTGAATGCTTGAGCCATGAACATCACGCCAAAGAGAAGAGGCAAGTCTGTGTAGAGATGGTTCTTCTGCCTAGCCCACAACGTAAGAAGGAACACAGAGAGGACCAGAGAGAGCACAACAGTCGAGAGATACGCAAGTACACCCATGTCCGGAGTCAGCTGCATACGATACCTTCCTTTGCTTGTATTCTACGTGCAGTGCCGTGCTACACGATAAAAGGGCCCACAGACATACAACCACTCGCTATCACCACCGTTTGCGGCAGTGATTCAGGCAAGACAGCCCTGCTCAGTCACTGTCGATACTGACGGAAAAGTCGCCCGTTTTTAGGTCAGCATGCAGCAGCTTCCATCTCGGTCGCTTCCCGGCTTTCTTCAGCGCCTCGTAGGCATGCACTAAGTTCAAGCCTGGGCACTTCTCGAGAATCGCCGGGTCTAGCTGGATTGCTCTCGTCCAGGCCGCACATGCCTTGTCGATGTCCTTCTTCTGAACGAGGTACAGCAGTCCGAGTTGACGCCACAAATCGGGATTCCGCTCATTGTCAAGATAGTGGATTCCTCGCTCTAAGAACGGTAGCATGCGGTCGTGGTGACCCAGTAGTTCCATGCAGTTGAAGATGAACGCGTTCAGACCCATGTCGAGATGCTCGAACTGGTCAATCTCGTTCTGCATCTCAGAAGTGTCATTGATATCCAAGAACTCGCGGATCTCAAGGGCAATCTTCAGAGCTTCTTCCAGAGTAGAAGAGTCGTGGCTTGCTTGCCCTTCCGTGAATAGCTCCCTTGCCTGTTTGACTTTGCTCAGCAATCCCGCGGCGTCCATTGACCGCGCTCACCTGTGAATGGCATATGAATGCTTCCCATGTGATTGTGGCCAACATAGAGTCCAGACAGGCATTTATCCTTCCCAAGACGGGTAAGCAGTTGTTGCGTGGCGTGATAATATGACTGAACGACCTGTCTCTGTCAGAGTGCTGGGGATTGTCGGCAGCCCGAGGAGACGTGGGAACACAGAGATCCTCGTCGATGAGGTGCTGGCAGGTGCGGAAGAGAAGGGGGCAGCAACAGAAAAAGTGATACTGAGCGAACTGGACATCTCACCCTGCAAGGCCTGTGACAGGTGCCGCAAAGGAGTGTGTGTTCAGCAGGACGACATGCCAAGACTTCTGGATCGAATGCAGAACAGTCAAGCCTGGGTTCTGGGCACACCTGTCTATTGGTGGGGCCCGACTGCCCAGTTCAAGGTCTTTCTAGATTGCTGGTATGGGGCAAAGAGGGTTGAATTCAAGGGACGACCAGTCGTAATCACAATCGCGCTCGGAGCAACCAGCCGAGAGATAGCACGGCACACCGTGGGCATGCTGACTGATTCTCTGGACTATCTTGGGGCGAGAATAGTCGACACCATAGTGGCGACGGGAGTACAAAAGAAAGGTGAAGTGCGGGCACATCCCAAGGTTCTGGCGGCAGCTCGTCGTGCAGGCATGAATGCTGCCACGTTTGACCAGATGGCAACAGACGCCATTGTGTCGAAGTGAGCTGGATCCGCAACCACGTAGAGGAATCTCTGCAGAGAGAACGATTTCGGATACTGGCCATGACTGTTCAAGAACGATGTGGGTTGGCTGCCCTAAAGTGAAAGATGCACATCCGGCTCGACCTCCAATCAGAATCAACACTTGATTTAATAAGGCACGAAGTCCCGCACGGCACCCAATCTCATGCACAAACGGTCAGGTGTCGTCACGTGCGAATAATGAAGATGCAGTATAAGTTTCTCGAGGTCTTCCTCGAGAGCACAGCCAAGTACGGGGCACCGTATGGTCCCGTCCGAAGAGCTGGCGTGCTTACGTACGACAAGGTCGAGAAAATGAGCGACCTTGTCCTGAGCGGCGAGAAGACGATGATCCCTGCAAAGAAACTGTT
>CAZVZC010000024.1:0-31020 GCA_964631415.1 uncultured archaeon | reverse complement strand
CGAGATTCGAACTTTGGCAGAGCCGAACGAAGTGATCGGCCCTCGTGCCTCCCAAAGGGAGAGTAGCTGGCTGTTCATCCCGGGTTCAGTCCCGGGGATTAGCTCCAGGCTACCGCCGTTTGAAGGTCTACGACCTAGTGTCGTGGTCGAACCACTTGGCTATCCGGGCACAACCTCATGACTGGGAGCGGCTGATTTAAGCCTGACGATGACTCATCTCAAGCTCATCAAGTCTCATGCTCTTCTACTGGACTCTTATACTGAATCTCGCCGCCGTAGTCTATCAACATCATCTCTTGCACCCGTTCAGGATCGCGAGTGTGGCCCAAGACCCACGCGAGCTTGACCACTGTGGCCTCTGAGGTCATGTCATACGCGCTCAAGGCACCGACATCGAGCGCAGCGCGTCCGACTTCGTACGTCAGCGGATCGGCCTGTCCGAAGGCACACTGTGAACTGACCACTACGACGCAGTCCCTAGCAATGGCTTGGAGGATTGCCCCTGTGAGCGCGTTCTCCTCAGTCGGAATGTTGCCGGCTCCGAAGCCCTCGATCACAATCCCGTGATAACCCATGTCAATGATGTGTGAGAAGATACCCGGAAGCATGCCCGGGAACACCTTGAGAAGAAACACTCGGTCATCGAGTCTTGTGTCGAACCGGGGAACCAGGTTATTTCTCTTCTTCCTACCCTCGTAGAGGATTATGTCGCGAGCCAGTGTACCGAGGGGAGACGGGTCGACCGAGTCAAATGCATCGTAGGAGTTCACACGCACTTTCTTGGTCCTCGTTGCCCTGTGTATCTCGCCGTTGAAGACTATGCAGGTTTCACCAAGGTCGCCGAAGGCAGCGACGCGCAGTGCATCAATCAGGTTTCGAGGACCATCGCTCCAAGGCGTGGAGGCAGGAATCTGAGAGCCGGTGAATACAATCGGACGCCCGAAGTCTTGTACCATGAAGCTCACTGCGGAGGCTGAATACACCATCGTGTCTGTTCCATGTGTCACAACAATGCCCTCAAGGTCTGGTATGGTGTCACTTGCTTCCTTGATAGCGCTCGCTATCTCCTGCCAATGATGCGGCTGTGCGTTAGCAGAGTCAAGCTGAAACAACTCTTGTTTGACGACGTTGATGTTTCCCATGCCCCTTGGCAGACTAGCAAGGAGCGCATCCACAGAAAGGCCGGGCCTCAACGATTGGATACTGGGATCGTATATGCTCGAAATCGTTCCTCCAGTGGTTATGATACAGACCTTTGAGGCCTTATTGCCTGCCGACACTCTTGACGCCCCACTAGTAGTCCATGAACATCGATTTATTGATGTTGTGATGATAAGACTCATCGTATCTGTGAGGAACTGAGATGTACGACCTGATAGTCGTCGGAGGAGGACCCGCCGGAGCAACCTGCGCGAGAAGAGCCGCTCTCAGGGGGTTGGATGTCTTCCTCCTTGACAGGTCGGTACACCCCAGAGAGAAGCCATGTGGTGGGGCTCTCAGTCCTCGTGTATCGCAGACTCTGGACTTTGATATCGCACCTGTTGTTGACCGTGATGTCCGTGCTGTCAGTTTCCATACGCCTTCGGGTCGGGGCTTTGTAGTAGTGCGAAGAGGGCTTACTGTAAACATGGTCACTAGGTCAAGGTTTGATCACTACTTGCTTCACATGGCCGAGGACGCAGGCGTAGAAGTGGTTCAAGATACGAGAGTTGTGGGCATAGAACGGACAGGAAATGCAGTACGCGTCCTCTGCCTGGGTGACTCCCACAAGTCACACATCCTGATTGGGGCAGATGGCGTGAATGGCATTGTGGCCCGTGCGACTGGTATTCGCAATAGTTGGCCATCTGACAGAGTCGGCCTCTGCATCTCAGCAGATGTGCCCCTGGACCCGTCTGAGATCCAAAGAATCACAATGGTCCCAGAAGAGGACAATGAGCTTGCCATGCACATCTACTTCGGTGCAACAAGGTGGGGTTATGCTTGGTGCTTTCCCAAGAGAAACAATATCAGCATCGGGGTCGGATGCAGGGTAGACAGACTCACAGACCTGAGGGGAGAGTGGACTAGGTTCGTTGGAAAACTTGAGGCTGATGCCGGTGTCGAAATCAGCCTGCCTAGAACGAGTGCGTATAGAGTGCCGCTGGGTCCACCCCGCTGGAAACTGATCAATCCTAGGACCATGCTCGTGGGAGATGCTGCTGGTCTGGTGTCGCCTATCACTGGGGAGGGAATACTCTATGGAGTCACCTCGGGGCTGCTGGCAGCTGACACGGCAATCGAAATGGTCAAGACTCGCAATCCAAGGCTCATACTCACATACGAACAGAAGATAGGGGAGTTGTTGAGGCCCGAACTCAATGTGCTGAGGTTCGTTGCAGAGAGACTCTATGGGTCAAAGAGGAGCCTACAGACCATATGCGATGTCGCCGCCGCTGACCCGGTCGTGCGGGACCTGATCATCGACTTGGTCATCGGTGCCACGCCTGCACAGTCGGTGAAGGGCCGCTTGTTGAAACAAATGCTCATTCATCATACGCTGCAGACCATCAAGATAGGCTTGGGATGAAATGCAAGCGTGTCATTTATTGTCGGCTACCTTTGGGCTTTCTGAGTTGCCAAGTTCAATCCTCATCAGGTCTCGAGCCAAGACAGCTTCGGGAAAGATACCACGCGCCTCAGCAAGAATCGGCGACCCGTCACCATATCTCGGGCTGTAGTGAGTCAGTGCCAACAGACGGACTCTTGACTCCAGTGCAATTCGTGCTGCCCCCGAGGCAGTCATGTGGCCTCTCTCACTTGCCATTTGCGAGTCCTCTGATGTGTACATTGCCTCACAGATGAGTAGATCTGCATCCATCGCCGCCTCACTGAGAGCTCTGCAGGGGCGAGTGTCGCCTGAGTATACAATCTTCAAGCCAGGTGGCTTGGCAGCAGTCACATCAGAGGGCGACACTGTTCGTCCGTCCTGAAGCTTTACATCTTCCCCGGATGCCAGAGTCCTCCAGAGAGGCCCTCTTGGGACACCAAGCTCCACTGCTCTGTCTGGAAGGAATGCCCCAGTGGGCCGCTGGTACACGATCTCATACCCAAAGGCAAACACTCTGTGGTCGACCTCAAAGGCACTGACAGTTATGTGCTCAGAGTGGAAGACCGGACCTTTGTCAATCTTGTAGACCATGGACTCGAATGAAGTACCGAGATGAATTGTCTGCTGGTTGACTCTGACGTACTCAATGAGGCCCTCAGGACCATATATCGCGAGAGGCCTTGTGCGCCCTAAGAGCGAAAACCTGAGGAGGAGTCCGGGCAGTCCGAGTACATGATCAGCGTGCATGTGTGTGATGAAGACTGAAAGCCTGTTGTTCGCACCTATGCCTGCTCTACCAAGTTGTCTCTGGATGTCTTCTCCGGCGTCGAAGAGAAGGACCGAGCCGCCGTACTGTACGGCGATGGCTGGCAGGTTCCTACCCTCGGTAGGCATGGAACCGCCAGTTCCTAGGAAGATGACATCCAGCATGAGAAAGCCTTGTGTTCAACTGTCCATCCCGTCGCAGATATTGCTTGTGCCTCGGCGTGATTCAAGCCAAGTCTATTGGCAATGACGCATCATCGACCTCACGACGCACAACACTGTATGGCCGCACATCGAAGAAGTCGCCGTGACTCCATTTCCAAGTTCCGGACCTGCGATCAAACATGGCCGCCATCGAAACAGAGCCGTCGGAGCCACTCGAAACGACATGTGCCGTATAGTCTTCTACGCGACTCAGCTCAGAACTCAGCACTCCGACGACTGCTCTACCGACCCCTCTCGGGACAGCAGCAAGCAGTAGGACTCGCTCCTGCGATGCGTCCTCGATGCCAGATACCCTCGAAACGTAGGTGACTGGAAGCATAGACCAAGCAGGGAGCACATCACCTGCAAGGTCTGGAGGCAGTATCACAAAGGCGCGTTCACACAGACTAGGCACATGTACCCCCGCTCGAGGGAGTATGATTCCGCTGTTCAGGATCTGCTGCCGCTTCCGAAAGGCCGTGCTTCCAGAAAGCCCGGTTGAGACAACGATTTCATGCGCAGTCTTCATGTAGTTGACACGGAGCTGATCAATCATTGTGAGGTCCGCAGGTGTGTAACTGACTCTTGGTTGGGGCGCAGAAGCGGCGTCCCCTAGGACGATGGGGGAACCCCCGCCTCGAAGCATGAGACGAAAGTGGAGGAGATCGGGTTCCCATAAGCCAGTCCTTGTGTTGAGGTACAGGTCCGAGAAGCCCAGCTTACCTGCAGACAGACGCCATAGAAAGATACCCTCCGCGGCACCTCTAAGCGATCTGACAAGATGGAGAAGGTTGGCACTCTGTTCGCGGGCGATGACCGCCACAAGATACACTGTGGGCGAAGACCCATCAACAAAGAGCATCTTCTCTATATAGGGCCCGGTCAGGACTAGCTGTGGGGACTTCATGACCAGGAGGACCCTCTCAAGGCCCATCGCATCGAGATTCAGTGACCCTAAGACCCGGAGTACACCACGTTCGCGGAGTCTTTGATGTGCCCGTCTTGCCTGAGGATAACTCAGCCCCACCTTCAATGCAAGGTCGTTCAGAGCTAAGCCGGGTGACTCGGTGACACCCTTTATCACAGCGACCTCTGTTTCGCTCAATCGGGAAGCATTCTGATTCCACAGATCGGCAGCCAAAGACATGAGATCTGACTGAGTTACTATTGACACGCCGCCCATATCAATTACTTCTGCCAGTCGCTTCGTGAGTGCCGAGTACATGCTACCACGAAACGTCTTCGTCATCACCCTGAGATGATCCGTGTCGGGACCATCTTGGAAGACGTTGGCATCTCGGCCATCTTCAATCTCACGCATTGCCTGGAGAACAGCCTTAGCAGAGGGCGACAGCTTCACTTCGATAATCGTGTCGTCCAGCGTGCTAGGCATGACCATCGTGTCCTTGCGGATTATCCCTTACGTAAGGATTCAGTCCCACCAGTTCTGACAGAGATACATGATATAAAGAGCGAGGAGAAACCTCAGACTCTTCGTATGGACTGCGAGTCGGAGTAAAGCGAATCGAAATACGCACCGGCCATCGCCGCGAACAAAGCATGGCTGGAGTAGATGCCCAAGAACTCTTTCTCCTCCTCAGGCCCGGCAAGCATGATCAACGTCTGTCTGCCGTCCACAACGAGACCGGCCGCAAACACCCTGTCGCGGGTTCGAACCTCGAAGTTCTTGGGGATAAGCTTCCTTACAGAGTCGGTGACATGAGATGTGAGGAGGTACACTCGCTCTGCCTTTGTCTGCAACACACGTTCGGCTACTGATACGGCGTCATCTTCGTCTAGGTCCAGACTGGGAATCGACAACTTGATCTCTTCCCTAGCAGAGTTCACCATCTCGATCGCCTTGGCCAACACTGCTGCTCTTCCATGCATCACCCAGACGTCCTTCGGGCTGGCATGGCTCTCTCTTTCGAACCTAGGCTGAAGCTCATCGACGACAGTCTTGCTGGACCGATCAATCTTGTCTTCCCAGGCCAGTCGCACGAGACGCACAACCTCCGTGGGTGCTTTCGCAGTGTAGAGAGTGGGGCGGCCTCGCATGACTTGGATGAAGCCCTTCTCTTCCAGCCTACCAAGGACATCGTATATGCGAGAGTAGGGTACCTTGGACTTAGTGCTCACCTCCGAGGCCGACATCTGAGCTCCCTCCACGAGCACAAGATACGAACTCGTTTCGTAGTCGGTGAGACCAAGGTCCTTCAAAGCCCTCATCGTGGTCTCGCTTACAGACATCTAGGACACCGTCCGAAACGGGTCCGCACACTGTCTTAAGCGTTGCTAGCGGAATCGCTCATACCACTCTAAGAATGAGCTAAAGGCACGTGTCCTATGAGAAACAGCCACCTTCTCTGAGAAACTCATCTCAGCATAGGTCCTTGCCTCGCCGTCGCAAACAAAAATGGGGTCGTATCCGAAGCCCTCCTCCCCTAGGGCGATGAGGGCTATATGCCCCGGCATCTCGCCCACAAATGCCTCAAGATGTTTTCCATCAGAATAGGCGACTGCAGTTATGAAACTGGCTCTCCTGTCAGTGACATTCTCCAACAAACGTAGTATCCCTTGGTTCCCAATCGTCTTCTGAACAAAAGCTGCATATGCTCCCGGGAAGTCGTTCAGCGCACTAATGTACAGGCCAGTGTCATCAACAACGAGCGGGCGTTTTATTATCTTGTGCGCGGCCTTGGCGGCTTCTAATGCTACAACCACCACATCGTCAGACCGGACCTCGAGTTTCTCCACTGGAGAGGTTTCCAGTCTAATGCCATGTTTCTCGAAGAGAGGCTGGACCTCTGTCAACTTGTGCTGATTCTGGGTCACAATGACTAAACTATCCTTTGACGCATGCGAGGACGTCTTTCATCACCTTGTAGGAGCTACGTGTCTTCTCCAAGTCGAACATTCCAGTACTGTTCCACAGAATCATATGTTGAAGTCCCTGCCGTGCATATTCCTCAAGCATCCCTACGATGCTATCGGCGTCGCCACACATGTAGAACTCGCGCAGCACTTTGTCCGGTACTTGGTCTATTGCACGCAGAGCTGTTTCGCGACTGATACCCATCGGCACGTAATCGCGGAGCGAGTAGAAGTCGCTTCCGAACGGATGAGCGAACCCTAACCGCTTCCACTCACTCGCGGGATAGAGAAGAGCAAACGCCTTCGCGAGAGGTGTACGCATCATGCGATCGCACTCTGCGGGGTCATCATCCAGTATGCACCAGTTCCAGAGTGCCGCCGTGAACTGGCCGGTCCTGTTGAGCTTCTTCCTGTACCGCATTATCTCTCTGAGCCGTGCGCCATAGTCTACAGGACGAAGCACTGTGGGCAGCCAACCATCACCAAACTCGGCAGCAACCGCGAGCATCTTCGGGCCATGTGCGGCAATCCACATCTGTGGAGGCTGGCCCTCAACTGCAGGCCGCAGCGACATGACGGCGTTTCTCAGTGTGTAGAATCTGCCATCATAGTCGAACGGCTCTTGGGTCGTCCATATCCTTCCGATGATCTCGAGCGCCTCCCTCAGACGGGCCACTTGGCCAGAGTAGTCCAGTCCATAAGGCGTGACGTTCTCAATCTCACCGGCTCCGATTCCCATTATCGTGCGACCGTGACTGACATGGTCAAGCGTCAAGAAGGTCTGCGCAAGAAGCACAGGGTTCCTGCGAATGGGCTCCGTCACACTTGAGATGAGTTTGACTCTTTCTGTTACTACGGCACAGGCCGCCATTATCGTACTCATCTCATAGTAGGTATGAGGAGACTGCTGGATCAGCGCTAGGGGTGTTATGTCGGGCGTCCAGATGCTCTCAGGCACAAAACCAGCGAAGTGATCTGGAAATGCCATGCTGTCATAGCCCAAAGAGTCAATGAGCTTGGCATTCTTCAAGGCATTATCCCAAGGGGGTAGGAAAGGCCCCGGACTTCCTATCTTGAGAAGACTCAGGTCGACCATTCACTTCCACTTCTCAGAGAAGCAGATGAGAGACTTCTTCACCTTTTCGTAGTCCCCAGTTCGCATGAACTCGTCAATCCCATGGAAATTTGTATCGTCGGCAATCGTGCCAAAGCATGCCGTGGGTATTCCGACCTTTACGAAGTAGTGTCCGTCATTCCCTCCAAGATCTGCAGCTAGGGGGATACTCGGACCCACAACTTCTTTCACAGCGGCATGCCATGCCTTCATGAACCTGTTGTTGGGGTCTGAGCCCCAACCGCTCGCCTTCGTCTTGATTTCGAGTGTGGCTTCAACGGAGGTTTCCTCTTTGGCCTTCTCGAAGAACTCTTCTAGGTTTCTGGCAACGTCATCAGGGTTCTCCTCCGGAATCAGCCTGCAGTCAAATGATATCTCCGCCTTCCCGGGTATGACATTCGTCTTTGTGCCAGCATGATACACTGTGATGGAGAACCGCCCCCATAGGTTCTTGTATGGACTGCCAGGAGGAGCAGGGAGCTTCGACTCAATCTTGCGTCGGACATCTACATAGTCCAACATGACATTGAGCAGTGGAAGGGACAGATGGATGGCGTTGTTGAATGCAAATGGATATCCTGCATGTCCCTGAGTGCCATGCACTGTGATGGTGCCTGACACGATGCCGCTGGCTCCAATGCTCACGTACGCAGGTCCAGAGTCGACCACCAATGCGAAGTCACCCCTGATCTTTGGGGGACCGTTTATGAGGTAGTCAATCCCCCACTCGCCCCCAATCTCCTCGTTGGGAGAGATGAGTATCTTCCAGTTCACCTTGGAGCTTCGTTTCTTGATGAGCTCGCGAGCAGCACTCACTGAGGCCACAATGTTCCCCTTGTTGTCAGTCACTCCGCGACCATAGACCTTGTCACCTTGGACTGTCAGTTTGAAAGGTGGTCGAGTCCATGAGGCCACATCGCCAGCTGGGACTATGTCATAGTGAGTGCATAGCAGTATCGTCTGCTTGGCTCCTGCATCTAGTGTTGCCACGACATTCGGTTGAGGTATGCCATCGTGTTTCGAGTCGAAGACATCGACCTTGAGACCTGCCTCTTCACAGTACCTCTTGATGATTCTGGCACACTCAACATAGTTCTTCTTCGGTTCAGTTTCGGTGTCCAGCTCAACAATCTCCCTGAGGAAGCTCTCTTCCCACTTGTCCATCTGGTATCAGCTCTGCACAATTCCTGCCCAAGTGTCAGGTCCAGCCCTCAGATTAGCGTATCGCCCGACACTCATCTCTGACAGTTCTGGCAGTAGTTAGTCTTGAAACGGTTGGCTGTGACCTCTGATACTCGTCCCCCACACAGCGGGCAGATACCGCCGCCTTTCCCGTGAATCATTAGAAAATCGCGCTTCTCTGGCCCAAGATCAGTAAGGCTGCGAGTCGAGAGCATGTCACGGTATCGGCTGAGAACACTTCTCATGGCAACGTAAAGACGCTCCACCTCGCCATCATCAAGTGACCCACGTCTACGAAATGGCAGTATGCCTGCGTAGAGGAGTATTTCGTCAGCATAGGCGTTCCCGATGCCTTTCACGAAACGCTGGTTCTGAAGCACGTTCTTTGTTTGTCCATGGAAGCTGCGTATGCGCATTCTGAAGCTCTCAAGCGTCAGCTCGGGATCGAGAGCAGATGGTCCTCGACCTACGAAACCTGCAACCTGCTTGTAGTCGTCATCCGAAACCAAGTACACACGACTCATGAACTTCCTATCATCGTACCAGAGAGTCGGACCGTCAGTACAGACCGAGAGCACATCTGACTTCATCGGTTTTCTCGGGCGGGTCGAGATGCGGAAGCGTCCAGTGAGCATTGGGTTGATCACTATCTGAAGTGAGTCACTCATGCCCGCAATGATGAACTTGCCGTCGGCTGTGAACGATTGGAGAACCTTACCTCTTGCCAGCTGTTCGAACCGTTCCACGGTTGTGCCATGGATGACCAAGTGGTTGTGGATGGACAGACTTTGTACAACTCTTCCGTAGAGCACTTCGGTCAGCCTCTGTGTAATCGCCTCCAACTCAGGAATCTCGGGCATGAATTCGGTCACCAGGCCAGCCTGAATCCGTGGATGTCAAGACGAGGTTCGCACGGATATAACTTAACAGTCTCCTCGTGCATTCCGCTTTCTCATGCCCGAACCGATAGTATTCCACGTTCAGAAAGGTAAGCTCGTCAAGGTGCCGGAACCGGGCACTTTTGGACGGGGTGACTGTTACCTGATTGATGCTGGTGCCACTCTGTACGCATGGGTTGGCCCAAAGTCCACAGTCGACGAACAGTTCATGGCTGCGGCAGAGTCTGTCTTCAAAGACACAGAGAGGAAGGGCCAAGCTAAGCTGACACGCATTGAGGGTGGCAAGGAGCCACCAGCGTTCAAGGTGCTCTTCAAGAAGTTCCAAATCACAGACCAAGACACAGAAGGCATCTTGAAGAAGGTGCAGCTTCAGAAGCACGAATACAAGCTTTGGCGAGTGAGTAACGTCAAAGGTCAGACATTCTTTGCCGAAGTACCTCTCAAGCGTGCTTCGCTGAGCACGGACGACGTGTTCATCCTTGATACATGGGACGACATCTATGTCTGGCGTGGTAGCAAAGCAAGTGCTCGCGAGAAGCTCGATGGAACAATAATAGCCCGCAGCTATGATGCAGAGCGGGTTGGACACCAAGACATAGAGATCATTGATGAGGGCGACGAGCCGGCCAGTTTCAAGAAAGTTATGCCTTGAAAGCAGTGGTTGAGTGGGTCATCGACACGGCAAGCAGTGTCACACTAGCCGATAGTGGCCAGTTCGAGGCTCATAGATGACCCCCTCGTCTTTCATCGACATCAGACTCTCAGCAGCCACGTGTTTCTCCACACCCGCCTCACTTGCGATCTCTTCGAGTGTAGGCCCCAGAGAGCCAGTCGTACCAAGGTCAAGTTTCCTGAGTGCACGGAGTACTCTCGTGTTGAATCTGTCAAGCCTGCCGCTTTGACCCCATCTGCTCTCAGTGGCGGTCTTAAGTTCAGCGAGCTCGATGAACTCCTTCAGAGCAGGCTCCAAGATCATATCCCATGACCGCTTCAGATCTGCACTGGTGACACTGTCATGCCACTCGGCCCTAGCAGTCGATCGTGCAATTCTCAAGACACTGAGAGGTCGGCCAAGAGCATCCGCATCAAGAACATGGCCCCGAGCCAGAGCCGAGTCCTCTAGGCCGAAGCTGTCCCGGATGGACTCCAAGCGCGACAGTACGTGTTTGGTGCTTGTCCCGACTGACCGCTGCGAAACACTCGGTGTGAGAAGCTGGTATGTTATTGCCGACTTCGTGATAGGGAGCATTAGCTGTGAGGGGTCGGAACTTTCTACCCAGAAGTCCTCGGACGCTATCGCCAGGGGAACATCGGGGAGTGCTGCCGTCCCTGCGTCTGTCAGAGCACCCAGAGACAGTTCCCTGAAGTCGAGTGGGTCCGAGCGGTCCACGCAGATAGACTTCATCCTTGGCTCAGAGGTCTTGCCTATCTCTATTCGCCATAGCTTTGGCATAGTCACGCCGATACCATTGACAGTCCGATGTGCCGCATACTTACCTCTGAGAGCTGGAGGCAAGATCCTGTGAATGAAGCCTAGAAACCTCTTGACTTGAGATTCGGACGTGACTGCTTGAATCCCTGTGGTGAGACCCCCAACTGCACCTTCGTACGGTGGGCTTGATGCAAAGAGCCGGGCGAACACCCTCTTACTGGCCTCGGCCATTCCAACGTGTTCAAACAGCATATCGGAGAGCTCTTTGAGGTCAAGCGGGGGAGTTACCATCTTCAGAAGATCAATCGGCTCAGTTTCAATACTGTCTGCGAGGACTGCCCGTACAGCACTCTGACTGCGATACATTAGAGATGGCACTGCGATAGTCCGTCCGGTGACATCGACGAATGAGCCATCTGACGGCATCTGCTTCAAATCCGCGAGGACTACGAATACCCCCTCAATCAGCCAAGGGCTGGGCGTCAACATCACCAAAGACGCATCACGGGTGTGGTGCACGAAACCCCGGTAATGGTACTTCTGACCAGCCAATCTTTCACAGAAACCCTTCTGAAGACTCAGCTCCCAGCCCGCAAGTTCGGCACCGAACTGTCTGTCGAACACGTCACTTCGACCTGATGTGTCGGACAGCCGGTCGTGGCGGAGGCCGTGCTTCAAGAACATGTTATCAAGGTCCATGCGTGCTTGACCACCTTGCGGGTTGCTGGGCTGATTGTCTACCGACGTTACTCTTGTGGGCGAGTCACTCTGTCGTCCTCATTCAGGCCACGAAGGAATTCCTTGTGAGCCTGAGGATACTCTCGGGCCAAGTCTTCAGTTGTTGGTAGCCGCTGGCTGTACGGCTGATATGAATCACCCGGTTTTGTCATCTTAATCTCGCTCTCAATCAGCGCTCTCAACTGCTCGTTGATTTCGAAACCGATGTAGTGTCTCCAGTTCGACTTCGCCGCAAGCGCTGTCGTGCCATTTCCCATGAACGGATCAAGGACAACATCACCTGGTATGGATGAGAAGTCAATACAACGAGCCACAACTTTGAGTGGGAGTCGAGTCCCATTCTTTGCTTGGCCGATGCGATACCGCCGCTTTATGCGCCAGACATCCTCCGGGTAGTGTTCGAACTTGTTGAAAAAGCATAATCGCTGGTCTTTAACGAACAAGAGGATGTGATAGTGGCTACTGACAAGCCTCTTTCTCGTGTACACACCAAAGGGATAGTGCCAAATGATGTGGTTCAAAAGTGTGAAACCGGCCTCTCGCCCAGCCCTGAGAACGGACTCGAGATTATTCCACCCGCTGAACACGTATGCAGAGCCGTTTGATTTCAGGACTCTCGGAAGCTCACGGAGCCATTTGCTTGTGAAGTCCTCATAGGACTCCCTAATCTCCTCGTACCCCTCTAGGACGAGTCCACTGTCACGATTGTAGACCCCACTCTTCCCATCGAAGTCGATTCCAAACGGCGGGTCGGCTATTACCAGATCTATGCAGCCCTGAGGAAGATGCTTCATGCCAGCTATGCAGTCCTGATATAACACCTGATCTAGGGGCATGTCGTCTGAGGTTGGACCCCGACTCGCGTAGAGTCGACACGCCTCTTCGATCGTCCAGTCATATGTTGGTCTAAAATGGAACCGGGCCAGATGGGGAATGTACTTCCGGGAGCGGCGCTGATTCATGTCCCGCTGATCATGCTCCATTCAGGTGCTCGCAGTCCACGAGATTCGACCTATTCTTGTCTGACTGTCCTTAAAGTGTTTGGTCAGCCTTCACCAAGTGCTGTGATTGGCTCCTCTGAGCTGGTTCTATGAAGTGTGACAGCTTCCACTGAAGGCGCCATGTCAAAGCAGGTCTGAAGGATCCACACCTCTTGCAGTGCCCCTCTCAACCATCCAGTCCATCAGTGTTTCTGGAGGAGCAGATTCTGTCGAATCCTTTCTGACGAGCGTGAGGGCATTCTGTGGACACGTGATTGTGCAGACACCGCACCCTACGCATCTAGAAGCATCAACTTGGCTCGTACCATCGACGACTTTCAGAGCCTTGAACTGACAACGGTCCAGACACGTTTCGCACCCTGCGCACAAGTCGGGATCCACATGGGCGACATAGTCCGACTTCACCAGAGCCTGAGGCCGCTCCCACTTTGAAACTGCACGAAGAACTGCACAACAGCAAGTACAGCAGTTACAGATGAAGAACTGACCCTTCTGAATATTCATAGAACAATGGACGAGACCAGCCTCCTCCGCCTGACGCAAGATGCCTTGTGCCTCGGCCTTCGTGACAGGCTTCGTTATGGGGTCGTCGTCGAACACACCCTCTACCTTGGGCGAAAGAGTGATGCACACAGAAGTCGGGTACTTACACGGCTTTCCAAGTAGTCCCTGCTGTTTCTTGCAGATACACTCACGGACACCCCAAGATTGGGAACTGTCAATCATCTGTTCTGCAACCTGATACGGGTAAATCTCAAGCTCGGAATGGATTGCTCGGTTGACTGGAACAACCCTGAATATCGCGGGCTGCACTTCGAACAACCCGCCACCTCGCGCCTCTCTGAAGTAGTCCTCGACGATCCGCGCAAAGGTCTTGTCCATCCTGCCGAGTTGCTCTTCGTATATGCCCACTGCGAAAGGCATGAGAGCATAGCGCTTGCCCGTTCTCGACACCCAAGAACGTATCTGGCCTTTGCTGGCCATCCGATCAAGGAGAATCTCGAGGCCTTTCTCCTTCATTCCAATCCGGAGCGCCATCTCCGCTACGGTTTCACCCTTCAGTTTCATCCGACTGGCGATGTCAGCCTCTTCAGGAGTGAATATCCACTTCAGTACCTTGAGATGCGACCCAGACTTGGTGGGGGTGAAGCCGTTGGGTATCTTATCGAGTGTCGCGGCAAGTCGCTCATATGGATTCGTGGACATGGCTGTGACCTCTTGAGAGTACTGTTCTAATCCAGATGGACTTCAATGTAACCATAGAGCTCACTTGAAGATTGTGCACGACACCGATGCATCTAGCTCCGCCGTCGTCGCACAATAATGTGCCGTCTAGTTCTTCTTGCGTTCGGACCTGAGTTTCAGCAGAAAGGGATAGACAATATAGAGAACGGCAACTGCAGTCCATGCCACCCACATACCATTCCATATGAAAACGACATACACAAACTGGTCAATCGGAGTGAGCGGCTCCGTCACAGGTATCATTGAACCAGAGTCACCCGGGATTGGAAACAGCACAAAGCCAGGGTAAGTCCAATAAAAGCCTCCGGCCAAATCGCCCCCTATCCCCCGAGCAAATGGGACCAGCGCCACTAGGTAAATCAGCAGAACGACTACGACCAGGCGCCTTAGTATTGGTCCTCTTGCCCTCTTCGATAGCAGCCAAGGTTCCTTCTGCTCCCCGTCTGGGTACATAACTGCAACCACGGTTTGTATATGTATCCATCTGGATAAATGCTGCGCACAGCGCAAGGCCATCGGATCTGCCCTAAAACAATAAAGCCACGTTGAGTATTATGACTCTAGCATGGCTGTGGCAATCCTAGGAGTACTGTCGATGCTCACAGGCGCAGCAATCAACAACTTAGGCATCGTACTACAGAAGCGCCAAGTCAATCTCAAATCGAGACCTGGGGAGAAGAAGCAAGTTTCCGATATCAGACTCTTTCTGAGAGATCCCATATGGGTCATGGGGGTCGCCATGCAGACCCTGCTTATCTGGCCCTTCTTTCTGTATGCTCTAGACACAATTGGCGTGACTCTGGCACAGCCTCTCAGCAACTCAGGCATTATCGTTCTTGTGTTAGGTCTGGTATACTTTCTGGGGGAGAAGCTGAAGCGCTTGGAGGGTTTCGCTGTAGTCCTCCTGGTTCTGAGCATGATCAGCATAGGACTCGGAGGGGTTTCAGGCGACATCACGCTGCAGTCGGTGCTGAATCCCGAATCGTCCGTGCGGCTCGGTTACTTGGTGATGTGCGTTCTTGTCCTATCTGCGATACTTGCGGTGCTGTCTGTCATCGTCTTTAGAGTACAGCTTGTCACTCTGGGGCTACTATCCGGGACCTGCTATGCTATTGTTTCTGTTTCTATGCAAGTGTTCATCGTTTCTCTTGAAGACCTCTCGCAGATCCCTGCAGTGCTGATGTTCACTTTGGGACTTGTGGGTACTGTGCTCGGGACTGTTTTCGGTATCTTGACGACTCAAGAAGCGTTCAAGCGAGGACGTGGAGTGAACATCATCCCGTTCATGCAGATTACGATGAACCTGATTCCTATAGCGGCAGGGCTATGGATCTTCGGCCAAGTCCTCAGCCAACCGTTGTTCTTCTGGCTGGGTGCGGGCTGCATCATTGTCGCTGCGTCGATGTTGGCTAGGTTTCAGGAACAATGAGGACCTGCAGGCCAATCGTTTCTCTTGTCACAGACCTATCCGAATGACTGGTCGACGTACTTGCCATTGAACTCTGTCGGCACAGTTCTCAGAACCTCAACGAGACGATCGGTGGCCTTAGCTGTCCTCAGCAGTCGAGGCATATTACCCACGATCTTCAGTTTTCGTGTTATGAAGGCCCTGTTCGCTCCTATCCTGCCTAGCAGTATGTCGACCCAGACACCATAGGGAGCACTCAGGATGAAAGATGTTTCGCGCTCGCCTTTCCACATCGAGCTTAGCTTTCCCGCCTTTATCACAAAGCCAACTGTCGCTGTTTCACTGATTCCTTTGTCAGGCTCGGCCTGCAACACCAGCGTGTAGGAATCGTCCACCGTCTTTCCCAGTTCTGCATACTGCTTGTCAGCGTTGATTCTCTTCTCGAACTCGGCCAGGTATTCGTCACTGGCCAGCTTCATCCTATTTGCCATCGCAACATATCCTCCTGTCATATTTGTACAAGTACCTTGACATCCGAGCTGCCCGGGCTAGTCAGCAGCTCGAATCCATCCTCAACAACTCGTTCCAGCGGGATCACTCTTGTCACGAGAGGAGCAGGGTTGACCCTCCCGCTGGCGATGAGCTTGATAGCTTTTGGAAACTCGGCATATCCGAGATAACTGAACTGTATGCTGAGCTCATTCAGAACTCCAGTCATGAAGTCCACTTCCACCGGCTCCTCACAGATTCCAAGCACAAGTATTGTGCCACCTCTCTTCACAAGTCTGAAAGTCTCTGAACTCGGGCCGGGCGCGCCAGTGCATTCGATAACAAGGTCAGTCCCCTGCGCCTTGGTCAAACTCTCAAGCCGCAGCGAGATTGACTCTTCCAGCGGGTTCACCACATCGTCGGCACCCAAGCTCTTTGCTAGGCTGAGCCGAGCCGGCTTGACCTCAGACACGAGAACATGCTCAGCGCCCTTTTCCTTCGCGACGAGCAGAGAGAGAAGACCAATGGGTCCGGCCCCCAGTATCAAGACACTCACGCCCTTAGCGAATCGTGCCCGTTCAAATGCTCTGAGCACAACGGCGAGAGGCTCGACCATTGCGCCCATCTTGTCGTCGATAGACTTCGGAAGACGGTAGAGAGTGCCCTCCGGGAGTGAAACTAGGTCGGCCATACCCCCGTTCATGGAGATCCCAACCATCTGCATATTCTCGCAGAGAGAGTGTTTCTGTTGAGAGCAGAACTTGCACTCTCCACATGGAATGAGGGAGTTGGGCACCACCCGGTCGCCGGTTGACCACGCGGCGACTTCTCTCCCTACCTCGACAACTTCTCCTGAGAACTCGTGCCCAATTATGACGCCTGGCTCGAACATACCATATTGCCATGCGTTCAAGTCGCTCCCACATATGCCCACGTACTTCGGTTTCACAAGGACATCATGCGGTCCCATCGTAGGCTCGGGGACTTCCCTAACGTAGAGCTCCCGAGTGCCTTCATAGACTGCAGCCCGCAACTAGTCACCACCTGGCAGCTGGCAGCCCTCCAACCAGACAGAGGCCACTGATTCGAAGTCGGGTGGCGCCAAGTTCACATCAGGGTCGATGACGACGTCTATTACAGCAGGGAGTCCGGAGGCCTTGGCTCTCTCAAGCGCGGGCTTCAGGTCGCCGGGTTTCTCCACACGAACACCGAAGCACCCCATCCCTTCAGCAATCTTGTCATATCTGATGTCGATGAAGTCAACACCGACATATCTCCCTTCGTAGAGACCTTTCTGCCCCGCCTTAATCATGCCATAGGCTCTATCATCTGCAATGATTATTGTGAGGGGCAGCTTCAGCCTTCTCATAGTCTCTAGCTCTTGGACGTTGAACATGAACGCGCCATCCCCAGAGATGACGTAGACCTCTTTCTCTGGGTGGGCTAGCTTGGAACCAATCGCGTAGCCCGTTCCCACGCCCAGATGTCCGGAGTCAGACGGCCAGAGAAACGTCCGCGGCTCATATATCCGGTTCAGGTACACGGCCCAGACAGCGATGTTGCCTCCATCAACAATTGAGATGGCATTACGTGGAAAGAAGTCGCGTACGTCCCGGATCATTCTTAGGGGATGGATTGGTACTTGGTCAGACTTTCCCTGCTGGATGTAGTCCGCGAGCCAGCTTTCCTGCGCCTCGCGACAATCCTTCATCTCGGGTCTTGGTTTTGCCTTCGGCTTCGCCTTGACGAGCTTCAGTATCTCTGAAAGTGTGCTCTTGGCATCGCCAACTATGGGAAGGTCGACAACCCGGTTGTGGGCGATCATCTCAGGAGCGATGTCAATCTGAATCAGCTTCTGCTTGGCACTTTCGCCCCATGCCGGAGGTCTGCCCCAGAAGTCGAGATCTCCGAGTCTGCCGCCCACAAGTAGCACGACGTCGGCTTGGCTCTGTGCAGCAATAGCCCCAAAACCAGCTGGAAACAGTGACAGCGGATGATCTTCAGGGATTGCACCTCTTGCCCAGACTGACGTTGTGACAGGCGCCTGAAGATGCTCGGCTAGGTCGACCAGTTCTCTCGAAGCAGCAGAGGCCAGCACGCCCCCTCCTGCGTGGAGCAGTGGAAACTTCGCCTCAAGCAGCATCTTGGCTGCTCTCTTGATGAGTTCGGGATCTCCAACAGGAGGCCGTGTCATGCGATATCTATCACGAGAGACCACACCATCTTCCAGCATACTATCTTCACACTTGAGGTAGAGCACATCGGACGGGATGTCCAAGTGGACTGGTCCTGGTCGCCCAGATGTCGCCTCTCTGAATGCCCAGTGGACGAGATGTGGAATTCTCTGCCAGTGAGATATGTTTGCCCTCCACTTCGTGATTGGGCGGAACAGGTCAATCTGGTCTAGCCCCTGTGTGCTCCCATGGTCCGGATAGATGCGCCATGACTGATTCTGGGCGCAAAGCACAATCATTGGGATGCTGTCTGCGAAAGCGGCGTACACTCCGGGCACAAGGTCAGCCGCTCCGGGTCCAACCGTCCCTAGGCACACCCCGGGTTCTCCTGTGGTCCTAGCCCACGCGTCTGCCGCATGTGCCGCCGCCTGCTCATGTCGAAACGTCACAAACTGAATCTTGCCCGATCTGCCAATTGCATCCAACAGGGGGTAGAGCTGGTCTCCGGGAACGCCAAAGACATACCTCACACCCTCTTCGATCAGGCATTTCGTCAGAATCTCGCCGCCGGTGAACTTCGTCAATGGAATCCTCTCCTCGGTGCTCGCTCGAATGCTGAAAGAGTATCTCTTGCGCAGTAGGATTTATCCATTCCGGGACGATTGAATCTGCACTCTGGCGATCATTCAACTGAAGATTGCCATCGATTAATCACCAAGGCTTGACTTTCGTCTGTCCCTCACTGTCGTCCAGTTGATGACTCTCTAGAGAGAATCGGAGGGGCATGAACAGAACCTTATCGAGCTGCCACGCGATGTCAAGTGTGGCCTTGAGCCAGTATGCGAAGTCGATCAAGTCCGTCTTGAAGGGAGGAGTGCAACGCAGGGGCACGCCCAGAGCAATCTCGTTCCAGCTCTCCAGATCTATGTCCTCTTTCCGACGATATACCTCTGCAAGAGCGGTATCGTATTGTGCATGGTTGCCATTCGGGGCTACAGACTCACGTGTGATGATCTGCATTCTGACCGCTCGGAACTTCTGGTCGCCAGAAACCATGAATCTTACAGGGAGTAACTGCCCCGGCTGTACGATGTCTTTCTCAAGTTCAACTGAAACAATTGGAGTCCCATCTTGCTCGATTACTCCTCTGTCCTCCGAAGGCATCAAGGGTGGTACTGTATGCTGCACATAGATGGCCTTCTTGCACCCCTGATCAAGGGCTCGAGAGATTTCGATGTTGGCCTTCAGGATGTACTCGATGTGACTGTACGTGCCGGCAAAAGACGCAGGCAGGTGTTCCGGGAGGACCAGACTGAAGTCACAGGCGTTTTCGCCCTCGGGAACTTCGCAGGATCCAAGTAGTTCCAACTGCTCGTTCATGTGCTCCCTCTTCTCCGTATGTACATGACGGCTCTTTCCGGAACCATGAACAATCCTGCTCATTTCTTCTCCCTGTAACGCCAGAGTCACTCTATTGCAGTTGAAGCTCTTGTCACACATGGACACGACTTTGCCATCAATCCTTCCCCCAGGAGCAAAGACATCCCTCGAGAGTACAATCTCGATTATTCTCATTCAGACAGGACCACCTACAGGCGGGTATTTACAGGCTGAAGCAGACCCCCAGCTCATCTCAATTAGACATCGGTCAGCGAATGCTGAAAGGTCTTTCGCCGCACTGAATGTCGGGCAGCAAGAGACTCATCCACCACCCTCAGCCGCTCAGAGTGGCCATCGCATTTCCTGATATAGCGCTGTGTCCAGCCTAGAGAAGATCTGACGGATCAACGCCCCTAGAAGATGCCTTCTGAATGCTCCAGTCTTGAACTGATGCTGGAGGCGTTGTTCTTCCCTCGAGGTTTCTTGAAGCCAGACTCAGAGCACCTTGTTCACAAGATATGCAGCAGACGCCGCATCCAACGCACAGATTCGAGTCGACCTGACAGGTGGTTTCGGGGACGCTCAACGCGCCGAACTGACACCTATCGTTGCATTTGCCACAACCAAGACAGGATTCTTCATCAACTTGCGCGAGGTAATCTGACTTGATGAATGCATGTGGCTGTTTCCACTTGACAAGGCTTCTGAGCATAAGACAACAACAGGTGCAGCAATTGCATATGTAGGAGTGTCCGGCCTGTACGTTCATTGAGCAATGAATCAGTCCTGCCTCCTCAGCATGGCGCAGGACTTCAAGCGCCCGCTCCTTTGTAATAGCCTTGGTGAATGAGTCGCCCTCGTACGCATGTTCCTTGTTCGGATTGATGAGAATGCAGACCGAGGATGGAAACCTGCAGGGCTCTCCAACTGCTTCTCGCTGTTTCTTGCACATGCAGTCCCTTAGTCCCCAAGACTTCGCACTCCCAATCATGCCTTCTGCAATTTCATACGGGTACACCTCCAGCTCAGGACGAATGACGCGGTTGATTGGAATCACTTTGAAGAGTGCGGGTTCAGTATCAAACAATCCTCTACAATGACTCTTGTTGAAATAGTCCTCAGCAAGTCGAGCGAATCTCCGGTCCATTCTCTTGAGCTGATTCTCCCAAATCCCTCCAACAAAAACGAGCAGAGCATACCGCCGGCCCGTGCTTGAGTTCCAAGCACGTATCTGGCCCTTCGTGGCCATGACTTCGAGCAGCTCTCGAAAGCCTTCGAGCGGCCGTCCAAGTCGACTAGCTAGCTCTTCCGCTGTTTCACCTCTGAGCTTCATCCGACCAGCAATCCCGGCCTCCTCCGGAGTGAATATCCACTTGAGCAGTTTCAGATGCGTTCCATCCTCTACAGAGGGGAACCCAAGCGGAATCTTGTTCAGCGTGGCCGCCAGCCGTTCGTAGACATCGCTCGACAACACTCATACCTTCCTTGTTCCGTTGAACGCAGGGCGCACTGCCTTGATTCATCCCTTGGTATTATGCCCTTGCCTTTCGGAGCCTTGCCTGAAGCTCCTCATCCCTTGATTCGTGCTCGAACAGACATACTGATATTAACCCCAAAAGCGGGTCTGTAATGACGTCCGAATTCGTCATGGCAGCTGCAGGTGAATCTTGTGGCCGACACGAACGCTCAGAGAGAAACTGACTCAACCCCCGCTGCTGATGTGCAGGATAGAACAGAGGTCGCCGAAACGACTTGGTTGCAGTCCGTACGGGCAACGCTGCGGAACAAGAACTTCACAATCTTCCTAATCACGAGCTGGATTTACTCGAGCGTACAGGTTGTAAACAGGTACTTCAATCTCTACTTCAGAGACCTTGGCCTAACATATGTCTTGATTGGCGTGCTAACGTCAGGAGTAGGGGTAGTCGTTCTGGTTGGAGAGTTTGTTTCTGGCTACCTCGCTGATAACCACGACCGCAAGAAACTGGCATCCGTGACGATGGCCATCAACGGGGTTGGTTACTTCTTGTTCGTGTTTGCATTCGACATCTGGTCGATTGCCATCGCTTGGCTGATGTTTGCCCTATCATCATTCACAGGGAAGGGTGGAACAGCCTACATAATGGAACAGATCGATAGACGTCATGGAGGAGTTGCGATCAGCCTGTTCACGTTAGGTACAGTCTTCGGCCTTGTCCCGTTGTTCGCATTAGGGGTTCTATTGAACATCGGACAGACATTCGTGACTGTGATGAGAATTATGTTCTTTGTTTCTGGTGTTGCGTACATCGTCTGTGCAGCTATCAGAATCGTATGGCTGGATCCGACATCCGGACAGAAGAGGCCGGATCGTTCTAAGAATATAGTGAGAGACTTCCTTCGGGAGAATGTGAGAGGGTTGAAGACTCTTGTCAAGGTCTTTCCAGTCTTCATCGCCGTTCTCTCTCTGGACGCTCTCAGTGACACGCTCTATGGTTTTAGCAGCCTGTACTACGTCAACGAAACCCTGAGCTTCGGAATTGCTGACATCAACCTCATGATGCTGCTCACGTTGACAATCTCGATCCCACTGACACTACTCCTGGGTCGGTTCTTCGACAAGCATGGCGGACGCAGACTCACTACTGTAGTGTACTCTGTCATGCCGGTGGCGATGGTCCTCCTGATACTCGCTCAGTCAGTCCCGTATGTGGCACCACCAGAGTGGATAACCGCAGCTGATTCTATCTACGCCGGCCTGAGTGTCATCTTCTCACTTGCGTTCATTGCCACTGCCGTCAAGTCCATCAACGACGTCTTGTGGTTCAGTGTAATCAATACGTACATACAGAAGTCATTGCCGCGCCAAGATTTGGGCAAGATGCTCAGCCTTGCCACTGTCGTGGTCCTGTTGTTCGTCACGGTCGGGCCCATTCCAGCAGGCGTGATCTATGAACTGTACCGGGGCATTCCTCTTCTATACATGGCACTGGTTCTCAACGTCGTCATTCTGATAGTCTTGGTCAGAAAGAGCATTGAGCCCAGAGTCAGCGTGCAGGAGCTGGAGGCATCTGCTAAGGCCGTACCTTGAAACCCTTCTTGGCCGACGATTACAGTGCCACAGCATCGGTCATCCCAAACTTTCATATGTAGGATGCCGGAACCCCTCACGTCAAGATGCAGGGTATCGACATAGGGCAGACCATAGACATAGTCTTCCGAGTCGTTGGTGGTCTTGCTCTCTTCATGTATGCCATGTATCTGATGAGAGAAACCCTGGGAAAGGTTTCCGGTGCGCGAGTCACGAGAATCCTAGAAAAGGTTTCCAACAACCCAGTGAAGGGGATGGGCGCAGGCACCATCGCGACCGTTCTGACGCAGAGCTCAAGCATCACGGTTCTGACTCTGATTGGCTTCGTAAATGCAGGGATTCTGACGTTTAGGCAGTCCGTCAACATCATGCTGGGTTCTGAGATTGGCACGACTGCTGTCGCCCAGATCGTTGCCTTCGACATAGGCTTGACATTCTGGCCACTCTTGACAATTGGCTTCGTCGTTTCCAAGATCTCAAAGAAGGAGAGATACAAGCTGGTTGGTGATGTGGCATTCAGTATGGGCATGCTCTTCCTTGCCATGGACTTCATAAAACAGGGTGCTGAGGAGCTAATGAGTCACAGTGCAGGGCCTGCATTCATAGAGATCATGGCCTCCTTTGGAACGAACCCCGCTGTAGGAGTCTTGGTCGGAGCAACCATCGCAGGAATCACGCAGAGCAGCGCTGCAACCGTCGGCCTTGTGATTGCTCTGGGACGAGGTGGTCTGATTGAGCTCCCTGCCGCAATCGCTCTTGTGTTGGGGGCAAACATAGGGACCTGTTTCCTTGAACTGTTCGCCGGGATAGGCGCCACCTCCCCTGCAAAGAGAACAGCGCTTGCTCAGGCCATGATAAACGTAGTGGGCGTGACTGTGTTCTTTCCGTTTCTTGGACCGTTTGCAGGTATCATCTCAGGGACCTCCAGCGACCTGCCAAGACAGATAGCGAATGCCCATACCGTATTCAACGTGTTAGTCAGCTTCATGTTCATCCCGCTTGTGGGGTTGCTCGTCAGGTTCTGCGAGTTCGTCATACGTGACAAGCCAGGAGAGGTAGTAGGCAGACGTTTCTATGATGAGGAAATGCTGTACTTCGCTCAGGCTGCACTCTTCGAGGCGGAACGGGAACTCACAAAGACTGCCGGAATCACTCTTGAGATGATTCAGACGAGCAGAGTGGCATTGCTTGAACGAGACGTGGAGCAAGCTCAGCGAGTGATCAAGATGGAGAACGGTGTGAACGAGAGCTGTCAGGCAATTGAACGATTCATTGGCAAGATCAAGGAAGAACAACTGAGTGAAAAGGACTCCCAGTGGCGTATGAAGCTCCTCGCCGTCAATGTGGATGTTGAGAGGATAGGTGATCTTGCCGCTAACATCGCCGAGTTTGCGCTCGACAAGGTGAGCCGAGGCATTGTCTTCTCAAATGCGGGAATATCCGACCTGCAGAGGATGTTCCATCTCGCAGAGGAGACATACTCAATCACGATCGAGTCATTGAAGACAAGGGACAAGAGTCTGGCGAAGCAGGCCGGGAAGCTCGAGGAGCAAATCGATGCCATGGAGAGGGAACTCACAGAAGGCCACATAGCACGCATGGAAGCCGGAATCTGTAATCCCCAAGCAGACACCGTTTTTGTCGAAACCGTCAGAAACCTAGAGAGGATTGGGGATCACGCAGACAATATTGCCCTCGATGTCATTGTCGAATACTAGGCAGCCCTCACGAAACCTCAACACCACAGGTCAGGTCTTGTATGTGATCTCAGCCCCGGGAATCGGCGGAACTTGAGTCCATATGCTCGTGACTCGTACAAACCCAACCTCGAAGCCACGTGACCGGCGGTATCCGACAAACTCACCCTTGAGCTGGTAGGCTTGGGGATCCAATGTGAACACGGAAATGGCCACATGGTCGCCTTCGCTGAGAGATCTGCGCCGCTCTCGGACCAACTTCGTGCGAAACACCACATGATCATTCCCTGCAGGCTGGAGGCATAGAGCCGGAAACTGCTCTACAGAGCCTTGTCGAGAAACGGCGAGAAACTTGGCACCCATCAGTGCGCCGACCTTGGCGCTAACAACAGGATGAATTACCTTGCCGGGCCGTGCGTCTGAGGGTCGCCGCGCAGCCAATCGGGTGGTCAACCACTCGAATGCGATGCCCATCTTGGTCATTGGCATGGCATAGACTTCATCAACAGTTATAGTCCCAACACTGCGAAGCAGGCCAATCGCAGAATACCGAAAGAGGTCCTTGCTGCTTATTCGATCGAACTTCGGGCCTTTTGTTTCAAAACCCAGAAAGCGGCCCCGCACCTCAAAGGCTCTAAAGTCCTGAGTCATCACGGCAACGGAAACTGGACTCTCCTGTTGACAGAGCAGGTTCTCCTTCGTCTTCCTTATGAGGAAATCTCCAAAAACGAGCGTATTATCATCCCACGGATACGTGGTGATGACGGGGGCGATGTTCGGCTCACCTTGAGCATTCAATGTTGCCAGGAATTTTGCAGCCAGATCCAAATCGAATGCATCATGCGCTGCATCGGGAAGTTTGGTGTTCATCTTACATCACAGCCTACATACGGATGTTCTATCGGATTGGGCGCTGCCGCTTCGCGCGTAACACCCGACCAAGTAATCTTCGGAACCTGTGACTCGTTCGCGATTTCCACAAGCTGAGTCATTTGTTGTTCAGTGACCAAGGGGGTTTCGGCACATTCGAAAGGCGTGTCAAGGCGTTGCCATTTCGGCAAGCAGAGCCTGTTGAATCCAAGAAGATCCCACCTCTCCACAGAGGACATATTATCGCGAATGAATGCAGCAATCCCTTGGACATTGCCCGGATTGTCTGTGAACCCGGGTATGATTGGAGTTCGAATCCACACAGACTTGGGCTGAGCGCCAAGCCATTTTGCGTTGCGTAGAATGGGCTCGACGGGTACACCAGTGAATCTCTGGTGCTGCTCGGGGTCCACAATCTTCAAGTCATATAGGACGAGGTTGGAGTGCGTCACCAAGGCTCGGAACTTGTCGAGTGCCCCATACCCCGCCGTATCCAAGGCGGTATGTAGGCCTTCGGCTTTGAAGCGAGTCAGGAGCGCTTGGGTAAAGGAGAACTGGAACAGTGGGTCGCCGCCACTCAGTGTCACGCCCCCGCATGATTCCTCATAGAAGGGGCGGTCCCGCAACACTTCTGCACTCACGTCCTCTACTGTGCGCCTCACTCCCAGTACCTCAATGGCCTTGGCAGGACATACCGGGGCACAGTCCCCACAGCCACCGCAACGCTGGCGGTCAATAGACATTCCCTTGGGCATAAGCGCAAGAGCTTGCTGGGGACAGGCTGACAGGCAATGCCGCGCACCGATGCACCTGTTCTGGTACCAGACGACCTGTGGCATCATTGTCCAAGACTCTGGGTTCTGGCACCACTTGCATCTTAATGCACAACCTTTCAGAAACACTGTCGTCCGAATTCCAGGACCGTCCTCAGTAGAAAACCGCTGGATGTTAAGTACCATGCCCGTTTCACTGGGACTCGACGAGGACAAGACATTCACTCTCTGTCACAGCTGGTGGCCTACGCGATTGATAATTTCGTCCTGCTGTTCCTTGCCTAGTGTGGTGAAATAAGCGTTGTAACCGGTGACTCGGACTAGGAGGTTGCGATATTCCTCGGGACGCTCCTGAGCCGCACGAAGAGTCCCGGGACTGACCACATTAGTCTGGATGGCAGTGCCGCCAACCTTGCCATAGGTGCGTAGGAACGCAACAAGCTTGTTGAGGTGTTCCTCATCACGAAGCGAAGATGGGCTGAAGGTAATCGTGTGGGATGATCCGTTGGGCTGAGCTTCAAGTCCGAGCTTGCCCACACTGATAGCGGCCGCTGTCGGGCCTCGTATATCTCGTCCTTGAGCTGGGCAAACACCATTCGACAGGTACTCGCCGCGCCTTCGACCATCTGGGGTTGCAGCAGTCTTGGGAGCAAAGCTGATGAAGTAGTTCCAGCTCAAATAGCCGCCTCTGTATCGTCGGCCGCTAGCTGGGGCAACATGCTTGAACACGTACTCACCCCAGAACCTAGAGACCTCACGTGCGAGCTGATCAGCGTCTGCGTCATCATTGCCGAACTTGGGACCATGATGGAGCAGGAGCTGGCGGAGTTCCTCGTCGTCCTCGAAGTTGGTCCGAATAGCATGGAGAAGCTTACCCATGGGCACGCGTCCCTCGTCATAAACAAGTTTCTTGACTGCTGCAAGGGAGTCCGCCGCTGTCGAAAGCCCCATCGCTTCAACCGTGATGAAGTTGTACTTGGCTCCTCCTGCTCTGCAGTCCTTGCCTGACTCGGCGCAGTTGTCTACAAGCAGTGAGAGATAGGGGACTGGCTCGAAATTAACACGCAAGGCATCAGCGAAGTTGTTCGCCTTAATCGCCCGGTCGAGAAGTGCCCGGGCCTGTTCTTTGAAGGCGTCATGGAACTGGTCGAATGCTTTGAAGGTGAGTGGATCTCCGGTCTTCGGGCCCAGCTGGAGACCCAGCCGTATGTCCTTGCCATCACTGAGAGCCAGTTCGACCGCCTTGGCAAGATTCGGATTGACATCCACTGTACCCGAAACATCATTACCAATCATTGTGTTCTCCAAGCAGCCCACTGGGGCGTAGTCCCAGACCTCGTCAGGCGGAACCCCTTGCCAAACCAGTCCCTTCATTGAGGTTTCATCGAAATTCACGAGGAAAGGACTGCCCTGAGACCGGGCAACCATCTGAGCGACACGGCGAACAAGAGGCTCAGGCGTCTTTGCATGAAGGCGGATATTGGGTTTAGGCTCGAGTAGGTTCATCTCTTCAATGACCTCGAGAATAAGCCAAGTCAGGTCATTGCTGCTGTCCTCACTGTTGCGGTCAATCCCGCCGATGGTAATCAGCTGGCCGAAGCTGGAGTTGATGCCCTGGGAGTTGCCTACTCTGGCTTGAAAATCGTAGGCATAGTTGTGCTTGATCCAGTAGCACTCGAGCAGTTCCTTCGCGAACTCGCGAGTAATAGTATGCTTCTCTAGGTCGTGTTCATAGTAGGGCAAAAGGTATTGATCGATGCGGCCGGGGCTTGTTCCGGGCCCAGGATAGCTCTCTGCGGCCATCACCAGCATGTGGCTCATCCATACGGATTGGACTGCCTCCCAGAAGGTTTCAGCAGGCTCCCAAGGGACCTTCCGACAGACGCGAGCGATCGTTTCGAGCTCATGACGACGTTCTGGGTTGCTTTCCTTCTTGGCAAGATGCTCGGCCTCCGCAGCGTAGCGCTCGGAGAGTATTCGCGGGGCTTCACACGAGAGTATCAGTGCCCTGAGCCATGCTTGGTGCTTCGGGTCAGTGATCTTGGCTGACAGTGCCTCTAGGTCTTCTTGGACTCCCCGGAACCCTTTCTGCAGTATCTTCGGGTAGTTGGGAACAAGATGACCGGGAATGGCACCGTAGTTGAACTCCCCGGTCTCGCATCTGTGCTTCAGCTCTTCATAGAAGCGAGCCTGTCCCTTGTCCCATTCCTTCTGCTCATCCTTAGTGAGGACCTTGCTGAGGGCTGTGTTAAAGTAGCTCCCCACAACAAGCTCTCCCTCGAGGATTGCCACGGGCAGGTGCTTCGTCAACACTGTGTTGAAGAAGTGCGCCCGTCGTTCAGCGATGGAGAGCTTGAATGACTCATCGCCAAAATCAACTGTTTCCGCAAGTGCCCGCAGGCTGTCTCGAAATCCCCGCATGAAGGGGACTGCCTCGGGGGTCACGCCCCATTCATTGAAACTGTATACTTGATCCCATGGCCTTCCTGTCGTGTATGCTCGAACCTCATTCGTGAAGTATCGGGACCGCTGGTCGAATGCGAAATACTCGTCCCTGAGCCGCTTGATTCGGGGGGAGAGCTGTTTCGACGGTTGCCAGACTGCGTTAGGGGGTGCACACGTTTGCGCCAAGGTTGTCACTGTCCATGGCCTGATAGCCGCTTCATTACTGTGAGCCGGAAACAAAAGCCTTGTGGACTGCGAGAAATGGGCGGGACAAGGTCCACGCTCAGTTGCCGCAGACAAGTCCTGTGAGGAATCGCCACCGTGGAATCCCTTGCCTACGGAGAAGGCGTTATATCGGGAGTACCATTCTGACCACCCAGCGATGGCAATGACCGTTACTGTACGATGGCTCGGCCATTCAGGCTTTCAGATCAAGGCTGGTGGAAAGGTCGTCTATGTCGACTACTACCGGCCCAAGAAACTCATAGAGAAAGTCCCTGCTGTTTCTGAGCAAGCGACTTTGATACTTGTGACTCATTCTCACAATGATCACTGCTTTCCGGAAGCGATCTCCTCTGTTCGCACGAGCAAGACGATAGTAGTCGCTCCGGAGGACTGCTGGAAGGATATCGGTGGAACAGTCACGACGCTCAAGCCCGGTGAGGAGATTGCAGTCCAAGGCATCAAAGTAAAAGCCGTCGAAGCATACAATCTGAAACGATTCCGGTCTCCGGGGAACCCATACCATCCCAAGGGTTTGGGTGTTGGCTACGTAGTAACTATGGATGGAAAGACAGTATATCATGCGGGAGACACTGATCTCATACCGGAGATGCAGAAGATTGGACGGGTGGATGTGGCTCTCCTTCCCTGCGGTGACAAGTATACCATGGACAATGTTGAAGCGGCTGAGGCGGCACTGGTCATCAAGCCACGGATAGCGGTGCCCATGCACACTTGGGACAAGGGAACTGTCGAGTTCGAGAAGAGAGCTGGGTCCGGAGCAGGCATCAAGGTGAAGACACTACACGAGGGCGAAGAGTTCTCGATAGAGTGACAAGCTCATCCGAGCTCCCAGAGCGCATGGTGTTTCAGAAGGAGATCATCTCACCGTCGCTTGGCACTGCACAACGCGAATCAGGGAACTGACTTGCGAATCTGCGAGCGAAACCATTAGGACTGCGCCAGAGCCAATGCATCACGATCACATAGGGCATCTGCTCATTGAATTTCTCCATCTCCGCAATTGCCCTCTTGGGGGATGCCGCGAACACTCCACAGATAGGGATAGCAAAGACATCCATTTGAGTCCCAACGAATCCATCGAAGGAAACAGTGTCCCCACAATGTCCAAAAGCCAACCCACTTGTACGGGCCAGCAGTCCAAGGTCGATGGCACCCTTGAGGAGCCCATGCTGGCAGTTGATGAACTCGAGCTTCCATGGTCCTCGGTTGAATACCTCACCTGCACTCACCGTGACAACGCGGTCCCCCCACTTTGAGAATCTCGCTGCGACCTGTCTGTTACCTATCAAGATGGCATCGGGGTTGTGCTCAAGGATTGCATTCACCCCTCCAACATGATCGAAGTGCTTGTGCGTGCAGTACACCATGTCGCATGGGGCATTCGCCACATCCTTGTTTCTCGGGTCAATGACGAGGCGGTGGGAGTCTTTCTGCAACTGGAAGCCCGCATGTCCGAGGTACCTGATTGTGGGTGCCGCAGTCAAGTCGCTCTTACTCCAGAGTCCCTGATTTGGCCCAGTTCCTATTAAATGGTTCGACAGGTGGGTAGCAGACACCAAGACTGAAAGTCACAGGCCTGTCTGGACCATCACGTCATACGGGAGAGTTCGTCGGCAGTGAGCATTCGATGGGCGAGGAGAGATCTGCTATGTTGTTTTGCGAATAGCCAACAGGTCTTCAAGGAATAGGAATCCGAAAACGAGGTCCACGGTCACCACTACGAGCAAGAGCGCAGATGCCTGTCCTACAACAAAGTAGCAGAGGCCTACGACGAAGACCCATATCTTCTCGAAGATGGCAATTTCAATAAGACCATGGTTCTCCTTAGTACTTCGACTGACGATGTAGAACCCAACCCCAAATGCAAAGACCAGACCCATGAAGCTGTCAAACCAGAGCAGCGTAGGAGGGGCCTCTACACCAGACAAAAGGAAGTAGTTGATGTCAATCCGCGGTAGTAGCAGAAAGGTTACCGCAAGAATCCAGTTCCAAAGTGCAGCGATGAGAAACATTACTCTGTGGTGTTTACCTCTGTCCACGTGAATCACGTCCAGCCGTGTCCGGGGGGATGGCTCGTATTTAACTTGAGTGACTGAATCGGATGCTCACATCCCTGAAACTTGGGCTAATGAGGCAACCATGCTTATCTGTACCACAAGTGTGTTTCGAAACCATGTACTATGGCGACAAGGTCCTGCTAAGAGCCATGGAGATGAGTGATCTGGAAGAGATCATGAAACACTGGAACACTTACGAAACACGACGATTCCTCTACTCAGCTACCCCTCATTCGCAGGAGCATGAACGAAAGTGGCTCGAGGAAGCAACAACCTCTACACCATGGAAGAGTGGCAACATGGTTCTCGCCATCGAGGACAAGAAGAGCGGGCAGTTCCTCGGAACTGTCGGCTTGGACAGCATATC
>CAZVZC010000023.1:0-32982 GCA_964631415.1 uncultured archaeon | reverse complement strand
ATAGACGTCAACCAATGTACCGGCGTACGGCTTGAGGTAGCCATATAGAGTGAAAGTGCCGAAGCCGGCCACTGCTGCCGCGAAGACAAACGCAAGTGGGAACTTCGAGAGAATCCTCATCACGAGCGCAAAGCCCGTGACAATCAGGACTCCCGCGACTATCGTCGCTTGAGGTTGGACTGTCCAGACCACATAGCCCACCAGCATGTCGACGAATCCCACAAGGAATCCAAGAAAGCTGCCCATGTGGACAAGCACCCTGAGAAAATCGCCAACTATGGGAATTACATCAACGACCCGCTCCAAGAGCCAAGCCGCGGCAAAGAGGCCTGATATTATAAGAACCCAGCCAAGGACCCAATCGTTTTGAAAGAACGCCATGATTTCGCCGAGGCTGAGATCGAAGATGCCAAACTGCATAGTTTTCACCTCAGTTAAGTGACTGGAGGATTCGCATCATGGCTAAAAAAGTATTCTCAGAGAAGCCGACGCCCCATTGAGGCCATCTATCACGTCAGACCAAGGATGACCGAGGACAATGCAAAGGCTGCTACGTAGAGCAGACAGCAAACCAGACTGACCAGCCAAGGGTGTGCACCGCCCACCATCTTCGTGTTCTGAAAACCTGTAGACATGGTAGTTGCCAATAGTGTTAGGACTAGAGGGAGCATCTCGAGCAATGTGTGGCCATCCATTCCCCAGCTAGGTCCTCCGCTAAGTAGACCTCCAATGAATAGGAATGGCGACAGTGAGGTCAGGAGCCCTAGCACGACCGAACTCGTGAAGTTCAGCAGATACACCTTCAGTCTCTGAGCAGCGAGTATGGAGTCTCGCTCCTTGGCGACGGCTGAGCGCTTGATGAGTCGCGCGGCAATCCGGGTGAGCCGCTCACCTGCTTGAAGGGCCGATGCCTCGCACATGAGAGAGATGATTCTCATCGTTCTAGAAACCCTCTGTCCAAGTGCTAGTCCTGCGGCAATGGACATAGCTTCCTTCATACTGAGACTGCGCCAGTATACTGATTCGATGGCAGGGTCAATCACTCGCTGGATCTCTGGCCCGACCTGATCCCGCACTGCAGGAAGGGCCCTCTCCAGTGTGTCGCCAGTACGCAGCCTCTCTCCGAGTAGCATCAGGAAGTCCAAGAACTCGTCATACTCTGCGATAATCTCCTTCTGGTCAGGCGCTAGGGGTCCTGGTTCCCTTGGCCTATCGAAGTAGGCAGAGAACTGGCTGGAGAAGCGCGACCTCAACAGCAAGCTGAGTCCTATGAACAGGGGTGCTGCAAGTACTATGAGGGGGTTTATCACATAGCCAGCGAGAGACGCCGCGAGAACGAACATCATAGGGATATACGTCGTAAGCGCCGAAACTATGAGAAGTCTGCTCTCGAGCTCAAGGTTCTTCTGACGAAGCGCGAGGTCTGCCTCAAACGATTCTCCTGACAACAGCTCCAGTAGATCAGTCTTCCGTTCAAGAGATGAGATGACTGCTAGGAGATACCTCCTAAGGTCCTCAGACGGTTGATCTCTTGCGAGTTCTGCGATGCTTGTTTCGGGAGGCACGCCGTCGCTGATCTTCTGGAGTATGTGCTGGAATGCCTTTGACAGATAGGGATGGTCGGATTGAGCCACCATCTCAATTGCATCGAAGAGCGTGCCACCGGACTGGAAGACAAGCACAAACTGCTCGAAGACAACATCTGCCTCTTCTGAGAGGCCGATCCTGTAGCTATTCATCAACGAAACCGGATACGAAACCACAACATAGTAGACGACGATTGCTGCTATCGCAGACAGAGAAACGGCAACAAGCAAACTCACCTTGATGAACGACAGAAACCAGACCATAGCGATTCCTAGGGCAACTGGCAAGAAGTAGGCCGCGGACACGACCCCCTTCTCTGTGAGTTCCATCCTCGGGGCGAGGAATCTCACAGCGCGAGACAGATCCTTGTCCTTTCTCTTGGATGCCAGTCGAGCAAACAGGGGCAGCTTCGAACTCGCGCTGCATAGTCGCTCGTACAACAATCTGGTTTCCTCTGCTGTCTAGCTTTGGCCAGCACTTCTTAAATCGCCCGCAGTTACAGGAACTCGGTCAGATGGGTCTGTGACGACAGTTCAGAGTAGATTCTGCTAGCCTCCAGCCAGCGTTGCACTGGGTTCCTAAGATGAAACCCCACTTCGGTGACTGCTTCATCAAGCGTTGACAACTTCTTGGGCCGATCGGACAATGCACGACGGGCGATCTCCCTGAACCGCCACACGCCGAGGGGCACCCACTTGGTGGGATCAATCTCCATGAACACTATTACTCCGGCCTGCCGCCCAGTGCCCCTCAGCCGCTCGAGTGCCGGGAGTCTGGTAGCATAGTATGCTCCTACTATGACACTAGCATACTCTTTGCGGCCCTTGAACCACTCATGATCTGACATCACGGGAGGGTTAGGACCACCGAGCCAGCACTCAAGGGCCTCGAACTGCCACGCTGTTGGCAGAAACAGGAGTGCGACGGTGTTGCCGAGAGCATAACCCGTGTACACTAGATAGTCGTTCAACAATGGGAGTCTCAATACCTGTCTGTGGAGGCTCTTCCCCGCGATGTCGTCGACCGCTGTTATGCTCCACTGCGTCGGAACGAGCCTGCGCGATCTGCGGAGACCAAGTAGGCCTACAGAGAGGAGTCTTGTCACATGCTCTTGGCGTACCCCCTCGTTGAACAGATCCAGCACTGCAGGTCCGGCCTTCAAATCGGTGTCAGACGTGATCCTATCAACAGGCTTCGGCACGTCGGGGTTGTCCTCCAGTCTGAAAGATTCAAGCGGTGCAGATGGCCCCACAGGCAGAGTGCGGCCAGTAAGCACACTCGTGAATGACGGTCTCTTGATCAGCAAAGCCTCTGACGGAGTGGGTGTGTCTGAGAGCGCCAAAGTCTGTGTTTCTGCGAGCAGTTTCGGAGGGTCGATCGCAGCGTCCACCGGGATGAACTTCTTTGTCCGTACAAGACTGAACCGATACGCCAAGATCTGATCGAGCGTCTTGTCAAGCCAAAGGTCAGGTCTCTCCATGAGAGCAGTTTCATCACCCCTGAATGGCGGCACAAGCGGACCGGCAAGGACCTTTGGATAGCCATAGGAACCCACGAATACGGCAGGGGGCGATGAGCCTTCAAGGTTCAGACCGGGCACTGCCTTGTCAATGTTCACGAGCGCCTTTGCTCGCATGAGAAGGGGACATGGCGTGACTCCACATAGTGCTCGGTGCCCCATGCACCTAGAGCACACCCGCTCATCGTAGGATTGTCCTCCGCTCTTCGTGGGCTCTAGGTGAGTCTGTGGCAAAGACATCGATTCCTCTGGGGATGGGCGTTTCTGTCCTCATATCTTCGTGCACATCTAGGTATATGGACCTGTCAGTTTGTGCCCTATCCTGCTGAAACTGGGGAGAGGATGGAATCAGAAGGGCTTGAGGAGCCACATGCGTCTTGCCTCATAGAGCAAGAGAGCGATTGCCGTCAGGCTTAGTGCAAGATACATGACGTCTTTGCCCTGTGGAGGCCATGACATGAAGAATATGACATACAGGAGCAGCATCGTGGAGAATAGAGTCAACAGAAAGATATAGCGTGGCATCAGTCGCCTTCCTATCTTGACGAAGAGTGAAAGGGAACCGACTCTCACTTGCTTGGCCACTGAGTAGACACCATATGCGTCCTTTGTCACGAGCTCTGCTTCGAGTAGTTTGTTTAAGTGGTGAAGGGCGAGACTGGGACTCGAGAAGTGTAGCGCCCGCTGCACGTCTCGCACTCCGAGAGGGCCATGCGTTACGAGTAGCGCGTAGACCCCCATCGTCTTGCCCTTGAGGAGCTCCGCGATTCGCTCCTTGTACTCGTCCTCGCTCACCGTCTTGCGCCTCAGGCAAGGTCCAATGCTCAGTCCAGTCGTGTGCTTATGAAGGCTGTCACGGGCTTGGAAACGACACCGTTTGTGTTATTGTAGTGTACATATCAGCCAGTGCATCATGCAAGTGACCGCCCTCTATGAGCCAATAGCCAGAGCCAATGAAACCAGTTATTTCGGGCCACCCATTCGGACTGTAGCCGCCAGACCAAGTGCCATTCTGGATGAAGGCTAATCCGTCGCTCTTTGTGTAGCCTAGGTAGAAGAATGTATCATCGTCGAAGTAAATGTCAACAAAGAAGTCGATCGGCCAAGTGCTCGGAAAGTACTCGGGATGCGAAAGAGCGTCTTCCATCGGCCCGACGCTATCATTGATAAGTGACCCGCTAAGTGAGGCCCATTCTGCTTCCGATATCGTGCCTTGGCCAGTGATGTTCAAGTCAAAAGGCGCAAAGAGCACGTTGATGGTGTTCGTAGCCCCTCGTTTCAGGAATACTCCATCCACGAATGCGTCCGGCGACGCTTGGCGGTAGTATTCGGTGAGGTTCACGTTGACAAAGGTAGAGTTGCACATCCAGTAGAAGAGTACGTCGTCGCGTCTGCTTTCAAGATACTGGACAGCAAGCGCTCCGTATCCCTGTCCCGGCGTTGTCGTATTGGTCGTCGTTGAAGTGGTCGTTGTGGTGTTTCCGCCTGGGATCAGCATGGATGTCATTAGAATGCCAGTGGCAAGGACGACTGCGACCACAATGGATGCGAACACTGTGGTCCTCATGTTTGTCGAATACTCTTTCACTGCAATTGCCCCGTTCCAGGTAATGTCATACGATTGATATGACTCTACGTTTGAAACAACACGTTCAAAAGATTGAACACCAAAGGACCGCTGACTTGCTTCAGGTCAGCAAGGAGAGCACCAGGTATGTCAACCCGAAGACAGGAGATTGAGAACCTGTTAAAACAGACCGATGTACCGTTGACGGCTCAGGAAATCTGTGAACGACTTCAGCTCGAGAGCAGATCTATTGTGAATGAGGACCTAGAGCACATCGCTCGCTCTGTGAGGATTGAGGGCAGGCAACTGCTAGTCAAGCCTGCTAGTTGCGCAAAATGTGGTTACACATTCACGAGTCGTTCGTCTGCCAAGAAACCATCCAAGTGTCCCAAGTGTAAATCCGAGTGGATCATAGAACCTCGGTTCATAATCGAGCCGCGTGGATAGGGTAATCGGGATGGTTCTCCTTTCCGTCATGGGGAAGGTCAGTCCTCATCAAACCGATGGACGCCAAGGATACCTTCGCCTTCATGTTTGACATGCGTGACTCTTGTCACAACAAAATCTGAGAGCCCTGACTCCGCCTCCTCTACGTATCCATGGATTATCACACGCATCCCTACGCGCGGCAGGAATCTGCACTTGTCCATTACATAGGAAGAGATGATGACGTCGTACGTCTTGCGCGACGTTTCATCTTGGACCACGATTTTGGTGGAACCGTACCACCTCTGCGCGCTCACTCTGGTGGTTGTGGTCCTGCCGATTTCTCGAATCGTGCCTTTGACAACAGTCAGATTAGAGCCCTCCATGGTCACGGCATCGGCCGTGCCGTTCTGCCGCTGAGGTCATTAGGATAATACGCGTCATCATGTTGAGAAGAGGTCCGAGTGGTGATGTAGCTTTCTGTCATAGGTTTCCTAGTTGATCTGGGCACACCTGGGTACAACCTGATGGCAAGCGTCGGGTTCTTCCATTCTCACGGAAGGCTTCTTATTTGCGGGACGAGTCGGGATAGGTTGTCAACAACCATCAATTGTGTGTGGTGGGACCTTGGGCAGAGGAAAGAAGTCAGACGTTGCGCATGCAACTGGGACAAGATTTCCCAGACCTCTCGCGGGGGCAGTCTGTGTGGTCATAGTCGTTCTTGCTGGGTTGATCTACTACTTCAGATTCCCCCTCCCCAGAATGCCCGGTGGAGGCAACCTACAGATTGCCATCACATTGTCCAATTCTACCACTATCGATGGAGGCGGCGGAGGCGAAGATTGGGCCCTTGGCATGGCTTATGACAGCGAACACGACACTCTGTATGCATGCGGTTTCATCACAAAAGCTGGTGAAGGAAAGAATGGTGTGATCTGGAAGCTCACTTCAGACCTGGTGCCAATCTCGAACGTCACCTTTGGCGGTCCCTTGGGGGATGACAGAGGATCTGATCTCGCGCTCGATGGCAACGGACACCTCTTCGTTGTGGGCTATGTCGCAGAACCTGGTCAAGGAGAGGACGTGTGGCTAGCACGATATGATCTCAACCTGACTCTCGAGAAGTACGTAACCCTGAACGGCTCAGACAATAGTACTGATGAAGGATATGGACTGCTTCTGGATGTGGCAGGTGTGGTGTACATCGCAGGCACAGTCACCGTTCAAGTCACAGGCTATGACATTTTCATCGCAAAGTATGACACAGATCTGAACCTTCAACGAAGCATCATTGTCAACGGACCGGCCAACAAGACAGACAAGGGTCGGTTCTTGCTGTTGGATGGCATGGGCAACTTGTTTGTGAGTGGATCAATGAGCCAGCCGGGAACTGTGTACGACATCTGGTTGGGCAAATTCAACACGGACTTGGAGCTGCTGGACCAGACAATAATCGCTGGATCCGGCGATGATGAGGACAAAGGGTATGACATTCTCATGGATGATGCAGGCTTCATCTATGCGACGGGAACAATGACTGAAACCGGTGAAGACTACAACATATGGTTGGCCAAGTTCGACACGGGCTTGAACCTGTTAAACAATGTCACGATCAACGGTTCAGGGAATGGAGAGGACACCGGCTATTCCATGTTTCTCAGAAACATAGAAGGAGTACCATATATCGTTCAGACCGGCGTGTACACTGAGACAAGTGGCGGGGCAAACATCATGGTTGCTGTGTACAACATGAGCTTCCTCCTCATGGAGCTGTATACTATCAACGGTTCTGCCGACGCTTATGATTCGGGATTCGGGATCATCGACGGACCCGATGGTTCGTTCTTCGTATCCGGCTTCGTCACTGAAACTACAGGGGCAGCAGACGCCTGGCTTGGGCGATTCCGCTTGGTGTTGATGTTTCCTCCGTAGTTGACTAACGACATCAGTGGTTCTCGGGGCCTTCTTCTTCCCAAGGCGCGATAAGTCTGCCATATCTGCCCCCTCCACCTGCGACGATTCGGGCTCTCCCTTGTCTGCACTCATCAACCATCTGGCCCACCCTCTGGTCAATCTCAGAAACTGTTTCAGCAGGCACATCAGTCAGTATGGCAGTTTCCTGACCCAATTGGCTCAGCATCCTGTCGTAAATGAGTCTGACAGTCCTTGTCGACTTCGATTTGCTCATCAGTGCGGTAGATATGACGTCAAGAAGCGGTGGAATGTGAAGATAGGGTGGACGGTGTGAAGGTGACTTACTCAGACTGCCGCCAATCATAGAAGCACGGTCCCGAACTCCGAGCCGCAGGTTCTTCCCGTCCACCGGGCATTTGACTCGACGCTTGTGTATCTCACGCAGTAGATCGATCTGTTCTGCCTGCGAATCGCACGACATGTATATGTTCAGATCATCATGGCTGGGAGGATCACTGCCCGGGACTACCACGAGCGTTCTGCGGCACGAACTACAGAATGATAAGTAGTACTTGCCCAGTTTGGGGTCTAATCCTATGTTCAGAACTGAACGTCTACCCTCCTTTCTCAGGATGGCAGCTCTGAGTTCGTCATAGGTAGGTGCCTCCATCCTGAACCTGACGAACTCGCGTCCGAGCTTGTCTGGGGACGGAGAATGAGCATCGCTTGACGTGATGAATGTGAGTTTCTCTAGCTCTGGGATGCAGTCGGCAATCTCAGTGTCCGCAGAAAGACCCAATTCAAGGAAATGGACCGCTCCAGTTTCCTTCCCGTAACAGCCTAGGAGTGACTCGTACTTCCCCTCGCGGAAGACGGACTTGAATGGCGTGAACGCATGTGCAGGTCCAATCATCCCCCCAGCTTCACGAATCGCGGCCGCCAATCCCTCTCCCTTCATGCTGACCCTTGGGCGTCCGCCCCACTCACTGTCCAGATTCGGAGATGATTCCTTGAGCGTCTTCCTCAGCGCCTTCACAGACTCAAAGGAAGGAAGAAGCACCAAGTGATGGATGGACTCGTTGTCCTCGATCTCGACCGTAGGTATGAATGCAATTGAGTCGTGCGTCAGAACGCCGTTCGACTCATGCAGGTTGGTCTTCAGGTGGTCTAGCCAGTCTGGCTGCGTCACGTCTCCTGTTCCTAGGATGTCCAGTCCCTTCTGTTTCGCACCAGCGGCAATCTGGGGAACAGTCATGGAGCTACTGACGCCAATAGAGTGGAGTGAGTGGATATGGAGGTCGACATTGAACTCATTCATCTAGGCACACTTCAGACTCTGACAATCACCTTGGTAACATTCGGTTGAGAGGCATGCTCGAAGGCCTTGACTCCTTCATCTAAGCTGAACTCCTTCGACACAAGCCGCTTAACTTCAATGCGGCCCTTTGCCAACATGTCAATAGCCATGTCGTATGAGCCTGCTGTGCTTCCCCGGATTTCGACCTCGCGCTCCACGATGTAGCTGGGGTTGATGTCACTCTTCAGGCCATGTATGCTCTTCATTGCGATGACCCCTCTTCCCCTGACTATCTCAAGGGCCATCTTCAGTCCATCGGTGTTGCCTGTTGCCTCAACCACTAGTCTTGGGCCAAGGCCGGCTGTCGCATTGAGAATCTGCTTCTTCCAGTCACCTGTCGATGAGTTGATAGTGTTCCGCAGGCCAAGATGTCTGGCCAGTCCCAACTTCCACTGATTCCGTCCCACCAAATAGACGTCGGCTCCGAATGCATCATAGACTTGGGCGATGAGCAAGCCAAGCTTTCCACTTCCGATGACGACGACAGTTTCGCGCGGCATGGCCGGGCATTGGATCTGCGTCTGTATAGCCGCTGCCAATGGCTCCACAAAAGTACCCGACACCATATCAACAGCAGGCGGTAGTGGATGAATCGATTCTGCAGGCACGCTAACATATTCAGCCAAGCCCCCGTCGACTGTGATACCAAGGCTCTTCTTAGCGGTGCAGAGCGACTTCATGTCATTCGCGCAGTACCAGCAGCGTCCACAATATGAATCGGCCTCTGTGGTGACGATGGTTCCAGGCGCGATGTCCCCGACCGAGCTCTCGTCAATAACGCCCGCTATCTCATGGCCGAGGACCAGGGGAAGCTTCGCTTCTAGCTTTCCCTGCCAAATAGAGAGGTCCGTTCCACAGATGCCAACCGCTCGGACCTCAATCCTCACGTCACCCGGCATGAGAGGAGGTCGGGGCGTGTCTGCCATCTGTAGTCCGCTGCGCGTCAGGACCAATGACTTCATAGAACGCCTCCCAATTCTCTCTGCTGTTCAATGGTCATCCTGCATAAAACGTTGATTGTAGGTCAGAGAAATCGACGCATAAGCCCTTTGTCCCCTCCACGACATGGGATGCATCTTCAAGAGGAAAGGGACAAAAGAGCCAGGAAGAAGGCTCAGGTCGAGATTGTCGCAAGCACTCCAGAGAATCGCGGGGTCACTTTAGGAGCGATTCAGAAGCGCCACGATTGGAGGGCACCGGTTTATGCAGTAGAACTCCTCGAAGTCCTACGGATGGCTCGAGATGGCTCTAGTTGACAGGAATGACACCCGCGCCGTGACTCTACTGCAAAGGATTCTTAGGCTGAACGGACCCCTCTGGAGTCAGAAGCAGCCATGACTGAGTCTTCAACGATGTACAACAGGCGCCTGACTAAGTCAGAGCTTGGAGCTTGGCTTCGAATGGAGCAGACAGCCCTGTCTATACCTAGAGGTACATGGACCGACGACTACGCACGCTCATTCTTCGAACTTCCGAGCACTCTACTGTACTTGGCCACGATTAATGGCGAGGAAATAGGCGGTACTGCTGTATATCACGACCTTGTCCATTCTGTGTTCAGTCTCGTGTCTGCGATCATTCACCCTCGACTGAAGGAGAGGATATTGAGTCAGATGGTCAGGTCATCTCTGCCATTCTTTAGAAGTGCTGCAATTCGCCAAATCGAAGTCTTGGTTGGTACTGCGGCGAAACAATCAACTATTCGCTTCCCTCTCACCTACGCGCTCGAACAGGGATTGACTGCCCAATTGGAGAACATGGGCTTCGCAAAGGTAGGAACCGCTTGGCAATGCTCTGTCAGGCTGCAAAAGCATTCTTCCGCGAAAAGCGCCGTGGGTCCTTGGGACGCAGACCCGAACGCCGACGGTGCTAGGCGGCTTCTGTTGGAGCAGAGCGAGCGAGGCGGACTGACTTGCCCTCAAATCTGGCTGGCGCTGGACTTGGCTGTTTCGAGAGGGTCACTGAAGACAGTCACGATCAAAGGGCGTACTCAGCTGGCATGTGGCTTTGAAGCACACGGGGATGATGTCTTCATCTCGTTCCTCTCCTTGGATAGTGAGATGATGAACATGGAAGCCGCCGCAAGTCGGCTTCGTGATCTTTCTGCTCGTGGAAGGATCAAGACCATTCATCTGCCCCTTGTAGGGAAGGCAGAGCTTGGCTGCGTTAAAGCTCTGGGAAATCTGACCGCATCATCCTCCGAGTGTGACTCCATGAATCTCATGGTCAAGGTCCTGTGACGGAGAAGTGGCTCACGTATTCACCGACGATTGGAAAGCCTTTTGTGATTGTGGAGCCCCGCGTTCCAAGGTTGTCACATGTCAACGCTGAAGCTCACCAAGAGTGGTTCAGGCATAGTCCTCCACTATCGTGAGATGAAGCTTGCGTTTGACGTGGGCCTTCGTACAGATGTTACACTGATATCGCATGCTCATGCCGATCACGTATCAAACCTGTCCTGTTCTGGCAATCTTGTGGCCACGGCAGAGACGCTGGACACACTTGCTGCCAGAGGAGAAGCCTTGCCGGATTGCACGTCGGTTGCAGCATATGATGAGTCTATCGAACTCAATCATGTGAGAATCACGGCTCTAAACGCAGGCCATGTGCTGGGCTCTGCAATGTTCTTGCTGGAGTTCGATGATGGTCTCCGAGTGCTCTACACGGGCGACTACAATGCGGTTGACAGCGTCGTTCATCGGGCTGCCCGACCTGTGCATGCTGATGTGCTCATCACTGAGGCCACATATGGGTCCCCAGAATGGGTGTTCCCGGAGAGGACGACTGTGCACAAGATGATTATTGACAAGGCCAGAGCAGAGCTTGATGAAGGAAGAATTCCTCTGTTCAAGGCTTATTCCCTGGGCAAGGCCCAAGAGGCAATCGCAGTGCTGCAAAGAGAAGGTCTGGAAGTGCTTTCGGGAAATCGTGTAATCGATGACGTCAGCGATGTATACTCTCGTCACGGAGTGGATCTCAGATACGTTTCGCTGGACTCAGAGGCGGCTTCTGAAACGCTTGAGCGGGGCTGCGCTATTGTGAGTTCCTCTCCGAATCACACGTATAGCGCCATCGAGAGAGTTCTTGGCCCTGAGCGTGCCAGAGACCTGTGGGGTTGGATAAACACGTACACCCTCTCTGGATGGGCTCTACGAGAGGTCAGCCGGGGAGGTTTCCCGCTTAGTGCCCATACTGACTTTCGTGGTCTCATGAAATTCACCGAGGCAGTCGCGCCGCGGATCACGTATTGTTTTGCAGCCAACGCTGGCAAGTTCTCTAGCCACTTGAGTATTGCCGGCTTTGCCGCCGTATCGCTTGAGTAGGTGTCGGTGAATGGACGATCATTCAGACATGGTGGAACCAATCCATGCTGAATCTTTCTTCTCTGTTTCAACGTCAGGAGAGATACATGAGCGCCTGTGTTTTGAGTATGACGATCCAAACGGCTTCTACCGGCGAGTACTCCAAGACGAGGGATCTTTCAAGCTGGAGATTGAGAAGCTGTCCGGCAACATGCAGTATTACCTCGACAAAGAGCGGGTCGAGATAAATGGCAAACGTGTCACATCAGAGGTCCACTATATAGACATCTTCCTGAAGGGTGAGACCCACATAGTCGCTGTCGTCTACTTGATTGACTTCAGGGGTCTGTTCACGCCGGGTACCAACAAAATCGAAACATGGCTTGAGGAGGAGAAGGCTCCCTACCCCTTCGAGATAATGTGGAGATTCCCCATTGGCACCCGCAAGATAAGCATCGAGAGTCTTCTTGAGCACGAAGTGTACGATGATATCGTTGTCCTTTGGGCTGACGAGGGGGACTCTGTAGGCGGTTATGAAAGCATGGCGTTCGCTCTGCCAAGCACGAGGATGAGATGAGGGAGTTGGGATTGCGATGATGCAGACGACAATGCCGATCGAGATCGTGGCTCTGCTGCTGATCGTCTTTGGCACTCTGATTCTGATAGCCGGCTTGGTCATGATGATGAAACCGAGGAACGGTGACGGTGCTCAAGTGAGGCGGGAAAGCAAGGGTGTCGTCCTGCTCGGTCCTATACCGATTGTCTGGGGATTTGGTAGTAGGACCCAGAAGGTCGCCTTCATCATTGCTGTAGTTGTTTTCGCTCTTTGTCTAATCCTAATACTGCTTTAGCTATCCAGCCGCACTCGGGGCACTGGTGAACCTGCGGGATTAGTCGGACAATCTTGCCGTTCATAAGACACTCAGGACAGATGCTGAGAGGGCTTTTGCAGACAGGACATTCTGTCTTGCGAGCGAGATCTCGGATACACGTGATAGTCCCGCATGAGGAGCACCTGACGGCATGTTCTTGACAGAATTCATTCCTACATCGGTCACATCGCATCTTAGACTTGCCACGGCAGACTGCACACGGTTTGGCCATATTCTCGCGCCCCATCTTAGTGTCATACGGGGGACTGATAAGCCTAATCCTATGCACGATTCACCAAAAGACACTGACGTTGCGAACTCCCGTCGAATCGATCGTAGTCTGTGAGTATTATCCCGGCATTACCAATCCTCATAGAGGAACTCGGCGTCTGGCAGATGGAGATGTCTAGAATGCTTTTCAAGTGTCGTGGGTGTGGCAAGACCTCAGCTGACATAGACAGAGTCCTTGACGGCGCCTGCGAGTGTGGGTGCACACGCTTCCAGCTGGTGTCAGAGGAATCCCCTGCAATTGTGCGACGACTCAACGCGAGGGAGTCCATTCGAAAGGATCTCCATGCTTGGCTCGATATGAACATCGACTCGATGGAACCAGATCGCCTTAGTAATCTTCGGGTTGTGTTCGAGGTCGACAAGTCCCAGGATGCTGAGAAGACTTAGACACTCTAACTAGTTTTTCCCAACCGCTTGGAGAGGTCGCTCTATCTTGGCGACCTGCTCCTCTATTTCCGCACTCAGATCAGTCTTGCCGGCAACGGCTGCTATCCTCTGAACTGCTTTGAGGTTGTGAATCAGCGAGTCCAACCATGTGAACAGGTCTCCAGGGTAGCTCCACAGTTCAAAGTGGTCGTGTAGTTGCTTTGCTATGCCGGAGGGGTTCAGCCCCTCTTTTCGCCGGCCTACAATCCATTTGCCGAGCTTGATCATTCCATGGTCGCACTCGGGAAAATCGCGACACCTGCAGTCTAATAGCTCTGAGGTCCATCGAGCAAAGACGTCAAGCACCCACTGGGGCAGTCTTCTAACGTTTCCAGCCTGACGATTGAGGCTCGTTATGTCTGAGATTACTCCAGAGAACAGACGAGTGGGCATGTGAGTCTTGAAGGCCGCGTCCACCTCAGCTTGGAGCCTAGCACTGAGGTAGACGTTCTCGAATGGCTCTAGTTTGATGGCTATGTCCATGACGTCCATGCTGCCAGCTAACGTGACAACTCGGTAGCCCTCGGTCGGAGTAAGAAATGATACCGATGTTGCCCTCCCCAGCTCGGTAGGGTAGAGGCCACCTTCGCGAACGCGAATCATGCGGTTCCGCACCAAGTACTTGAGTGCGTCCGATGCGGGTACCGTGGCGGAAAGCAAGTTGCCGTATGCCTTGGCAACCTCTCTCAGGTCAACTAACCCCGTTGAACAGATCATAGCCAGAGTCTGTTCTGCGCAGGCTTCAATGTCGGCTGTTGGCTCCACATCTTCGACAACCCCATTCAGCAGTTGCACTGCCATCTCGTCCTCAGTCTTGTCCTGCCCACCGTGATACTTCCTCTCGGGCTGCACGAGAAGGAACACAAGTCCCCTGTCATGTTTGCCCAGACGTCCCGCACGACCTAGCATCTGCTCGAACTCGGCGTTGGTGAGCCAGTCCGCGCCCATTGCCAGAGACTCGAAGATCACCTGCGATGCAGGGAGGTCGACACCAGCTCCTAAAGCTGCAGTCGTCACCACGCAGGCATAGCGCTGTTTTGCGAATGATGCTTCAATGCTGCGTCTTCGATTGTATGTCAGTCCTCCGTGGTATACAACGGCCGATACATGGCTCTCGCACAGCCAGTCACTGAGTGCATGGGCACGACGCCTAGAGTAAGTGAACACTATCGACTGTCCCTTGTTGCCTGCGCTGCTCACATTCCGGAACTCCTCGACGACCAGCCTACGTATCAGCTCACGCTTCTCCTCGTCACTCTTTGCAAACACGAGGTGACGCTCTAATGGTACAGGCCTGCCAACGTGTTCAACCAGAGTCATGTTCAATTCCTTTGCCAGTTTTGATGGAGATCCAACTGTTGCCGAAAGGCACAGCATCTGTGCGTGTGGTGCATAGAACCTGAGTCTGGCGACCAGTCCGTCCAGTTCTGGTCCTCTCTCCGGGTCACCAAGGTTCTGTATCTCATCCACGATGACTGTCCCCACATCACCGAGCATCCCGGTGTCACCAGACCGGAACACCATGTCGAGCGCCTCGTAAGTCGCGCATACTATGTCTGCTTTGGAGATGTCGGTGTCGACAATGGGCTTGCCTTCTCTGCCCACATCGAGGTGTGACATGCCGACTCTTATCCCAGTGCGCAGCCCGAGCTGCTTGTACTTCTTCCTGAATTGCTCGTACTTCTCATTGGTGAGAGCGACTAGCGGCGCAAGGTACACCATCTTCTTCCCGGCCATGGCCTTGGGCACGCCGGCAATCTCTCCTATGAGAGTCTTGCCAGAGGTTGTTGATGAAACAACGAGCAGGTTTGTTCCAGTGAGAAGGCCTTTCTCCACTGCCATGTTCTGAACGGGCAGGAGCTTCTCAATGCCCTCTGAATGAAGGACGTCAATCAGCTTGGAGGGGATAGGCAGACTAGAGAGCGATGGAGTGTCTTCTTCCTCTTGTATAGCGATTGTGTCAAACAACGTGAGATCCCGTTCTTGGAGTGGATCGAAGCCTGGGGTCAACATGTCAAGTATCCTTGGCACAGACCTGATCCGGGAAACTTGACGTTCGAGCTGCTCCACCATGGCATGAGACAGGTTGACGCCCATGTTCTTGAGGTCGGTCTTGAGATCACTCTGTGCACATGCCAAGCACGAAACCTGAGTCTCGGATACTTTGACAGCATTCCTTCGTGATAGCACGGTAAGCCGGTCTTCACGAAGACAATGTTGACAGACAGGAACGACTTGAGGGGCGACAGCTTGGATCCGTGACAGCATGTCTCTGAGGTCTGTCATGAATGCCGGGGTCTCTTGGTTTGGGACAAGGATGTTCTTGGCCTTCCTGAGTATGTCATGGAACTCCTTCTCTTGAAAGTACACTGGCTTGTTGTACTTCACAAACCAAGCTCGCTTGATCTCAAGTAAGCCAGATACCCTGTAACCATACTCGATGGCCCCTGTTATCTGAGCATGTTGCCTGTCACGTAAAACGTCAGAGAAGATACCCACTAATGTAGTCAGTTCTTGCTTGCCGCTACGAAGCAAGACTGTGTAAGGTTTCGCGAGTTTCCTCTGTATGTCTGAGTCTGCGACCTCCAAGGTACCTGCCTCGCCTGTGGCCCGTCAAGCGGTTGATGACTCTTCCGGTGTATCAGAGTTCGTAGACAAACAGATTCGCGTTCTTTCTGACGACATCAAGGGTTTCATTGTACTCGTCCTGTACTGCCTCAATGCCTGTGCAGCTACTCGTGGCGGCTTTCTCGACTATGGCCCAGTCAGACATCACATCTATGTCCACTGAACTGCAGAACTTAGAGAATGGTGTGGCCATCACCTTGATCTGGTCAGAGTGGTCGTATCTTCCTTTTCGATACCAACCTGCGAATGGACGATATAGAGGTCCGTTTGTTCCTCCAAGGATGAACTTGGCTCTCTGAACCCCGGAAACGTGAGCAACGTTGATCTTCTTCAGGAGGTCCAGCGCAAAGGCTGTTGTGGGTATAGCACCCTCCGGCCTGAGTTTGAGGAGCGTTTCAGCCGCCAAGACATTCCCACGTTCAACCACTAGCTGACGGATGACGGTCATGATCTCCTCTGTTTTTCGCGAGGCCATGGGGTCGATGACCTCAGGTGAGATTATGTCGACAAGTGGGATGGGCTCATCGGCTCTTAGCGCGGAGGGGTCGAACATCAATGCGCAGAGTGGTTCTAACACATCGACCCGTCTGTTTCCCAAGATGCCCACTCCTTTGAACACGCCAGGCCCAATCAGTATGGAAATCACTGTATCCCCCCGAATGGCAGACCATAGCTGCCGGGAAAGGACCAAGGCCTTTCCCTTCAGGTCGGTTTCACGCAGGACGCCTACGTCGTATCTGTACGCCTGTACGTCCAGCAGCCAGAAGAGAGGTCCCTGATCCACAGTCATGTCACCTCTCGAAAGCGTATGTGCTGATGTATTCAAACACGAGTTTCACAGCAATCTCATCCTGCCGATCAGATGGTGTGCTCGCGAGTTCTTGCCTAGACCTTTCGATAACACTTGCAGCAGATGCTTCGTCAATATGTAACCTGTTCCTGAGTTCGAGAATGCATTTCTCAACAACCTGAGCTGTAGTGTTGCCTTGGTACCTGAGGACGCGCATGACACGGCTGATCCGCTGGGAGAGATACTCTGACCGCTCTGCATCTGTGCGGCGCCGAGCAAGCTGTACATCCCTCTCGAGGAAGTCGAATGGCGACGCCATGTCGGGCTCGGTCTTGTTGCCGCGCGTCGAACTCATTCCCACGTCAACATACCGCGACCTATCACCTCTTCCCATCGGCCTCGGTGCAATATGAAGAATGAAGTGAGCAACCGAGCTGACACTCATTTTAGACAGATCCGCACCTAGCGCTTGGATGGTGTCATCGATTCTCTTCACGACAAGGTCCGCCGTGGCGGATTCTGATGCAGCGGCCAAGATGACTCTCAGCCTTCTGAAGAAGGCTTGGTTCCTACGTCGGAGCTGGAGCATCTTGCCCTTCAGTGTCGCTAGCTTCCACTTGGTGACAGCCAAACAGAATGCAGTCAAGACGTCTTCAGTGTTGGACTTCACATGTTCTCTTAGCCATGCCTCTACCGCAGGTGATACGAAAGTTGCAGCTAGGCGGCTTCGAGAGTTGACCACCGACACAACCTTCTCGATTGGAGGCGTTTCCACGTCAATCGATGCCTCAAGGTTGGCGAGCTCTCTTGTCTTGAGTTCGAGTTCCCTCACGAATGTGCCGTAGATGTACTCAATCCACCTGCCCTCAAGCAATGAGAACTCAAGGATGTTCCCCCCGATGTTGGGCACGTCTTCACCAACGTTCGTACGTCGCTGGAGCTCGGAGGAGAAGAGGCTGACTGCTTCCCTGATACCCATTATTCCGTCCAGGTTGATGAGGTAGGCCACGATGCCAATCTCGAGCGGACAGGAATACTCGTCTGCTATCTTCTTCGCATCTGCTATGGGCACTCTACGAGACCTCTCACGTAGATTCGCGTACTTGTCGGCAAACTCGCGAATCAAACGCTGTCCGCTGGCAGCTGCGAGAGTCTGAACGTCTTGGTCGCTCAACAGATACGAACTCCTCAAGTCTGACAGGAACCGGAATGCTCACACTTGCTGCAACTGAAACCCGCTGACGGCGCAAATATGCGTTGTGTGGATGTAGGGCCATACAAGGCGGCCGGCCGACCTAGGACCTATAGCCCGAGGAACATGAAGTGCAAGCCAAAGCCCATTAACAGTGAGCCCAGAACAAGCGCAAAGAAAGCCTTCATCATGGAAAAGTGGCGGCTATGCTCAACATGGATCACAAGCCATCCATATGACATCAGTCCGAATACGATGAAGGCCAATCCGACCCATAATATGGATCCCTCGAAATAGATCTGCATCATTGTTCTGGCCTCTTGGGCTGCTAGCTCGCCTTCGGTCTTCTCAATGCCGTTTTAAAGGTCGCGGTAGTCATAGAATCATGCCACAAATTGAAACTCCTTGATGTGCGCTCTTCCATCAATCGTGATTTTCCTTACAAGCTTGCCCTTCTTCTTTGCGATCCTTCTCTTCTCAGAGAAAGACAGAGAGTTGTCCTCCGGGACTATGATCTCCTCAATCACTATTTCGTTACTGATGCGTATGTCTTTTGTTTTTGGAGTCACATCAGATAGGACGTCTGGCACAGCCTCCTGGAGTAGGTAGCGAACTATCTCAGGTGTGTTGACATAGGCTCCCTTCGCGAAAGTGGGGTCTTTCGGCTTGATTGCTTTGCCCTCATCGAGCTCTTCTTCGGGCGTTGCCTTGTCTTCATCTGACTTTGCACCCGCTTTTGCGAAAGATGCCTTTGGGAATGACGACTTCGTCGTGATAGACCATGGCTTCGTTCCGTCTCGTGGGGTCATGGATAGGAGAAAGAAACTCGTAGGGTCGTCCACGTCCAGTAAGGCCCGGAGATCCTCGATTGGAGCGACCTCGCTAAGCTTTGCTTTGAACACGGAAGCCCCTTCTCCCTTGCTCTTGGTCCAAGAAAGAGGTAGTGGCAGATGCTCATATGCTGATCTGCGGTCAGTATACGTGATGATGGTCCCCGTGACTTTCTGCGTGCCTGCAGGGGCGAACCTGAGATATGCTTGGGCGAACATCTTCTCGTGATCGAAATCTGCTTTGAACGTGATACGTCCTTGACTCAGTCCTATCACTGCGCTTGGACCCGGGTGAGTCCCTATTCCGTACTTGACCAGCTTTGCGTGCACGAATTCATCCGGTGTACCATTCACAATCTTGGCCAGCCAGCTCACCATTGGCGCCTCCGTAGAGGCTGCGTGTTGCACGAGATTTAAGCACTTCGGGATTTGACATAATGGAGTGTCAATGGTCAAGACTCCGATTGGCTGTGCTGTGCCAGTCAACTTATAACCGCGACATATCGAGGCGAGAAAGGAGAACTGGAAATGGGACTCAGAGCATCTGGGCACTTCTGGAACCTGATGGCGATGTATGCTGTGACCATGATAATGCGCGCATCATTCTACGTCAGCATTGCCGTCGTTCAGAGTTCGTCTTACATGGGTGGTGTCTTGGGGACGCTAGAGATAGCAGCCGTATTGATAGTCTACCCGGTCTTCGAGCTCACCTCTGTTTCATTCTTCGGCTCGTATAGTGACAAGATTGGCCGCAAACCGATCTTTGTCATGAGCCTCTTCCTCACGGGGTCGGCTGCGTTCTTGTTCTCAGTCGCCAACAGTTTCCTCGTTCTCCTAGTGTTCTCCGCGGTGTTCGGCCTTGGAGCCGCATCTCAGGTGTCGACCACACTGTCGATGGTGGCAGACATGTCATCTGAGTCCAACCGTGCTCGTCTGATGGGCTACTACGACCTGTCAACATTGGCCGGCCTTGCAGGTGGCTATGGCCTCGGCATTCTACTACTTCAGTTCGAATGGGCCGCGTTTCTCATCCTCGTGACCGCAGGTTCTGCTGCGACACTGGCCGGGATTGTGGCCATGATTGGCATAAAGGAAACCAGAACCGAAAAACGTGCTGAGTTGAGCATCACGGGTCTGCTTTACAAAGTGGCCAGCGACAAGAGGATACAGAAACTCGTTCCGGTCTACGTGCCGATTATCTCGATGTATGGCATCTTCATAGGATACGCTGAAAGGATTTTGGAGCAGGAGTTTTCACTTGCAGCTACTGAACTGCTCGTCATGTTTGGTTTGCTCGGCGGTTCTCTAATCCTCGGCATCATAATCATGAGTCATCTTTCGGACCACTTCATGAAGCGTCGTCCGTTCATTGTGGTTGGGTTGTTGGGACTGGGTGTTCTGGCATACCTGCTGGTTTCCAACTCGGCTGACATCTCTGCCTTATGGGCAATATGGCCTGTCCTGCCACTGCTTGGCTTCACAGCTGGTGCATTTCCGCCTGCCGCGATGGCCTACCTGACTGATGTTTCCGACAGCGAAGCAAGGGGGACGACGATGGGAGTGTACAGCATATTTTTCGGAAGTGGCATGATTATCGGACCTGCAAGCGGAGGATTCGCATACGCGACATACGGACTCGTAGGCTTGGCAGTCTTGGTGGCCTTGCTGATTGCGATTGCAGTCACGGGCACGTATTTCATGCCTGAGATGCATTCTAGGGCGGAAACACATCCTGAGAGCATCTAGCGAGCAAGAGTTAATTAGTAAGCAACTCAACAAAAAACAAGACAACTCCAGTAGGGGAGACTAGACAATGGTCCGGCTCACAACTATATCGAATGTTCTGTCAGGGATTGGCATAACTGTCCTTGGCTTCGCGGCAATCATCAAGTTTATGCTTCAGGCGCTCAGTATCACAGGCACCCTCTATCCTCTCGAAGCATGGATAGTAGGTGCAGCATTGCTTGTTGTCGTACTCATCATGAGTTCGATCAATACCTTCACTGAGAAGACCGGCTTCGTTAATCCCGAGGATAAGCTTGTCAGTAACATGTTTGTGTTTATGACGGCGATATTTGCGATTCTCATCTATGGTTATCTTGATCCTGTGGACCCGGTCTTGCAGGCCAGTCTTTTCAACATCGCCACAATGATCGTGATAGCATACGTATTCCTCTTTGTCTTCGTCTACTTCAGTGGGACAATCACGAAGGGCAGCGAGAAGGGCCAGATCAAGGAGTTGACATCAAGGTTCATGCTTGTTTCGTTGCTCCTGGGAGTCGTGATGGCCGTTGTCAAGGTGGGCTTCGACTGGATCCTCACCACTGTGAACTTCTATGAGGGAGCTGCTGTGGCCCTAGGTCTATTCGCGGTCTTCCTCGTCGTAGTCACCGTCATGTTCTTGGGCAGAAAGTACGAACCAGTCGGCGAGTGAAGACTGACTAGGATGGAGGTGACTCCCTCCATCCACTTATTATTGCACGGAAATAACGTGGTTCCATCGTCGTCAGACCTCAATCCACGCCCTGGCCCTTGTACAGATTCGCTCTGAGAGTTTTGTGTTCCTCTGAAATAGCTTGGACTGCTATGGCTTGCCGACGAGCGGCCAGAAAACTGTATAAACGGCGCATGCCGTGAAACGCCATACAGAAGTGGGAGAGTCCAATTCCACTCTGGACAGTCATCCATGGTGAGAGTTCGCGTGACCGGAAGCAACCTGTGGTTGGGTTATCATCTAGATGAGCAAGGAAACCAGACTGACCGAAGGTTCGAGATTAGTGTGGACCTCTTGCGACGACATGGTGGGCTCTTCGGTTCGACAGGCTCAGGGAAGACTGTCCTGGGGAAGGTCATTCTTGAAGAGGCCGCAATGCAGGGCATCCCTGTTCTTGCCTTTGACCCGCAGGGTGACATCGCCTCGTTGATGCTGCCTGCAGACCCCAAAGTCTTGCAGTCCAAGGGTGTGCCCCCTGAGAGGCTGAAAGAATACATGAACAAGGTTGTCGTGAGGGTCTACACACCTGCCAGCAGCAAGGGTCTCGCCATATCGATAAATCCATTGAACCTCCCTGATGAAAAGGCTGACACTGACGATATGATACGGTTGCTCGACAACTGTGCAAGGACCCTCGTCAAGGTCTTGCTCAAGGTAGCAGGTCTTCCCTCCTCTTGGGAGAGCAAGTCGTTTGCTGCAGTCTACGAGCTGCTCCGTGTCACTTGGGAAGACAAGGTCGAGATCAAGGGTCTTGGAGAGCTTGCAGACCTGCTCGTGGCAGACAAAGAGTCCGTGGGAGTGGACTTGGAGCCCTTCATGAAGGAGTCTGAGCGTCAGAAGCTGGCATCAGTAATCAGAAGCCTCACGGTGGGCTCGTCACAGCTCTTGTTCAGAGAAGAAGGGCAGCTTGACTTTGACGAGATCATCAAACCAGTGAACGGTAAGACTCCCGTTAATATCCTGTTTCTCAAGACTCTGAGGAGCGAAGAAGAGAAACACTTCTTCATTGCGATTGTGCTGAACCAGCTCTATTCATGGATGCTGAAACAGGGCTTCACAGAGAAACCGCGCATGGTGATATTTCAGGATGAAGCTGCACCATTCATCCCGGCTGGCATGAGGTCGCCCGGTCCAAAGGAGACCTATCTGCTACTGTTCCGTCAGGCTCGCAAGTACGGCATAGAGTGTTTGATATCAACTCAGAGTCCAAAGGACGTCGATTACAAGGCCTTCGAGCAGTTCAACACCATTGCTACCGGCAGAATCAGTAGCGAACAGTCACTGAAGGTGTTGGAGCGGATTCTCGAGCCTATCGCGGGGGAGCAGGAGTCTGAGGAGATCATTAAGGCACTTCCAGGACAGAGTGTTGGTAGCTTCATCTTCTCTTCGGCCGACATGACCCCGAAGGTCAATCACATGTCCGTCCGGTGGCTGCTGACCAACCACATTACTCTCACGGAACAGGATGTACAGAAACACATGGCGGCCCTCGTTAAGGAACAAGAGAAGCTGCTCAAGGACCTTGAGAGGGTGCGACTTGACGAGGAGAAGAAGAGAGAGGCGGAGAGGAAGGCGAAAGAAGAAGAGAAGAGGAAAGCCGAGGAAGCTAAAGCCAAGGAAGCGGAACGGAAGCGGCAGGAACAAGAGCATCTGATGGTTCTCGAAGAGAGGAAGGCCAAGTTCCAGTCAGTCAAGGGAACCGAGAAGGTATTTGCCACCAGAGGCGATCTGGGCATGGTTTCGTACGAGGATCTGGTGAACGCGTTTGTCGCTAGAATCGAATCTGTAGCAAGAACGAACTTCGGACTAGATCTTCTCAAAGAGCTTGTGAGGGCAGGTCGCCTTAACTACGAGAAGGCCAAGTCTTACTACCTAACGGAAACGAAGGCCGCCATTGCCTATGGCCTCGCAAAGAGGCTAACCATCGCAGACGACAAGACAGGTAAGAAGACTGAGTATTTGACCTATGAATTCGAGTACGTGATGGAGAAGGTCGTTGAGAGCACTGGAGTCGTAGAGCCTGACTATGTAGATGCGCAGAGGTTGAAGAAGCGTTTTGAGGAGATAGTCAACAAAGCGACAGTGAACAGCCTCCTAGAACGAATCCTCCTCGGAGAACCCTTCCTCCAATTCTAGGATGCAACTGATGATGGGCGATTAGGGCAAACATGAAGAGTCGTACGGCTTCATGACGAGAACACTCTCAGTCCTCCGATCGAGCAAGTCAACCATCGTTCAACGATGTTCAGAGTGTCGTGTGCTGATTTTACCATGTACTCTGAGCTTACAGCAGGAGACCCAAAAACCAGCAGCAGTACGTCATTGGTTTCATCTGTGACCTTTGTGAGGTCGGAATCGTGAGTGGCATAGCCAAAACAGATTATCTTCTGCGCATCTGCCAAGACGATCTCACGACCTCTGCAGACAACGGTGCCGCCTCCGATTCTGTGGAACTCCTCTCCCCTGTGTGCATTCCGGACTGCAATGTCACCGACGAGCTTGGACAGGTCGACAAGGCCTACGGGCAGATGATGAGCAACCGAGGCAAGGTTGGCAACATCAACCACATCATTCACTCGCCAGAGGTTTTGCCCGACAAGCACTCTTCTAAGCAGTGCCTCACTCGAAACACGGAGTTTCGTGGGGTCCATGCCATGGCTCCAATAGAGATCCCTGAATGAGCGGAAGATAGGATCATCTTTGAGAGAATCTAGAGTCATGTCCGCCCGGGCCCTCCTGAAGATGCCCTGTTCGTAACCCTCGAATGCAGACACCGAATGTGCGACTCTTGTTTCGGCCATCTGGATTGCCGCGAGTCTGAGTTCTTGGTCGTCTACCTCGAACTTCACAGGATTCCTTCCGGCAAGCGGCCCCACGAAAGGCCTCTCGAATGAGCTCATCGACAGCTTCTGCCCTCACGCGAGTGTTTCTGCTTTTCGAGTTCTGATTAGATGCGGCATATTAACAGCATCGCGCAGGTCTGAACGACCTGTGAACAAGCAATAGAGCCGCACAATCCTTAAGCACTATCACGGTAGTTCACCACCTGCCGTAATCCACGCCTGAGGGAGGCTATTGACCACCACTTCCTTCGTGTACAAAGTGTGCATAGTGGGGGACGCGGGTGTAGGAAAGACCAGTGTTGTGATCCGGTGGTCGCAGGGCTGGTTCAGACACGCGTACATGGCTACCGTGGGCGTGCAGCACTACTCAAGAGTTATTGACGTAGAAAGCAAGGAAGGAACTGTTAGCATCAAACTGATCATCTGGGACTTGGCTGGTAATGACAGCTTCAAGGAGATTCGGGCAAACTTCTACGATGGCGCCATGGGACTGGTGGTCATGTTTGATCTGACAAGAGCTGACACGTTCAGGTCGTTGCCCAACTGGATTCAGGAGGCTGTCAGGTTCATCAGACGTCGTGTGCCGTTCATCGTCGTCGGTAACAAGGCGGATCTGCAGCCCTACGGCATTGACCAATCCCTAGCAGAGAGATATGCCAGTGGCATCGGGTCCACATTCATCGTCACAAGCGCCAAGACCGGGTCCAACGTGGCTGACCTATTCGAACAGGTTGGCAAGCTGATTCACGAGAAGTCACGGTCCGAAACGGTCAGAGCAGGAAGGCGCAAAGGCATCGAATGAGAGGGTTCTCTTGGCGGCTGAATGCCTGAGCTACAGCTTGTCAATGATTTCCTCGAGGCTGTCGACTATAATGTCTGGCGTCTGGTCAAGACCGCGGGATTCGTATTCGAGTATTTGCTTGGGGTCTCTTCTCACAAGCACGGTGAACATGCCTGCGGCCCTACCACCGGCTATGTCAGATGCCGGGTTATCACCCACCATCGCACAGTCAGTGGCACGAAAACCCAAGGACTTTGCTGATTCAACAAACATCTCTGGTAGAGGCTTCCCGACAATCGTAGCCTTGGCCCCTGTTGCATCTTCAATCGCAGCGACTATCGAGCGTTCTCCAATAAATGTGTCCTCAATCCCCAAGTACACACCAGGATAGTCTCTGCTGCCGCTTATACAGATAAGACCCGCGCCCTGTTTGACCATTTTGGTCGCGAAGTTGAGCTTGTCGAAAGTCAGCCCCCGGTCTGCACCAACTGCTACATACTGAACGGGCGGGTTGTTAGTGACGTCCAGTCCTCTCGCAATGAAGTCCTCAATTGCTCCACCTTCGCTTATCACAAAGCAGCGTGCTCCTGGGTGTCTGTTGTGTATGAAGGCGGCAGCCGCCGCTCCGGCGCTGAAGGTCTTATCTCGTTCGAATCCAAACCCCGCACTATTGACCGCGGTTTGGATCTGCCTTGAGGAGAGACGGCCGACATTGGTCAGTATCCCAATGGCTTTGCCTCTGCCTTGCAGCTCCTGACAAAGTCGGATTGCATCAGGAAATGGTATCGGGTGCTCAACGTCCTTGACAAGAGTGTTATCAACGTCAAACAGCCAGAGTTTCTTGGTTGCCAGTTTCACACGTCTCGCCTCATTCTGCCGTAGATGGGTTGTTCGTTTCCTCTGCACTAGCGGCGCGTGTCACCCGCAAGAGCCTTGGTGGGCTAATCGCTCTTGAGAAGCGGGATCACACAGATGAATCGGAAGGTTTCCTTGCTGTGCTTGTTGTCGTAGCCATGAGGCTCGTTTGGTGCGACGAATATCACGTCGTCCTTATGTGCGGTCGCATCCTCGGTAGATCCGAGTACCTTTGCCTGCCCACTGAGAACGAAGATCTCATGCTCCTCGGGGTGCTGATGCAGAGGAATCAGACCTCCCGGCTTGATCTCGAAATATCTCATCGCATAAGTCTTCGCACCTATGGTATGGTCGATTAACCATCGTACCGTTGCTTTGTCGGCACCGGCCAGCTCAACTGGACGTTCCTCTCGTTTCTTGTAGTTGATGATGTGCAGGACCCGCAACCTCCTCATGTTTCGACACGGGAATCTAATGATACTCTGACGTTTGCTGATTCTGCAGGATATAATAGCATTGGGTTGCGGCATCGTTCCCGTGGTGAAGGGTCAAAACATGATTTCGCATAGGAAAGTTTAATGAGACCAGCCACCGAACTTAGTCCAACCCGTTGTGGAGCACCCATTTGAAGACTCGAAGGGAAGTGCATGAGCGAACAGGACACTTACGTGAGGGCAAAGCTAACTGAGATCAGCGGCGGACTAGAACGGCTCACAACCATACTCAACAGGATGATAGAGGTCATCTCGAAGTTTGGCGAAACGCAGGAAGCCGTGTCTGGGCTGGCATCTGCAGTGGAAGCCAATAGCAGCAAAATCGACGAGCTCGTGCAGATGATGAGAAAGGTTGCCTTGGCTGGACCTGTTGGCGGACAAGCCGCAGAAGAGAGGAGCCTGTCTTCTTCACTTCAGGCTGTCTTGGACACGCTTGACTCTCAGATTCGCGAAGGGGCAATCGCTAGCGATGTTGCCGTGAAGCTCAATGACGCGGCAGAAACGTTCGAACAGAAGGGTGGTGGCGGACCGTTGATCGTCAGGATACAGCGGTGGACGCGCATCCTGAGGACTTACGGACGTGTCGACCCGATTAGTCCCACTGATTTGAAGAAACTGCGTGAAGACATGAGGGAATGGCAGCGCGAAGTGGCAAAGGTCAAGTGAAGAACCGAACGAGCAGATGACATATTCCCGTTTTTCCGTCTTATCCTTTGCTTGTTGGCCGCAGATCTGAGATCATCGCGCCCGCTTGTTGAGCGCACTACCGGAAATCTCGGTTTTGCTGAGCAGTCAGCTTAAATTGCGGCCGGGCTGACTGGTCAGCGTACATCTATGGTAAGACCGTTCCCTATTGAGCCTGAGTCACTACGAGAGCAGATTCACCTAGCCTCTCGCGCAATCACGCGTTGTAGGAAGGCTCTTGCCATCTCGCACATCGACGCGGATGGCATAACTTCCCTGTCAATAGTGGTCAGTATGCTAAAGAGGCTTGGCAAGGAAGTCGTTTGGAGGAACATTCACCAGCTCAACTCTGAAACTGTGCTTGAGGTCGCAGGTTTGGCTGAAGAGGTGCAACCAGACCTTGTAATATTCAGCGACTTGGGCTCTGGGCAAATTGGTCTGATTCAGGAACATGTGCAAGGCACTCCGAGCATAGAGTGCATCGTAATCCTTGATCACCACGTTCCCGATGAGGCGCCTGATACGAGGAGTTCATCGGGCGAAGGGCACGGGATCATAGAGGTGAATCCTTGTCGGCATGGTATTGCAGGTAGCTATGACCTGTCGGGTGCGGGTGCTGCGTTTCTTGTCGCCTACACCGTTTCACCAGATAACGTTGACCTAAGTGAGCTTGCGGTCGTAGGAGCTACCGGAGACCTGCAGGACTACTATGGCAGGGGCTTCAGCGGGATCAACAAGGCGATAGTCGGCTTGGCAGAGTCCGAGGGGTATGTGGCAGTTCGAAGAGACCTTACGTTCTTTGGGATAAGCACAAGACCCCTGCCGCATCTACTCGAATATGCGACAGACCCATATCTTCCCGGAATAACAGGTAACAGGGACGCATGTTTTGCGTTCTTCGACGAGCTTGGGATTCCGTTGAAGGACGCAGATGACAGCTGGCGGACCTGGACGGACCTTGCTAATGAGGAGAAGAAGCGAGTCATCCAAAGGCTCATCGATGTCATAGTCCGGAGTTATGACAGTCCGCGAGCTGCCACCGGAATCATCGGTGATGTAATGACTCTGGTTCGACGTCCGCCCAAGACCGAGCTAAGGACTGCAAAGGAGTTCTCAACACTGCTGAACGCATGTGGGAGGAACAGAAAGGCGGAGGTCGGAGTGAGAATCTGCCTTGGCGACCTTGAATCCTGGCGTGAGGGTCAGGTCCTTCTACAGCAACACAGAGCGAACCTTGCGAATGCCCTTCGACGGCTCGAGACTGGGGGCTTCATTGAAAAGCCCGGGATGTACTTGGTCATGGATCCTGAGACACCGGACACGATTGTCGGAGTCGTTATCGGTATGGCGCAGGGCTCGAGAATTGTCCCTGATGATAAGCCGGTCATCGGAGTGAGCACCAAGACTACCGGTGACAGTCCGATGGTGAAGATATCAGGACGTGTCGGAAGGTCCCTCGTCAAGAGTGGTGTCAACCTGAGAGATGTCTTCGTCAATGCGAGTCAATCACTCAATCGTGACCATGGTAGGATGGTGGCAGAAGGGGGTGGACACCCTATGGCTGCAGGCGCGTTTGTGCTTCCAGAGTATCTTGAGGAATTTCTTGACCTAGTTTCCAGCCTGATACTCAAGATGCTAAAATCGGCTGGCGAAGAAAAAATGAGATGAGGGGGTGAAGCACCCCCTGAGATGCTATCTTGGTTCTAGTACTCTTCAGCAGTCAGGCTTGCACCTATGACACCCGGGATGAAGAGCAATGCGAAAGACGCACCGAGGTCTATTGCGATTGACGTGATCGCAGGCCACAGTACTGAGGGGTCTAGAGCAAGACTGTAACCCAGGATCGCGTAGCCCAAGAAGAAGAGGACCATTGAGATGATTGAGACAAAGAACATCCTGACTCCGCTCTTCGAGATCAGTCCTGCAATGAACCCGGCGACACCAAGGGCGACCATGGGACCATATACACCTAGCAGGGCGCTGTTGTATGGCGTTATTAGTACCTTGAAGAGTGCTGCTCCCCACGCAAGGAGGCCTGCAGTGATGGCTCCAGAGCCCAAGAGGGTCTGAATATCAGCGATGTTGAGGCCTAGAATCGCGAAGGCGCCAATTATGACAGCCACAACGAGGCATATTACCAGAGAGATTATTGTTCTAAACATTGGGAATGAACACTTCCTTGAGAACGTTGTAGAGTTCTGCTATGTCTGAAGGATATCCCATTCCTCTTATACTTGATGGCGATTTGCCTAGCGTCAGGCAAGATTGAGGCCCGACAGACCCTATTCCTTCGCGCTCCGTGTTTCTTGAAGCAGCAACATGATACTGTCGTTCGTTGTCTGCAGCAAATCGAGCACTCCAGGGTTCATCGTTTGCTCCGGCAGAGAGTCAGGCCAGAACCATCCCACCTCAGCCTCTGGCACTTCCCGTTTCGTATCTTCGGTCAGTGCACGGACTAGGTATTGGTTCACTACGAAGTGATACTCTATGAGGCCCGTTGAGTCGGGGAGAATAATGTCTGCGGTGCCAACAAGCCGAATGGGTCTTGACTCGACTCCAGTTTCTTCGCGGACTTCCCTGATCAATGCCTGCTCTTGAGTTTCTCCTGTTTCGACTGCGCCACCAGGCAGGCTCCACGTCCCCTTGCCCGGTTCCTTGTACCGCTTCACCAGCAGAACTCCCTGACGACCGACAACAATGCCGCCAACGCCAAGGATTGGGTGAACAGGATATCTTCTGTCGTCCATCGATCGGCAAGCTTCGGTACAAGCTAATAAGGAGCAAGGCCTTCTGGCATCGGGATTGCTTTCTTGCACCAAGGACATATCTGCTCCTCGCGGGGGTCGAACCTGACATTCTCCAGGTAAAGCCCGCGGGAATCGTGTCCACAATGGGGACAGTGGATCTTGACGTACCCCCTGAGTCTGAAAGATACCATCCATGCATCAAGTGCAAGCTGCGATTGCCCGTCTCGGTCGTACTCCTTCGCAAGAGCGATCCACACGGCTGCAGCGCCAGAATCATCCCGGGCACCGGAGATGAGACAGTCCATCAGTTCCTTGTGCCAGCCTAGCCTCTGATATACATCGAACAGCTTTTGCCAGCCCTCGGGATCATTGCCTATGCTGCGCTTGGCCATCTCCAAGTACTTCCTGCAGTTTCGCTTGTTTCCTTCGAGCTGCGACAGTATGGCAAGTCTTCCGAGTGCCTCTACCTTTGTCGGGTCCTGTTCCAAGACTCTCCTGAAATAGGCCGCCGCCTCGCTTCTTCGACCCCTCTGAAACTCTACCTCGCCGAGAAGAATGAGAGTTCGGTAGTGGTCAGAGTCGACAGAACGAGCTCTCTCAATCAGTGGCATTGCCTCATCGACCTTCCCTTGGATGAGAAGTGCGTAGGCATGGTTCGAGATGGCGACTATTGAGTCTGGTTGGAGGCGGTGCACGCTCTCCCATACTTCAGCTGCACCATCGTAGTCCCCCATACGATAGAGACACATAGCATACAGAGAGTGCAGCGTGATGTTATCTGGAAAATGGGCTATCGCCTGTCTCAGTGCCCCGGCAGCATGACTGTAGTCAGCCTTGACATAGAGCACCTTGCAGAGGTCACTCCATGCTTCGTGCTGGTCTGGATCAAGTCGAATGGCCCTGCGGAGATATGTTTCGGAGTCGTCGAACTCGCCGATTGCCTTCAATGCGCGACCCATGACCAACGCAAGAACGCAGTTGTCCTCGCCCACGTTCTCAGCCCTTCTCAAAGCATCCACAGCTTCGGCGGGGTTTCCCATCTGGAGATAGGCCATGCCAAGACACACGAGAGCATCGCCATCCTTGCTGTTGTCCCTTAGTATGTCTTCAAGGATGAGCACTGCCTCCTGTGCACGTCCTCCCTCAAGTGCAAGGGCTGCATCTCTGATTCTTGTCGAGGTCAAGTCGGTCTGTGCCTCTCCTGTTCCACAAGGGACTGTCGAAACGACGGGCAGGTTGACCCGCGAGAGCTTTGCTGCAGGCTTGTTCCCGCATTATAAGTACCCTATCATATGGTATCGGTTGGGCTTTGGTTTGCATGCCACGATGTGAGTTCAGGTCCGCATTAATGGCCCAGCTGCTGCAACAGAGAGCGCCGCGGTACGCTAGAAGGGGCTTGGTTATATCTTGAGCCTCAACTGGAGGTTCAATGCCAAAGAAGCACTATGCTACCCCATTTGAAGTCCTTCACGCTGCTAGCCTTCTCAGTCACAGGTCGCGTATCGCAAAGTTCGAAGAAGCCCTCAGGGTGGTCGTGACACCCGAGAGCTACGTCATAGATCTCGGTACTGGGTCTGGAGCCCTCGCTATGCTTGCAGTAATGGCGGGAGCTCGCAGGGTGACGGGGGTTGATGTCAACCGTGAGTGCATCGAGTATGCGAAGAAGGCGGCGAAGTTGAATGGACTGGAAGACAAGATTGATTTCTATGAGGGCCACTTCTCAGGCTTCGTGCCCGACGAGCCTGCAGACGTTGTCGTGTGCGAGATGCTCTCATCGATGTTGTTGATTGAGCAACAGGTTCCAGCCAGCTGCCACGCAGTGAGGCATCTTCTCAAGGAGGGTGGTACGATGATGCCGGAACAAGCTAGGGTATGGGTTGTCCCAGTTGAATGCCCGGCGTTGTGGGAGCGTTTCACAATCAATGGAATGACGTTCCCACGTGTGCCTCAGACGGTGGGACCCGACGAAAGCAAGGATCTTGCTGCTGCAAGGGAACTCATCACGTTCAATCTCTCAACAATGAGGAAGACTCCGTCTGTCGATAGAGGTTTAGATTTCACTATCTCGGAAAAAGGAGCCCTGCACGGGATTGTCGGTTTCTTCGAGGCTCAACTCGTGAGTGGGGTGAACCTCTACATGAACGACGGATGGAGAGAGCTCTTTCTGCCATTCGACACGCTACGTGAGGTTCAGGTATCGGAGTCCATCCGAGTGCATCTGCGATACGTGCCCGGTCAGTTCGACTCTGTGGTCTTGGAAATGGAATGATCTGCGCAGGCATTACCCGGCGAAATCAGAAGGCATCGTTGAGGAGTGATCGGATAGGCCCAGCCCGAGTTGGCCGTTCGTGGTGAAGGACCACCTAGTTACACTGCATAACTGATAGCCCTATGTGGACATGCATCGATGCAGCTGCCGCATAAGATGCACTCTTTGTGATAGAGGTCTTGTTTCAGGACCCTGTCCATCACATCCAGATTCATTGGACAGGCAGTACTGCAAGTCCCACACTGCTCACACAGCTCGGCGTTCGCCGTCAGATGAAGAGCAGGCCACCCGGCTCGGTGCTGGATGGCTGCTCCTGCTATCATGATAGGAGCTACCCAACACACATACTGACAGTTCGTCCTCGTTCCAACAAGAAAGGCCGCTGGGACAATGATGGCTATCACGCCAAAGAACATGATGAGCTCTTGAGTGATGGTGGAGGTTCCCGTGCCATAGAACAGGTCGATTGACTGGAACCCCCCTGCCCTCAGCGCAAGCAGCGCGATTGCCGAGAGCCATACACCAGAGATCACATACTTCGCCTTCCGGAACCGCCCGCCTGGCACTCTCTTGTTTGTCGCGGCGGCGCAGAGTTCATTTAGTCCTGAGCCGGGGCAGATCCAGCCGCAAAAGGCACGGCCGAAAAAGAGGGACGACAGAAACAGGAGAACGAAAATCACAAGGCTTCCATTCACCACTCCCTGAGATGCAGCGAGGATGACTAATACTGGTGAGAAGAAGAGATGAAAGATCAGGAGAGTCTGGAAGAGTACAAATGAAACCAGCAGCAGTCCTCTGCGGGTAATCTGTCTTTTCATTTTCATTCCTCTCGAGGTTTCCGTTCCCATTTGGGATAAGGGATGATGGGGAGAATCCCACTGCTGGTGTGCAGGTGTTCTCGATCGAACTTCTCGGTGAGTTATCTCTGTTCTCGTCCTGAGCCAAGAAAAGCATAACGCTCGTGTTAGAGTCTATAGATAGCAAGATAGCGGCCATACCGAAGAGCTAATCAGACTTGCCCAGCCTTCCGCCCACTGATAAGAGATGACGACTGCCTCCGTTCCATCAACTTGGCTGTGGATTCCGAAAACATGGGCGGTCCTGTATTTCGTCA
>CAZVZC010000022.1:0-34649 GCA_964631415.1 uncultured archaeon | reverse complement strand
TGCGGAGGTTGCCAAGCCAGGTCAAAGGCGTAGGACTCAGGCTCCTATCTCGTAGGGGTTCGTTCCTAGCCTTGCTAGAACGCTCGAGTCGCGGGTTCTCTGGAACTGACTTCCAGTTCCCGGCCCAAGAATCCCGTCCTCCGCACCACCTTCCTCGTTTTCGTGTTTCTGTCAGCAAGCGAGTTTCGCAAGCGATTGTGATGCCGGTCAAACGGACTAGAAACTCAACTACCGTATCCCAGCGCATCTGGTTACAAAATGATGACAGATGATGATAGCGCCAACCGGCACTGTCACTTCTCTGTTTTGACTCGCATGATGACTCGCTTACCCATGACGTCCCAGACCTCAACAGAGCTGTTGAGCTTGATCTGGGCAACGAGTTCTTGGTCTGCAGGCTTTGGTATCTCGTACGTCTCGAAAGTGTCACTGTCCATGAGGCTGTAATTCTCACCCATGTAAGCTATTACTGTGGCAGACCTCTTGTCAATGACAGGAACATCTACCATGCGGTCTGCAGGCATCATAGCTGCGCGCTTCTTGTTGTCAAAGAAGCCTACACCTTCGAGGTCGATCTTCGCTGCCCCGTGTTTACCCGGCTTTGACTTCTCTACGGACACTATCCTGCAGGGCATGTCATCAATCATCACATAGCCACCGGGTTTCAGGCTTCTGGCCTCTGCTCTCCTAATGCTCATCGGCTTCACCATCGTATTCTTGCAGACGATTATCGCAGGCTCGACTGGTTCCATTCATATACCTTACGCATACCATTAGTCAGCGGTCCCCTGGCCCTGAATTGAGGCCCAACAGCAACAGTTTAAGGAGGCACTGTTGAGTTGGCGTCTGGATGTGGCATGCATGATTGAGGAGCATCCGCGGATACTGACGGAGCGCCGGACTGTGGGTCTCGTATGGAAGCCAGGTCGAGTAGAGAGCGAGAAGCTAGCGGAAGAAATGGCGCAGTTCCTTGTTTCGCGCGGCATTGATGTCAGGGTCGATTCCAGTTCTGGCAGTCTGAAAAACCAGAAAGCGCATGCGACTTCCATCAAAGACATGGACGTGGATTTCGTCATCCCGATTGGCGGCGACGGGACGGTGTTGTACACACTGTCTAGGCTGCACAAGAGGGATACCCCTCTATTCTGCATAAATCTGGGGACTGTTGGCTTCATGACTGAGAGCGACTCGGCGTCTGCGTTGTCTTCACTAGAGAAGGTCCTTGCCGGCGAGTGCATCGTTGAGAGGTGCATCAACCTGTCGTCTGGTGTGGGAAAGACTGGGTTTGAGGACGCTCTCAATGAGGTGTACGTGACATCACAGGTTCATGGACGCATGCTGACATTCAAGACATACATTGACGGGGTGCACGTCAGTCATGGCAGAGCAGACGGTATCATGACATCCACACCCAGTGGATCGTCGGCCTATGCCCTATCAGCAGGCGGCTCCATCCTGTCACCCTCGGTGCGTGCTCTGATTGTGGTGCCGGTCTGCTCTCCGATGTCAGAACTCCGGCCAATGGTAGTTCCTGACAACTCCTTGATTGAGATCGAGCTGGTGAAGCCCGGTGCCACTGGGGTAGTAGTCATCGATGGTCAGACGCAATCGGATGTCAACCCCCATGACAAAGTCTGGGTGAAGAAGGCGAAAGGTGTCACTCGCTTCATCCGGATGTATGACAGCTACTATGATCGACTCCGTTCGCGGCTTGTTACCAAGGAGTATAGGTGACAACAATGCCGAGGGTGTATGTCCTCGATACCGGTGCCCTGCTATCAACGTGGACTTGGAAGAACCCGGATTCCGACTTCGTGACTGTCCCCGCTGTACTGAGTGAGTTGCACAACAGGCCCTCTCAGAGGCGGGCTGAAACACTGATCTCTGCTGGCCGACTCAGAGAGGAAGTTCCAGAATCACTTCACGTTGCCAAGGTCAAGGAGACCGCTCACAGTACAGGCGACTTGCATTCTCTCTCCGACAACGACATCCAGCTGCTAGCTCTGGCCCTCTCAAAGAAGGAATCCGGATTCACCGTCGTTATTGTTTCGAGCGATATGTCGCTTCTGAACACTGCGTCTTTCATGGGACTCACAGTTGTGGACTTAGGTTCAAGAATGAGTCACCAAGTGACATGGGGACTTAGATGCCCGGCATGCGGCCACGCCGAGAATCGGGCGGGCGACGAGCTTGAGTGCCCCGTCTGTGGCACAGCTATGCGTAGGTGGGCGGTGAAAGAGCGCCGAATAGCCTGATTGGCGCGTAATACGCGGGGAATACAGCTTGTTATTTGTGCAGCTCCCGTTGTGACACTTTGTGCGAGGTTTGGCGATATGACCGGCAAGAGCACTCTCACGATTGACCGCGAGATCGATGATATCAAAGCTCAGGTCAAACGAGAGATTGACACAATCCATGACCTCATGGACTCGGTGGGCTATCGTGACAGTTCGCCCGGCTGGAACGCTCCATTTCAAGTCTTCAGACTACGTCGCGCTCTTCGCATCCATTACTTGGCAATGAGAATCAGAGACTCAACACCCCTACCCACAGGAACTCGCGAACTGGCTTGGTCTCTGGATTCGAATGATGACTCCGTCTGATCACTCGCCCAGCAGCATGACGTCTAGCTCTCTGTTTCTTGGTTTGTTATCGAAGTCCACAAAAACTACTTGCTGCCACGTTCCAAGACAGAGATGCCCCTCTACTATGGGAATGGTCAGGCTTGGTCCTATGACTGACGCCCTGATATGTGAATGGCCATTGCCATCGTGCCATCTGAGGTGATGTTCGTAGACTGCGTTTGATGGAGCCACTCTCTCCATGGCAGCAGGAAAGTCCCTAAGCAGCCCATCTTCATACTCGATTGTCGTAACCGCCGCGGTCGAACCTGCGCAGAAGACTGTACATATTCCCGTCCTGATGCTACTCTCCGCAAGGCGCTTCTCCACTTCGGCTGTGACATCAATCATGTCACAGTCACCATTGGACTTCAGGGATATCGTCGAATGATAGGTCGGCAATGGTCAACACCCGGAAATGACTCCTATCCATCCACTCGACAGGTGACACTTCTATCTATCGCCGGGATGATCAATCAACTAAGCCAGGTGGCTCCATCCATTCCTAGGAGCGACGCTTGACAGGCTTCACCTTTTCGACAAGCCTCATGAGCCGTTCTCGCTTGGAAAGGAGATCGTCCTCCTTCTCCTGCAATGTGAGCAGGGCGGCGATGTAGCTCCTCTTCTCGATAGCTCGAAGGACTGCCATCAGTGATGTCATAGCATCATTGCGAGTAGACTTCGCTATACTATCCATCTCTGCTAGGATGCCTGCAATCTGCTCCTGTGCATCCGGGTGGTTCATGAAGACCGCCTCGAAGACCTTGAAGAGGTCTTCAAAGGCCTCGTTATTCTCGTTTATCTTTCTGAATCCTTCAGCGGACTGCTTCAGGAGCTCAATCGCCTTCTCTATCATATCCGCCTGATTCGTGCTGAGAGCCTCCGTAGCGGCATTTCTGAGCCACATGGTCACCAGTTCAGGCATGCCCGTCTCCTCATAGAGTTTGGCGACATCGGCTGCTCTCTCACTTGCCATCCGATGGAATGACGAATGTTTTTCATCATCGCCCATCTTTGCCGCACAGTCAGCGGCTTCGCTGTAGTACTTTGAACCCTCCTCCATCTCATCAGATGCGCTTTTTCCCTCCGCGAGTTCCACGTATATACGAAGCGCTTTCTCAAGCTGCTTCTTGGCATCGTCTACTGCGCCTGTTTCGGTGAGAACCTCTGCAAGCTCCTCAAGTGATACTGCCCCCAGTTCCCTATTGCCCTTTGCTTCTTCTGAGTTCGCTTGAGCGAGATAGAAGTCCATCACCCGCTTGTAGATGGCCTCAGCCTCCTTCTTAGATCCCCAGCTCTTCAGACACATGGCTTGATGTCTGAGATAGCTCATCTCGCCCTCACGGTCGGTTTCGCTATTTGCCTTTGCCGCGAGTTGACCAAAAAGCTCGCTCGCCCGCTTGAACGCCCACTTCGCTTTCACGCTTCCCAGTTCGGTGAACATATTCCCGGCCTTCACCAAGAGCGGGGCCACTATCTCTGGCTTGCCCTGCATCTTAAGATAGGCCTCGGCAGACTTGGTCAGCGCTTGTTTCTTAGAACCAGAGAGCCTTTGCAGTCCGTATGCTTCTTGGGCCGCGTCATAGATGTTCCCTGCCTTCTCAAAGAGGCCTGCCTCATCATAGAGCTCACCTGCCTCCATCATGAGTCGAGGCGCTTCTTCAGTTGGCTCCCCGCGAGTCTGTGTGATTTGTGCAGCTTCGGCCAATGCGTTGCCCGCCGACACCAAGTCACCCTTGGTTTTCGCGTCCTTTGCCCATCTGAGGGCGACCCGCTCGGCTCGAGTCTTTATTCTCTCTCCAAGCTCCGGATCACCTGACGAGTAGTATAGCCTGCTGACCTTCTTCAGCAGACTCACCGTTTCACTGAAGTCTTGCTCTTCCTCACGTAGGTCTGCAAGGTCCTCAAGAGCATCTGCACCCTTCACTGAGAAGTCCGTCTTCTCCTTATCAGATGCTGCGAACTCTGCGGCCCGAAAGTAGAAGTCAGCCGCCTGCTTGTACTCGGTTGCGTCTACAGCCGTGTTTGCCGCAATTGCGCCGAGTCGGACAATCTCGCTATAGGCTTCAGGGCTGGCGCCCTGCCGAACGAGCATAAGTATCGCCTTTTCAATGGCGCCAAAACACTCTGGTGCCTTGTACAGCTCACGGTAGATCAAAGCCGCCTGCTCGTAGAGCTTCGCGGCCTTGCTGTGTAAGCCCTTCGACGCGAGTGTATCTGCCGCGTTACTGAATATGCTGGCCGCTGTCTCTCTTTCCCCGCTGGCCAGTGCCTTCTCGGCCTTGGCAATCGAGTCATCGGTAGGGCTCACTGTACAATCCCTGAGTTGTCGTATTGGTGGCGCTTGGTGGGAATGTCTATCTCCTCATAACAGTTATTCTCTTCATCAATTTCTCCCGCTACGGTATCACAGAAGCCTCATATAGGACTCCGGGAGGCTCGAAGCCCCAGTGATTCCCTCTTGACGAAGTCGCGGACGCAAGTTGGAGTGATAGGGACAGGCAACATAGGCAAGGCTCACCTCTTGTCAATTCTGTCGCTGAAAGAGTGTCGTCTGCTGGATGTAGATGTTGCAGCTGCGTGCGACTGCGATCCGGACTCTCTTAAGGGTGCAACCGAGTTCTTTGGCATTCCCAAAGGATACGGAAGCTTCACAGATCTGATAACGGACAAGGATGTTGACGTGGCCTATGTGTGCACACCCACCAATCTTCATCCCGAGATGGTTCGTGCCATAGCGAAAGAAAAGAAGCCGGTGTTCTGCGAGAAGCCTCTTGCGCACACATACACTCAGGCCAATGATCTCTTGAGTGTCACTCGCAGAGCATGTGTACCCACGGGTATTGGACTTGTGCTGAGGTTCGACCAATTCCTCCTGTATACCAAGGCCCTGATTCAGACGCACGATCTCGGGACGCCCATGCTGATGCACATTCGCGATGACCAGAGATTCCCAGTGGGTTTCATGAACTACAGCCAATGGCGTGGTGACAGGAAAGCTGCCGGCGGGGGCACACTGATTGAACACAGTATCCATGACATCGACCTGTTCCGATGGTTCTTCGGTGAAGTAGGCAGTGTCTATGCAAAGGTGGGATTCTTTGCAGGCAAGGAAGTCGAGGACCATGCATCAGTCATATTGACCCACAAGAGCGGTGCAGTGGGCACACTGGATTCAGTGTGGCATTGGGTGGAACGGCCTAGCGAAAGAATGATTGAGTTATTCTTTGAGAAGGGCTACATCGCTATTCACTTGGGTTCTGACGAGCGATATCTGGAGTTCCGACTTCAAGGGAAAGACTCTGTGAAGGTCACCAAAGAGATGGCTAACCCCGCTCTTCTTGAGAAACTCGGTCTGGACTCGAAGAGTATTCCAGAAGATGCCAATGATGTACTGACAGCACTGGGAGGAGAGAGATACGCAGCGTTGAACTACTCTTTTCTCAGTTCCGTCCAGCAGGGCAAGAAGTCCTCACCTGACTTCGCTGATGCAGTGGAAGCTCACAGGGTAGTTGATGCCGCTTACGAGTCATCCAAACAATCAAGCCGAATCGAGCTCAAGTAGAGCGTACCTAGCGCGTGGTGCACATCAGGAAGTCTCCTTGGATCACGGACCCTCGTGGTTCACAACCCCCAAGGAGTCCATCACATGAGAATAGCCTTAAGGAGGGCTCGGCTGGTGCTCGCTGGAGCGTCCCATGAAAGAGCTATCCATAGACCGGGTTGATCCATCACAGTATGACGTAATCATCGCCGGCTCGGGGGCTGGTGGACTGCTCAGTGCTCTTGGACTATCTGCTGAGGGAAACAGAGTCCTCGTCCTTGAGAAAGGGAACCATCTGGGGGGAGTCTGGTACGGCTACCATGTAAATGGGTACCGTGTTGATCACGGTCTCCATGTCATCACCCGGGTCAAGAGGGGCGCATTTGCTCGATATCTGACAAAATACCTGAAGCCTCCACCGAAGTTTGTTCTGCATGAGGGCTGGTACTTCCAGGTCTACGACAGGGTGGGGACCATCCCATCGAGCATTGGTCAGGCGCTTAGGTGGCCGCTCACCGGAATGCGAGGCCGGCTGGCGCTTGTGAAGATTGGAGCCAAGATCAAGACCATGAAACTGGACGAGATGCGCAAGCACAAGGACGAATCGTTCTTGCACTTCATGGAGTCGAGAGGTGCCACTAATCCGGTGATGTTGGACGTCATGCAGAGTGCAGTCTACATGGCAGCTGGCGTACCAATCAGTGAGGCGTCGGCGTATGAGGCTCTTCGGACACTCAGAGACACAGACAAGGAAACGACAAGACTGGCGTCTCTCAGGAAGCTGCTCCTCGGGTCTGAGGAGTATGATGAGGGGGTCGCAGTCGGAGGAATGGAGGGTCTCGTACAGAGAGTTGCCGAAACCATCAATGGCGATTACGTGTTGAACGCGCCTGTCGAGAGGATTGTCGAAAGCGAGGGCCGGGTGTCGAGTGTTACAGCACTCGATACAGAGCTTCCTCACTCAAAGGTCGTCAGCAATATCCCGTTGTCAGCCATGCCAAGCATTGTTGACTCTCAGCAGGCTCAGGTGGTTCAGTTCTTCGAAAAGTGGAGTCATATGAAACCGACTCGAGGTATCACTCTTTGGCTGGGTTTCGACAAGGTTGTGATAGGTGATCTGAAGTCACGTGTGATTGTGTATCCTGGACCCAATCGATGGCTTGTTTCTCTGTCCAGTTTCGACCCTTCTTACGCTCCTGAGGGAAAGGAACTCGTAGCGATTGCAATGATGTTCATAGAGGGTAAGACCGTTGACGAGCAGGTACAGATGATGAAGGGGAATGGCCTGACAGAGTTCTACCCCGATATCTTGAACCACATCGAGATGGAACATGTGCAGGTTTCCTATGCGACGAGAGCGGCCCTTATCCCCGGCCAGACGGCGCTCGACCGTCCAGGTCCTCGAACCCCGGTAAAGGGTTTCTACATAGTAGGAACCGACACGGCTGGCGAAGGTGTCGGGCTGCAACAGGCTGCCAATTCTGCTGATGGTGTCATCGCCGCAATCAAGGCCGACGCCCAGTTTTGAGTCATACGAAAGAGTTTTGTCCCTGCAGTACTGGCTGGTCCGCGGCCGCAAGGCAGCGACAGGAGCACCACAAATGCCAATGATTGAGATCAGGTGGCACGGCAGAGGAGGGCAAGGTGGAGTCACATCCGCTGAGCTACTGGCCAAAGCAGCTTATCTCGATGGTTACAAGGGGATTCAGGCCTTTCCGTATTTCGGGGCAGAACGAAGAGGAGCACCCGTTAGAGCTTTCACCAGAATATCCAGCGAAGAAATAAACGTTAGAAGCCAGATATATGAACCAGACGTTGTCGCAGTACTCGACCCAAGCATAATTGAGCTGACGGACGTTACAGAGGGTCTGAAGCCAAGGGGCAAGGTCATTGTCAACACGTCTAGAAGGGCTAGTGAGCTTCACCTGAGAGAGGGCCACGTATACGCCTATGACGGCACCGGGATCGCATTGAAGTATGGTCTCTTGGTGGCGGGTCTTCCCGTCGTGAATACGACCATGCTGGGAGCATTTGCAAAAGCGACGGGATATGTGAAGCTTGCCACGGTCAAGCATGTGATCGAGGAGAAGTGGCCCGGCAAGGCCGGGGAGAAGAACGCCCAAGGTGCTCAGGAAGCATACGACACGTGCAGCGACGAATGAACCCCCTAGTAGTGGTCTGTCGGTGTAACAGACACTTCCGAACGGACGAGGGAACGTCGTGCCCGCCCTAGGCGTACATCCTTTCGTAGCCGGGCGCTCCGAGCTGCGGCTGGGTCTTTCGCATTCCATCGACCTGCTGAGCCATCTCTTCCATCCGTCGACGAATCTCTTCGGCTGACTCCTTCAGTTCCTTGGTGTCGACTCCAATCTTGTAGAGCTTATTCAGAGCATCGATGAGCTGGATAGCTCCCTCTGGGTCAGGTACGACTGCAATTGCTGGGGTCAACAATGCAAAACCGACCATGGACCTGCAGAGCGTTTCCGAGAGTATCGAGCCAGCAATGCCTGTGATGATTCCTTTCTTCAGCATTTCAAGGCTCTTGTACTTCTGTAGCTCCTCTATCTTCTCCTCCTCGGCCGCGTACAGCACTTTGCGGTCAGTTGGCAGACCCTGAACCGGAATCCCGTCAAGCACGACGAGTTCCTTGACACCCATGGTGGCAGCCCAGTCAAGTAGTGCTGAGCTCACAGCATACATCCCCTCCTCCATGACCGGCAGTTCCGTGGTCACGACCAGCAGATTTCTCGTCTTGTCTCCATAGACCCGGAATGGATGTCGTAGTCTGCCGTCCATGAAGATTGCTGCAGAGGGCATGTACTTGGATCTTATGTGGGCAATCTCCTCCATCTCAAACTGCTCGACCATCGTATTCGCGACAATGATGCCGACAACGCCTGCCGATGGAAAACAGCACAAAAGCAGAGGCTGGTTCAGCTTCAGTTCTTTGGTCTGAACGACTTGGGCCTCTGGCGAACCCAATACCTTTCCTTGACAGCGGTCACTCAACTGGTCAGAACCCCACAGGATGCTAGCAGACACACAGATATTAATCTTGGCTCAGGGGCTCGACATGGACGAAGACCCAAGTTATCTTCGGAAAAGCATCCTTGATCACGCGCTCGACTTTCTCCGCCACTTGATGGCTATCGGTCAGAGATATGTCCCCGTTCAATCTACAGTCTAGCGACAGAACAAGTCCCGCCTCGTCCTCTTCCAGCGTGATGTCGTGACAGTCGCGTGCCGGAGTCTGCGCCTCTACAATCTTCCTGACAGAACTGATGATGTCTTCGGTCTGCCCAGTGACGTCTTTGGCCGAGTCCTCAATGCCTGTTGTTTCGAGGTGCAGAGTCACCTTGTCAATCCTTGGGATTCCTTCTCGTATGAGAACCTCGAACCTGTCAGAGACCTCGTGCGCCTTCTCAAGAGTCATATCGGGCGTCATCTCGAGGTGTGCGTCAATCTTGGTCCTGTCAGACAGGACATGGATACGGACGTTGTGAAGGCTCACAATATCTGGCTCCGCTCTTGCCAGCTTCTGTAGATGTGTGTAGACATTCTCCCGCGGCTGTTCCATGTTGGTTGGCGTTGAGGGATCCACCTGAACCATCACGTCTACTTTGTGAGCCAGACCGGCAAGTGCCTTCTCCAAGCTCTCAGCGATCAGGTGAGCGTCCGCAATCTCTACAGACTCGTCGACGGCAACCACGAGATCAATAAACAACTCTGGCCCAGCGGTTCTTACTCGAATGCGCTTACATCCGATCACACCTGGGATATCGGAACACCTGCGGCTGATCTCGTCACGTAAACCTTGTGGCGCACGATCCATTAGCACGTCGGAAGCCCTTCTACCCAGCCTATAAGAAACAGATAGAATCACGACAGACACACCCAGTCCGGCTATCGGGTCTGCAATGGGGACGCCAATCAGGACGAAGAGGACTCCAATCAATACTACAGTCGAACTCAACATGTCTGTACTGAAGTGCAGTGCATCAGCCTCTAGTGCCTGACTACCATTCTTCCTGGCTACTCTGAAGAGCATCTGACTTCTCTCACGGTCGACAATGATGCTTATGGCCATGACTACAATGCCCCAGGGTGAGGGCACGGGCCACTCTTGGAACATTATCCTCCTTACGGCCTCGTATATGATCCATGCTGAAGTTACCCATAGGAGAAAGGTTTCCGCTAATGCTGCAAAATTCTCTGCCTTGCCATGTCCGTAGAGGTGATCACGGTCCGGAGCTCTGGAGGCTCTCGTCACGGCCACGAATGTGATTCCTGCCGCCGTGAGGTCTAGGCCACTGTGCAGTGCCTCAGATAAGATACCCAGTGAATTAGTGAGCATACCAAGAACTAGCTTCATGGTCGTCAAGAAGACTGCTGCGAGGACGGAAAGTGCAGCTGCTCTCCGGACTTCCTTTCTCCCAATCGAGAAACTGTCCATTCATCTTCACGGAATCGCTGCGTCAGGAGAGATGCTCTTAAGGCTATCTAAGAAGCAAATGGATGTGGGGTCAATTTCCATGACGTGAGTGACTCAGGCCCAGTTTGGCATCACTCACTGCGAGCGGATCATGTCTGTTGCCATTGTGCGGCACGGCCCACAATCCTCTGGCCATTGCTGCCTAACTCTACGAAGTGACTGATTACTGTTTGCTGCACTGGATGTTTCTGACGGGCTTTTCAACCATCCAAGTGACTATTAGAGTGTCGAGTACTTCTCCCACTCCCAGTCGGTCACAGTTCCGCTGACGTACTCTCTCCATTCATCACGCTTTATCCTCACATAATTCTCACAAAGCTGGGACCCCAGCGCTTCTCTGATCAAGGAGTCCTGCTCTAGGCAGTTGAGAGCCTCCTCCAGTGTGGTTGGCAGTGTTCTGATTCCAAGTCTATCTCTCTCCTCGTCCGTAAGAGCAAAGACATCTTCAGACCGTGGCTCAGGAGAGGTGAGTGCCCTGTCAACGCCGTCCATGCCTGCCGCTATCAGGGCTGAGAACAGGAGATACGGGTTACATATCCCATCAGGTGACCTGAACTCCACTGCGGCTTTTTGGCTCTCGGCGAACAGCGGTATCCTGACGAGGACCGTGCGATTCCGATACCCCCAACATATGTACACTGGTGCTTCCATGCGAGGCACGAGTCTCTTGTAAGAGTTTATGGTTGGATTGGCTATTGCAGTGATTGCAGGTGCATGTTCGAGCAACCCGGCGATGAAACTCTTTGCCGTGTCCGACAGGTCCGCGCCGGTTTCTGAGCCGAATAGGTTCTTCTTTGCATCCCACAACTGGAGGTGAGCATGCATGCCGCTACCTGCTGACCCCCGGAACGGTTTTGGCATGAAGGTGACATCAAGACCATGGTCCTGAGTAACTACCTTCGCGAAGTTCTTGAAGAGGACAATATAGTCAGACATCCTTCTCACATCGTCGAAGTCAATCTCAATCTCCTGTTGAGAGTGTCCTCCCTCATGATGGGCAACAAGCGGGCGCATGCCAATCTGTTTCACGTAGCTGGCCAGCTCAATCAAGACATCCGCCGCGGGGCTTGTAGGATATGTGTCTGCATAACACCCCTCATCGACCTTGTCCCCCTCTGAGGTTATGAAATAGAACTCGGGCTCCGCCTTTACTCTGACATGCATCTGGTCTGGCAACAGGCTCTCACAGACTCGGTGCAATACTGAACGGCTGTCCTTTGGATGATAGGAGCGGCTGCCCTGCGACGGCATCTTATCCCTTAAGAAACACATCACTGCAGCAGTCCTATGAGCTGTATAGGGCAGTTCAATAAGCGTTGACAGATCCGGGTCGAGTCTTAGGTCTGACATCTCAACACTTGCCATGCCAGTGACAGAGCTTCCATCCACACTCGCTCCCTTTCTCAGAATGGGGTCTCTGGCGAGCACTTCGATTGAATCTGCTGGATCGCATGGCACAACCATTGCTTTGAGACGTCCCAACATGTCAACGAACTGCATCTCTACGTATTCGATGTTGTCTGGCACCTGTTCTAAGCCCCCTTTGCGGCTGCGAGGTCGCCGCGGAAGAACCTGTATTTTAAGCCTACTCTGGGAGGATATCTAGCCCCAAAGCTCCTTGTACCATGCTTCTACAGCATCGCCGACCTCAATCCTGATTGAGCCGCTGGCTACGCTTGTCTGTCCTCCCTCGGTTATCTCGAAGTTTATCGCCGCAATCCTGATTGATTTCTTTTCGATGTGGACGTTGTCTATGTTGCGCATATGAAGCCTGACGACTCTCTTCCCACCGTCGATTGTGAGAAACTCGTTCTCATAAGTCGCATTGCACTTGATGCTGAAGTTCTTCTCGCGAAATGCACCCACATGAGTCTCGAGGTTGCTGAATTCGGCCTTGACCCTCTCTGCTTTCATCTGTTTCTCACGAAGACGGGCGTCGCTGTGGTATCTTATGAACCTCTGTTTTCCAGCCATCCGATGCGTGTGTGGTGGCCTGCGTAAGACAGAAACGTGTTAACGTACCATGGCCTAGGTGTGAATCTCAGAAAGGGCCTACGAATTGGCACGTCCGGCTGGAGCTACAAGGAAGACTGGGCAGGTGTCTTCTACAAGAAAGGCACCCCAATGTTCCAACAGTATCTAGACTATTTCGATACTGTGGAGATCAATTCGACCTTCTACTCCCTGCCTCAGCCGGCAATGGTGAAACACCTGTCTGGCTTCACGAGTAGTGATGTGCTGTTCACCGCAAAGATTCCAAAAGAGGTGACTCATGACAACAAGCTCGACGTCAGCGGCGAAGGTGGGCAGGTCCTCAGTGATTTCTTTGCACTCATGGCCCCGTTACAAAAGAAGTTGGGCGTGTTGTTGATACAACTGCCACCTTGGGAGCCATCTAGGCTGGCCGACATCGAATCGTTCTTCGCAGACCTTGATCCGAGGTTCCGATACGCGGTTGAGTTCAGACACGAGGCCTGGCTCACAGAACACTACTGGCAGCTGTTGGAGAAGAACAACATCGGCTACGTCATTGTTGATGAACCTAAGCTGCCAGTTGACCTTCGGGTCACCACTGATTTCGCATACGTCAGATGGCACGGACATGGCAGCAGACCTTGGTACAACTATCGCTACTCAACTGACGAATTAGAGGTGTGGCGACCCAAACTGGAACAGCTACTGACGAAGACAGAAACTGTACTCGGATACTTTAACAACCACTTCAGTGGGAACGCTCCACTTAATGCTCTGCAGATGATTGACTTGATGGGTCTGGCGAACACGCGTCAGAAGGCAAAACTGGAACGCATGCAGGAGCGCGGGTCTGTCACCCAGACGTCACTTTATGATTTCTGAACACTGCTGGTTACCTCGAAAGGCTAATAAGAGGACCCGGAGGCGGGGAGCCCGGCTAGGTGGTTCCGTTCATGACCTTCACTTTGGTGCCAGAGCCCGTCGTCAAGTCATCAAAGACCACACATCCCCGAAGGGGTCGTGGTTTCAGTGCCGAAGAGATCTCTCAAGCCGAGCTATCCGTGATGGATGCCCGCTCCATGGGACTTATTGTCGACCTGCGTCGCAAGACCTCTCATGAGGAGAATGTTGAGGCTCTGAAGCAGTATGTCAAAGATATCAGGGAGACGGTTGTTCCCGAGCCGACGAAAGCTGTCCCGCCCGCAAAGCCGACCGAGGATTCACTAGCAGAGCTTATGACAGTGAGGTTGGTCAAGAAGGCGGATGCAGAGAAGCTGGTCCAAGCAGGAGTCAAGTCACTATCTGAGCTCGCCTATTGTGAGATTGACAAGGTGGCCAAGAAGACCGGAATCACAGAGGACCGCCTGACAGCAATGGTCAAAGCGGCCCTGAAGAAGGTCTAGAGCCAAGCTCAGACTCTCCTCTGGTGTGTGGGAATGCTGGAATCTGGCAGACTTCTCGAAGCCCTACGCAGTCCGCTTGTACTCAAGCCGCCCACTATTCTACCCGATTTCTTTGTTGACCACTTTGTAATAACAGGGACTCTAGACGATTTCATTGAAGGTCTCAAGCGTCTAGCAGAGCAAGGCGGGGGCAATCTCACAGGCACATCTCAGATCATTCGTCGGGGTGGTAACTCCGTCAACACCGCTTCAGCCCTACTTGCTCTCGGCCTAGGCGCGCATCTGATTGTCACAACTGATGCTCATGGTTCTTCATTGCTCCACAGCCTTGTGAACCCACAGCTGGATCTCACCCACGTACATACTGATGGGCACCTTGCTGCGACTGTTTCAATCGAGGCTGACTACAAAGGGCGAAGAGTCAACCTGATGGTGAGTGATAGTGGATCTGTTTCCAGCTTCAAATTTGCCGACTTGACTGACCGAGATCTTCAGGTCATACGAGAGAGTCCTCTGGTCGCGCTTCTGTGCCTGAACCACAATAGGAACGCAGCCGAGTTCGCAAGAGACCTGTTCTCGATGGTTAGGTCTGAAACTAAGGCGAAAACCTTCATGGACATGGGCGACCCCTCTTACAACTCCGCCATTGTCAAGCCCTTGGCAAAGAGAGTGTTGACCGACGGCCTTGTTGACATCTTGGGTATGAATGAGAACGAGGCCGGTTGGTTTGCCCGTGCAGTTGACAGAGACAGCGAACGCTGGCGCAATATTCTCTCACGACCAAAGGACTGGATTCCCGCTGCCAAGACTGTTTCGCACGAGACCGGTGTGCGGGTCGACTTCCACACTCCTCATTTCTCAGCCAGTATTGACGACGACCATGTGACGGCGATCCCTGCATTTGAGGTTCCAGTGAGGGTTACGTGTGGCGCAGCCGACTCGTGGAACGCAGGTGACATACTAGGTACACTTCTTGGCCTTGACCCTAGAGAGCGTCTATTGTGAGCTAACTCAGCGGCTGCTCTCTACGTTTCCTCTCCCTCCGCAACTCATCCCTCAAGAAGCGACGTGATTGAGTTCCTGAAAGGGAATCCTAGCGTTTCGAGTGTCGGAAGTAACCTAATTAAACAGGTGTGAGAGCTGTCCTGTGGTATTTGCAGTCCAGAGGAAGGATGCCTCTAGGTGGAGCTTGAACGCATACTCGGAAAGCTGAGGTACGACAGTTCAGTCACTGGCTTCGCACTGATCACGAACGATGGCCAGCCCTTTCTGTCGTTCTCTCTTCCAGAGGGTGTCTTTCCTCAGATTCGTGGTGCCATGAAGATACACTCCTCATCGCTCAAGCTTGTAAACGTCATGACGAATGAGGGGATTGTGGTCCTCTCACGAGTCGACCCCAATTGGGTGCTTGCTGTCTGCTTCTCTGGGGAGTCTCTAGGAAGTGCGCTTCAAAAGACAAAGGTGGTTGTTGACATGCTTGAGCAGGTTCAACTTCCACCACCCCCATCAAACATTGAAGTCGAGCAACTGACGGAGCAATCGCCCGAAGCCCTTGAAGGAGCAACCGTGGAAACTATGGCTCCGATGGTCGGGCAGGAGCAAAAGCCTGCTCCTACAAAGCCGCAGCCGTCTGAAACTGTCGTTGTGAGACATGGTTGTGTGGTCCATCGCGGTGCTAGGTATTCTGAAGCGCTCACTCTAGGTTCGAATTTGAACAAGGAATTGAAGGGCAAGTTCGGCAATCCGTGTGTGGACGTACTACTGCTGATTGATGAGAAGAAGACTGTGTTCAAACTGTCAGAGCTCTTGGCAAAGACCGTAGAGCAGGTGATCAACGTTGTCACGTGGTGCGTTTCTGAACGCATCGTGACTGTGGACTGTCCTGAGGACATGGAGTCAGGTACCAGAACGATTGTGGAGTTTCCTCTATTCATGGGCGACATAAAGAAGGTCAAGAAGGAACACCAGCCAGTCCTCACGCTCTGCGACGGTACACGAACTCTTCAGGACATAGCCCTAAAACTGAACATGCCTTACTTCGCGGCACTACAGGTTGTTGTACCATATCGAGGGAAGACCCTCAGATTCGTCGGGAAAGACAGGATGTCTGAGTGATCAACAAACAAAAGGAGTCGTAGACAAATGGGAGTAAAAGGCACACTTGCGTGGAACCTCAAAGTGGACAAGGTGGCAAAGCCGCTTTTCCAATCCACATACAGAGAGCTAATGAATTACCTGATCGAAACATGTGGCACCGTAGAGGAAATAAACAAGAAAATGAAAGAAATCGGCTTCAGGGTGGGCGAGCACCTACTCATGGACTACGCAGAGAGGATAAGGAAGCATGCGAAAGCGTTTCACGAGTTCGGATCCACCCTTCAGCTCGCATACAAGGTGAATTCTGGTCAGGACTTCACTTCGACATGGGTCAGTGACGATCGTCGGACAATAAAGTTCACGGACGAGAAATGCCCGCTGTGTGAAGGTGTCGAGATAAAGGACATGCCGGGACTCCAGTACTGCAATCTTGTGAGCGGTGTGTTTCAGGCAGTGCTGACGCTGAGGGGATTCAACGGTGACGCGTATCAGGAGTCCTGCAGAGCTGTGGGCGATGCGTCTTGCACTTGGGCGATTAAGCTGCTCGAGTGAGCGTTGCGGTCCGTCGATGCGGCATATGTATAAATGGAAACATCAACACAAGACTTGCTAGAAGACACACAAACGGTGGGCACACCTTGGGTCAGCTGATTGGCACACTTGCAGGCATGATAACTGCCTTTGTGATCTGCTTCATAATACTCACATTCGGCAGTCTGATGCCAGAAGCACTGATACCTGCTAGCGTAGTGGCTGACTTCCTGTCTTGGCCCGACTTGGAGCTGAGGTTCATCATAGTGGGTACTGTTCTCTATCCTTCTGCACTTGGGGGTCAGAGCTTGGCTGCGCTTCTTGGCATGGGCGCGGGAAACAGCAGCGTTCTGATGTTCCTAGCTTGGGGCACAGCCGGACTGGTCGCAGGTCTCCTTGCTCGGGGCCTGCTCCAAGGTGTATTGGCAGCAGTGTTCTCAGCTGTGTCTGGTGCTGTGCTGATTTGGCTTCTGATATTCTTCGTCCAGACCACGGATGTGTCTGCCTTGTTTGGCACTGCTTCGATGTTGATACTTCAGGCCGCATTCGAGGGCTGCATCTACCCGTGCATCGCTGTGGTCATTGGAGGTATCCTAGGTGGCGCAATCACCAGGCAACGTTAGTTCGGTGACGATGTTTCCTGAGAATCGCTTGCTGCCAAGACTCTGCCGCACTCTGAGCAGAGCATGGGCTTCGACTTGAATACCGCGCCGCACTCGCACACGGTTTCGATGTTCTCTGGAAACTGCGCTTCCTTCCTCCTCAGACGAATGACTGAAACCCTTACTGGAACAGCGGCTGCAAGCGCGAGAGGCGCAAAGAGCAGGGAGGTCGCAAAGAACTCAATGAGGCGAGTGTTCCTCGCACCAGACGTCCAAAAGAGGGGATCCAGCAAGACAGCAGACATGGTTGTGAAGAGAGCCAAGAAGACGCTTGTCCACACGGCTGTCCTGACGGAGTTCCAGTTCGATTTCGAGAATGGGCTAATCACCAGGCCTATGATGAGCCATACTATGAAGTAGACCAGAGCCGTGCTGATGTTGAGCAACCCTGCCGCAGTTGTCTGTAGGGCCGCACTTCCTACAAGAAGGAACCAAACCATATCGAATGGATCGGGGTAGACAACTCGAGGCAATGTGAGGAGCCACACTATCAGACAAGATCCGAGAAGCGCCCCCAAGAATCCGCCAACAGCATTCTTCATCCTTGATGCTCCTCAGATTGGTGCGTACCCGCATCCGTACTACAAGCTCTCTTAACGGTTTTCGTATTGGGTGTGTCATCTGCTGAAGCGTGGGGAATACTCTGAGGTGTTCTGATAAGAGTTCCAGCAGGCATCCAAGATGGGCGCGGTAATGTCTGGCTGCTCCAACACCACAATGCTTTTCAGACCACCCTTGGCAGTATCCCTGCAGCAAGCGGCAACGGGCTCATGCAAGGGACCCATGAGGTGTTGATCGATGTCTAGTGATCTGGAGCGAGCTCTCTCAAAGCTCAGGTTCGATGACCAGGTACTAGGCTACTCGCTTATGACGAAAGTCGGGCGACCTTTCGTCAGCTTCTCGTTTCCAGATGACCTGTTTCCTAGGATAAAGGACAGCATCAAGCTTTACAAGTCAGACCTTCGCCTGATGACCATTGACACCGACAAGGGCCTTGTTGTGCTATCGCCTGTAGACGAGAACTGGATTCTGACGGTCCTTTATGTGCCCGAGCTCCAACTGGGATTGGCAATCGCCAAGACCAAGAATGTTCTCAGGTTGCTGGAAGGCATTGAACTGCCGCCGCCACCCGAGCAGTTCGAGGACTCAGCCGAGGGCAACCTTGAGGTCCTACAGAGCATAGCAATCAAAGCCGCATCTACGTCTGCGGCGCCGCTGGCACCTGAAGTGGCACCAGCTCCCATGCCATCACCGAAGCCTGCCGTTGTCGAGAAGAAGCCGGCAAGTCCCAGTGACTTCCAAGTGAACTTGACAACAGTCCCAAAGAGGGGAAGTGGCTATGCCACAGCGCTCTCTCTGGACTCTCCACTCTACTCTGATATGAAGAGTACTTACCGGAACTTCGGATTCGATGTGCTGATGATGGTCGATGGGACCAGAACGGTTTCCCAGATTGCAGACTCGATGTTCCAGCCGAATGAGAGAGTGGTGGAACTCCTCAAGTGGGCGGCCTCGAAGAGTATTGTGTCAGTGCCTGAAACAAAGAGGAAGGAGGTCGATGAGAAGGCATCTCCCACGATTAGTCGTTTCGTCAAATGCCCTGTCTTCGATGGCGATCTCACCAAGGTTAAGGGCGAAGATGTTCAGGTCCTCAAACTCTGCGATGGCACGAAGACTGCTGAGGAGATTGCAGAGGTGGCAGGTCTTCCCCATTCAAAGGTCATACAGATCCTAGCACAGTACCGCCGATTGGGGCTTAGGGTAATAGGAAAGACCGCTTAGCTGTTCTGAGCTTGTTCAAAGAGGTAGCCTAGATGGTCAAGATAGAGAACCCACTACTGCTCTCGTTGTACTCGCAGGTCGTCGATCATGTTCTGAGCGAAACTGCGAACATTCAGGAGGCCAACCAACGCCTCAGAGACCTAGGGCATGAGATGGCTTCTAACATCTACCTCTCTACCGACATTGTTGACAAGCTTAAGGAAAGACTGACGACTCGTGAGGATGTCGCTAGGCTCGTTGATCTTCTTTTTAGAGTCCTTTATGACAAGAAACCGACTACCGTTGATATGGAGTCCGCGCGCGGTTGTGTCCGGGTCACAGACGTGTCCTGCATATGGTGCCAAGACATACATCTCGAGGGTATGCTTGGCTTCGGCTACTGCGAGGTGTTCAGCGGCATATTGGAGTCAGTGCTCGGTTTCAAGGGCGTTGAGGCAAAGGTCTTCCAGGAGAGTTGCCGCGCCACAGGAGCGGACAGCTGTACCTGGAACGTCCGCTTGGTTTGATGAGGTCATCACAAAGGACTTAACGCCCGTTGCAGTCACACGGCCACTGAGAGGACCCACGATGTCTAAGCCCACTCCAGAGCCGATTCCTTGGTGGCAAGGCAAGCTGAAAGAACGCGACCTGATGAGGGCCTTCTTTGCTAAGACCTGGTCCAAGATAGGCAACAGGATCGAGGTCATGTTTCCTGATAGGGTGCGTGACCTCTACTACAGTGCGGGTCGTCTTGCGGGACTAGAGGCCCAACGTGAGTACTTCAAAATCGGGAAACAGAAGCCACCTGGAGATTTCAAGGGCATAATCGAGTTCATCAAGATGGCTCTGTCCACACTCATTGTTCCGTTCGGAGACGTCAGGATAACAAAGCTCTACAAGCTGTTTCTCGATGAGGAATCTGTGATAGAGATACGCGACAATCCCTACGCAGCAGGCCAAGAATCGAAGGAGCCCTCATGCTATTTTCTGAGAGGGTTCATCGAGGCGGTGCTTGAGTATCTGACAGACTTCAACAGGATAACGTACGAGAAGCTCGTGGTGATCGAGGAAACCTGTATGACCACGGGTGCGGAGGCATGTACGTTCAAGATAACCATGAGCTATCCCCCGCGCGGTTGAGGGATAGTACGTCTATTCCACAAACGCACTGCTTAACAGCAAAACACGCATGCAGTAGGATGATGAGAATGCGCGCAACTCAGGGTAGGAAAGCGGCCGTCACGCTATTCTTAGTGCTACTGCTGTCTGGTGCCCTGAGCCTCTACTTCCTGCAGCTGAAACAGACTGGCCAAGTGCTTACCCTCGCAGACGCGGAGTCATGGGAGGAATCAAGCCCAGGCTCTCTGGAGCTATTGCTCTGTGTGGCGCCCTTTAGCGCGGGCACTTCGATTGCCCTCAGCAATAGCATGACTGGGCCTTTGGCAGGACTAAGTTCTTTCGCTGTTGCAGTGGGAACAGTCGTCGCTGAGCGCAGGCAGCAGGAACGTGTGTCTAGGCTCCGGGATCGGGTCATGGATCAGGTGTCATCCAATCCGGGGATTCACCTTCGCGAGCTACACCGTAGTCTTGGCTGTGCCATGGGTGCGCTGCAGTACCATCTCAAGCAGTTGGAGCTTGGGGGACAGTTGGTTTCAGTGAAGAATGGCAATGCACGTCACTTCTTCCCAAGTGACTTTTCATCGGATCCGCAGACGCTTCGGCTTGCATCGTACCTAAGGAGCCCGGTCATCAGCGCAATTCTGGAACAGTGCGTTACAAACGGCAGGATAACTCAGGCTGACCTGAGCAGGACGCTGTCAATGGACAAGAGTCTGGTGTCATACTATGTCGGCCAGCTGATTCAAGAGGACATACTGAGCACTGTTCGAGTGTTTGGCCGCGAGAAGCCTCTGGTGTTGACAGACTGGGCGAATTCAGCCTTGGCGAATCTGACATCATGATAGTACAGCTGACGAACCCCTAGGCTTATCTCTCATCCTGTGGCCGACTGACTTGGTGTAGTGCCTGTCCTTGGGCCTCAGCGCGGCCGCAGAGTGAACCAGAACCGGAGGTGCCCGATACGACAGAGGAACCGTTCCCAGATTCAGAGGATGCTCTTGATGAGACCGACTTAGAAGAGATAGATAGAGTACGACATGCTGTACGCCTCGTGGATGTATCTCGCGTGTACACAGTAGGAAAGACTCAGGTCGTAGGCCTTCGAAAAGTGAATATCAGTGTCGACTCGGGAGAGTTCGTGGTCATATCCGGGCCATCTGGGTCTGGAAAGACCACACTACTGAACATTATCGGTGGGATTGACTTCGTCTCCGAGGGAAGAGTGTTGGTTCTGGATGTGCCCATCGGGGACTACGATGAAACGTTTAGGGCTACGTTCCGGTTGACTAACACCGGCTTCGTTTTTCAGAGCTACAACCTCATCTCTACTCTTACTGCCCTTGAGAATGTGATGTTTCCAATGCAGCTCTCGAGCAAGAGCAGTAGGGCGCTGCGGGAGGAGGCCATGGGTCTTCTCAACACAGTGGGGCTCAGTGATCGCTTTAATCATCTGCCGTGGCAGCTAAGCTCGGGCGAGCAGCAGAGGGTGGCAGTGGCGCGTGCAATGGCGAACGACCCGTCGATTCTGCTTGCAGACGAGCCTACGGCCAATCTCGATCACGATAGCGCAAAGATAGTGCGGGAACTCTTGGTCGAACTGAACAGACGAGGAAAGACAGTCTTTGTTGCTACTCACGACAACGACATAATAGGCCTGCCTGGAGTCAGACACTACGAGATGTTGAACGGGGAGTTGAAGACTGTTGCCTGAACAGGACTACGCATCAGTAGATCTCAAGCGGCGCCCATTCAGGACAGTGCTCGTACTACTCGCCATGACCACAGTTGTGGCGTTCACGACGTTTCTGTTCCTGTTTGCCAATGTCATGTTGGAAGTCACTTCGTCCTTGACGTCGCGGGGACTTGCTTCACCGCTCAGCCTGCTGTTTAACGCATTCATCTGGACTGTCCTGATGCTTGTCCTGATGCTAGGCGCAGTAGTCGTTTCAAGCACTGTGTCGCTGGAGATGGTAAGTCGAAGGAGAGACATCGGTCTCATGAAGTCCATAGGCACTTTGATGGACACCATATTCGACCACTTCATGGCTCAGGCCGTCATCCTCCTTCTGGCCAGCGTGGTACTTGGCATTGCATGCGGGACGTTGATCTATTTGGCAGGAATGCTGTGGTTGGCCGTGATGCTTCCGGGTCTTCGGTTCTCGTTTGACTACCCATTGTTTCACGTCGCAGGGCTGGCCCTCATCTATGTCTTCATAGGCTATTTCGCCGCTCAGAAGCCAATCTACGACACAGTGCAGGAGTCTCCAATCGCAGCGATGAACCCCGATCTGGGCACAAGGGTCCGAGCTGTCGGTTACCTTGACACATTCGGACTTCCATTCAGACTTGCGGCGAAGGCGATGGGAAGGCAAATCAAAGGGTCACGGAGGGTGTTGTTGTCGCTGTTCCTTAGCATCACTCTTGCTTCCTTACTGTGGATAGGTGGTGGTGTGGTCCAGACCACGACAGAGGTCTACATTGAGCGATCCATGGGCGTGAACGTGGTAGCTATTGGACACCCCGACATGCTGTCCACCTACTACAGTGCGTATCTGCTTCAGGGTGAACCTCTCGCCAACAATACCAGTTTCATCAACAGTTCATACATGGTGCCTCCCGAACTTACTGCACTCCTGCCAAGTCAACCGGGTGTTACAGGAGTCGAGTCCCGACTCGTTGAGTTTTCAACGGTGGCGGAGGGTCGGGCGACAATCTGGAACCCGACTCTGGGACGATATGAAACAATAGGTGAGAACAGAGTCTCTACTGCTGTGGTCGTAGGTCTCGACTGGGACAACACACTTTCCAGCTGGTATTTCGAAGGCACACCTGCGAACTCATCGCACGATGCATGGATAGGGGGCGCAATGGCAACATCGATGTACGTAGACCCACTTGTGCAGTCATTGGGGGTCCATGGATTATCCCTGCAGGTCAAAGGAGTAGCATTCGAGATACTGAACGGGGGGATGGTAGCCATGATGGACCTGTCCCTCATGAAGGAGCTCTGGGAAGTCACTGGTGAGAATCTTGTACTCGTCCAGCTAGAGTCATATGAGGAGTCCTACATTGAGCAGCTGGAGAGCATCGCTGCCGGATACGGAATGGGTACATATAGGCAACAAACTGCCCTTCTGCAGAACCGAGCGACAGTCGCTGGTATCTGGTCTTTGATGCAACCACTCCCCCTGATGGCTCTGATCGGTGCGTTTCTGAATCTGACCTACTTCCTGCTTGTTTCTATTTTCAGTCGGTTCCGCGACTATGTCATAATGAAATCTATCGGAGCCAAGCCCTCATTCATCGCGAGGATGATGGTTGCCGAGGGTGTGAGCATGGGCCTCAAGGCTGGGCTGCCTGCTGTCTTGGTTTCTGTCATGTTCAGCGTCTATGTCCTGATTCCTGAGGCCGTATTACCATCCGTTCTGTATCTCCCCCTCTCTGCCACTTTGATACTCACTTTCGTCATCGCTGTCGTGATACTTGCCACGGTCCCGGTATACCTCATCTTCAACAGCCGATCCGAGCTGAGAGTTTCAGAGTTCTCAGTCTGATGGCAACGTTCATTAGAGTGGACCAGAGGGGAACCGCGGGGATGCCCTGATGTCGGAATCGCCTCATGAAGAGGAGTTCTCAATCCACTGGATTCGAGATGTCGTCGACAGTGTTCTAGAGAGAAACGTAGGCACGTATCTCATATCGACCGGGAAGAGCCCGAGCGGCAGCATTCATATCGGGTCACTTCGCGAAATCATCATCGCAGATGTGATCAAGCGTCAGCTGCTGGAAATGGGAAAGCAGGCATCCACGATGTTCATTGTTGACGACTACGACCCTGTTCGGTCGTTTCCACCCAGCGTCACCCTGTCCCTGAAAGAGTGGACTGGTATCCCGTATTCAGAGGTGCCTGACCAATTCGGTTGTCATGAGAGCTATGGCTCCCACTGGGCGAATGAGTTCATAGAAACGTTTCCGGAATATGGGGTGAATCCGAAGATCGTCTGGGCTCACGAACTCTACGAAAGGAAAGAGATGCAGGAAGTCGTTCGGATATGTCTCGAGAAGACCGAAGTAATCCGTGAGATCATGATTGAGTATGTCGCCCGCGATTTCAATGAGGAACAGAAGAGTGAATACGTTGAGTCAATGAAGTCATGGTATCCTGCATCGGTTGTATGCCCGAAGTGCGGCCGCCTACAGGCAGGAGTCAAGGGTGAGATAGCTCCCAACAGAATAACCCACTATGATGCAGAAACCGAGGCGGTGTCGTTTGAGTGTCAGGCGTGCGGTTACTCTGACACCCTCCCCAGAGACAAGCTTCGGCTCAAGTTGAACTGGCGAATCGACTGGCCTGCCAAGTGGTTCATCTTCAACGTGACCTGCGAACCTGCCGGGAAGGACCACGCAGTCAAAGGTGGGTCATATGACACTGGTCTTGAGATTTCTAGAAGAGTGTTCGGTTGGTCGGGTCCTGTGAAGGTACCTTACGAGTGGGTCCAGATTGGGGGCCATGACATGGGAACCTCGAGAGGCGTTGTTTTCAGGCCAAAGAACTGGCTCTCCATCGCCCCACCGCAACTATACAGATTCCTGATGCTCAAGACAGACCTGCAGAGCACCATAAACGTGCAGCCGACTCGTATACCGGACATGACTGATGAATACGAGAGATTCGAGCGAGTCTACTATGGTATTGACAGTGCCGACGAAGCGAAAACCGAACTGTCTAAGCTCCTCTACCCGCTGAGTGAGCCGGGTCCGGTGGCAGCCAAGTTTGTTCCGAAGCTTCCATTCAAGTTCGCAGTGATGATGTGCCAGCTTGAGGAGATACTAGGTCATGCGACTGTAGTGGCTCGCTGCGAGGAAGCACTGAAGAAACAGTATGGTCTGTCCAAGGTCCCGAAGGCGGCACATTCACTAATACTGACCCGTCTGAACCTAGCAAAGAACTGGGTGACTGATTTTGGATCCGAGAACGACAAGATAGAGGTGCCGGCCGCTGTCCCAGACGAAGTGCGGTCCATGCTCACGGACCAAGACAGGGACTTCCTGTCGCGGTTCGTGGTCCAGCTCCGAAGAGGGTCGATGAGTGACGAAGATATCCAGTCTACCATATTCCAGATGGCTCGGGATGCCGGCGTCACCGAGAAGCGCGCGTTCCTGGTCTTGTATAGGATTCTGATATCCCAGAAGTATGGTCCCCGCATAGGCCCCTTCATCAATACACTTGGTACGGACTGGGTAGCCACGCGGATCGAGAGTGTGCTGTAATGGAAGACCTCTCTCGGATTCTGAGACCATCTCAACACCTTTATTAGAGGAAGGTTCGGCCGACCCGGCGTCCCGGGGTCTGGGCGGGTGCTACCAATGCTAGGTAAGCTTCGAGAACGCTATCAACGGATGATGATGCCAGTGGGCAGGAAGCTCGCCAAGACCGGCATCACGCCTAACGCAATAACGGTACTGTCACTTCTGGTGGCCCTGTTGAGCGCATGTTTCTTCTATCTCGGGGAACTCCTGATCGGTCTTGGTCTGATGGTGTTTGCCATTGTGATGGACATGTTTGATGGCGCTGTGGCCAGAGCGGCTAATATGACATCGAAGTTCGGTGCCACTCTAGATCACACCTTGGACCGATATGCCGAGTTCTTGTTCATCTTAGGACTGATGATGGGGCCTGCCGGCGCGGTTTCAATCCCATGGTGGCCGCTGGCGCCCGGAGATAGGTTCGTACCTTGGTTCTGGGGGGTGTTCGCTCTGTTTGGCATGGTGATGGCTAGTTTCACCCGTGCAAAGGCAGAGTCTGTCGGTGGAATGAAGAGCTGTGCTGTTGGCATCGCAGAGCGTCAGGAGAAGCTGATGTTGATTATTGCCGGAGTGCTCTTGATAGCGTTGCCACCCGCAAACGTGTGGATGTATCTGCTTGGCTTTCTGCCAGACAGCGTGACGCAGGTGTTCGTATCTATCGAGGTGACAAACATCCTCACTCTTGTCATGGTGATTGTCGGAGTCCTTTCGCATATCACGGTTGTCCAGAGGCTTGCATATGCTCGGAAGGTCATCAGAGCATCTGAGCAGGGCAACCCTCCTGCGGGATGATGGTGCCTACAACAACAGAAGGTATCTCATGAAGGGGTCATGTCAAAAACGAGTTCTATGGTTTCGCTGAGGAACTTCTTGGCATCAGTCATTGCCGCGCGTCCCTTGTCTGTGATGCTGTAGTACTTCCTAGGTGAGTTATCTCCCTCCGACTCCACTATCAGTCCGTCCTTTATGAGACGGTAGATGATCGCATATCCGCTGACAGTCGCGGGGGAGAAGTCGAACTTGCGGGTGACCAGTTCTTTAAGCTCATAGCCATAGTGAGGTCTTTCCTGCAGGAGCCGCAGGATGTAGATCCATAGCATCTCCTTCGTCAGCTTGTTGACAAGCCTAGTGACAGCTTTAGGCTTCTGTGATGATTCGGAACGCAACACTCGTGGCATTACAGTCCCAACCTTTCGAACTCGGATATCACAGCAGCCACGCAATGGCTACTCAGGTAGCTCGTGTTTCCCACTGAAACGCTACAGACCCCACATTCGTTGGCTAGCTGGCGAGTCTTTTGGTCTATGCCTCGATGGTCTCCAAGCATAAAACTGTTCTGAGCAGGTCCCATTGCATCCACGAGGTCCGCCAAGGGTACTCCACCACGATCCAAGAGCCACACTTGAGACCCCGATATGCTCATGAGCTGCCTGACTGATTGCTCGGCTCCGCCTTCAGACACATGCACAAAGACGGGTGGTCTCCCTGTGAGTGAGTCGAGCATGACGTGTGCCCATTCAGTTTCTCCTTTCGGAATCGATGTGCCTGGATACTGGAATGTCAATGTGGCCGCATCGGACAGAATGCCCACGAGTTCGAGACATGACTTGGGCCATGACACAGGACCCCAGTCGAAACAGGCTGCCGCGTCCCGACATAGGATGTCAATTCTCTTTCCTGATCCCGGAAGGTCTCTGAGAAGGAAGTTACCATTGGTAGGAGTGTTTGGCATCAACTGCAAGAATCTCAGAGTGTGCCTCCTTTTTGTCATTCATGGCGCCCTCTGGTTGGTGGGCCTATACTATTCGAACCCAGAGCGATGCATCTTGAATGGCATTCTAGTGTCCGGGTAGGTCCCTTCTCTCGCTGTGCTGCCTGATCTGTAGCTTGCCAGTATGAATAGCACAGCTAATGCAGTAGTAGCTTGTCAGCTGTCGCGTCTGGATGAAGCTGCCCTGCTGTCTCAGCTCTCGAGCCAGCTGTGGGTCAACGGAAGAAACCCGTTTTGTGAACTTCTTGGCCTTGTCAGCAGGGACCAGACGCCCACACTTGGAGCACTGCACATTATGTGAGGCTCCATGGCCACCCTGATGGCGACCGCCGGACTTTCTTTTCTTTGGCACTATTGCTCCACCAATGAGAGATTCTAAGTCGGTCTTCCCGAGTCACCTTAAAACCTTGTGCATGTCACGCATGGCAGCTATGAGTCACTCTTCAATCCTCACCAGTATGGATCGAGTGCTTCGAGTACTTGGTCGATTATTCTCTCGTTGGCTTCTATGATGGTTCCATCTGTCTTGCGCTCGGCTTGGTCATTGAGTCTGGGCATTGGGTTTCCGGCCAGCCCCTCAAGACTCGCTTCAATGCAGGGCCCAATGACCATTGGATTGTAGCCACCCTCAAGTGCCCAAGATGATCCGGGGCATCCCAGTTTTTCCGCCAGCTGTGCAACTGTCTTTCCAAGATACCAGAATGTCTTGGTCGTGACGTCCATGTTGCCCACTGGGTCGGCGAAGTGTGCGTCGTAGCCGGCGGAAACTGCAATCAAACCCGGTCTGAACCTGTTGATGGCAGGTACTACTACTCTATCGATGGCAGTCTTGTATGAGGCATCTGGCGACATCTCCAGAAGTGGGATGTTGACCTTCGTGCCTGCTGCTTTTCCGTGACCGACCTCCATGTAGTGGCCGAGTCCATACTCCTCGTAGTCGTACTCATGTATGGAAACATATTGCACGTCAGGGCTGCTGTAGAAGATCTCAGCTGTCCCGTTTCCGAAGTGGTCGTCGAAGTCGAGTATGGAGACACGCGTCACCCCAAGTCTTTCCATGGCGTACTTGACTGCAATGGCTACATTGTTGAAGTAACAGAGACCTGACGGCGTTGACGTTGACGCATGGTGCCCAGGGGGTCGCATCAACGAGAAGGCGTGAGGTGCATCTCCTTTCACGACGAGTTCTACTGACCGCTGAGCACCGCCTGCGGCTAGTAGTGCGGATGCAAAGAGCTCTGGGCTTGAATAGGAAGACTCACCCAACTGCCCCCTTCCAATCTCGGACATCAGCTTCACTGAGTCCAGGACGTATGAGCTGTGGGCAAGCAGGACTGTCTCTTCCATTGCTCGGGGTGCTTTGACCTGCATCAGCCGATCCATAAATCCGCGGTCCTTCAGATAGGCCTCTGCCATCTGAATCCTCAAGGGGCTCTCGAATGATTCGATGTTAGGCCTGGGAAACGGCATCTTATGGGCACGTGACTTGGGGTGTGTGATTAGTGCAATCCTGCTATCGGGCACTGGTGGTCACAGGGAGAGTCCACTGTCGGACCCCTTAAACCCTTCTTCTCCTTCCAGACGAAACCCCGTTTCAAGAGGGAGGATATATCTGTACAGAGCATTGAGAGTCCTAGCAGAAACCGCACTCCTGCGTTTGGCTGGAGCGAGACCCTGTATTGGGCTTGCTTCGATCATCGCACGGCAGAACTCAGCTGCTGATGTCCAGCTCCTCGGCTCATCAACCCAAAGGTGATCATCCCTTTCGTAAGCCTCTGGGTGGCTTTTCATGAATTCTAGACTTGGGCCCTCGAGATTCTTGGGCGGCCCTTTCCTGGGGTATGTCGCTGATATCCTCGGGCTCTCAACAAGCACTCCTAGGGCGAACCTGCTCCTCTCGAAGTAGACCTCAGCCAATGCTCTTCCAAACCTTCTCTCGCCGGTCCTCTCTCTCTCGAGCGAAGTGACTATGTTGCCTGCTGTCCTGTTGAGCTTGTCCCTGAGGACTGTATAGTGTACCGAACCATCGGATACAAACTCAAATGCCATTGCATGCGGCGATAGCCAATTCGGCAGGGGTTCAACTGGAATAGGGGTTTCTGTGAGAAGGTCAACCGCTCTTTCGTCGGCGTTGTCCCTCACCGCGGCGAGAAGCTCATCGATGCGAAAGGACAGCCACTTGCATGTCCTTGGAGGGAACGAGGAAGCCACATTCCTCCGGGGATCGGTTGGATCTATAATGAAGACGTGGTCGTCTTTGAACGCGGGCATCGCACGCAGTTCGGCAAGAGGCCTTCCCAGTGGGTCTAAGGGAGCTACCTCAAGTCTGCGGATAGAGTCCAAGGCCGAGCCGAGATCTCGGCCGAATATGACAGCCAATTCGAGTGCATAGCCAGTAAAGCCCGTCCTCCCGACAGCTGAAGTGTCGCCGTAGGCGTGGCTTGCCCTCACGAACGATTTCAGTATGCGCACGTCCTCCCTTATCATGTCGTTTAGGTGCTCAACGACATATTTCGTATGGTGGATGGTTCTGTCAACTGCTGTGATTGGTCCATTCTGCAAAAGAGTGTGAGCAGACAAATCGAAGCAAGCTATGATGTCTATGTCGATTCCTCCCATTTCGAGGGACAAGAACGGATGCTGAGAGTAGGTCTTTCGCATCTTTCTGACACGAAGCCCTTTTGCTGCAGGAATGAACCATTTGTCCACGAGCGTGTCGAGTGTGTCCTCCAAGAAATGATGTTTCTCCCTTGAGGGCTGCGCCAAGAGTTCGGAGTAGTCCTCTGGCTTCAGAGCTACGAATAGGTCTATGTCCGCAGCTCCGCGCAACTGTGTCTGTTTCTTGCCCGTCGATCCTTGGGGCTCAACGAAGGAATACGACTGCTCAATGGTCTTCGCTCGACGCTTTAACGCCTCTACGAGATCATCAGTCACTTGTTGCTGGTTCCGTATCTCATCTGGCGTTGGTGTTATCCTTGCTAGGATCTTGTCCCTAACGTGTGGGACCAGCAGTTCGCCCAAGCGTCAGACCTCGTCAACAACAGCGTCGAAACCGCTAAGAATCTTCGCTTCCTGCCGTGAGTCCTTACGTTTAAAGACTGGTTCCTCAGACAGCAGGATGCGAGTATTAGCTGCCTGTTGTGCGAGGTAAACGAAGATGAGCGTCGTCCTGCCAATCGCAATAACTATCCTTCGCTGCAAAGGTCAATATCTGTTTCTTAAGCGTGCTCGAGCACCTTATGAGGGGTTATGGAGCCTCATAGGTGGCAAAGTCAAACCGGGGGAGCATATAGGCACAGCTGCATCACGAGAGGTCATGGAAGAAACAGGGGCCAGTAGTCTGAACCATCAACAGCACAGAGGAATCGTTTCAGAACGACTGGTTGACGCCAACGGGTCTCTCCTGTCGCATTTTCTCATCTTCGTGGGATTTGCTGAAGTGGACCGATACGAGCCCAAGAGCATCGAGGGCGACCTTTCGTTGTTCAATGAGGAGCAGATTGAGCAAGAGCGTGATGTCTTTCTGCCATCGGACCTGTGCATGTTCCGCCATTTCAAGTCCAAGACCAAGTGCGCTACCCTTTGCGAGGCCGAGATGGTCCGGGATAATGGCTACAGGCTTGTTTACTTTAGGGAGTCAAGACAGTGATAGTCGGAGACATTGAGATAGAGCCGTTGGCAGCTGAGAGCATGGGTGTCAGGTCTATGTGCCTGAGGCTGAGCACACCCGATGTTTCCATGGTCCTCGACCCATCTGCTGCCCTATCGATGAGGTACGGGCTTGAGCCTCATCCTGCCGAGTATCGTAGGTTGGAGACCTCATTACAGTCAATCTTCGTTGCGGCAAGGAAGGCTGATGTTATCTCGATCAGCCACTATCATTACGATCACGTTCGTCCGGGTTTCACCAACTTCAGGTATAACTTCAGTTCACGTGAGGAACTACAACGCATGTTTGAGGGGAAGATTGTTCTCGCAAAGGACAATCGTGAGAACATAAACGCGTCCCAGAGAAGACGGGGCTTCTACTTCCAGAAGGACGTGGGCGACATTGTCGATGAGATTCGGTGGGCCGATGGACAGAGCTACTCATTCGGACAGACGACAGTTTCTTACTCCAGACCACTGCCACATGGACCTAGTGCGTCAGAGCTCGGATATGTCATTGCTACCAGAGTGGCTCATAGGGGTCGACAGGTTCTCTTTGCTCCCGACGTTCAAGGGCCGGTTGACCGAGAGTCTCTATCCTACTGCATCTCCGTGAAACCAGATGTGGCTCTGGTTGGGGGGCCACCGCTATATCTGGACCGGTTCGAGGAATCCCATCGTCAGGCGGCGCTGTACTCACTTGCTGTGATGGCACCGCTATTCCCTCTGCTAGTAGTTGACCATCACCTGATGCGTTCCTCTGAATGGCAGGCTTGGCTCAGTCCGGTCATGAGTGCGGCTGCAAGAGCAGGCAACAGAGTCATGACGATGGCCGAGCTCGCAGGTGTTGAGGTGAGTTGTCTGGAGGCCAATCGAGAGTCCATGTATTCAGATATGCCGCCGAGCGAGGAGTTCATGAAGTGGGCTGAAGAAGAAGATGACTACAAAGAGCAGAACAAACCTCCACTGGATTAGGCAGGAAGCAGGATGGAAGCGACAAGTCGATGTTCAGAGGACATCAGAGACATGTTTTAGGGCGTTCGCGGGTAGTTAACTCCAGATACGGATCTGCACCCGAGCAGGAACAGGCTCTAATCCGTGATTGCTTTCCGTTCCGTCGGAGGACCGGAACCGCTTTTTCAGGTTCGGTCGGCAGTGTGCAGGAGAATGGTTCATTAGAAGACAGACGAGGGAAGGTTGAAGAACCGATTGGGAGTGCGCCAATGAGAATCAACAGAGTGTCGCACCTAGTAGCACCGTGCAAAAGGTGAGGACACTTGAACAACAGCGAGAGTGTTGACTTGACCCGGGAAGAAACTGCCTCCACAAGGGCGGTCCTAGAGAGATTCCAGAGGTCGATTCAAGATGCAGACTCCTCGCTGAATGATGGTGAGTATCAGCAAGCCATGGCCCTGTACTATGATGCCAGTCAGTCGGCGGATGAGATGTTCGAAAGATTCCTAGGCTTGCTTCTCAAGACCTCTCCTAGCACTGCTCACAAGACTCTGCTGGTGGAAGTGCTAAGCTGGCGGCTTCGATATTACACGGCACAATATGACTATCACTTGGCCGTCGCACAGACACTGACTGGTCTGCCTCGCGAAGAGTGGATTGCCCGACTTGAAACCATTCTGGTCCTGTCACAGAGTCTTGCAGCGAAGCTCGTTCCCATTCTCGACGACAAGACTGACATCGGAATAGCGCTTCGAATCAAGGACCTTCTGCGAGACTGGATATCAGGGATCAGAGACCTCATCACGAATCTCAGAACGTGGGGGATGGCGAGTGCACAGGCATCTCGTGTCCTTGAGTGGGCGCTCGACAACGGACTCGACGTCAAGACAGAGAAATAGTGTGTTCTGAGTGATTGTCGGGAGTGCGCAGCGGCCGCGGTACTGCATGACTACTCCTTGGTTTCAGCCTCTAGAAATGCACTTGCGATCTCTGTGTCTGCTACTTGATAGTGGCTATCGACATAACAGACCACATAATGGTCTTCATGCTTGATGATGACGGGCGTAGGGAATCGCTTGGCCTCTTTGAAGGCATTCTCTGGAATCCTCCAGTAGATTGTTGCCTTACATACCGGGCATTGCAGCCACTTCAGGCCATCCGTCATCGATAACACCCATGTTCCGCCGAGCCGAGCCAGCTGCCTCAATCAACAATCAGACTAAAAACGTTTTCTCGTCAACAGTTGCACTGAGTCAGTTCCTCTGGTGCCATCAGGATGCCAGATGACGTATCTGGTGTGTCTGCTGAATACGCTTGGATGTAACATTGGGCTAGGCGCCATTGTTTCAAGTATCAAGAAGACACAAGAGGTCACTCGTCAAGGTCCGTGTCCCATGCACCGGGATCCTTAAGGTCTCTACTGAGTATCGGTCCCTTCCTTAGAGCGAGGCTCTCAGGGTCATATCTACTGGCGTCAATCACAAGTTCCTCAGTTTCCTCATCAAATGTGGCCGGTAGCAGTCCTTCGTCTATCGCCCTTCTCACGAGACCCTTCAGTCTTTTCCTGTCAAGCCCTGTGCTCTCAGCCAAGCTGGCTACTGTCACTGCCGCCTCTGATTCCAGCGAAGTGCGAATGAATCCGGTCAGCACAAGGAACACGGTCCTGTGCACTTTGGTGAATTCAGTAGGCTCAAGCAGCCCAGCGAGCACGTCCCGCACATATCCATCGGCTTTCCCAAATGCATACTCGGTCAGCATGAGGACCAGATTGATGAGTTCCTTTGCTTGACCCTTCGTGGTTTCAGACGCGCCGTGGATGAGCCGTTTCGCCATGTCAAGGTCGCCTCCTAGCACTGAGCAGAAGGCACCATCCACCAAGCGCAACGGGTCTTTCTCTTCACCGGCCGCCATTAGGTAAGCGTCGGATGCAACCTGACAGTTCAGTTCGAATCTCTCGTATTCACCCTGTTTCACCCATGCCCAGGCCGCGTTCATCATGATCTCGGCGGCGCTTCTATAGTGATGACACAGCATGGCGTGTTCGTATGCACGTTCGTAGCACTTCGCAGCTTTCGAAAACGACTCCCATCTGTCCCAGCATTCTGCAGCTTGAACGAACCCGTACATGGCCTCTTCGTTCAATCCATTATCGGCCATTGTTTCGGCCAAGGTCTCGGACTCTTGGCACTCTGAGCTAGGCATGTAAGGTTCTTCTCCAGGAACAACTGAGTTGCTAGGCGAGTTCTATCGGGACCCACAGCATGGATGTCGGCAACCATGCATGGATACATAGAGGATTGTTCTTACTTATCTGAAACGATCGCTCCGTCTTTCATGCGAAGCACGCGCTTGGCATACTTCACCAGTTCCTCGTTGTGGGTCACGAGCACGACTGTCATCTTCCTGTCCTTGTTTAGGCCCGCAATGATCTTCAAGACGGATTCGCCTGTCTTTGAGTCCAAGTTGCCTGTAGGTTCGTCACAGAAGAGTATAGGGGGATTGTTGACGAGTGCTCTGGCAATGGCTGTCCTCTGCTGTTCTCCACCGCTCATCTGTCGAGGGAAGTGGTCCTTGCGCTCAAGCATGTCAACCTCTCGTAAGACCTCAAGCGCCATGGCCTCCTGTTTCTCCTTCCTCAAATCTATGCTTGGCCAGAGGACGGCCTCGATGTTCTCGTAGGCTGTCAGGTCTTCTATCAGTAGGAACGACTGAAACACGAAGCCTATCTTCTGCGCTCTCACTTTCGGCATGTCGCGTTCACTGAT
>CAZVZC010000021.1:17224-35154 GCA_964631415.1 uncultured archaeon | reverse complement strand
ATCACCAAGCCCGAACAGGCTCAGGCGATGGAGAAGGACCTGAATCGTGAATCTGTCGCTGACATCCTGAAGGTCTTTGACGAGGGTGTTGAACTGGTGGTCAAGCGCCTCAAGGCAATGACGGACAAGGAAGCCTTGGAGCCGAAGCTCAAACCGTTCTATGAACAGGGGCCTCCGAAGCGATGGGTGGACTACTTGCAGGAAATAACTACTCACATGGCCATGCACAAGATGCAGCTTTGGATGTACCTGAAGACCGCGGGCGTACCCGTGACTATGATGACATACTACGGTGTGAAACACTGAACTGTCCTGTTCCTCCCTGCATCGGAACTGCAGAAAAAGGAATCGTCAACAGGTATCACGAAAGGGCAGCCCCAGATACTCACGTATGTTGTAGTAGTGTTCTCGCTCATGCTCCAGAAACCGTCGCATAACCTTGTGAGCAGTCCACTGCTCCTCGGGGTGTGTCGTGTACTCCCTTCTTGTGAATACTCTGGCGCCCCTCTGTGGCACAAGCGCTCTCAAGGTCGCCACACAGGCCCTCCTAACGATTTCCAGTCTTTGGAAGAGAGGCAGCTGATCGACCGCTTCTTCAGTCATCCCGGCATTCCTCTCATACCTCGAGTCAGCATCATGGCCCAGTCGTGTGATGTAGAACTCCTCCGCATTGCAGACGTGTCTGAGGATACCCGTGATGTCGCGCTCTTTACCTTGAGGAACAAAGGTCAACTGCTGAGGGGTCAGCTCGCCCACGAGTCGCAGTAGGTCCTGTCTGTTGTGGCCCATGAAGCGAATGGAGGCCTCCATCATCTGGCCAGTCACTCTCCTGCGATCGAACTTGAAGAGGGCAACCTCGCCGCCCGACTCACCCAGACCTTCGATACCGGGTATCTCTTCCGTGACAATGACAGAGTGCTCTAGAATGGACGGAGAGATTTCGCCATGACGCTGCAACCAGATATTGTGATATAGAAGCTCCTCCTGAAGGCCACGAAGCAAAGACTGCCGGTCCTTAGCTCGGGCATGGGTACCCTGAAAGTCGATGAAACGGCCATACCATAGATCTGTGGTCCCAGATTCAATTGCAGCAGAGTATGTGACCAGTGCGCTTCACTCCCGCGTTGAGTGGGCCAAAGGCAACGGAGATATAAAGGAGCATCGAAACGGGTCGAGCAGCATTCGCATGGGAGATATCATCTTGACTCAGAGTTCTAACATATCGAGCATCAGGCTCCAGCTCCTCATCATCAACCTTCTATGTATCGGGCTACTTGTAGGCGGCTGGGCAATCGGTCAGGCCTACCACGACGTGCTGGGCTTTTCGGCATTGATCATTCTTGCAGCTTTTGGCACAATCACTGCGTTCGTCATATTCGGGCTCTTCGTGAGATTCACTGTCTACGAGGTCGATCGCAGGTATGGCGTCTGGCATAAGGAGTGGAGTCTATTCAACTGCGTCGCCACTCCTATAGGCAACGGGCTGTTGATGCTGATTGTGGTCATCGGGGCCACCCTGTTGAGTGATTGGAATGGGATAGGCGTCCCGATGTTTAATGCGATGACCGGTGTATACTTGGTGTATGTTGTTCTGCAATTCGTCATGGTCTTCATCGCGAGAGGCGCACGCAGGTAGTATCACATCCTGTGAAAGCTCAAATGTGAGAAAGCGGGCCAGCTCCATGACACCTGTCTTGTATGTGTGTACAGAGAGCTCCCGCGCAGACTAGTAGCGGAAATCGAGATTGAAGCAAACCCTATCAGGTGTCTTGTATGCTTTGCTGGAAGAAAGAAGAGGTGCTACAACGATGCAGACAGACAGACTGCTCTCTGCTCTGTGCCAGAAGGTACAGAGTCGCGACTGCCTTCCTTGGCTATCTCAGTATACCAGTTGCGGCATTTTCAGGGAGTCGAGTCCCCCAGAAAGCGACGTCGACGCAAAACAGATTGGACCTTGGCTCTCCGTAACCGTTAGCATCAACTACGAAGGAACGACGATGGATCCCAGCACGGATCGTGCTGGTGGGGACCCCTACATTGCACAAGTGCGATATGACTGGATTGGTCCTGCTGCTTCCGCCCTCCACAAAGTCGCCGACCCAGAAGAACTGGATGCATGGGCCGTCCTCAGCACATTCTATGTCCGCGAGTATACCGATGTGGGTGCTTGGGGAGTGCATGAGGGGAGTTGGGTAGAAAGCCTAAACGAGGACGGAACCGTGACCATCCGAGAGGCAAGTGGACGATTCCAGGATGAGTCGCCTGAATCCAAGTCAACCGCAAGAACAGTCAAGCTGAAGATACCTCCGGGCACCTCGTCATGATATAGCGTTTCTCTTGGATTGGGATTCGTGGTACCTAGAATGCTGGAAATCACTTCGAACAGCCAACAACGACGTCGAGGTCAGTGGTTTCATCATCTCATTCGGATGATCGTAGGGCAGGTTGTCCTACGTTTTCCGCTTCAAACCAGCCCTTCAGCCGAGTGAAGCGATGCCCACGTTCTTTGTAGGTCGACTGTGACAAGTCATATCGTTACCAGTCTACTGGCCTCTGGCTTCCACCCAAGTTTCTTCGCCGTCTTGAATGCCTCGCTGGACTCCCTGTGACGTCCCAGTATCCAGAGGAGCAGACGCAGCTTGTTGTAGAGGTCAGGATCCTCAGGCGACTTCTCTATCTCAGAACGGATCCCTTTCTCAAGGCGCTCGTAGTTCATCACTTCTTGCTGCCTCTCCGCATAGGCTGAGTCGAGAACACTGTGGATGTACGCCCCAGGACGACCGAGGACATAGTCCATCATCTCAGGGGGTAGCGCCTTCTCAATCTGGTTGAGCGCAGCTCTTGGTGTGTCATTGGCGCGCCATAGCTCGCCGTTGACGAGCAGCTGCTCATAGCCCCCCTGCATGAACGCAAGAAGGCGTGAGAGACCGTCGGTAACAGGGTTCTGGTCACCGAAGTCTGTCTTGCAGCAGCTCCATTGGAAGTAGATGACTTCCGAAGCGACCCTGTCGAGCACGCTTGGAGTAGGGTCAATTGACCTCAGGTCGGTCAACAGATCTCTGACTGTGTACTGCTCTCGGGACGGTAGCTGGACCTTCTTCTCGACTGTCATCCCGTCATACTACGTTGGGTCCTTCAAATAAAGTATGTCAGGGTGAACATCTACTCGATTTGCACAGGACCAACACCTTCCACGAGTTCGTGCGCCGGAATGGTTTCAGAGAGGAAGACTCCAGAGCATCCATTCCGGCAGCGCAACAAAGAGCCGGATGTAGAGTACAAATGCTAGGACAAGCACGGACACCAACACGACCACCCAGTCGCCCTTGCGAAAGCTCAGTCGGTCCATGTAGGTGCGCTTCTCACATGCACCGAAACCTCTCGACTCCATGCTCTCGGCAATCGAAAGAGCCCTACGGATGGACACAATGATCAGTGGGACTATGATTGGCACGATGTTCCTGATCCGTCGGATGGGATTGCCCTTGTCAAGCTCGACACCTCGCGCTTTCTGAGCGTCCATAATGGAATATGCTTCTTGCGCGAGCGTCGGGACATACCTCATCGCCATGCTCATCGCGAAGGCGAACTCGAATCTGACACGCATCTGGATGAGCGCCTGTGACAACTGATCCGGGTGTACAGTCAGGAAGAAGATGGAGAACGATGTCATGAGGGCAACAAGACGGATTGTCAATGCGATTGAGTGTGAGAAGGGGTTCGGAACTGGCGAAAGAAGAGTGTTGAAGACCATTATGAAGACCAACAGGACTGACAGCCCCTTCATGCTCCGCAACCACCGCTTCAATGACTTCGCTGCTGCTATGATGGGTATGAGGCAAAGAAACACTATCAGTAGGGGGATGATGTTCAGGAACATGAGAGAAGCAGCGGCGGCGGCCACCGAGAAGAGCATCTTTGACCTCGGGTCCAAATGGTGGATTATTGAGTCCTTGCGAGTGTATTGGAAGATCTCCAAGAAACTCACGAGTGTGTCCCTCCTTCCAGCAGACTCATGATCACTTCTTCTATCTGTGACATGGAAGTAATACGTTCTGGCACTTCAGGGAAGGATTGGCTTAGGGCCTTTGCGGCAAGTGTGACTTGTGGGTGCGCAAGCGAGCACAACTCAATCACCCTGTCATTGCTCAGCACGGAACTGGTGGAGCCGTCAGCGACTATTCTCCCGCCAGCCATTGCCACAGTCCGCGGAAAATGCTCGATGACGAACTCGATATCGTGAGTGACGACTATCACTGTGCGGCCCTTCTGGTTCAGGTCGAGCAAGAGCTGTGCCAGTCTGTCCTTCTGTTGAGCGTCTTGGCCTATGGTTGGCTCATCAAGAGCGAGAACTCGGGGCTCTGTAGCCAGAACGCAAGCGAGTGCGACACGCTTTCTCTCGCCTCCGGAGAGCATGAAAGGTGACCTCTCAGCAAAGCCTGTTAGCCCAAGACGCTCCAGTGTACTGGCACATCTATCCTCTATTTCTTCGCTGGTGAATCCCAAGTTCTTGAGACCGAACACTACTTCCTTGTGAACGCTGTCCAAGAAGAGCTGATGATCAGGCGATTGAAAGACCAGTCCGACAATGCGAGCCATCTCAGCTACTGAGAGATTCCTTGTGTCCCTGCCGTCAAGGAACACTCGCCCTCTCTGCGGCCGTAGGAGGCCGTTCATGTGCTTTATGAGAGTCGTCTTGCCAGCACCGTTAGACCCCATGATTGCGACCCTCTCTCCGTCTTCAATCTCCAGGGAAACCCCCCTGAGGGCCGCATAGAGGCCTTCGTAGCTGTAGTGAACATCATCAAGCTGAATCATGCCTGTCGGGCCTCCATCACGAGAGCAGCCAGCTCTTTGCCCGTCAATGGCACGCGTCCCAGCGTCACACCCCGCCGTTTCAGTTGTTTGTATACCTGAGTAGCCTTTGGTATTCCCACGCCAATCTCCTGGCAAAGGTCCTGCACAAGCACATCACGAGGAGGACCATCAGCTACTATGCAGCCATTGTCCATCAGAATGAGCCTAGAAGCCTCGTTCGACACCAAGTCCAGCCGGTGTTCCACGAGTAAGACAGTCATTCCCTGTCTGTTCAGATCTGCAATCAGGTCAAGAATGAGCTGTGCACTCTGTGGATCGAGATTCGATGTTGGTTCGTCGGCAACGAGAATCTTGGGTCTGAGTGCAAGAGTCGCCGCCATTGCAACGCGCTGCTGCTCCCCACCCGACATCTCGTGAGGATGTTTGTCGCGTAGATGCTCCAAGTTCAGACGACTTATTAGCTCCTCGACTCGGAGCCGGATCTCCTTCGGCTCTACGGCTAGGTTCTCAGGTCCGAAAGCAATCTCCTTCTCCACATTCAGAGTCACAAGCTGGTTGCTTGGGTCCTGGAACACCAGCCCAACAATCGTGGCCAGCTCGGCGACCTCGCTGTTTCTGGTGTCCTTTGAGTCCACATACACGTGACCGCCGACATAGCCGCGATGGAAGTGCGGAACAAGCCCGTTGATTGCGCGGCAGAGTGTGGTCTTGCCACAACCCGAGGGACCTGTGACAACAATGTACTCGCCCGAGTCAATCTTCAGATTAATATGCTTCAGAGCTAGGGAGTCTGCTTCTAGGTACTTGAAACTGAAGTCGACGAACTCCACGAGCGTCATTAGTCCGCAGACTCCTCATGATGTCACTTCATCCGCATGTGGGAGTTTCTTTGCCAAGGCCTCCCGGATTAGCTCGACGGACACTGTCAGTGCCTTATCGCGGTTTCGCTTGCCGTTCGCACCAGCAGCATTAGGATGACCGCCGCCGATACCCTCAATCACCGCACCCAGAGGTTCCATCACATCCCTCCCAAGATTAATCCCCGTCTGTGCATAGAACTCGTTCGTGCTTCTGGAACTGAGCCTGACAACACCCTTTGAAGGCGATCCTCCAACTATGGCCACATCTGCACCCAGCTCAATGAGTGATCGACATGCGCTTGCCTCAAAGGCCCCAACACTGGTTGTTACTATGATCCAGTCATCAATGACCTGAATACGCAATCTTGCGGCCGCCTTCAGTCGGGCGATTCTCTCTGACCTGTCAGGCTTGCTGACAAGGGAGTTTATCACAGCTTGGTAGTCCGCCCCTGCCCTCAACAGCCGTACAGCACAGTCCAGTGTTCCACTGGTGGCATAGAAGAATCGCCGGGTGTCAAACACAATCCCTGCGAGCAGTAGGCTGGCTGCAGTCGGGCTGACGGGAATACCGAATTCATCGTACAGCTCAATCACGATTTCACAGGTCGAAGAAGCGTCACTCTTGACAATGGAGTGTTCGGCCAGCTGAGCAATGTCAGGGTTGGGTTCGTGATGGTCAATGACCACCGTCTTAGACGGGATGTTCTGAAATGACTGTAGTCGCTCCCCGAACTGGAACCTGTTGTTCGCATCCACAACAACGACCAGGTCATGATCGCCCTCAATAGATGCCGAAACCTTCGTCATAGGTGAGAACTTCTCAAGCACCTGAACAGCAAGTCGACTGACATCGTCACACGCGAGATCAGCATGTCCCTGGTGGTTCAGCTGTCCATACAGCTCAGCAAGTGCAGCCATCGAACAGATTGCGTCTGGATCAGCGTTTTGATGGCCTAGAAACAGAACACGCGACGCTGACTCAAGAAGAGACCTTATGGTCAACTGCCCTTCATCTCCATTAGCTTCTTTTCAAGCCAGCTTGCCGCGTGCCTAGTCGCTTCCTCAGTGAGAGTTTCAAGCGAGTGGCCTGTTTCGTACTCCTGTACGAGGTTCAACTGGACGTCTATATCGAGCTGTGACCCATCGCTGGAAACGTCCAGTACACAGATGACTGACAGCTCGGAGATGCTCTTCCTTGGCACGGACTTGAGGACGAATCTGCTGACCTCCTCCTCACATTCCTCTGCCAAGTGTTCCATGTCAGATTCTGTCAGTTCTGGCAGGCCGATAGTAAGGACAGGACTCATCTTTCTCACTGAAGCCTGATGTTAAGTCTGCCCGCCTCTTCCTGTATCTTTGTCGCAAGCTCCTTGAGTTTCTCCGCTTGCGTTTCCAGTTTCTTGCTCATTGCAGCGAGTCGCATGTCAAGGGTCTGCCTCCGGTTTTCCAGCTCCTCGGTCATCTTGGGCTTGTCTACCCGGAACATCACCTGTCCCACAACCTTGTAGGTTTCGACGTCGTCTGCTTGCTTGCCCAGCTCCTCCAGAGTCATTCTCACTTCACTGAGCTCTGACTGCATGCTCTGAACCATTACTTGCATGGTTTCGTGCTCATGCTGCATCTTGTCGAACCGCATGAACTGCTGCTGAAGGGCCGGAGGTATCTCTTGAGTCATTCTCTTGCTGCTCCTCTCGGTGTGATAACGGTCTATCTCTGATGCGGCACAGGGGTCGGAACTTAAGCGTTTTCCCCTGTGAGCTTCCCACAGCTGCATCAGTCAGGGCTAGTGACTGTTGACATACTCAAGCGCCCGCTTGGCACCTGAAATCCAAGCCAAGAACGAGTTCATCGCAGCTCTGAGTGCTGTCAAATCCTCAGCAAGAATCTCAATGATGAGCTTGGGCCCGTCTACACGGATGGTTGTTGTTGCACGCTCTGAAGGGACAGACTCTGTCTCAGGCTCCAATGCAGAGTGAATGGTCTGAGCCATCTCGGACGAGCCCATGTCCATCTCAACGATGGTGCGACCACTGACAACCCTAAGACTCATCGTTGGGGCTCCTCCTGACTGAGAAGATCCGCATTCGTGGACCTATCTCTGTTCCATCATATGCGTGATAATGCGTCCAGATGAGCTTGTCCCCGGCCACATCTTGAAACCTGATTATTACACGATTAAGGCCGGCCTCTCCCGCCAAGTCCACCTTCTGAGACTCATGTAGCGGCATCTCCAACACCTCCGCGACCATTCCAGCAACGTCCCTTGCCTTGTCAGTCGGCGAAGAGTTCACTGTAATCCCGTAGATTCCGTTGATCCGAGGACCTCCCGATGGTAAGACTTCCCTTCGCAGGACCGCACTCTCAATAAGAATGGACAGAACTGGATGACCCGCAGGGACCACGAACTGAATCTGTTGGGGATTGCCCCTAGATGTGCCTACAATCAGTGCCGCTCTCGCACTCGACTGCCTGATTCTGGCCGTGAGTTCGTCGAGGCTCATACCTCCACGGTTGAACCTCTCACTGTCTGGCAGGACGGTCATCAGGTCACGAACAAACGACCTAACCCGATTAGACGTCCTCCGGGAGGTCGTGATAAGAAGTGAGGGCACCTGGAGTCCCTCGCGCTAGAAGCACTCACTCAGTGGGCTTCTCGGGTTCCTCTTCAGTATGAAGAGCAAGAAAGTCACCTGACACTCTCTGAGCGATTACGCGTCGAGCAGCCTTGCCGGGCTCGGTGTAAGGCACCCAAGCTCCGCCGGCGAAGACCATACCGCACTTGTGGCACATCCAGAGACCCGCAGCCTGTCGCCTTATTGCCTTTGTCGCACAGGATGGACAGCGATGAGGCTCCCTACGTCTGAGCTCTATGTCTAGAACTCGCCGGCGCAGCTTCGAGCCATACCTTGCGCCGAATCTGCCTGTGCTATTCACCTTCTTGGTATGTGGCAAACTACTGGTCTCCTGATTCGTCAGCCTGTGAAGCCAGTCGTGCCCCATGATGGGAGCTGACCGGGCTTGAACCTCGCCCGTTGGCTTCACTTATTAGCATATCTATGAATCAACGTGACAGAGGAGGTGCCGCCAGAGCGACAACTCCAATGTCACGGTTCACTTCACCGACTTCACAGCGTCCTCTGTGATCTTTCGGATGTCCTTGGACCGCTCAATGGCCATGTCGATTGCACTCTCAATCTGCTTCATGGATATCGGACCGATTCCACCACCCTTCTGCATCGCAGTCAGGTTGTCGTTCTGATCAATGGCCATTGTCAGTCTGCAGTCTTGCACGAACTCCTCCTTGAGGATGGGGTCGATGACGAGACTGGTCCCGATCTTGGCAATGGTACATTCCACGGCGAGATTCTTGATTGGGATCTTTATGAGCCGACCCGTTGGCACGACTTCCTTGTTTTCGAATTTCATCTCGGGAAATGTTGTAGTCATCATTGCCACGTTCGATGCGATGGACGATGCGTCAATCAGGTTTCCATCATGCTCCAGAGGATAGATGTCTACGAAGACCATGTACACCTTCTTTCCCGGCTCGATGCACAATGCCTTTGCATCGACGGTTTCAGATTCGCGAACACCACGGTCCACGACCCTCGCCAGCTCAATTGCGTCCTCCTTCGGAGGTCCCGCCTCGAACATTGGTGATGCGATTGGTGCCATCTCAGCCGATATCATTGTGACGCCTTCATCAGGTGTGTCGGGGTAGGGTTCACCGACAAGGACTTTGATACCTGCAATCACGCTCGTATTGCCGAGTTTGACAATGCATGAACCATCGGCCTTCGCTGGGACCACATCCACTTGAACCTCGATGGGCCGGTACTGGTCCAGTGCTCTGCCATCGATTCGCTCTCCCTTCTTTAGAAGATCCATCACATAGTTGCGATCTATGTGGCTTATCACTTCAGCACTAAAGTCGCCCATTCCTACTCATCCTCTCCTTCGTCATATTCAGACTCGCCGAGGTCCGTTTCGAGGTCGTCATCGTACTCCGCGCCAGCGTCCTCTTCTTCCTCTTCCTCCGAGCCCTCTGGAGCCCTCTTAGCATAGGCTCTCTTGAGGGCGTCCTTCTGGAGTTCGTGGATGTATTTGCAGCCATTGATCCCCATCTGGAGTGCTTCTAGGAACTCCTCACGAGTGAAAGAGCCGTCCTGCTGGAGCAGTGTCAGTTCTTCAGTACGGGGGATGATGGCAATGGGAATATCACCCTGACCATACTTGTCTTCCTCGTCACCGAGATCGAGGAGGAGCTTGCCGTCAGCCTTTCCGACCGCAACCGCGGGAACCAGACTGCGCATCGGGATACCTGCATCTGCCAACGCAAGCGACGCTGCGGTGATAGACGCACAACGGGTCCCACCATCAGCCTGGATAACTTGGATGAAGACGTCGACAACAGCCTTTGGGAACTCCTCCAAGAATAATGCGGGCTCCAGTGCATTGCCCATGACCATCGAAATCTCTCGTTCCCGACGGGATGGAGCAGCTCGCTTCCTGTCGGGCACGGAAAAGGTCGCCATTCGATAGACGCATCTCAGGAATGCTCTGTCATTCAACGCCAAGTGTCTTGGATGAAGCTCTCTGGGGCCGTACACTGCAGCCAAGATGTAGGTCTTGCCCTGTCGTATTGAGGCCGACCCATCGGCTGTCTTCAGCACGCCACACTCAAGCTCAATCTGTCTCAGTTCATCAGGTCTCCGCCCATCCAACCTCAGGCCTTCAGGGTTGATAAGAAAGTCAGGTCTAGTTTCTGGACTCATTCTCTATCTCAAGTCCTCCTTGTGAGTGTCACTCTCATTTTTCTCAACATGTGTACTCTCGGTTCCCTTCAGCTTGCCCCTCTCCTCCTCAAGCATTGCAGCAATCCTGTCAGTCAGATTTGACGTGTGGGCCTGTTCCTCAATCATCTTGAAGGCCTTGATGGCAAGACGCAGAGTTGGTAAGTCGGCGGCGCGAATCCAGATTCTGCCATTCTGACCCACCACTGTCTGTATGCGTATCTTGTCCTTGATCATGTTGATCATAGAACCCCTCCTTCCGATGATCCGGGGGATCTTCGCAGGACTCACTTCCAGAACCATACCGTCAGTGAGCTTCCTGAAACCCCGGCCCTTCATCGAAAGAAACGGCCCGCTGTTCCTGTCGAAGGTTAACACTTCGGCGGACACCACATCGCCAATATCCATGTAATGAGAGATGTCCTCATCGTATGGGCGCCTCAATGCGTTGTTGGCATGGAGTGATGCACCGTAGGGACCGCCAATGTCGATTTTCCAGTTGTTACCGGCGACCATGGTCACCGTTCCAATCACGAGGTCGCCTTCCCGAGGGATATAGACACCCTCAAGTGCGACCACTTTGACTGTGTTTCCCCGCAGCTCTGCAAGACCTACTAGGGCTGAGAATATCTTCCCATCAATGTCTGAGTAGGTCCCCGTGGATGGCTGATATCTTCCCTCGGCTAAGAGCTGGCCCGGGACAACTATCTCTCTCTTTTGAAAGAATATGCCTGCCAATGTATTTCCATTCCCTCATTGTGTAGTTCTGTCTTTATCATCTGTGAATGATCATCAATGCTTGGGCTTCGTGCGAGGACTACCTGACGAGCTCGATTCGCACCTGCCCTTTCGAGAGCTTGTTCAGCTCGTCGTACAGTGCCTGCCTCCCTGAAGGAGGCATCTCGACCACCCCAGTCCACGAGCCGTCTTGTTCCCAACTCTCAGACCTAATCACGCCAACATTGGCCACCATGTTGTAGCCCTTACCCGAGTAAGCCGCTGGAATCATTATCCTCAGCTTGACACTGTCGAATGATATGGGGATGATAGTGCGGAGGGCCTTTATAACATTCGCCACCTGTTCGTCAACTTTGATGAATGGGTCGATGCGTACCTTGGCCTCCTGCATCGCTTGGCGAATCCTCTCAGGAGGGTGAGGGTGACCTGTCTGCGGATTCATCGCCCCTTTGGCGATGTTCGCTATTATGGCCTCCGTCTTCTCCTTCAGAAGCTGCTCCCGCTGATCATGTGTGAGCTTGAATTCGCCATGTTTTATGATCTCAGGTGCTATCTCGAATATCTCGCTGGTCCCGAAGGTGTCCTTGACTGAGTCTTCTGACGCGTGGTCACCTCGCATGGCGTCCTCATATATCTCGTAGGCCTTCAGTATGTCCTCAAGTGGAACATCCTCTCCACGCCTGTATCTGAAAGCGAGGTCAGGATTCACAAGCAGCTCAAACCGGAGATGCCCCTTCTGAATGCCTATGACCACAGCGTCAAGATCAAGCCACTTTTCGCCGCTCTTGATGCCTCTGCTACCATAGCCCATCAACCTTTCATTCAACTCCTTAGGGCTTCTTCTCGGACTTCGGTGGCGCCAAGAAACCGTCTATCTCTGACCGAGAGAACCTGTAGAATTGACGGTCGTTGACTGCTATCCTCGCAATCTCCACGTTCTCAGAGGTCAGGGCAGTTTCGGTCGCTTGACGAAGTGCGTCGAGCGCGAGACCGACTGCCTGCGAGAGCTTCAACTTGCGCTTGTACTGCTTCTCTAGGTACTCTCCCGCCCGAGTGCTGCCACGCCCAATCACTGCAGCTAGGAAACCGAAGTAGGTCCCGACTGGGTCAGTCACAAACAGATGGGGTTGACTGTCTGCATCGACAGACCCGATTATCATCGCGACACCAAAGGGACGCCCTCTCGCGTCCAGAGTGAAGAGTGACTTGATATCGCATATGTGTTCGGCCAAGGTCTCCGCGGGAATCGGTTCCTCGTATGTCAGCCAGTAGGACTGTGCCTTGATCCTCGCTTCCTCAATCAAACGACGTGCATCTGCCATGAACCCTGACGTGGCCACTCCAACATGGTCGTCGACCTTTGTGATCTTCTCGACACTGTCAGGTTCCTGCAGCGGCATCATCTTCTTCTCAGCCAAGAGAATCACACCATCATTGACGAGAATGCCTATCGATGTCGCGCCTTGCTCAACCGCCTTCTTAGCATACTCTGCGGCGAAGATGCGGCCGTCTGGGCTGAATATGCTTGTGCTCATGTCATAGCCGGCGCCGCTGATTCCAAACACAATCATGTCCTCCAAGTAGTACTCGCTGCAACTGTCGGAAGTCAGAACCTCAGAGCGGGCAATGCTAACAGGTCCGGCCAGTTGACCGCGATTCTCTCGATGCAGCCAGCAATCAGCAATTCTGCCACTGGACTAAGAGGGCTTACCTTGGGCTCGCCACATAAACCTTCTGGTGCTACCTTTGTTCGGAAATGAGCAAACCGGAGATGCATGTCAGTCCTGAAGCAGGTAGAGGTACACTACAAAGGCAAGACAGAGGACCACGCTCGCCGACCCCACACCAGAGCCGAACATCAAGAACGACAAGAGTACTTCGAGTATCAGCATGAGGACAATCTCAGTCCACCCAGCACGTAACCGGGTGAGTGCGAGCTTGATGTTTACGATTGTCACGGTGGCGAACACGAAGAAACCAAACATGAACATAATCTCAAGGACAACAGCGATGTATGGATTCACGGCGTTCAAGTACTTGACGGGGCTGGTGATGTCAGGGGCGGACCACGCCCAGAAGGCAATCGCGAGAGACAGGAAGATCACGACAAGGACAATCGTGATGATTGAGGATTTTATGACCTCGCCACGCTCAGGGGTTTCGTCACTCACAGCCGTTCTCACCGACCTTGGCGCCGCCGGAACCCCATGCCTCACTTAAACATACCGCCGAATAGTTGCGCTTGACTCCATTCCATGGCAACATGTCTGACAGGTCTGCCGAACAATCAATCGCTGTGACTGGAGTCCGACTGAGACAAGTCGGTTTCATGAGCTCCCTCAGTCACGTCCGAGGGCGTACTCAAAAAGCCTACTCGACCGTTTGCTCTCTCGTGCATCTTCTTGATCTGCAGGGCAACCACGTATGATAGTGCAGCCAGTATACCCGCTATTGCGCTGGGTGAGGCTCTGAACGCAAATGATGCAGCAAGGCCGGTGAGCTCGGAGAGAAGGGCTATGCAGAATACAGCCACGATGACTCCTCTCACGGACCGGACAAGCTCATTCGAAGCCGCGGCAGGTGCGACCATTATTGCATAGACCAAGATTGCGCCAACCGCCTTCGTGGCAAGCGCAATGGCAAGTGCAAACACGATGAGCATCAGGTAGTGATACGCACGAGCATTCAGTCCGTGTGCCAAGGACCCTTCCATGTCCACGCTGACGTAGACAAACTCCTTGTTGAACATGAGTGTGACAATCAGGACCAGCAGAGCAGTCCCCGCAAGCATGACTATGTCGAAGTCGAGAAGAAGAAGGATGTCGCCTATCAAGTAGCCCCATATCTGCGGGACCTGAGTTGGCGGGATGTAGTACATGAGGAAGACAGCGATACTCATAGAGAGAGCAAATGAAACCCCCACAGCGACCTCCATCCTCTCCGTTATGCCGGACTCACCTGCATAGCCAGTCACCAATGCAACAAAGACACTGAAGAGCAGTGCACCTAGTATGGGGTCAAACCAGGGAGCAATGCCGGAGTATTGGAGGAACAGCCCGAGGGCCGCTCCGCCCAGCGCCGCATGAGCCACACCCGAAGCCATGAACGAGAGACCCCGGAACACAAGAAAGGTCCCACTAGTAGATGCAACGACAGCAATGAGCACTGCACCAATCACTGCACGCATGAGGAATGGTGGAATGATTATGTCAATCATGGCGATCAAATCCAGAGTCCTTGGTCACACAATACCTGTGTCCTCCATATTCGACAATCTTGGCAGATGGCCCGTAGACGCGGGTGATGAGTTCAGGGTCCATCATGCTGCAGGGCTCGCCAATGCCTACAACGGTGCCCTTGAGCAGCAACACATTCTCGACCATCGTGTGTAGTGGATTGAGGTCATGGGTCACTACTACAATGTTGACCTCGTTGTTCTGATGATACTCCTCAAGAGCTTGGACTATGAGATCCTGACTCTCCACATCGGTCCCACTGAGAGGCTCGTCGAGCATGAGTATCTGCCCCTCTTCTGCCAGTGCTCTAGCTACAAGCACCCTCTGACGCTGTCCTCCCGAGAGATCGGGAAAAGGCCGGTTCCACATGTCAACCATGTTGACCTGCTTCAATGCATTGTGAGCTATTTCGATGTCACGAGAAGATGCGAATCTAAGGGGCATCTTCTTCAACAGGCGCCCCATCAGCACTATGTCCTTGACCTTCATGGGCACACTCAGGCCAATTCTGTCTCTCTGGGGAACGTATCGCACCAGTCGTCTTATTTTCCCCTTGTCATGCATCGAGTCATAGCCAAGAACCTTCACGTGGCCCTTGAGCGGTTTCAGCATGCCCAATGCTGTCTTGAGAAACGTGCTCTTCCCTGACCCATTTGGCCCGATGATGGCCATGAAGGTCGGGGCCTTCACTCTGAAGGTGACATCATGTAGTGCGACCTCACCATTGGGATACCTCACGGCAAGATCTGCGACGTCGAACAGTAGCTTCGGTTCCATGTCAAGACGCCCCAACAAGATTCACTTGGACCCTGACGACCTTCTTCAGCGTCCGGAGTTTCTTCATGAAGTCCCTCACTCCAGCTGCAGTACCCTTGACCAGCATGACCTCAACGCAGCCGCCGTCTGTGGCATGAACGTGCATGACAGCCGTCACCATTCTGCTGTAGTCGTGCTGGACATCATCACACTCGTCATCCTTTCCCTTCTCGGCGTAGGTCACTGTGAAGACAGCAGTGATCTCGCCCACCGCCTGTTCGAGAGTCCGGTGCTCAGCCAGAAGAGACTGGAGCGCGTGTCTGACCACCTCAGACCTGCTTGAGAAGCCGCCGTCACTCTGGAGCCGCTCAAGCTCATTGAGATCAGAGTCCGGCATGGATACTGCGACTATCGCCAATTCAAACACCACAATGTGAAACTGACTGGATTGTCATGGCACAACGGAGTCAGTGAGTACGGAGTGGTCCGGAATCCTAATAAGAATTCCGAACTTGTTAATATCGAGTCGGCCTAAGGAGGCTTCTGAGAACGAGAAGATTCGAAGTGGTCCTCGTTGTATCCCTGCTATTTGTTCCGATTGCCGTTCTTGCAGTCCCCACAGTAGCAGAAGCCCGAAGTCAATCTGTTCTGAAGGTCGCTTCCTCGATAGCTCCACTCGCCGGAATAGTGGCTAGAGTGGGAGGAATCTACGTCGAGACCTCGATCCTTCTGCCCGAAGGAACCGAACCTCATGTTTCGCAGCTGCCCACTGACGCATTGAATGCAGCTAGCGCCGCGGACTTGCTGGTGTTCACAGGCCACTTCCCTTGGGAGCCTGATCTCGCCAGCCAAACGGGAAAGCCCTTCATCAGTTTCGATGACCAAGGTGCGATTGCCCGGTATGTGGACTTCGGAGCAAAACTCTCCCCCATGCCAGGAACAGGTGTGAACGGAAACACGACTGCCCAGAATCAAGATGAGGGTAACCCCCACGGCTACTGGCTGCTGCCAAAGAACGCCAAGGCCATAGCAAATGCCACACGGGCAGCACTGACAACCATCAACTCAACCATGTCCGAGGTCCTAGATACTAACCTTGAACGGTTCATAGAGGACATAGAAACCTTCGGTAATCTTGTCACCACGAAGAACACGGTCTATCACTTCTCTGGTATGCATGCCGTGGCAGTGTTCGCTGAGGAAACGTATGTTGCGGAAACGTTTGGCATCCAGTGCGATGCTGTTCTCCAAGTTGAGGGAGTGTTCATATCGGCTGGTGAACTCTTGCGGGTCCAAGAAGCCCTTCAGAACGGCACCATCCAGTTGATCGTGGGATCGGATGTGGCCCGTCTGCAGAGCGGTGGGCAGTTCGCAAATCAGATGGCAATGGACTACGGTGGGACTCTGGTGTGGTGGAACACCATTTTCTTCTCAGGACTCTCGGACTATCTTTCTCTCATGACATACAACCTTGGAGCCCTCACCTCGGCTCTCGATCTCAAAGGAAGTACCGGATCAAGTGCTCCCATGAACCTAGCACTAGCTGTGCTGTCTGGACTGTTTGCAGTGATTGTTGCAATAGAAACCGTGCTTCTGATTCAACGTTCCAGAGCAGAGTAGGATGACCAGAGCCTCTATCATGCCTTTATGCTCGTGCCAAGACGCAGGTTGTAGACCTTGAACTCAAGCTCCGTGAGTTCGTCTTGGATTATCTTGTATCTCTTCTCGAACTCCTCTGTGCTGATGGTCCCGGCCTTCTTTTCTCGCACAAGCGCTTTCAAAGCCCTCTGGCGCTCCTGAATCCTCTTCTTCAGGGCCTCCCATTCCTCTCGGTTCTCAGACATTGTTTCTCCCCAGCTCTGACTCGAGCCCGATTCCTGATTGAGCTGGTGCACTACTTCATCAAGAGACCTCTTGATCTTCTCAGGATTCCTCTCCTCTTGAGGGCCCTTCTCACTCAATCTGGTCACCTACAGCGGACTGACAACCGCACTGCGATATATGCCTTAGGATGAGAAACATGGTCGTAGGAACCTGAACTCAATGGACTGTACAGACACTACGCGAGTAGAATCGGCAGTAGAGGTATCACAGGCAGTAGCAGGAAGGTGCCCAGTGTGACGACAGTCGCAGCCAGCTCCGAATCAAGACCAAGGCCTGCCGCATAGATCACGACTGTCACAGCAGAGGGCATCAAGGCCTCAAGTATCATCACTTTGGTGGTAATCTCAGAGAGACCGAGGAAGACCACAATGACGATGATGATTGCAGGCAATATGAGCTGCCGGATGGCCACAGCCTCCAAGGCATTTCGGATGTCGAACAGCGAGAAACGATGGCCCACACCGATGCCGACCTCAAACAAGGCCAAGTAGGTGGTCACGGTGCCATTTATCGAGAGGACCGACAGTACAACCGGAGGCAGAGCCACACCAAGGGCTGCTAAGCCAAGAGCCGCGAACACAGCCAAGAGAGGAGGAAAGAGGAGAGTCTTCTTCAAGGCGAACCGCCAATCCGGCTTGCCGCCGTAGACAGATCCCACTACAGGTCCAACGAAAGCCAAGAGACTAAGTTGAGTCACAGTGAAGAAGGTCACTGCCGGTATTCCCTCAGGCCCAATGAAGATGAGGACCAGAGGAACAGGCAGGAAGATAGCGTTGCTAAAAGCAACAGAGAGCATGAGTGCTCCCTTTGCTCTTTTTTCGAGTGGCGGAGTGCGAAATATCACC
>CAZVZC010000021.1:0-17214 GCA_964631415.1 uncultured archaeon | reverse complement strand
CGCCATCAAGAGGCCAAGCAGATGGGCAAGCACCGCCAGCATAGCTACTGCGGGGACCTCTGACATTGTTTGTGCTGAGGCGGTCAGGAGGGACTGTAAGACAAGCAATGGCAGAAGCAGGTTGAGAAGAAGTGATGTGAGTGATTTGTTCACGGAGGGGGCATGAGAAGACATCCGGCCGAAGGCGTAGCCCACTAGTATGAAGAGATAGAAGATGCCAAACCTCAGCACTAACTCCTCAGCTGTCTGCATGAACCAACACCGTGCACGGCCCCCCACATTGATGACCGGATAAGGTGACCGATGAGAACAGCATCTAGCCAGAGTCGTCAAACAGCCAGAGAACAAGTCCTCGGCAAGCTTTTGTAGGCGGTAAATCAGCCCATTGTGGAGCGAGTAGAGCTGGGCTCACATCTCAGGTACGTGATCTGTATGACGAACAGAGAAGAGGTCCTTGAGGCTATGCGCAAGATGGTCAGTCGTGTCGAAGACCCAAAGGTACAGAAACTGTTCGAGGGATTCAACAGGACTCTCCTGATGTCTTACAAGGACATAGGACTAGACGTCACGATAGTCATTCAGAATGGGAAGGCAACTGTCAGTGAAGGAACCCCTGCAAACCCGGACCTGACCGTCACTACTGACAGTGCCACAATACTGGGAATTCTCAACGGGTCAGTGTCAGCCACCCGTGCAGGCATGACTGGCAAGATAAAGACGAAAGGCGCCATGAAGGATCTGTTGAAACTTCAGCATCTTCTGAAGGCCTAGGGCTCAAGCCCAAGGCTCTTCAGTGCTCCATCAGTGGGTCGACCTGTCGCTGGGTCCCACCCACGGTATCTGTAGTAGTCAGCCAGCTGGAGCTCCATGTCAGGCACAAAGTCCTCTGTCACTCCTTCTGGCAGAGGGCGAAGAAGTGCTTGAGGGAGTGTATCGTCTGCTCGCTTGAATCCGCATCTGAGATTGAATAGTCGTTTCATCGTCACGCTCCTCGAACCGATTGTGAGCATGTCGCCTATGCCCATCTGAAGACCAGTCGCCATCTTGACGAGGTCTACGATGGTCTGAAGCGGGACAATCGCGAAGTGGCACATTATTAGAGCGTCAAAGAATGCTCTGTAGTCCTGAGCCTTTGCGGCAGTGGCACCCTTGCCCTCATTCTCTAGGCGGTCTCCGCTGTTGATGCCGAGTTCTCTGACATCTGCACCCATGTCGACACTATACATGTCGCCCTCTAGATGAGTTGCACCGCGTGAGGCCACTGCATACACAGTGGCCATGCCTGAGAAAGCTCGAGGATCGTGATTTGGTACCTCTAGACCCTTCACATGGATGACCTGTTCAGCCACGCCGAGTTTCTGTCCAAGCCGCAAGGACCCCTCTGCGAGCAGGTCGCCGGTGCCCTGTCTGTTGGCGATGGCGTGAATCATCTCAGCTGTCTTGTCAGTATCACCCCATTCCAAGCCAATGTCAAGGATGCCCTGCTCGCAGAGATGCATGGCTAGGGCAATCGTGCTCCCACAGCTCACAGTGTCCATACCATACTGGTTACACAGATGATTCATCCAAGCGACTTGCTTGATGTCGGGGTTCATGATGTTCGTTCCGAAAGCAGCTATTGTCTGATACTCTGGACCAGCCACATTCTTCAGGCCCAAGTCAGGGACGGTAACTCTGCGACCACAGGCGATTGGGCAAGAGTGGCAAGCAGTCCGACCAGTGAGGATCGACCCTTGCGCCCCTGAGTCGAGTGTCGAAACATCGAACTCTGCCCCTTGAAAGTACTTGATTGGCATGTCGTTGAAAGACATTCCCACGTCCACGTACATGCCAGTGCCCGACTTCTTCAACAGCTCCATTACCTCACCGAGTGTCTGAAAGGCCTTGCGTGCGAGCTGCTGGAAGCCGTCTGGGTCTGCCAAACGAACCTCGTTCGTGCCCCGGACCGCGATCGCTTTCAGCATCTTAGAACCCATCACAGCTCCAAGACCACATCTTGCAGCCGCCCGCTCCTGATTCATGATACTTGCGAACCTGACCATCTTCTCTCCTGCGGGTCCAATGCACGCAACGTGGACTTTGCCCAGTTGCTGCTTCAGGCTCTCCTGAGTGGCATCTGTTCTCATACCCCAGAGGCTGTCTGCGGGGAGGATACTCGCAGACCCATTGTCGACGAAGAGTACGACCGGCTTCTTGGCTCGTCCTCTTACCATGATTCCATCGAAACCTGAAAACTTCAGATTTGCGCCGAAGTGACCTCCAGCGTATGACTCACCCCAAAGGCCAGTGAGAGGGGACCTCGCCGCCACTACATGACGACCTGTGCTTGGCGCGAGAGTACCGGTCAGAGGACCCGTCAGAAACAGGAGGATGTTGTCAGGTCCAAGTGGATCCGGCGGCGGGCTCATGAGCCCATAGAGCAGTCTGCAGGCATAGCCACCGCCACCAATGAACTTCGCAGCAATCTCTGCATCAGTACTGATTACACTCGTCTTAGCCTTGGTCAGATCAGCGACGAGTATCTTGCCCATGTACCCGTTCATCACGTTGGCCTCTAGATGCCGTGTAAGATCCGCCAGATGTCAGTTTCATTCTCTAGTACATCTTCAGGCAGAATCGCAGGTTCACCGTGGTGAAGAGCCAGTAGGTAGATTTTGGACACCCTCTCTAGAAGGGTGGCAGAGTCAAGAGCCTCCTTGAGAGTCTTGCCGCATGTTACCGCGCCATGGTTTGCTATCAGTGCGGCACTCCGCATTTCCAAGGCATCTGTGACGCTATTTGCCAACTCCTGTGTGCCGGGCATTGCATACTTCGACACTCGTACCTCCCCACCAAGTTTGGGAATCAGCTCATCAATTATAGGTGGAAGAGGCTTGTGGATGACAGCGAGCACACTGGCATAGATGCTGTGTGTGTGCATTATTGCCTGGACATCCTCACGTCGACGATAGATTTCTAGATGCATGAGCATCTCGCTGCTGGGATTGAGTGTGCCTTCAACCACGTTGCCGTCCATGTCAATGACCATAACATCCTCGGCCTTCATGGCAAGGTAGTTCTTTGCGCTAGGAGTGATGGCGACATAGTGCTCGGCCCGTGCACTGACATTGCCTGCAGTTCCTGACACAAGGCCTGTTTTCAACATCTCTACTGAAACGCTTCGTATCTCTTTCTTCACACTGTCGTACACTATGTTTCACCTCTGTCTGCGCACCAGACTTCAGACCATCTTGAATAGCATGATTTGTATGCCTCAGCTCTCTCATCAGGTTCAATCACGGGTTGCCACCGCACCATCGCTTGGGCCGCCTCCTGTAGGTTTGGATACCAACCGGCTCCGGAGGCCGCACAGACGGCTGCACCAAGCAGACTGCCCTCCGGTTGCAGAGGCACACGGACGGGCCGACCCAGCACGTTGGCAAGCAGCTTGGGCCAGACTGCAGCACGTGTCATTCCACCTATTGTCTTCATTGCCTTTGGTGGGGCAAACTCAGCGAGCTGATCACAGTTGCCCCGAACAGAGTAAGCAATGTTCTCGAGCACCGCTTGAATAAGACTAGCCGAACTCAGAGGGATAACGTTAGGCAGAGCTGGTTGAGGGAAGACTATCCTTGCCTGCGGCACATCGGTCATCCGTCTGCAGTCCATGATGTTTGGTCCGATGGCAGCATAGGTTTCATTGCTGCCGGGTGGGACCTCAGCTAGGAGCTGTGTTAGGTTGCTGAAAGTCTTCTTGACGCACTTCTCAGGGTTTTCTGCCCGTTCGCAGAGCAGACGCACGACCCATTCGAGGTAGGCTCCTGTGAGCATAGCATTGCTCTCGACGGTCCATTGTCCCGGGACTACATGGCAGCTTGTCCACAGTTTCTGGTTAGGAACACACACATGACAATCCGTGACCAGCATTGATGGAGCGGTGCTCCCTGCGATGACTACGATGTCCCCAACCTCACCCTGAGATGCAAGAACAGCACAGTGGGTGTCTGTGCCGCCTTGCACGACTTTGGTGCCTTTTGGCAGTCCGCATTCGCGTTCGGCCTTGGCAGTCACCTCGCCAACAACAATGCCAGCATTGTGTATCTCAGGTAGGATTCCTCTGTCGACATTGAGAGCATCTGTTACGTCAGAACTCCAAGCTCTTGACTTGATGTCAAAGAATCCAGTCCCACTTGCAGACGAGGGGTCTGCAGCAAAGGACCCGGAAAGGCGGTATGTGAGCCAGTCATTGATTGGTAGCAGGTGTGCCACTGCGTTCCTTATCTCAGGTGCTTCCTCTGCGAACCACGCTAGGCGTGAAGGGGCAAACACCAGAGGAGGCCAGCAGCCGGTGATTTCATGGAACCTCTCACCCAAGGCCTCCTCAACAACGTACTGGGTCATTGCTCCACGAGCATCAACGTTGGGCCCCCCGTACAGTTCGTTTCCGTCTGAGTTGAGAAACACGGCACCATGGCGTTGACTTGTTGTGGCGACAGCCTCAATCTCCACTCGTGGAAGACCTGACCTCTTCATCGCATCCCGGATGGCTGCACACGTCAAATTCCAGAACTCTTGTGGATTGAACTCCTTGGCGATCTCGAGCTCCGAGGGTGTTGTGTAGCTCCAAGACCTTCGCCCAATGCTGAGCCCTTCCCCGTGACGGGCCACCAACATGCATCTGACTCCGGTGGTCCCAGCATCAATGGCAGCAACTACCACTCAAGTCCGCCTCCTAGCGAAACACCTCTGGGTTCAGTATGTGGGCCGGTTTCTTGCCCTTAAGGAAGGCAACGATGTCATTGGCCACCATCATCGACTGCCGGTCTATGGTTTCCCTTGTGTTGCCGCCCATATGCGGCATGACCACGACATTGTCCAGACCCAGAAAGACGTTGTCAGAGTCAACGGGCTCTACCGTGAACACGTCAAGCCCTGCCCCTGCAATGGCACCCGACTTCAGAGCCTCTAACAGAGCATTCTCATCGGTTATTGAAGCCCTTGCAGCATTGATCAGTATCGCAGTCTTCTTCATCATCGCGATCTGCTTCGCGCCAACCATGCCTTTGGTTTCTTCTGTAGGCGGGCAGTGGATAGTCACTATATCAGAGCGCTTCATGAGGTCATCCAAGCCCACTTGTTCGGCGCCAACCTGTTTCATCCTCGCCTGATCCACATATGGATCATAGACAAGAAGCCGCGCCCCGAACGCCTGCAGACGCTTCGCGACCTCGAAACCAATTGCACCAAGCCCGATTATTCCGACTGTCCGTCCGTACAGCTCAACCCCCATCAGAGTCTTGTACATATGAGCGAAGTCGCTGAAGTCGTCGACATAATAGTCGTTGCGGATGAAATGACCACTGCTGACAACCTTTCGGGCCACACTCAGCATGAGACCTATCGCTAGCTCGGCAACAGCAACCGTGTTCCGTCCTGGAGCAGAGATGACTGGAATCTTCTTCTTCGTGGCTGCAGCAACTGAGATGTTGTTCGGGCCAGTTCTGACACAGCCAATCAGCTTCAGGGATGTCTTCTCTATCACATCTTCCTTGACCTCGTCACCCTCCACGACGACGATCTCATACCCCCCTTGGTTGATCACCTTTCCGAGCGAGTCGCCCATGTACAGCCTGCCTGTTTCAAGCCAACTCTGATACTGAAGGTCAAGTTTGGCGTCGCGAAGGGTCTTTAGACCCGACTCTGAAAACGGGGCAGTTATGAGAGCCTTCAAGTCCATCACCGGAGAGTACGGCGACTTTATGCCGGTCCGCCTTTTAACATTCTCTTGTTGAGTGGCAGCACACAAACTCTGAATGGATCAAGCTCATGTTATGGAATCCATTGACTAGGAAACACGGAGAAGGGGTGTGAGAAACAAGTGGTGGTCGATAGCCAACGAGTCTTACATCAGCAGCTTCTGCAGTTTCAGGAGGTCTGGCACCTCACCCTTTGTCTTCAGCTTCCCAGACGAGTACGCAGCCATCGGGCTCTCAGTCTTCGCCATGATTCCAAGGAAGACACTTGAGTCCATCGTTACCTGTAGCTCTGCGGTTACGGTCCCCTCTCCAATCGAGAGGACCTTCCCATCACCTATCTTGATGTACATGCTCGCACCAATGTCGGGAAAGGTGAACATGAGAGTCTTGTTGTACCCAGCAAACCGTTTCTGTATCTTAGGATCCTCGAACCGTTTGGCAATCTCCTTTAGCTGTGCCATTATCTTGTCCTTAACCATTCTACGACCTTATACTGTGAAACGCAATCGTGGATTAATACTCTCTTGCCATACCTGCATTACGCCGCACATGCTGTCTTAGCAGACCTGCAGAGAACAGTACTCAAGGAGTTGCGGCTGGTTAGCCATTCCAGCGGCGAACAATATCATCATAGGCATGCTCTGCTGACAGAAACCTCTCAGATACGACGGCCAGTGCCTCTGACAGGAGCCCTAACGATATTTAGTTAAGCATATTCTGAGGGCATGTCCATCATCGGTAAAGGGAGGCTTTGTTATGACTGCCTCGACGAACAAGACGACGATTTCGACACCACTAGGTGTTTCGATTCTTGCGCTTCTTGATATTGTGATTGGCGTTTTCTCAATATGGATGGGTGCGAACACGGAATTCATCAGACTCGGTCACCAGCTTCTGCTGGTAGATACTGTGCGGCTTGGAGACCTCGTGCTCGGAATTGTGCTCATAGCAGCAGGATTCGGCCTCTGGAAGATGAGATACTGGGGTTGGCTTATTAGCATCCTACTCATGGCTGTAGGACTGGTCCTGAATGTCGGCCTTGTGCTGATCGACTGGGAGCTCATTCATCGCTACATCCTGGCGATTCTGGTTCGGATTATTGTGATTGTATATCTGATGCAACCCGAGATACGAAGCAAGTTCAAGTGATAGAACCAAAGGGGCACTAAGGATTATCCAAAATGGCGACACTTAGAGTCCGACTGCTCTGGGGAAGACAGCTCAAATCACAGGTAAGTGTGAGCCATCGATACTGACCTTTCCCTTGGGAGCAAACTGTTACAGCCGTGCTGAAGCTCAACAGACATTGTAGGTGTGGCCTCTAACGCAAGGGAAATGTCGCCTTTCCAGTTGCCGCCAACGATACAAGGGATGGTGCTTGTACGAAAGATACAGATTCTTTGCCATCTGCCTGACAACGTATGGGCTTCCATACACCTCCGGGTTGGCCAGACGAGGAAGCCCCGAATCCTAGGGGGATGGATGCTGCTCTGTCCTGAGCGGATATTCCGCCTCTATTACCAGCACACCAATCGAACAAATCCCTACAGCGATAAGTGCGGCGAACAGAGGCGTGAGAGCATTTGGCACAGGATGCCTGTACTGTAGGTCGACCAGAATAGACATCGCATAGTTGACCAAGTAGGAGGAGGCGTACTCGGTCAGGAATGTGACTTCATACTCGATGTATAGATGTGAAACATTCAGCGAATCCAAGACAGTCCTGTTCAGTGTTAGACGAGAGTGGCCTGTTACAGCGAAAGAGAAACCACCACTCGCGGCCCAGAAGTATCTAGGAAAGTGCCCGGTGATACTTGTGTTCCCCGCGTCTATTACTAAGTCGGCGCCAAAGTAGACGGTCACCATAGCGGCGTGGTCGTGCGTCAGTTCCAAGTGAAACATGTATTCTATGTTCACCTCAGACACACTATCCTTGAGATCAACAGTTCGATCGTAGTAAGAAACTGGAAGGGTCACGTTGTAGCCATTTGCTCCGAAATCCTCAATCTCGTTATCGTAGAAAGAAAACAGGCTACCGTTCGCATCTGCTATCGACACGATCTCGTTTACGACCTGCTCCCGCGAGTACTCGTAGCCTTGCCTGTCCGGCGAGGCAATCAGTGGAATTCCAATGCCCAAGAGCACAAGAACTAGCACGACGGCCAGCAGGCGGATGAGATTCTTCCCCAACTAGCTCACTCGCCAAATGAGTATTGGATGTCCCCTCAAGAACCTTTTCTCTCGTTTGACAGGGATCTTCCTGCAAACCGAACTCGGAATCGGGTCGCTCACAGGGCCGATTAGGCACTCCCGTGATCGTCTGGAAAGCTCTTGGACGCCACATGACCAAACACTATACATCCCTCACTGCGCTCTTCGTCATACTGCACCTAGCAATCGTGGCCTCTGACAGAAAGATTATATCGCCTCTCCAGTTGTCGCCACCGATACAAGGTCAATGCGGAGACCGTAGAGCCATGGCCACAAGGACGACGAGGAAGACACCCATCAAGAAAGCTTCGACCAAGAAGCCAACGCCTCCGACACAGTCAAGGGTAACTGATGTCTTGGTAATAGGTTCGGGATTGGCGGGGCTTAATGCTTCGATCGACTTGGCGAAGTCTGGGCATCATGTCCACCTCGTCGAGAAGGCGGTGAACATTGGTGGCAACTATGTAGTTTTGTACAAGATATTTCCAGCCATGGAATGTTCCGCATGTGTGATGACACCGCTGACCTCTTTCGTGGGAAAGCATCCTAACATCACAACCTATGCCCTTTCAACAGTTGAGAAGGTCACCGGCAGTGAAGGAAACTTCACTGTCACAATCCGAAAGAAGGCAAGATATGTAGATGAGAAGAAGTGCACTGGCTGCGGACTCTGCACCCAGAACTGCCCAGTAGAGGTCCCTAATGAGTACGACTTCGGAATGAGCCTTCGGAAGGCGATTTACTTCAACTTCAGGCAGCAGGTCCCCCTAATAGCCCGCATAGACAAGGACTCGTGCATTGGTTGTGGCACATGCGCAGGAGTCTGTCCCCAAGACTGCATCAAGTATGATGACAAGGACAAGCTGTACGACGTCAACGTAGGGTCGATCATAGTCGCTACAGGTTTTCAGGAGTACAAGCCATACGACTATGCCGAGTATGGCTATGGTGTGTATCCCAACGTAGTCACAAGCCTTGAGTACGACAGACAGAGCCACCCGACCGGCCCAACGGACTCGCACATGGTCCGCCCATCTGACGGCAGAGAACCTGAGAAGATCCTATTTGTCAACTGTGTAGGCAGCAGGGACGTCAGAGAGAGCATTGGTGGCTACTCCCAGCACTGCAACAGGGTCTGCTGTTCATTCGGTCTCAAGCTCGCTCAGGTCACTCGCATGCACTACCCGGAGGAACACTGCGAGATAATTTACACTTACATGGACATGAGGACCGCCGGCAAGGCACTCGAGGAGTTTCTCTGGGACACGCAGAAGAACCAGGGTATCAAGTTCATCCGGGGAAGGGTCGCAGAGATAGCTGAGGACCCCGATACACAGGACCTCTTTGTGAAGCTTGAGGACACAGAGAGCGGCAAGATCATTGAGCTGAGCCATATCTCAATGGTGGTCCTCAACTCGAGCTTCAGACCGAACGACGGTGTCAAAGAACTCGCAGAGATTCTCAATGTCGAGCTGAGCGAAACTGGATGGATTAAGGAGAAACACGCCAACACTGCTGCTCTTGAAACAAGCAGACCCGGCATATACATGGCTGGCTGCGTACATGGCCCCAGGGATGGGACCGACTCCGTGAATGAGGGAAAGGGCGCAGCAATGGCGGCTCAGTCCTTCCTGCCCATCCCCACACCCACCCCGCTCCCGGAAGTCCCGAAGATGGAAACCGGCAGCGAACCAAGGGTTGGGGTCTTCATATGCCACTGCGGAGGCATCATCGGCAACATGATCAGTGCCCCCGGCCTTGCCGAGTGGGCCAAGAGTCTTCCGAATGTGGTCTTCAGTACTGACTACATATTCATGTGCAGCGACCCGGGTCAGCAGCACATATTTGATGCTATCAAGGAACACAAGCTGAACCGAGTCGTTGTTGGGTCCTGCTCACCTCTTCAGCACCAAGAAACTTTCAGGGGTGTACTGGAGAGAGCAGGTCTCTCAAGATACTACTTCGTCGGTCCGGTAGGCCTGAGGGAGCAACTGTCTCTTGTGAACGCCAGAGCGACCGCTGAGGAACGGCAAGAGAAAGCTCAGGACATGATCCGTAGTGCCGTGGCAAAGGCAATCAACAATGAAGTCATCCCCATGAAGTCCATCGACGTGGTCAGAACCGCGATGGTCGTCGGTGGCGGAGTGTCTGGCATGACAGCGGCACTGGATATCACTAGACGGGGCTTCGATGTCATTCTAGTTGAGAAGTCTGAACGCCTTGGTGGAAGACTAAACGAGCTGCATCGCCTGTTTCCGAAGATGGAGTCTGCGAAGGATATTGTGGACGACCTGACGGCCCGCGTGGGCAAAGAGAAGAGGATCAAGGTCGTGCTGAACTCAAGGCCGATGGGGCTTGAGGGGGCGTACGGCAACTACGACGTAGCAGTTGAGAACGTCGGGACCAAGGAACGAACAACATACAAGGTCGGCTCGATTCTCATGCCTGTCGGCACTGACACCTATCAGCCCAAGAAGGGTGAGTACGGGTGGGGTGAGGTCCCAGGGGTCATGACCACGCTGGACCTTGAGAAGAAGTTGAGGAATGAGGAGATCAAGGCGCCCCCGAAGAACCCAGTCTTCATTCATTGTGTTGGTTCAAGACAGACGCCGGGCGAGGGCAACAGATACTGCTCCAGAGTCTGCTGTTCAGCAATCGTGGCCATGCAACATGAGCTCAAGGAGATGTTTCCAGACATCAGAGTGTTTTCAGCGTTCAAGGAGCACATCCGGCCCTATGAAACTGGGATGGAAGAGATGTGGCGCGAGAACAGGCAGGAAGGCGTCACCTATCTGCGATGGATTAGGGAAAAGCCCGTCACTGTCGAGAAGGCCCCAGATGCAGATGAGGCGATAGTGACAGTCTATGACACTCTGTCACAACAGACATTCAGGATCAGGTCGAACATGGTTGTGCTCGCAGTGGGGCTTGAGGCTCCTCATGATGTGGCTGATCTCGTGAAGGCCATGGGCATCAACAGGGGACAGGATGGGTTCCTCCGCGAGATGCACATGAAGTTCCGACCTGTCGAAACCACGGTACCGGGTGTGTTCTTAGGTACAACATATGCGAAGAACGTGGCAGACTCGATCAATCAGGGGCGTGCTGCGGCCAGTGAAACCTGCATCCCGCTCAATCTAGGCAAGGTCGAGATTGAACTGCTCACCGCAGAAGTGGACCAGGATCTATGTGTAGGCTGTGACCTCTGCCACTTCTCTGAGATTTGCCCCTACGACGCAATCACCATGATGGAGGTTTCGCCGGGGCTCAAGAAGAGCGTGACCGACGAGATGAGATGTAAGGGTTGCGGCGCCTGTGCTGCGATCTGCCCGACAGGTGCTCGTGATTTGCGTTGGTGGCGTGAGAAGAGCTACGTGGAAGAGATTGAAGCGATGCTCAAGGAATAGAGTCCGCCATGCAAGAAAGTGCGTAGCATCTGTCGTATCTCTACAAGGAGATACCACAGGACTCTGTTCAAGGTCGATCTCATCGCACTGTTCGCAGCTCTGAGAGCTGTCAGGACTGACTCATCAAGGGCCTATGGTCAGACGAATATGGCCCGACATAGGGACGACTTCTCAACAGAATACAGCCTTGACAATGTGCGTGGCTGTGTTGGAGTGACGGCCAATCGTAGATAGGGTGTTGTGCTACGTGCTGCTTCATCGTAGCAATGCGGAGGTTCAAGGTGCTGTTCTAGGCTTCTGCAACTACAGGAGAGATATGCTGAAGGATACTAAAATGCTGCTGCCTTTTTACCACGTTTCCCCGGGGCAACGAAAGTGGCACGAAGGATACTGTGAATAGGACCAAAAACCTGGCAACCGCAATCGCGGCTCCCTTTTGTGTTCTCCCCCACTTCACAGGTTCATGGGGTCTGACGTAGCCACCAGTGATAGAAGCAGTACCATCCGTTACCGCCAGCGTCGCTCATCACACAACCATGGTTCCAGCAGTATACCTCGGGCTGATATGGATACCACTCAAGAATGTAGATGTGATGACCGTACTCGTGCATGATCACGCACCACATATAGGAGTAATCATCATTAATGGCAATTCCCCAGTCTGCTAACCTGATTCCGTAGGGACTTGGAGCATAGTGCCATCCTGCGGGGTGCTTGCCCATATATTCCAGATCTTCCACGTAGATGACATACTCCCAAAGACTGACTCCCTTGTGAAAGAAATGGGCTTTAAAGTATTCTTCGTGTTTGAGAGATGTTGTTGGCCGTTCGTCTGGTAATACCGTATCAATGCTGTAGGTGACAGTGTGGTAGGAATGTAGTTTGTAGTAGGCTATCATGTATTCGATTTGTGCCTGTAGTGTGGATATCGGCGTACCCGGCATGTAGTCCACTTCGAGTTTCCAGCCGTCATGATAGACGGCCAGTGTGGTGATTCTCTTGGCATAGTCTATGTCGGGCAGATATCTGAATTCAAGCTTGAGCTTCCTGTAACAGTCATCTGGCCGGTCGCCAAGCAGCACATTGAATGCACCGCCTGTCGATATGTTCCCTTTTAATTCGTATGTGCCATCATTCTTCTCAAAGTATATGTAGATTGTTCGGGCAAGCGTATCCGCGAAATTCTGGGTCACTATGCTGAGAACTGTGTTCGGGCCTGCCAGCACAACGTACTCCATAACACAGTGCGTCTGACTGGTCCGGGGTGTCAACTCGGTCAAATCATAGGGATAGTCCAAGCCACTCAATGGAGGCTGCTGATAGTCAGCAGAGGGCCCCGTTCCATTGCCGACCCATGTGTATAGGAGTTTCCATCCCCGGTCAACCAATCCGCAGTAGTTTATCGATATTTCAACCCTATGCCTTGTCAGTGCAGGGTTAATCTTCTCAGGCGGAACATAAACTGAGCTCTTGAATCCATAGTAGCCAACCACAAACTGTTGCACGAAGTTGTTATCGAACCAGAAAGTCAGGTACCTACTGTGCGTGTCTTGGTCCTGAACAATCCAAGTCCATATGTAGAGACTTCCTTGGACTGGGAGGTCTATCTGGATGTCAAAGGACAGTGTAGAGTAGTCCTTCTTGGGCCACCAACGCCCTTCCAGAACAGGAGCAGTGGGCAGTGCTGGGAAGTCCTTGCGTTGTTTTGGCCAAGGCTGCCATGGCCAGCCAGATTCCTGCAAGCTCTCGATTGCACCCTCTCCTGCATCGTCTGTCTGCACAACCGATGTTTCATTCCCGTCCGTTGTCGGCGACGGAAACAATCGCACTTCAGGTTCCGAGTATACATTCACCATGGCTTCGCCCTCTATTCGAGCAACTTCGTCCATGCTTAATGGGCGCCTCCAGCTGGTAGTCATGAACTCCAGAACATCTGGTGCGCCAACAAGACCATCACGATTCCCGCTGGACGACAAGGTGCTGCCCGGGCTCTGCACGGCGCCACCCGGCGCGGCCAAGGTGAAGTCGGCACCCATACCTGAGATGAAGAATAGAGGTATCAGAATCAAACTAACGAGTTTCTGTTTTGACATGTGGATTCATTCCTAGGACTGCGCGGCATTGCAGAATAAGAACCTCAAGTGATACCCACAACCCCGTGTTTCTACAAAAGCAATGTTCTTAAAAATCCTTTGGAAGTAGGACTGAGAGTATCAACGTAACACTGGCCGGCAGGAAGAACAGGGTCCGCTGACTGCTCAGGGTGACGTCCTACTGCAGGTATCGAACACTCTGAGTGTGAGTAGTGGATTCAAGCCGTAGAGGGCAGACGGCGAAACCCATACCGTGGAGATATTCCCCTGTCATCTTGACCTATCGGTCAGGAACATCAGTCCTGTCCTCAAGGGACGCAGGAGCCACTAGTCTGTAACGGAATAGTACCTGAAACCATCTAGACTCTTCGAATCAGAGAGGAAACACAGGACAGCAGTGGCCATCGACGAAACTGGTCGAGGGTCGGCTGAGATACCTCTGAGCAGCCACATATGTGGACAAATCGGAGACCCCGGTTCTCTGGGTCATGAGGGGGAGGCCGACCCTTGAGACGAGGAGATTCTCAGGCTTGTCTTTCAGAAGCGCAGAGGACTCCCGACTGCATACGTGGACGAAGGACCACGATACCTGTGGACTCCCAACAGCCTTGGCATACTGAGGAAGCACATGATCTCTGAAAAGAGGAACCCTGTTGAACGATGGTTCGGGATTGTCGATTACAGGACCAAGAGGCTCTATAGATGTGGTTTCACAATGGAGGCATCACACGGGGCTGCTCAACTAATGCTTCGGCCGCTGAAATCTCCCCGAACGACTCTGAGAAACTGGGTTAGTAACCGCGAGAACTGCGGAATGCTCTTAAGTTGCTTGAGTAAGTAGCCCGCAACAAGCGGGAGTATGTTTCGTTGGACGACATGCCAGACCATTACGAACAGGTCAAGGGTAGGACTCTGGTAGTCTATATTTTTCTCTTGCGACAGAACAGGCCTCTCAGCGCAAGGGAAATCCAACGCAAAACCAGAATCTCTAGCCCCAGTCTCGCTCTGTACCATCTGAACAAGCTGGAAAAACTCGGCCTAGTGGAAAGGGATGCTCAAGAGGGCTTCTTTGCAGCTAAGGTGGTCAAGACAGGGATACTCACGTTCTTTGTTGTCATAGGAAGACTCCTCATCCCTCGTTATGTCTTCTACGCAGTCTTCACAACGTGCTTCTTGATTGTCACTCTGCTGCTCTTTGACTGGGTGCTGACACCGGCCTTTCTCCTTCTCACGGTGGTACTTGTGTTTTCGGTGTGCGTGTTCTGGTTTGAAACTCTGAGCCTTTGGAGGTACGCGCACACTGGTTCATAGATTCGTGGTGATGAATCGGATCAGCTCTAAAACTAGGTCATTGACCCCTTTGGCAGCTCTAATGATAGAGTTATTCCTGCACACGTCAACATACAGCATCGTTAGGCAATCGTGATTCCTATGTCTTCACTAAGCTTCCGGACTCCCATCACCGCCGTACTGCTTGTTTCTACACTCACGGGTATGCTAGTCCCTTATGCAATCTATCAGACTACTAGGAATGGTGCCCTAACAATCCCTCTGCCAGGGGAACCAATCTCGGAAACTGTGTATGCATCGCTGGCGGCTAATGATACTGATCCTGTCACCTTCACTGGTGAATGGCTGGAGTCCCCAAGATTCTCACACACGTACCTGCTGACCCTTCATGAGCCAGCTATCTCGGACGCTGCAGGCTCAGACCTAGCATGTGCATTCATCGACAGTCATCTCAAGTCACTGCTGAGCAGTCGTGTACCTGACAATCCACAAGGTGGTATGGACGGACGGCTGTGGCACTACACGTTCACGAACGAGTCATATACAGGGCCAATGATGCTCTATGGGCTCTACGTTCGGGTTTCTGTCAACTCGGTGTCAGGGAAGGTCGCTATGTACTACGAGGTCTGGTCCTCCGAATTCTCTTCCCATCATAGTTGGATTCTTACCCCCATGAACCCGGATGGCAGACTGATAGACCCAAACCAAGCAGGAATCATCTCTCACGACTTTCTTTATTCACACAACTACACACTTCCCCGCTCTACAAGGCTGATTGATACTAGGCTGCAGTATCAAGAGGTCGACACAGAGCCCGGTCAGCCTGAGAACTATTCCCGTCCGATATACCACATCGAACTGGCGATACCAAATAATGAGGTCTTGCCAGTCAAGTGGCTTCAGGGCGTGCTACTAGAGATTGATGCGATAACAGGACGAGTCTTTCGCTTTGAGTATATGGCTCTGGAGATTCCCAGACTTGGTACAGAAGGGCTTGTAGATGTCAATGTTGCCAGAAACGTGGCCATCTCATATGGATATGATAGCTACTCTGAGAGGCAGGTATGCCTTCGGCTTGAACCTATGCCGTATTTCGTACCTAAGCCGTATTCTTGGGAGCTCAGACTTACATGGTCTTTCGAGTATAATGTGACCGGACCGTGGGGAGTGAGTGTGTCTGAATATTCTGTGGACGCACGCACAGGAGAGAGTTTTCGTCCATTCCTCCAGTTTTCTGGTGGAGGAATCATCCCTCGCAACTCCATAGAGAACGTGGCTACTGCGTGCCTTCTCTCCCTATTCTGTGCGTTGGTCGGTTTCTTGTGGATGCGCAGATACGTATCGTCAGACAGTTCTCCTGAATCCCACGAGGAATCATATGAAACTCGAAGCCAAGTCGAGTCGAAGGAGATTGAAACATGAGGGGGATAGCGCTACCGAGCATTCTGCTCGCATTGATTGGAGTCACATTAGTGATACTTGCTGGGTTCACTCCAGGCACGGATCCTCATGGCCCCACTTGGAATGCCTTGTCGCGGGACTCATCCTGATTGGCATGGCTGTCTGTCTACTCCGCTCTGGAAAGTGATTGAACCGACAAGCATATCCAAGAGATTGAAGCGATGCTGAAGGAGTAGACTCCGACACGCGTGCAACTCCGTGGCTTCCGTCATATCTCAGAATGAAACATCAGCTATGACCAACTCTTTGGGTATGCCGAATGACATTGACACAATACATGGCCACGCTGGCGCAATCAGCAACGATGAATGGAGATGCGAAGAGGTCTGCCACTTCGTTCAGGCAATGGGAGAGTATGAGGGCCTGTCCCATCCGCTTTGTTCAATGCTTCTGGAACCATACCCATTCGGCCAAGACTATGCTAGTTCTGGTGAGCCCGGCTTCGCGGTAGGTGGCGAACCAACAGACCTCCGTTTCCGACGACAAAACACGAAGACTCCTCCCGTTATGACCACGACCACAGCCGCGATTGCTGACAGGAACAGGGGGTCTGCAGACCCACCCCAGAGACGCACTCCAAGGCTGTCCGCACTAATAGTCCTCATTATGACGCCATTCGATCCGACTGCCCAGCCATGGGTCACGTTGATGCAGTCGATCGCCATAATCCGTGGATCTGTGTCATCCACTTTCGGGGGCACGCTCTGCCTGTACCAGTTCGCTCCGCCGTCAGGAGTGTACATGACTGGTGTTTCGATGCCTACGATCCACCCGTGGTCCTCGTCGACAAACTGGATGTCTGTCAGGTAGGGGCCCATCAGACGGAACCATGGAATGCCCCCTGGTACTGTCAGTTCGGTCCAATTCTCTCCATTCGTCATGTGAGCAAGCCAGTCGTCATCCACAAGCCAAGCCTCAGTTTTGCTCACGAAGGACATGGCCCAACCACCCAGATTGAACACCTTTGCCCACGTTTGGCCACCGTCAGTGCTGTGATAGGTGCCAGAGTAGCCACAT
>CAZVZC010000020.1:0-35411 GCA_964631415.1 uncultured archaeon | reverse complement strand
ACTCTTCGTACTCGCTCGTGGACATGCGCATCCATGACATCAACGTGGTCGCTGATCTGGCAAGGCATGACCCCACGGCGCCTGACCCCGACGAGCCTGTGGAGTGCGATGGGACGGATAAGGGCGAGCTTGAGGCGTTGTCTGTGAGATTCCTGAAACCCCAGAGCAGACTGGCAGCCGATAGTGGCCTCGACGCAGGCGCAACAGCTCAACAGCCATATTCGACCGGACCCTGGCCCGTGCTTCATATTCCGGCCGTACTGCATGTAGAAGACTGCGTGGCCAGTTTTACAATCGCGATTGATATCCTTCAATATGTAGTTCTCGAAACACTAAGTATGCTCTTGCCATTCGAAAATGGTGTCCCCATTGAGCTCATTCAGACCGCCAGTGCTGGGTTGTGGGATGAGCTTCTTAGGGTGTGGGGTGGTCAGCTAGGTGTGTTTGCATTGAGTCTGCGAGTGTCCCTCGTTTTGCTTGATATTGCCGGGTTGGTGCCAATACCCGCGTGGATTGCGGCAATGACAGCCCTCTATGTCGCGTGGGCAGTGTTATTCGCTTGTTGGGTGTATGCCGTGGTCTGTGCTGTGGACATGGAACTGATGTCCCCAGGAGCTGCTGCCGCAGGTTTCTGCGTTATGGGGCTCAGCTTTATGAACTTCATGGGTAGTGGCCTATCCGCTCAATGGAAACAAGGTAAGGAGTGGTATCAGAAGTACCTGATAACCACCCATCCCCACTGGAAGCAAATCAGATTGCTGCAAGTCCTCTATACCATAGTCACGATTGCCGTGAAGGTTTCGGCTTCCATTACATGCATCTACTTGGCGTTACATTACGCTTGGCTTCACGTACAACTTTATGGATGGTGACCAGCATGCTCTACCTCTTGAACCTCATTACATCGATACTGCTGTACGTTCTACTTGTGGTGCTGGACGGCATTCACCTTGGACGGCGAGAGAATTCGGTTTTATCCAGGGTCAGCGGCGAGATTTTCAAGGGACGAGTCCGGACATGCATGGTCTTCGTTCTCGCATACTTGTACGCTTTGTTCTCTTGTGTGATGTACTTCGGAATTGCAGAGGCATCTGGGCTCGCCTTTGTTCTATTGACGGGATTCGGAGGAGCCGTTGGGGTGGTTGGAGAGATCGTGGCAAGGGACCGCCGGTCTTCAGTGCGACTCGAAGGCCCCGGCTTCTATACTTCCCACATCGACTATCAATTCGCTAGAGGAAACACTGCCAAACTGAAACACGCTATCGATGCGCTAACTCAGGAAGCCGCAGTTGAGCCGGACGCTAGAGCCGCTTTGGATGCACTGATACTGCGTCAGGACTCGCTAGGGGACTTCGTCAGAAAGGCACTCCACTACGAGCAGAAGGACTAGTTATATACAGAGCTCTTCTATCGGCGGGCTGGCTGTATTCAGGACGAATGTTTCTGGTGAGTATATGACCGGAATGAGCGCGTTGGCACCAAGAATCCCAATGCTGGCTGCTATCGCTTACCTGGAGGTTGCAGAGGATGCGATGGGCTGACTGCTGGCACACCAGTTTGCTCATCATGTATTCGAAAGCCACATATTGAACCTTCTCTGCTACTCCGCCACATTAATCCTCATCACATCAGTCTAGGGTCTGATGATGGTCGGGGTGATTCTTACTCGATGATTCTGTTGGTGACACTCATCAGTGATCTTGCCGTCCTTAAGGCGGCAGTGTATCTCAACAGAGAAAGGTTCTCCTCTGCTCCGGGCCCTGAGGAGCACATTGCCGGATACGTCGAGGCAATGGGGGGTCGTAGTCCGGCTGAAGGCATAGACTATATTGTAAGCTACATACGGGACCCCAGTCATGGCTGCCCTCCTGGCGACCGCAAGATCTTCTTGGTTCTGATGGCGCGCCGCACAGATGACTTTGGAAGTGCTGCAAGGGCGAAGATCGAGGAGCTCGGAATAGAGGCATAGCCCACAGAAAAGGTTGACCCCTCATTGACAGGTCTATAGGTTCATGCCCAATCATCTAGGTCAACAACTGCTCCCGCGTGATCAAGTACGTGGTCACAGTCGGACAGAGGTCCAACTCGTATTCGCTGGTCGACATGCGCATCCATGACATCAACGTCGTCGCTGACTTGACAAGGCACAACCCGACAGCACCGGACCCGGAGGAGAACGATGGAACCGCTCCCACTCCTGAGTGTGGTCAGGAAGAGGGAGAACAGACGCTCAGCTTGCTGAGTGTTTCCCTAGAGGCATTCTGGGCTCTAGTGAACTTCTGGCCCCGCTTGTTCCTAGAACTCGTTGACGTGATCGAGACCGTATTCAATGTGCTGATCTCGGTCGATATCCTGGGAGACATACAGGTGCATACTTTGTCGATTGCGTCAAGCATAGAGGCCGAGGGTACAGAAGAAGAGATGGGCGCAGTGGCTCAACAGATGGACAGTGGGTGGGCCGAGTTCCTAGTTAAATTCGTGGCGCCAGTGGGTTTGGCTTTCGCATTGAAGTATGGGCTGATGCTAATCGAGAATCTTGCCAGTCCGCTTGCTATGCTTACCAGCATTTGGGTCCTCTTGGCGATGTTGGGCGCATGGACCGTCCTGTTCTTAGTGTATGTGGCATTTATCCAATGGGCAGTGGAAAACAATGTGATGCATCCATACGGTGCGGCCGCCGCTTTCCTGAGTCTGATTATGCTACTATTCCCGGGCGTAGGTCCTGATCTTGCGGCGGGCTGGCTCATGTACAGGCTCTACAAAGCCTGTAAGCCCTTCCCGATAGCCCCAGCTGGATTCAACAGAGGCATCTGGTTCTTTGCAGTGGCCTTTATCAAGATGGCCGTCATGTTGACCTGCGCATGGTATGTTGGATACTACCTTGCTATGGGTTGGAGCACCTAGGAGGCCCTGAATCGTGGATACATTCGGATTAGCGGCAATTGCGAGTTGTGGCATAGTCTTGTTCTTCGCATTCGTAGATTTGCTGACTTCTCGAAACAGGGGGCCGTCCACTCTGCGCAACGTAGGACACAGAGTCTTCGGTACGCGTCGAAGGGCCATTGCCGCATACGAAGCCATGCTCCTGGTGCTTCTTTTCTGGGTTCTTCCTGTGTTGTGGGTTCAAGCGGCGCATCCTGAGGTTGGTGTGGTGCTAGTCATTCTGATGTCTGCACCTGCATTCACTTACGTGCTGATAGGGCAGCGATTCAAAGCAACAGCAAGAAAGGATGTGGAGCCCGGCGAGATGTTAGAACAGATGTTAGAACTCACGATTGAACAGAATTACAGAAACGGGCATCTGGATGGGCTGCTTTCAACGCTCCTGGGAGAAATGAGGAAGTTGGATCCCGATGACGTAATGGTTAAAGAATACATGCATGCAAAACAGAGGCTTCTGTCCCGCGATGACGAGATTGGGCAAGCGTTCAGGGACGCCCTGAAACGGCTAGAGCCAGGACAAGAACGCAAGGAATGACAGAAGCCGCAAAGGTGGCCGTTTGGGGTCAGAAACCACGTGTCGTGGCGCGCCCTACTCTCAGTCGTCAGGCTACATCTACACGTCCTTCCAGAAGACTGCGAAGGTCTGGTGGGACCCGTGGCAGGGAGGCGATGGCGCCATATACTCGAGCATCGATGGGTCCGGCAGCGGCTATCCCATAGCAGAGGTCAACAACTCCTCACGCGTCATCAAGTACGTGGTCACTCTCGGCCAGAGGGCCTCCTCATACACGCTGGTCGACGTGCGCGTCCATGACATCAACGTGGTCGCTGACTTGTCAAGGCATGACCCCACTGCGCCTGACACTGACGAGCCCGTGGACTACGATGGGACGATTAAGGGAACTGCAACTCCTGAGCCCGAAGCGACGTTCCAGACGGACCTAGACAAGGTGAACGCGGAACTGCAACTCTACTGGACCGGACCGTGGCCGGAGCTTCACTTTGTCAGAGAACGACCGCCAGATTGTCAGCATCCGGAAGTCGAACCATCTTTCCATGGGAAGAGAGACCTACTCGATCAGGTCACTGTCCTGCAGTTTGACACGGGGTCTGAATGGACCGATGATGACGACCGAGAGTTCTGGGGAGAGGCTCTTGAGGAGCTGGCACCCTTCATTCTCTTCACTAGCTTCCTCGCGGCATGTCTTCTCGCGATAAGATTCATTGAAGGGACTGCTGGCCTCGGTTTCATAAGCGGCGCAGGAGCCTTCGCTGTAGCTATGTGGGTCTGTGCAATAGTGTCGCTCAGGATATCTGTGGACGCGTGGTTGGCGTCGGGAGCGAAGGGACTCGGGTGGGCGGCGTGGGTTTACTTCCTTCTGGGAATGGGATGCCTCGGCACCCTGTTCGGTCTTCCTGCGCTGGCATGGCTTGGAGCCGTGGTGGTGAGCCTTGTCTTCCCGCCAGCAATCTGGTTCATTTGGGAAATGGCCCAAGCGACCGTTATTGGTTCTCTGGCAATCAGAATCGTGCTACTGGTCACGGGGCTGTTGTTGCTGTCATTCGCGGCTCAATGCCGCGTCGGAGTGTTCTAGTATGTTGGTCTTCGCCTTTGCAGTGGTCCTCGCGCTCTTATCGGCTGGATCCGTACTTCTAGTTGGAGAGATAGCGCATGCAGCGATGCTGTGGCATATAGGACGTAGGAGGTGGCTAGTCAAGTCATATTCAGCCAACACTCGACTGGGCGACTTCCTTCTCGATATGATGGTCCTACTTCCTAACGCTATCGTTGCATACACCATTTGGGGGACCTACATTCTGCCACCCTTGACCGAGATTGCCGTGGGGTATTCCTCTCCTTTCACGCCAGTGGTAGCCACTGCTCTTATCCTGATTGTAAGTATCGCCGGGATCCCCATGAAGCACAAAGTCCGCAAGGTGCTTCTGGAGATGGATAAAGAGTTGCAGCAGGGGTGAAAAGAGAACGGTTGGACTTCTGCCGGTGACACTAAGAATAACCGCGCTCTTCGGTGTGTCTTATTGGAGGGCGTCGACATGATCCCCTCTCGCGGATCCGCAACTACCAACAGAGAAGGCATGACGATTGGAAGGTGAAACCCAGTGCAAGAAGTGATGAATCCTCTGGTGCTCTCGTTGCTGCTTATGGTTGCGTCATGGTCACTTTCAGTCCTCTCGAGTTACTTACTGGTCTACGAGGCGATTGGCACACGGAAAAAGCCATGGAGCAAGATGACGGACAAAGAACAATCGTTGGTTCTGTGGTTCTCTGGCTTAGGGTGCAGCGTTGGGGTAGTGTGCTTTCTTGTCCTTTTGGCTACTGCTAGATGGGCGGGCGCATTTCCACACTTGGACTTCGTTGTCCTGTTGGTCGGGGTCTCAGTCGGGATGCTACTGACCGCCCTTGCAGGAGTCATGGCGACTCATCGAAAGGTTTCTCAGAGCCCACCGAAAGAGTATGAGCTGGTACATGAACCGCAAGACCGTCCAACAGACAACAAAGGGCCTTAGCCGCGATGCTTCGAGTCACTCCTCATGTTCTTCGGCTTGCCGCTTCTTGCTTTGGGAATCCTCTGGTCTGAAGAGCTCCTCGGCTTCTCCGACCAGCCCGTCCCCGTGATGTTGTTCGTTTCGCTTTTCGCCATCCTCAGGGCGCTCAGTGTGAGCCCTGACCCAACTGGTGGTCTGAAATGTGAGTTGTCTGCCATGGAGGGAAAGAGAACACTGGAAGAGCACCGACCCGACTCCTGATTGCCCCACCACCTTGAAGCGTGTGGCTGTCTGCTACCGTTTTGTGGACATTTGGGTCCACGACAACAGTGTAGTCGCTGACCTGTCAAAGCGTGACCCGACTGCGCCTTTGCCGGAAGATGCCACCCCGGTCGATGGCACGGAAGCCGGTGTCACTGGAAGTCAGAGCCCCATTCCTCAAAGCAGTTAAATAGAGCACTACGACGGTTTCTCCCGGATGTCCGAGGCCAGACCTCAGGTGATTCGCTTGGCGCCCAAGACAAAAATCGTTCTAGTCTACTACTCCGTGCTCGCTATCGGACTGGCTCTGATTCTCCTGTACATGTTGTGGACGATGAGTTCTGTCGCAGAGCCATTTCTCCGCCCACTCCTTCTCGTGGACTGCAGTCTCTTTGTACTAGCGACAGCGGCCGTGGCATACGCAGGAACCCGTCCAAGGCGCATGGCGCTCACATTCATTTCCGGCATACTTGGAGGAATCCAGGGTTATCTAGATGTCACACTTTACGCAGGCTATCTTGGTGGTCTAGTCTTCCTTTGGATTGCCTTCGGTGTCCTCCTTGTGGTGGCTTCCGTCGGATGGCTCAACGAGCCCTAGGAGAGAGACTCTGGTCCCCATGTGGGAGTTGTCTGTACGGTCTGGCCACAGCCAACTGACTTGACACAGGAGATTCAGCCCTTTAGCATTCTCGGAGATGCATAACGTGCGGCAAGTACCTCAAGCAGAACAGCCACTAGTTGCAGACCGAGTGCCATGATGTGATTGCCTGTTGTCAATAAGGTCAATGCATATGCTCCCAGAGGGGCGGCGCCAATGGCCGCAGTCAGAGCCATGGAAAGGAAGACGACTGCTTGGTCGCCCGCGATATTGATGGCAACGACTCGGCCACCTCCTCTCATGTGGTACACTGCCGCACCAACCAAGTAGCCAATGGCGTATGCGCAGGGCAGTTCGATAATCGGTAGTAGCACTAGAAGCGGCGTTATCGGGCTGGCCAGTGCAAACCAGACCACAAGCACACTCATCGCCAAGGCAAACTGCACTGTGAAGACTCTCACTTTCGCGCTCAGTATCATTCTGCTGTCTATCGGAAGTCCCTCGTGGAGCGACGCACCCTCTGAGTCCAAGGACAGGAGACCAATGAACGAGATTCCCGTGAACGAAGTTATGTATCCTGCACCGACCAGAGCTGAAGAACTCCTCAGAAACCCCTCTGTTGTCAATGCTACGATAGGATAGGCCGAGAATATCATCAGGATAGGCAGTACGATGATCACCATTGATCCGAGGTTGCGACTTGCCAGCTTCATGTCCTTCCGGATTATTGCACTTATGGGGCTGACTATGTCTACGCTGATGTCGCGTAGAATCTCTTTGCCACTTGTTGTCACTCCTCCCAGGGCCACGGATCTCAGTGAGTTCCCACTGCGCACGTAAGCGACAAGCGCGAGAAACCCATACAGTATGGAAGAAACAATCGCAGCCCCGATTGTTATTGGCGAGAAGACCATGCCCGGTAAGAGTGCCGCGGCCAGAATTCCAATACTGAAGGGGAACACAAGAGCAAGCAATGATACTGCAATCTCACCGATGCTCAGGGACATTTGCACCAATGACTGCACCAGCGTTGGTAGAATTCCTATCATGCCGTAGACGGCAAACATTCCAACCACAATCCCCAAACCTGCAGTTATCCGGATGATGGTCGATGCCCGAGAATCAGTCGAGGTGTGTGATTTGATGTAGAACCACCTAGAAACCTTGACCAGTGCTCCAATGGCAAAGGACGTGGTCATCAGACAACCTGCCAATGCAACGAGTCCGACAAGAGGCCCCAACAGGGCGAGGCAGATGAGAGGAAAGACTACATTGATTATCACAGCGGGAGCGATGAAGACTCTGCCAAATGCCAGAAGGATGATGTTCTCGAGATCCCCCCGTGAGAAAGGCAGAATCGACAACAAACGCATGGCACTTGCTCCAAAGAATCCCGTCGTTGCCATGAGGTTCATGAAGAACACAATCACAAATGTGAGGACAAAGAAGAAGGATATGGACAGTGCCATACGAAGGTAGAATGATCCGACGGCATTGTTGAAGTAGGCCCCTACAACAGACACTGCTCCAATAAGTGAAATAAACATGGCTGAGAGCAGTCCGCTCATCCGATTCGAACTTCTTATCTGCCTCATGATCCTCTCGGGGTTCTCTTTGATTCGAGAAGCGCCCATTGGGTTGGCATCAAGGTAGCCCCGGAAGCGCAGCTCCATTGAAACGACTCCAGCTATGCGCCACCTCTTGCCGAAGTTCAATCTCCCAAAGCCTCCCGGAGAGTTTCTATGCCCTCTTCTACCTCTTCCTCTGCGCCGGTCAACTTGAGGAACAGTTTCTCAAGTGTTGCTCCCTCACTCTGGGCTTGTTTGCGCAGTTCCTCCAGCGTACCCTCAGCAATCATGACTCCTTTGTCGATGATTCCTACTCTATTGCATAGCCCCTCTGCCATTTCCATTATGTGAGTACTCAGCAGGGCGGAGCCACCCCCTTTCACATGGATTTTGATGACATCTTTCATGATTCGAGCAGTTCGGACATCTAGGCCTGTGAAGGGCTCGTCAAGAATCAGCAAGTCTGGAGCGTGAAGCATGGCAATGATCAACATCACCTTCTGCTTGTTTCCATGTGATAGTGTCACGACAGTCTTGTCATACTGTTGAGTGAAGTCTAACGCCTTTGACATCTCGGACGCCCGCTTTGTTGCAGTTTCTGGGCTGAGCCCCCTTATTGAGGCAACAAAGTCAATGAGCTCTCTCGCTGTGAGCGACTCATAGAGTGACAGCTCCTCTGGCACGTAGCCGACTCGTTTCTTCACTTCAACAGGGCTCGCGCCAGAGTCCATGCCAAAGACGGTGGAGGTCCCTGCGTCGGGATCCAAAAGGCCCATGAGGACCTTCAAGGTTGTCGACTTCCCGGCACCATTGGGTCCAAGAAGCCCATAGACTTCGCCCTCACGTACATCGAACGAGAGATCATTCACAGCAACGAAGCTGCCATAACTCTTCACAAGATGCTTGATGCTAACAGCTGCCATCGGTTTCCGACCTCATTCCAGTTATTCGTCTTCTCGCTTGGAATATCGAGTTCATTATGACCAGTTCTTATGGTCCAGCGGCAGGCTATTATCCTTTCATCGTTGACCAATGAGTCAACATTCATTGACTTGGACCGAGAATGAGTGAGGGAGCCCTTGACGCCTAGCCTGGGAGAAGAAGAAGTCGATGCAGTCTGAACGTCTGAGCGGGACATCATACTCTCAGTCTGCGCCGGATCAGTCCACTCAGCTGCTCTCATTAGGGGTGGCATCTTCGTCGGTGTGGTATTGAAGTGAACTGACGTCAAGCATTCCTGGGCTAGTACTCTCTGAAAGGGGAGGGATTTCGGAAAAAGCGCCTGCGATGAGAATGGCCCCTCCAATCACCCATGATGAGAGGAAGATTGAATCATGTGTCACACTACCGACCTGCCGCAGGGTCGACGCTATGATGAAGTAGAACAGTGATGCCAGAATTGACAGAGCAAGAACTGTTGGTCTGTAGCGACCTCGATGGGGCTTCAAATAGCCAGTGAACAAGAACACCATCACTATCGGCAGCCCTAGTAGAATAGGGAGGTATGCGGCGATTGCACTGAGATAGCCGGTTACTGTGAGCCCTAGATATGCGAAACTGAAGTAGTAGGCAGCGAACAGAGCGACGCCAATCCAAAGCATGCAGTATGGGTCACTGTCTTCTCTTAGGCTCATTCATGGACCTCCTGTGGTTCGAAGCTACTTTATCACGCCCATCGCATCTTGATTCTCATGTTTCAGCTGCCAGTGGGTTGTCCCTGCACGAATCTTGTTCTGAAGAATCAGGTGTGCCCTGACAAAGTCTGAAGGCTTCGGAGGACAACCTGGTAGATACACATCGATTGGCACCACCTTGTCAGGAGGAGTAACGAGCGAGTATCCATCCCAGAAGAGACCTCCGCTTGCAGCACACTGTCCGAATGATATGACGAACTTGGGGTCAGGCATCTGCTCATAGATCCTCCGCAGACGAGGAGCCATCTTCTTTGTCAGGGAACCCGATACCCACAGCACATCACACTGCCGGGGACCAAATAGTGGAAGCATGCCGAACCTCTCAAGGTCCCAGCGAGATGCGACCGCGGCTGCACCATCGACCATGCAACACCCGAGACCGTACTGGACCGGCCAAGGGCTGTGGGCACGACCCCAGCGAAGAAGCCACTTTATCGGTGGGAGGTTCTGGAGCCACCTTAGGAGAATAGGCGCAATCCTACCGAATCCATTCCTGAACAGATCGAATCCCAGCCACATGAAGTATTTGCCGATTCTGAGTATCAGTGGAAGCCAGTACGCAAACACCTTGCCCGGGTTGGAGATCTCAAGCGGGTCCAGTTTCAGCTTGGCGGCTCTGATCCTGCCAAGGCGACGTGTGCCGAAGTATATCGGTGCGTAGTTCGCCAGCCAGATCCCTGTCGAATGAGGGTGCCCTCCGTGGCGTTGTGCAATCTTGAAGATCACAAAACTCTGCGACCAAGACAGCATGAAGAAATGACGCCGCTCGTCCTCAAGGAAGTAGCCCATCATTGTGACACCATTCTTCGATGTCACGTAACCGTCGATTCCCGCATGAGCCGAAGCTTGTTCAAACTGGAAGTCGTCTAGAACGGCCTCTAGGTTCTCTATCGGGGCGAATGCCTGTCCAACAACGAGTGTGGGGCCAATCTTCTTTATCCTCATGGGATAGAACCTGTCTTCCCACTCATGGAGTGCGACGCCTTCATCGTAGACAGTCCCCTTCAGTTCCTCACACACTTCTTTGACTACGTCGAATCCGTTAGCAATCTCTTCATCTGTCCCCTCGTAGGCGATCAACAGAACGCAGTGATGCACAGGAAACGGGAAGGGCGCCTTGCCCTCCCAGATCTTCTTCTTGAGGTCTGTGTACTTGCTCTCTTCGAATCTCATGGTGAACGGCAGGGGTCCATCCTTCATTATCCTCTCAATCGCGAAGACCATCAGGTAGTTCTCGGGAAAGCTCACAACAATGGAGCGAACTGGAACCAGAGGTTTGACCTTGAGTGTGACCTTTGTGATTATGCCCAAAATCCCCTCTGTGTCACAGAACAGATCCGTGTCTCTAGTCACGACTGTCTTCCCGTCGGGTAGAACAACTTCGAGTTCAACCACGTTGTCATTGATGTTGCCGTACTTGAGCGAGCCAATACCATCGCCGCCCTGCGCCACCCAGCCTCCAATGGTCGCGGACACTGCTGACGAAGGATAGCATCTAAGATCAAGGCCCTGACGGTTCAGCTCTAGCTGCAGGTTTGCCCATGAAATGCCCGGTTCCACCACGGCAGTCATCGATTCCTTGTCGACACTCAGGACCCGATCCATCCTGCGCATGTCGACAACGATACCACCCTTCCGTGGTATGGCACCCCCGTAGCCTGATGTCCCTGCCCCTCGAGGAACCACGGGAATTCTGTGAGAACGGGCGAAGTCGTACAACGATTGGACTTCTTCTGCCGACTCTGGCTGCACCATTGCGTCGGGGTTTGTGTTCATTAGCCAGCCGACCTGCTTCGGTAGTGACCCCACGTCCATTGAGTGGACAATCAGCTCATGTTTGGCAGTGACGAGCCGGTTACCGAAGATCTTAGCGAGTTCAGCTGCATTCTCGCCTTTCAGTGTCATCTAGGCATTCTCCACTGAGCAGGCAATGGTGTCCAAGGCCAGCAGATAGGGCCGAGGAAGAGCATAGGATAAAAACATAGCGAGGCGGCGCTTGCTGCACCCCCGCCGACGCCCCAGTGAGTCAAGACCCAAGGTATTTGTAGCTGAATGATGGCTGAACCGTCTGCTGACATCGCAGCCCAAGAGTCACTCTCGTGACGCCAAAGAGGTTCGAACACGGTGCGATTCCCTCTGCTCGAAAAACACGGACTCCAGAATATGCCTTTCACCTGTGCGCAGTGCAGCTTTTGCCAGGTCGGGCATGGATCCTGTCCCACCTACAAGGTGAAGCACCTTGACAGCTATTCTGGGAAGGGCAAGATGATCATTGCCCGGGCACTGATGCAGGGGCGTATCAAGCCCTCTGAAGGTCTCGAGGGACTCAGGGATGGTATCTTTGGTTGTACCCTGTGTGGCGGCTGCGAAGAGGTCTGTCAGGTGGACATACCGTTTGTCAAGCTATACCAGCTGATGCGAGCGGAGTTCTACAGAAGAGGGCTCTGGCCCAAGAACCTGCAGGCCGCAAAGGACACACTACTGAAGACAAACAACATCCAGGGTCAAGCGCAGGCCGACAGAATAGACGGCTGGTCATACTGGCACCCAGATGAGGACTCTCTTCAAAGAAGTGTGGGCCGAAAGGCAAAGACCGCTTTCTTCTTCGGCTGTGCATCATCCTACAAAGCCGTCCCCATCCAAGCGACAATCGCAACGACGCTGGTGATGGACAAAATCGGTGAGGACTACACGATCCTTGGACAGGACGAGTGGTGCTGCGGCGCTCCAATGGTCATGACCGGTGACTTCGCTACAGCAAAGACTCTAGCAGAACACAACATAGAGAGATACAAGCAGCTCGGGGTTGAGCGAGTGATAACCAACTGCCCGGGCTGCTACAAGATGTGGGCTCATGAGTACCATGAGTTACTTGACATTGAGCATCCGTTCGAAGTGGAGTATGGCGCAGCCTACCTCGCGCGTCTTTGTGACAGTGGAAAGTTGAACAACCTGCGAACTCCACTTGACATGACCGTTACATTTCACGATCCCTGTGATGCCGGCCGCAACGAAGGGTTCTTTGAGGAACCGAGGAAGGTGCTTGAGAACCTGCCCGGACTGACGCTAGAGGAGCTGCCCCACAACAGAAACAACTGCTTCTGCTGTGGTTCAGGTGGAGTCCTGAGAGCGGTAGACAATGAGTTCGCTCTCAACATTAACGAGCTCAAGCTGAAAGACATTGAGCAGACACAAGCCCAGTGGGTGATTTCGGCATGTCCCTCTTGCGTTGACTTCATGCAGGACCAGCTCCCTCAGAGCGGATCCAGCAAGAGGGTAAAGGACCTAGCAGTCATTGTGGCACAGGCAATGGGACTTACTTGGGACGGTCTGAGTGAGGTTTATTCCTAGACAGACGCTCAGAGTCCCTCACGAGGAGCCTTCTGAAGGTAAATCTTCGCACTGAGCATCAGAGTGACCACCAACAGCACCATGCCCACCACCAGCGTCCAAGTGGCGGGAAGTACAAAACCGTCCAACACATACCCCAGCGCCAGAAACATGCCTGTCAATAGATGACTCAACACAGTCGACGCATTGGCAGGTACCAGCTCGAACGACTTCTCGTAGGAGGCCATGGCATGCCGCACAGCCAGAGCACTCAGAGGAAGAGTCGACAGTGCTATCAACGAGTACAATGTCATCCAGCCAGCCATGGCAGGCAGGACTATCGACAAGTAGACAGCACTCATTATCACGGCATAGCCCTTGGATGCCCTTCTTCTTCCCAGCCGGACCACGAGAGTCCTCTTGCCTGCAGCCTCATCCGCACGATCATCGGGAAACTCATTGATGTACAAGACTGCTGTTATCAGCAGCGCCACCGGGATTGATGGCAGGATTGGCACTAGGGACAACGCCTGCGTCTGGACATAATAGCCTCCAAGTGTCATCAGAATGCCGAAGTTGAGACCGATGAACACTTCGCCCACACCCCGACTCACGAGCCGCACCGGTGGTGCCGTGTAGAAGAAACCAGAGGCAACTCCTGCGAGTCCCAGGGCTATGATGATCATCCCTCTGGTCAATGCAAGGTACAGACCGATGGCTCCTCCAATCATAAAGAAGACCATTGACTCAGCTAGGACTTCAGATGGCGAGAGGAGACCACGCTGGATCATTCGACTGCCACCCGTGAACGGCCTCACAAACTCCACATTCATGTCGTCAGTACCGCTCAGATGGTCAAAGTAGTCGTTTGCAACGTTCGCCGCGATGTGAAGACAACAACCAGCGATGAGAGACAGCAGAAAGAAGCCCCACAGGAAGCTATGAGTTTCGGCCCAAGCGACCGCCGCGCCGAGCACAACTGGAACAATCGAGGCTGTGAGGAAAGGGGGACGGATTTCAGCAAACCAGAGCTTGGCCCTGCTTGGGCGCTTAACTGACTCCGCGGCGGCAGACCCGCTGACTCCTGAACGACCCTGGTTTGGAGAGGTTTCTTCGGTTTTGCCGGGTTGGCTCACGCTGATTCGCCTGCCAAGAACGCATACTCCCGAGGACAAAAGGGTTCCTGAGGTAACTATAGTTATGCTTATAAGTTCACTATCGTTAAAAGATGCAGGCCCTTTGGGGGTACGAACATGCAACTTGACAGAAAACAGTGGACATCTGTCCTGTCCATAATAATCGTCGATGCCGTGATTAGTGCACTGATAGTGCTGTCACTTGTACCGATGTGGTCTGAACCGAATAGTGATCTCCTAATCCCATATCTCAGCTTGTATATGGCGCCACTGGCCGCAATTGCACTGCTCCTGCTGCCAACAGTGTTCCTGCTTAGGATAGGCTGGAAAGGCAAGATAGGGACAGGTGCACTACTTCTGCCACTGAGGCTGGCACTCGCCTATGAGTTCCTCCACGGAGGCCTAGAAAAGATCCTGGACACAACGTATCTCGCGAGCCCAGGACTCATCGGGTTGGCAGCTGCGTCTGCACCAAGCGAATGGGTGCGAGCGGTCATGAGCGTTCTTCTCCAGAACTACGCGGCTGTCCTCCTTCTCATTGCAGTAGGCGAAACGCTAGTTGGGCTATCTATGCTCGTGGGTGGCTTCACCAGACTTGGAGCACTTGGTGGGGTCCTCTTGCAGTGGACATTCCTGTTCCTACTGGGATGGCTCAGTGTTTCCACATTCGGTATCAACTTCGTAGGCTCTATTGCATTCCTTGCCGTTGGAATGCTCCAAGCTGGCAGAGTCCTTGGCATCGATCAAGTCATAGGACCCAGACTGGATAAGTCTGGAAACCGTGTACTACGCTTCATCGGTTGGTGGACGTAGTAGGTCTAGTTGCTCACAGGCCGGAGGCAGGCGGAGATGTCCTGCCTCCACTGCCACACAACCGAAAATGCCCTCGAGTGACGAACATAATCGCTAAATGGCAAAGATATACCCGGAGTCATAGCCGAAAGGAGATGCCGGGTTGCCAAAGCGAAACCCAACAACAGTGAAAGGCACAACACCGCCCAAAGTGACAGTCTGCACCGGTTCTGAGAGCGACGTGAGGCAAGAGACCGAACGAGAGAAGACAAAGCCTCCGTTGTCAGCGACCCTCCATCCCGAAATCATCGCACGTATAGACCTGATTGATGGTGCGATGAACAAATACCTCTCAACTGACACGGGCGAGCCGGCCGTGCTCTATCAGGCGGCGCACCACCTGATTGCGGCAGGGGGCAAACGCCTCAGGTCACTGCTCATTCTTCTGTGCTGCGAGGCCGTTGGAGGAACTACAAAGGATGCACTGCCCATCGCAGTAGCCACAGAGCTCATCCAGACTGCGAGTCTGATCCGCGACGACATGATTGACCACGACGACTTCCGACGCGGTGTCATGACAGTCCATCGCAAGTTCGGTGATGACATCGCAACGCTGGCCGCCGATCTTCTTGTCGCGCAGGCTGTTCGAATGGTCGGCCAACACGGTCGCCCCGAACTGCTTGAGTATGCCGGTCTTGCTGGAGTCAGAATGTGTGAAGGAGAAACGCTTGACCTGCTCATCGAGAGAGAGGGGGTGCTCAGCGAGGAGCAGTATATGGACACAGTGAAGCGAAAGACTGCCGCATTCATAGAGGCTGCGGCCAAGATTGGCTCATGCATAGGTAAGGGATCGCAAGCACAGCAAGATGCGCTTTCTAGATATGCCGCAGCATTGGGCATAGCGTTTCAAATACGCGATGACATCCTCGACGTCACATCGACACAAGAGGTCACAGGTACGTCAGTCTGTTCAGACCTCAGATGGACTCGCAGTAACCTCCCTCTGATCCATGCGCTGGAGGTCAGTAGCGAAGAGAGGCGTGAGTCTTGTCGGACAAAGCTGTCAGATGGACTTGTCGAAGAAGCGATGCTTCTGATAGAGGAAACAGAATCTATCGAATATGCCTCAAGTACTGCGAGTGACTATGTTGAACAGGCGAAGGTAGCACTTGAAGGACAGGGTTTCCCCAACGAGCGACTCCTGAAGGCTCTCGCGGATCTTGTATCAGAGCGAGAATACTAGATTCTGACAATCATAGGAGACACTCAAGCACTCTTACAAAGCTGTTTGCGGCCAGACTGACTGGCAGAGGAAGACGACAGCGGATGAGAGGCTCGAGGTAGCGCACGCCTGCCATGCGCATGCAGAGATCGGTCAGGCTGTCTGATGGCATTACCTGGTCTGCGATGCGAAGTGTGGTGAGCGCCGTAGCAAGCTCGTTGCCCATCTCTCTCTTCCACGTGTCCTCATACAATGAGAGAGGAGACTCTCCCGCCGCGCATCTGGTTATGGTCTCACCTGCGATTTCGCCGCCAATGAGAGCTGTTGGTATGCCGCCACCATTGGAGGCCATCACATGCCCTGCAGCATCGCCCACGAGTACAGTAGTGTCGGACCAAGTCCTTTGAAGGGGTCCTCCCATGGGTATTAGGGCACCAACGCTACTCACTGCCTTGGCATCCCTTGTGCGTAGCTTAGCCAGCGGATGATGCCGCACGAAGCGGTCGAGGTACTCTCTTAGACGAACATCGGGTGATGCGAAGGCCCGCCGAAGGCCAAGTCCCACATTCGCAGTTGAACCACCCTTGGGAATGATCCAAGCATACCCGCCCGGAGCGACCATCCCACCGAAGTACATCTCAACCACGCCAGGGTCGCATTTCACACCTGTCATCACATATTGCATTGAGATGCTGAGGTCCTGGGGCTTGGTCATGTAGGCGGCCCCCAGCGAGTGTCCAATTCGAGACCGAGGACCGTCGGCACCCACGATCACATCTGCCGTTACATTGTGCGTACCCATCTTGTCTTTGACGACGATTTCATTGGGGCCAGCCATGCCAACAACTGTCGACCTCACCCGAATCTCCGCACCTGACACCTCCGCTTCCTTGGCAAGCCATTGGTCATACTCTGCACGATTGAGGACCTGACCCTCAAAACTGAACTCAAACTGCCTGCAGCGTGGGGAAACAAGACGAATCCGAGAACATGCGTTCGTGACAAAGCGCTCAGGTACTCTCACAAGTCGAGGCCCACGTGACGACTTCGGGAACAGGTCCGCCATTTCTTTCGGAGCAGGAAGAAACTCCCCGCACTGAACGGGAACGCCAACACTCGCGCGCCGCTCAAAGACCACCGTTTTGAGGCCATTGCCCGCTGTCACTCTCCCAGCTGTGGATCCAGCTGGACCTGCACCCACCACAGCGACATCGAAATGCGGGCTTGGCATCTGAATATGTCTCCTAACGAGGTCAAAGCATATCGAGTACAAATCCGTTTGGCACTGTGCTCTGAAGGTTTCACAACTGGGCGCAGTGCATCCATCGACTAGAGACAGAGCGGAAAAGGATATAGCAGGTACCACAACTGCTAGCCAGACTTCAGATGACGATTCAGACCGCTCTTGTCACGGGTTGTGCGGGCTTCATTGGAAGCCACTTGGTCGACCTCCTTCTCAAGAATGGGGTCAGAGTGATTGGTGTCGATAACCTTCGCACAGGCACGACTGGCAACATGGAGCAGGCGAGGTCGCACCCACACTTCAAGTACCTAGAGATGGACGTATGCGATCCGGAGGCGGTGCAGAGCATCAAGGGTGACATTGACGCGGTCTTCCATCTAGCCGCAATATCATCAGTGGCGCTCTCAGTCGAGAACCCCCTCATTGTCCACAATAGCAATGTCACGTCAGCTCTGAATGTGCTAGAGCTAGCGAGGATGAGAAACGCGAAACGAGCCGTCCTGAGTTCAAGCGCTGCCGTCTATGGAAATCCAACCCGACTGCCAGTCACTGAGGAGAGTGTGCTCAATCCTCTCAGCCCCTATGCGGCGTCCAAGATATCTGCGGAGTCCTACTTCAAGGCCTATGGTAACATCCATGGCATAGAGCCGGTCATTCTGCGGTACTTCAACGTGTACGGGCCGCGGCAGGCCTACTCGGCATACAGTGGCGTGATTTCGATATTCATCAACCAAGCGCTCAATAACCAGTCAATTACCGTGGAGGGCGATGGTAGCCAAACTAGAAGCTTCATCTACGTAGATGACGTAGTAGAGGCAACTTATGCTGCGGCTCAGTCGCCGAAAGCGAAAGGGCAGACGATTAACATCTCTGGGACAGATTTGATTAGCGTTCTCGACCTAGCGCATAGGATCAAGGCCATGGCTGGTTCAACCTCTAAGATAGTCCATATGCCACCCCGGAAAGGCGACGTACTGGAGAGCATCGGCACTATGAAGAAAGCCGCCAGGGTCTTGGGTTTCACCCCCCGAGTTGGACTAAACGAGGGCCTGAGCCGCACTATCGACTGGTACCGCCAGGCGGCCGTCTGATTCCTATACGACAACTGTCATGAAAAGGCTAAGCTGGTCGACCACACCTTCTTCTGTCCTGAGCACTAGTGTGACCAGATAAGTTGCAGACACAATCCCCGGAGGAAGATACACAGTCACCATCGGCGAAGTGCCATACAGATCAGTAGAGCCAATCATACCAATGTCAAGAGTGAATGTGGTGTTCGTGGGATAGAGTGTGGGGGTCACCTCTGTCCCGTGCCACTGAACCGAGAAGTTGCCTGCTTTAACGGTCATATCGAGGTACAGGCTGTGGCTCACATTGTCGTTGTTTCTCATGAGAGCGACAAGCCCTGACGGAGCACCGGATTGGACAGTAGCAGGACTGAACACCGCACTCTCAAGCCCAACCACACCCTCCGAAACGATCGTCTTGTTCAGCAGCCCGAACATCAGACTGTATGCCTCGACCACATTGCTACCCAGCGCAACATGGGAGCCTGTTTCGGCATCGACCAGTCCCACACCGCCCAGCTTCTCAATCACCCTGTTCTCAGTCGTTTCCACTTGAAGGAAGACAGGAATCACGAATAGCACCTCTCCGCCAAGGTGGTACAGCAGGATGTTGCCGTACCTGAAAGTGCCCCAGAGTGTCAGCTGATCCCTTACGTTATCGCTGGTCAGAAACGCCTGACGCGCGGCCTCAGGTCCGATGAAGTCGGAAGCACCGATAGCCCCCGAGCCATAGAAGGTCAGCTGCCCGAAGTTCCTGTCACCACAACCCATGACATAGAGACCTGCCAAGTTCTTTCCGTATGAGTTGAGAAACTCCACATTGTGCGTGGCAACGAATCGGTCGACCCCTGCGATTCGCATAATGATGTACCGTGTGTCATACTCCCCAGGTGCAGAATGGAAGTCTACTCCGCTTCTCCAGATGAAGCCATTTGTGACATGATATGTGTAGGCCACACTGAGTTGACGCTCGTACAGATCTTCGGGCCACTTCATCTGTGATTGAAGCCAAGAGGGTGTTTCCTGCCAAGGATAGTAATCACTGAAGAGCTTGTCAATGAAGAATGTTGTGTCCACAGTCGGAGACCTGTAGAATTCCATGACACCGGTTCCTACATCAACAAGCACAACGCCCATGAATCGCATGTAGTTCTCGTGGGCATAGGATGTGGCCAGCCTATAGTCGGCATATACTGATACCGCGTAGTAGATATTGCCTACAGGGTCTACCGCTATGTACGGGTCCGAATCAGCAACCAAGCCCTGCAGCAGTATCCTGCTGACTCTCGAGAGGACATCCCTTTCAGCGAGCATGTTAAGGTCACGACCAAGGAAGGACCACGCCTGAGGACCCATTGTGAGCATGTAGAACCATGACTCGAAACCTCTCAGTGTGTAGTCTGGCTGCCCTTGGTAGCTGACATTACCGACCTCGTCAAAACCGGGAACATTGACGAACACGACACCGTCAAACCCCAATCCTTCCCCATAGTAGGTGCCTATACCCTCACTACGGTTGAGAAGCGTGACTAGGTTGTCGCTGTCGATGATGTTGCCGCTATATGCATCGAGGACAACGAGACCTTCTGTGTGCGTGTAAATCAGATGCTGGTTGATGAAGTTCGTACTGATAGTGTCGTAGTCGAGCGTCAGTGGGGCAAGCCAGTACTCATGTTCGCGGAGAAACGTAATATCAGAGTCAGCCAGCTGCATCCAGTTGGCACCTATTTGGTTCTTCATCCGAAGGTAACTCGCATCTTGGTCCCACTGACGGACTGTTGTCAGAAACTCCAACTCGCTCTCAGGCGTTGCGTTCAGTGTCAAATCGTGTAGGGTCATGGTACTCATTCCCTGAGTGCCAGCAGCCCAGCTTGTCAACTGAATCTCCTTCTGGGTTTCAAGGTTGAACTTCCATTCGATGAACTTGTCACCATCCATTTGGATGCCATAATAGAATGCCTGCGTTGCAGGGAGCATCACAACAACTCCAATCAACACGACTGCAAGCAGTCCAAACCTGCGAGGTGAGCCGCCAATTGGTATGAGCCTCTCGATCTTCAAACGCCTGAGTTCACCTGCGATACTGGACCTGTCCTCCATGAGCATGTTGACTCTGCGTCGATAGTCCTCTGCACCAACGGCTCCGCCCTCATACTCCTGACGAAGGGACAGCAGCTCCCCTTGAAGCCGCGCTAGGTCTTCCTCTAGCTGCGCTATCTTTCCTCTTATCCGGGTCCGGACATCACCAGAGCGGACGCGGAATGCGAAAAGAGCAAGCGAACCCACGATGCAGGATCCCAGGGCAATGATGCACGCCAAATACGTCATCCACGTCCCTGCGTTGACAGTCCACAAGGGTACTCCCATTATCTCAATCGCTATGACCAGCGCACCGGCGAGTAGCGCCTTGGAGAGTATCTCCAGAATGTCTCTCTTCTGGGCAAAGAGGTCTGTGGCAATGCTCAGGACGATTCGACCGACAGTCACTGCGAGAAAGGTCGCGACCAGTCCCATGTACAGCTGATACGCCTCCATGGCTGGCACGAGACTCTGAATCGATTCCGCAGACGTGCCAGGGGCGAAGGGAAGCGCGAACAAAGTCGCGACATCATCAGCAGAAACCGAGATGGCGCCGAGATTCAGCATCATCAAGAGAAAGGCTACATTCTGACCAGTCAGCGAATACCCACCTGTCGAAACGTAGAATACGAAGAAACCACAGGCCTCGAGTACCCTCCAGGCCACAGCCGAGGGCCGGTCTAGGCGCTTGACCGTTCCGCCCATCTGAGATATTGTCGTGATGAACGAAACGAACGTCGACCGTTGAGGGAGTGTTATCATGCTCAGAAGCGTCAGAAGAACAGAGGCAGTGAAGAGTCGGTTTCCAAGGGTCCAAGTCGCCCAGTAGTCTACACCTGCCTTACTTGAAAACGTGTGCTGATATATGATCTGGTTCAGAAACCAGCTATAGCCCAAGACAACCGCCGCGATGGATGTCCCGCAGATGATGCCCAGAAGGATAAGGACGCTCGTTCGCTTCATGGAATAGACCCCGACTGGCCTGCTACAGCATGAGGACAAAACTGCATAAGAGAATTGCTAACGAAGTCGAACCCCAGCAACATAGACTACTGCCCGCATACCGGTCACTTCTGCAGGAGGTGCCTCTGGCTCGCGAGGGCAAAGGACTTTCCGTTAATGGCTCTTGACACAGCAAGTACACCGTCCAAGTGATCACATTCATGCTGAAGGAGCTCTGACATGTCATCCTTCAGGTCCAGTGACTTGCTTTCCCATTTCATGCCCTTGAACTCGATTCGGCATCGCCTGTGGCGATAGACCCTCACAAGCAGGTCCGGGAAGCTCATACAATCGTCCCAGATTTCCATCATATCCTGGCCCTTGTTACAGAGTGAGGGGTATGCAACAGCTGTGTAGAAGTTGGACAATCTTGGACATTCTCGAGTAGGGGCTTAAATAGCTCGAACCACACATCTCTTTGAGGCTGACTCGACACAGACCTGCCTCAAGGAGTACGACCCCAGTGCCGTTTCTGGGAGGACAAGGACTCCTGTGCCCAACTCTGTCCAACTTACAATGAACGGTCACCAAGGAGCAGTATGTCCTTGACTGTCATCGAACCCAACCGGGGGTCTGGCCTAATAGGACAGAGCATATATCGCACGTGGGAGAATCAGATGAAGTAGACTACTCCCTCTGTCGTTTCCCTGCGGCCGGCCTTGCCAAGCTTCACTAGCTGCTCAAGCTTCTCTACGGCTTCATTGATGTCGATTGACAGCTCCCTGGCGGCCTGCTGGGCTTGCACGCTTTGTCTACGGAGAAGAACGAGTGCTGCGTCCCTGATCGACCTCGGCACCTCGACGATGCTGAGAGCGTCGAGAGGCTCTCGCGGATCGATCCTAGACTCCGCGTTTGCTTTCTGAGGAATGATCCTGTCGATGACTTCATCAAACGAGCGATACACTGACATATCACTCATCTGGTGCTGAAGAAGGACAGAGAACATGCTCAGGAAACTGACACCAATGTAGTCCATCACACTGGAGCTTACCTCACCAGGGCTGTCTGCGACAATCACCGTGGAGATTTTGTCATGGTCAGCCACGAATAGAAAATGGCCACCGGACTCAATCCCTCGCAGCTCATCGCCCATTGCTTCTCTACTGAACGTAGTGATGGCGGAAACAAAACTGCTCATCAGCATGGAGTCGGCTAGTGCCGTGTCGTACACTCTGCTGTAGATACAGATGCCTCCTTCAATCAGGATGTATACTGCCCTGATCATTAGGCACCACCCTTGGTTCTCTCCTCCGGTCCCGGCCACTTCTCAAGTATTGTAGCCATCTTCCTCAGCGACTGGACGAAAGCTATCTTTGGTTGAGTGAGCGCGTGAATCTCACTGCCCATTCCCAGTGCAATATCACAATAGCAGGGTATGAATCCCATGAGCTTGGTCTTTGAACTGAAAGTGTCTTCGATGGTCTTTCGCACCTGTGAATAGCGGGGTTCCTCGAGGAGCGCTGGTACGACCTTGTTGAACAGTAGGAGTGTCTGTTTGTTCAGAGGAGCATAGAGACCGTCAAGCACATTCACAGTGCCGTCAAAGTCGAAATTGTCAATCTTGGCCACTATGACAGTGAAGTCCGAAAGCACTATTGCATTGACGCTGCTGTAGTGTACTCCGGGCGCGGAATCAAGAATCATGTAGTCAGCTCCCTCAGCCTGCAACCTCACTTTGAGGTTCAGAAGCTGTGATAGTGCCTGCATGTGCCATTTGCGGTCGCGTGCCAACTGCGACCTTATTGCCTCCACATTGGGGTCCGAAAAGCCGACCAAGAGCTTGCCTTTGAGCTTGAGACTTGGGGCCAGATCAACCAGCACCTCCTTGGGGGACTTCTCTTGCGCCAAATAGGCATTGATGTACGTCGTTTGGGGTCTTATACCAAAGAGTGTGTGCAAGCTTGGAGCTTGAAAATCCAGATCCAAGAGAGCCACATTCCGTCCCATCTGGCTGAGTATCACGGCGAGGTTGGCTGCAATAGTAGTCTTGCCTGTGCCACCTTTGTAGCTGTGTAGCGTGAAGCACTTCATCCTGATTCCTCTTTGAGCCGGCGTTCACAGTAGTCAGATGCGTCTGCTAAATCAGTTTCGTGTCCGTATTCTCAGATGAACTCCCGTGGTTTCGGTCTGGCTAGCGGAGAGAAGACAACGTCTGACGATGCCACCAACCTGCAACGCCGATTGCCGAGCATTAGTACGATAGTAATATCAGTGGCTTGTGACCAGTTCTGTGCTTATGCCCCGTCCTCTCTGGTTCGTAGCGCTCCTCGAAAAGACGTTCCCGAACAGGCGCATGATAGCACTCATGACACATGTGCCCTTACTGGGTCGCCTAGTTGACAAGATGGTCTTCGAGAACGATGACATAATCTATCTTCCCAAGGACTCTGTGGTCCAGAAGACCATACCCATTCAGAAATCGGTTCAGCGGCCCGTGGAGACAGTTCTGCCATCGCAGATTGTGGAGCACTTCATCAAGAAAGCAAACTACCATTGGATCATGAACTTCTGCATCTGCAGGCATGCCTCCAAGTGCAAGGACTACCCGATAGAGTACGGCTGCCTCTTTCTTGGAGAAGCCTCGCTCAGGATAAACCCGCAGTTGGGCCGCAGGGTCACGAAGGAAGAAGCGCTCGACTATGTTAAGAAGTGTCGGGAAGCGGGGCTCGTTCATCTCATTGGCCGCAACAAGCTCGATTCTATGTGGCTCGGCGCACAACCCGGCAACAAGCTACTCACTGTCTGCAATTGCTGTCCTTGTTGCTGTCTTTGGAAGATTCTGCCAGATCTCACCCCCGGTATTGGCAGGAAGATCACAAGCATGCCAGGCGTCCATGTGAAGGTCACAGACAGATGCCAAGGTTGCGGGACATGTACTCAGGGCAGCTGTTTCGTCAATGCGATCTCTCTAGTGAATGGCCGGGCGGTCATAAGCGAGGAGTGCCGAGGCTGTGGCAGATGTGTTGAAGTCTGTCCCAATAAGGCAATAGAACTGACAATCGATGACACCGAGTACTTCGAGGACTCCGTTCGCCGCATATCTGCAGTTGTTGATGTCGAGTAGCAGCCCGCTCTCTGTCGGAGCCGGTGCACTAGTCGATGGACGAACAGGCTCATTCCTGAGCAAGAGCACGACAGTGAAGTTAATATGCTGCTAGTATATTATAAACCATTGATGTATTATGACACTCTGGGTTCCGGAATGGCTGGGGAAGTCCTACTCAAAGCTATGGCAGACATTCGGCCCGCGGGAGTTCAGTCTTAATCAAGCTGAGCAGGCACTCTCAGTCGATAGATCATATCTCCTGAACATCATGAGCAGGCTAGCTAGACAGGGCTATGCGGCGAGAGTGCAACGAGGCCAATACCGGGTCTGGAGTCCAGAATACATAGCCGCATCAGTGGCGGGCTCCATCCAGTTCGGAAGGCTAGAGAGAAATACACACGGTTCTGCATTGAAGAGCATTGTTTCCGATTTGTTGCAGCACTTTGGCGATCGTCTTGTCAGTGTGGTTGTCTTTGGTTCAATGGCAAGAGGAAACTACACCAATGAGTCTGACATAGATGTACTGGTCATTGTCGGGCATTGGAAGAAACGAGTCATGGCCAGAATTGAGGAACTGACAGCAGCCACTGAGGAAACAAGCCGACTGCTCGTCCATCTCTGGGTGTCAGAGGGCGCCTACTCTCCAATCCAATGGTACCCTCTGGACATGGAAGACGCAGCAGCGCTGAGACCCCTCTATCTTGACATGACCATTGACGCTGTTGTCGTTTATGATAGGAACCGATTCTTTACAGACGTGCTCGACCGCCTTAGGTTGCTGCTTCATCAGACCGGCGCTGCAAGGGTGGCCCTGCCAGACGGCGGTCATGTATGGGAGATGCCGTCCGGAAAGACGCTATCAGAGGTGCTTACGGCATGAGTCCCGACAGACTAGGAATAGACCTGATGGCGCGTGCCAAGAACCGACTGAGGGATGCTGAAAGATCCGGCAAGGAGGGAAGATATCCTGAGGCGGTACGCTACTCGCAGGAATGCAGCGAACTGGCACTGAAAGGTTGTCTTCGATTGCTCGGCATCGAGTACCCAAAAAGCCATGATGTCGGCAATGTGCTAATCAGATACAGGGAGCGATTCCCCATTTGGTTCCGGACCAGCATAGATGAGATTGCAGGGTATTCGCATGACCTGTTCGCCGTGAGAGGCCTTGCTATGTACGGTGATGAGAACAGCAGAACACCGGCGGGGGTCATGTTTCTGAGAGATGACGCATTGGATGCACTGAGGAAAGCAAGAGTAGTCTTCGCTGCGGCCAAGAAGCTGGCCCAAGAAGCTTCATGATGTTACACCTCCAGTACACGGGCATGTGGCAGCTGCTCACAGGTAGGACAATCCTCAGTATGGACCTAGATAGGTCCAGACTGGACTCCTTTCCGAGGTTGACCCGACACAGACTAGCCTCAAGGAGTACGACCCCAGGCACGTTTCTGGGAGGATAAAGACTCCTGTGTCCAACTTTGTCCAACTTGCAATGAGCGGGCCTCAAGAGCCAAACTTCTCGGTCTTCCCTGCATAGCCCAGAAGCGTCGGTAGAATGTCCATACCACGAATGGTGTGAAGGGCTCCACGCGCCGCATCAATCTCAGTGAATCGCTTGGAAGAGTCTGGACGGATGAATGGTGCCCAGATCACTATCGGCACAGGGTCACATGTGTGCTCGCCCACAGTCACGGGAGAAGTGTGGTCTGCAGTGACAGCAATCACGATCCGGTCACGAACCTTCTCTAGTATTCGGCCAACCATCTTGTCAGTTCGTTCAATCGCGAGTATCTTCTGCTTCACATTGTGGTCATGGCTCGCGTTGTCCGTGGCCTTGATGTGGACGAAGACGTAGTCATAACCGGCCTCAACACACTCTATTGCCTTGTCTGCTATCCCGTCGAAGTTGGTGTCTATGGTTCCCGTCTGACCTTGGACCTTGACATGATCCATGCCGACATACTTGGCCGTGCCAATGTAGAGTGCGCCTCCTGCGAGAACGGCACACCTGATGCCGAACCGTTCTTTGAGTGTCGCAACCTCTCGGTGCTGGCCAGGTCCTCTTAGAAGGAGCACATTTGCAGGTGCAATCCCTCTCTTCTGCCGAGCCTTGTTGACATCGAGACCTTTCAGCCGCTCGTAGGAGAGCCTAATCAGTTTGTTCACGACATCAGCAGTCTTCTTCGCGTCAGGAACGAGCGGCTCTGCTTGGAGTATCTTCTTCCCATCCTCATGCGGGTCAACATCGGTTATCTTCTCTGAGAGACCCTTGCCCTCCAGAACAAGCGCACCGCGATGCTCGACCGTGTGCACGAAGTGAACCTTCACTCCATCAATATCCAAGCCGTCGAGCGCTTTCTGAAGAGCCGTGCCTTCTTCGCTTGTGAATTCCCTTCCTGCCCTACGGTCAGTCACTGTGAAGTCAGGGTTCATGGTTGCAAAGTTGGCACGAAACGCGACATCCCCGGGTTTGGACTGGAGGCCTGCACCGAGCGCCTCAAGCGGGCCTCGTCCCGGGTAGGTCGCCACCGGGTCGTATCCGAAGAGTGCCAAGTGTGCGGTATCACTGCCAGGAGTCACGCCGGGAGATATCACATGCATGAGTCCGCTCTGCCCCTGAGAAGCAAGACGATCGAAGTTTGGGGTCTTTGCTGCCTGAAGTGGGGTCATACCGCCAAGCTCAGGTACGGGCCGGTCGCCCCCACCATCCATTACGACCATGACTGCTGTGAGTTTGGTTGTCATTGCTTAGTACTTCCTCCATGCTGTCATGAAGTCTGCACCAGCATAGCCGCATTTCCCGTCGAGCAGGTCATAGATTTCAAGGAGCCTGTTGTACTTCTCGACCCTGTCGCTTCGTGCTGGCGCCCCGCTCTTTATCTGGCCAGTCGACAGCGCAACCACGAGGTCGGCGATGAACGTATCACCAGTCTCACCGCTTCTATGGCTGACGACGACCGGCCATCCAGCCCTGTTCGCGGTCTTGGCGGCATCAATGGCCTCTGTGACCGTGCCAATCTGGTTCAGCTTCAACAGTAGTGCATTGCCAGCCTTCATGTCTATCGCCTTCTGAACAGTTGACGAGTTGGATACTGTGAGGTCGTCCGTGATCACCTGACAACGCGTCTTCTTGGTCAGCTCTGCAAATGTGTCAAAAGCTTCCTCATGGAACGGGTCCTCAATGCTCCTCATTGGGAATGTCTTCTCTAAGTCCAGATAGTAGTCAATCAGCTGACCGGGGTCCATGGTTTTGCCATCAACAGTGTACTTGCCATCCTTGTAGAAGCTACTGGCGGCGCAATCGATGCCGAGAACAACGTCCTTGCCAGGTTGATAGCCGGCTCCCGAAATCGCACCAATGATCTCGTCGAATGCATCTCGTGTGGTCTTCAGTCCAAAGCCACAGTAGCCGCCCTCATCACCAACGTGTTTTGCCATCCTTCCGTACTTGGAGATCATCCTCTTCCCGAGAGCTTGGTACACCTCACTCGTGTATCGGATACCTTCTCGGACATCTGCGGCTCCTACAGGCAGTATCATGAACTCCTGTACGGCAAGATCGTTTCCTGCGTGCGCGCCTCCGTTGATCACATTCGAAAGAGGCACTGGCTGCAGGTAGCTCGCGGGCTTGCCAATCACCTTTGTCCTGAGGTACTCAAACAGATTGAGCTTGAGATGTCCCGCTGCGGCGACGGCCGTTGCCATTGAAACAGAGAGAATGGCATTTGCACCAAGTTGACTCTTCCCCTTGCTCGGGTCGGCCTTCAACATGGCAGCATCAACGTCGCGCTGCGAGAGTGCGTCTACTGAGGACATGACCTTGGCAATGACTGTGTTGACGTTCTTGACAGCCTTCAGTACTCCCTTTCCACCGTACCTCTTGTCTGCGTCCCTGAGCTCAAGAGCTTCACGCGTTCCTGTCGAGGCGCCGCTGGGAATCCTCGCACTACCGACCGTCCCGTCTGACAGAGTGACTCTTGTCAACAGAGTCGGGTTACCACGTGAGTCGAGTATCTCGATTGCTTTGATTGACTTGATCTGGACCATGCTGGTCACCTTGTATATGGGGGATTCTCCTTCTACTGGCTTACCACGGCAGCGCCAACTCGGATTTATGTCAATCCATGCGAACGCATGACTCCCAAACGTGAATCTTCTCAAGAGCGAGTGCCCTCTAGGTCAGAAGCAAGTCCTATTATGGGGAAACTGCGTTGGGGGCGCAGCTGAAGCTAAGGAAGTCATGACGATGCAGTTCGACAAGACGCGCTCGAAGATTGTCTGCACTATTGGCCCGGCCTCAAGGTCAAAGGAAGTGCTAGCAGGGATGATAGAGGCAGGAATGGATGTCGCTAGAATCAACCTGTCGCACGATGATCATGCTTCAGCTAAGGAAACATTCGATGGAATCAGGTCGCTCGATGACACAGTGGGCATCATGTTCGACCTTCAGGGTCCGAAGATCCGGATTGGCGAAATGAAGGCTCCTGCCGAACTTAAGACAGGTCAGCAGTTCACCCTCTCGATTGAGGACTTTGTCGGGGACGCAACGCGGGTGTCAATCTCCCACAAGGACTTGCCCAAGGACGTGAAGCCAGGGGACGCCATTGCAATAAACGATGGTGTGATCAGACTTACCGTGAAGAAGATCAAAGGGTCTGATGTCATCACAGAAGTTGTGCATGGTGGGCCCATCTCCAGCAAGAAGGGCGTCAACATCCCGGGCATTAGGCTGTCCTGTTCCATTCCGACGGAGAAGGACCACAAAGACTTGGAACTGGCGGCTGAGCTTGAACCGGACTTCATCGCTCTCTCGTTCGTGGTCGATCCATGTGACGTCGTCAATGTGAGGAAGGTAATCCAGTCTAACGGACCAGCTCACGCAGGCATCATCAGCAAGATCGAGCACACGCTTGCCGTCGAGAACTACGAAGAGATCCTCAAGGAATCTGACGGGATAATGGTCGCACGTGGTGATCTCGGAATAGAGGTGCCAATAGAGGATGTGCCAATCCTCCAGAGAGATCTCATCAGGAAGGCCAACATGTGGGCAAAACCCGTCATTGTGGCCACGCACATGCTTGAATCAATGACCCACGAAGCGGTTCCGACACGAGCAGAGGTCAGTGACGTTGCACATGCGATCTTCGACCGGGCGGATGCCGTCATGCTCAGCGGCGAAACTGCCATGGGACATGACCCGGTTGGCGCAGTCAGCATGATGAATAGAATCGTCACCAAGGCAGAGAAGCGAATTACCCCAGTGAACCCGGCAGACATGACCTCTCCTCGGAAGATGATTGTCGAAATCATCGGAAACCTCGTCTACAATGCGGTTTCACTCATTCCGGAGAACGTGGATGGCATCATCACGGCAACCCGAACCGGCTACACCGCGAGATGGATCTCCAAGTTTCGGCCTCCGGCGGACATATTCGCGGTCACGAACGACCCAACTGTTATGAGAAGGCTCAGACTATTGTGGGGAGTGCACCCCGTCCAATACTATGAAGCGATAGACAATCTCGACGACATCATTCGAGAAGCAGTCCGGTCAGTCTACAAGATGGGACTGATCAACAAGGACAAGGACATCGTCTTCACCTCTGGCATAAGGTACATACCCGGCCGAACTAACTTAGTTGGCGTGTTTCATGTTCGGGACCTGATAGGGAATGACAGCACGGCGACATTGTGAGAACGCAGTTGGGAGTCTAGGTTAGGAACCATGTTGATTGTTGGCTTGGGGGTGTATGTTGGTCTTTATATGCATCTTGCATGTTGAATGCTTGATGTAAGATGAGAGTTGTGCAGACTGTCTTGAGCGAGGAGGAACACGCACTCTTGGCCGCGAGAGCTCGAGAGGCCAACAAGACAATAAAGGAACTCGTCAGAAACATCATCAGGTCTTATCTCCTCGGAGAACAGATAGAGCCCGATGATCCGTTCTTCAAGCTGAGTTTCAAGGGTAAGCGCGGTGAGCGAGGGTCAGTGGAACACGACCGCGTTCTCTATGGATAGGTGAAGCGTTCTTGATTTTCGTGGACACGAGCGCCTTCTTCGCCATGATGGTGGAGAATGATGTGAACCACCTAGAAGCACAACATGCCTCTACGCAGGTAGAGAGTGGCGAGTTCGGGGTCATGGTGACGACAGACTACATCATCAGCGAACTCATCACACTCATGAGAGTACGCGTGGGCCATCAGCAGGCTGTCGAGGCATATGAATCAATAGACTCATCGCCCAATGTCCGGACTGCACCGGTAGCACCTGCCATCAGGAGGAGTGCTTTTGACATATTTCGGAGCAGCCCCGACAAGGACTACAGCTTCACGGACTGCACTAGCTTTGCAGCAATGCGATCTCTCGGCATAGACAAGGCGTTCACGTTTGACGACCACTTCAGGCAAGCAGGTTTCTTTGTTGTGCCTTGACACAGATAGTGGCAGATGGATTGCACCTCAGAGGTGAGGGCGCAATTCCAACGCCCAAGGCTTTTATCTAGGCGGCCGTAACACAGGACTCACACTTTGGGTCCTTCCATGGTTGTAGTGCAAGCGTGACGCTCACTACCTTTGAGGTTGTCACATTTGAACTCGAGGACATTCATACTGATTGCTGTTCTTGCGCTCGTTCTTTCTCTGTATCAGCCTGTGGCACAGGGGATGGTGAAGCTTCACACCACTCGTCCATCTGCCGCATTAGAAGTGAAAGAGTATGCAGGATGCTTTGTCCTAAACGCGCCGAAGATCAACGGCGCAGTGATCATCAACTCCACGGGACACGAGTTCCTCAATGTGAGCATTAAGAGAATCCCAGGCGGCATACCAGACTGGAAGTATCCCTTGGCGGACTGTGGTGTGTTCTCTGTCGAATACCTTTCCAATGGTCACTTCCTACTGCAGGTCGGATACAACAAGCGTCCCGGCTGCGCAGCAGGAATATGGAACACGACCACCGGGGCGTTTGTCTATCCAGTGCGTCCCGGATGCATAGTCGAACTTGATGGAGAGAACAACCTCGTGTGGTCATATGTGTCTGACTCTGACATGCAATGGCCTCATGATGTGGAACGATTGCCGAACGGCAACACACTCGTGGCAAACGCAATGGGCTCAGCTGAAGGTAACGGCTCCGATGGTAGAGTCATAGAAGTGAATTCGGAGGGCCAGATTGTATGGGACTGGAATCCACGGGAGTGGATAAGGTATCCGAACTGGACTCAGTGGGAGATATATCAAGATACACCGAGTAGCGGTCAAGAAGCTAGATGGACGCACATCAATGACGCGGACCGTCTGCCCAATGGAAACACAATGATCAACCTCCGCCACTTGAACATGACAGTGATTGTTGACCCCACTGGTATGCCTGTTTGGCTCTTTGGCCCAGAGCATGCCTGGATCAATGCGTCCGGCAAGATCGATTGGGAGTGGGGAGGGTCCATACCCTACTATCAGCACGATCCAGTGATGCTAAGAAACGGGAACCTCATAGTTTCCGACAGCAGCAATTGGCGTGCTTTTGAGATAAACAGTAGCACGAAGGAAATCGTGTGGGAATACAGCGTGACAGAGCACAAGTTCAACAGCTCCAAGCTACAGGATTCAGATAGGTTGCCCAACGGAAATACTCTTCTTCTTGACTCCGTCAATAGCTGGGTGTGGGAAGTGGCCCCGAATGGGAGCACCATCTGGGAGATCGACGCCACAGTATGGAAAGGGCCTGCCGGTGCCATATTCGACATTGACTACATTCCGAACTACGCCGAACACGCTGTTGATGTTGTTTCTCCCATAGCCGGTCATGTCTATGAGAGCAGTTCCATTCCCATCGAGCTGTGGTACAGACCGGCGGAGGGGTCTGAGTTCACTGGTCTTGCGTATAGGATCTACAGCAACTCGACAGGCAACTGGGTAGATGCTGAAAACCAGACATGGACCGTCACGGTTTCACGGACATTGCAAGACGGCAACTACACGGTCTATGTGTACGCAGCAGAAATGGCATCATTTGTCACTGCTTTCTTCTCTGTTGGGACTAGCAGGGCATTGGACCCGATCATCGTTGGCAGTCTAGTCATAGGAGTCGCAGCGATTCTGGTGATTGCCTTAGCTCTGAAAAGAAGGAAGTGAGAAGCCGTATCTTCGGCGGCGGCATGAGTGCAGTACTTGCTCTAACCAATCCGGCGATGGTATTGAGCCACTATGTAAACAAGAGCCACACAGACGCCCAAGACGCATGCTGACACTGCTATGAGGACGTATGCATTGACAGTGAGTGTCGTCGTGGTTGCATAAGATCGCACTTCAACGAAAACAGTGTCTTGAACACAGTTGTCAAAGGCATCAGTTAGGAGAAGAGTCACATTCCATGTCCCGAGGCCTTGGGGCATGAACACAAACACAATGTCAGAGCCATTCCAATTGCCTGAGCTAGCGCGGCTGCCATTGATGAGTATGCTGTAACTCCATGGTGTTGCATCGGAAGCAATCCACGTCAGAGTCGCATCGGTCTGGTTCTCCCAAATCCAGAAGTCCTCGGGGCCGTAGACCTGTGGACGCTCAGTGTCTTGAGCTGGCCTATTGTAGTTCAGTGCGACGATCGCATCGAGCATCACGAATTCGCCGGACACATATTCGATTCGGACGTAACGAGCCATCTCAATGCCGGCAGCAGCTAGATCAAAGCTCTGACTACCGCTACCGGCGCCCAATGGAACGAACAGCTCGCTCAGACTACTGCTTGCGAGAACGGCGTATGTGCCGCCTCCTGCAATCACATTCAGGTCGTTCCCTTGACCGTCGACAATCTCTTCACTTGCACCCATGTCTAGAGTCAGGTATCCGTTTCCATAGTCCACAAAGATCCTCGCAGACTGTCCATCCGGAGGTCCGAGAGCATTCTCAGGAAACGAAACCCATAGTGATTCTGCCTTGATATTCAAATCTGCATATGGATCACCCAAGTCGACAGTCACGCCAATCCAGACAGTGCTTCTGGCAGAGGAGTTGCTGTCGACAACAAGCAAGGTCAGGTTGTACAGACCGGGCCGCCATCCATAGGTCCTCCAATCAGCTACGGCCACGCTGACTAAGTCTCCATGCAGCTCGTCCTCTAGAATCACTGTGCCGTTTCTCCATACGCTCCAAGAGCTGCCACCATGCACTTCCCATGTGAAAGTGACGCCCTCGGCTCCCCATGTCACTGTGCGGTTGCCAGGAGTCGAAGTAAAGATGGGTGGACTCGGCGGAAGCACTACGAGCCATGAAGAGCATCGTGCGACATGCCCAGCTGAATCAAAGACGTCCAATGTGAGGTTGTACAGAGCCTCTGTGGGCACCTTCCAGTTGAGGGTGTATGTTGTGCAGTTCCAAGTGCCACACTTCTCCGCGGAGGAGTTGATGTAGAGGTGCCAAGTGGCTGGGGACTTGTCCGTGAAAGTCCAGGAAACCACCGTCGTTGTGTTCCAACGGAGCGGGGTGACGGGCGGCATAAAGAGAAACACCGGCTCCTCCGAGGGGTAGACGGCGACCATCATGCCGTCTTCATACACAAGATCGGTTCCATTGAACAGTTTCAGACAAACACTGTGATTACCAACCCCTAGTGTCAACAAGTCAACGCTAATGTTGGAACCGGTCCACACAAGAGAATCATGGAGAGCAGCATCGACCGTGATGTTACAGTCCAAAGGACCACTTGTTTCTCCGGACCAGAGAATCGTGTGTTTCTCCTGTCCTATCTCAAACGACAGGGGACCTTCGCGATCGATGTAGAAGTTGCTCACGAAAACACTTACGCTGCTGGTCGTAGTATGTCCGTCTTCGTCAGAAATCTCCAGAGTCACATTGTAGTTGCCGATTTCCAGCTCGCCCAGAACGGACAAGAGGCGCTCTGCTCGCCAGAACCTGTCATAGGCGCAGGTCCCGTTCTCTACGGGAATCCCGTTGAGGTACACAGTATAGCTCCCAGTGACGGTATGCTTGGGACGATAGTTGTACCAGAGATTCCAGGCAACACTCAAGTTCTCATGCGTCACGGCCCTGATGTTCTCAGATTCAGCAGATACTATTGGGCTGTAACGAAATCGTTCAGCTCGATAGATGCCATAGGTGAAATCCTGAGAGTGTGGGAAGTTCAGTTCCCAGACGATTTTACCTTCAGGATTGACCTCCACAATCCGGGCTCCGATGTCACAATCGGGGTGGCTATGTGTCCCGAACACCCCTAAACGGTTGCCATTGGGCAGCCTGTCTGCGTCCCCCCATATGACGCTGTAGTACTCACGGGGCGCAGCCCAAGACCATGACTCGTACGCAGTCATGGCCGTTTCATTCACTGTGATCTCCACAATGCGAGAGCGCTCATTCGCATGGTCGGTCTGATTGAACGGGCCGTTATCGAAGATGATGAAAGTGTTGTCGTCAACTCTCTCGACTGAGTGAGCATGATAGAAGAGAGTGTCGCGTTCATCGCCCCAACGATTGTAGAGCGTGAAGTTGCCATACTCGCCCAGTCCCCAGATCACTCGACTATCCGTATGGTTGATCTTGTAGAATGTACTCAGGTTGCGTGAGTTGTAGTAGATGATGTCTTCATCGCTGTCGAAGAATATCGTGTTCGAGTGAGTCACATCGTAGAGAGGCCATGTTGTGTCAAACATGTCGCGAGGATGCCATCTGCCGGGCGGGACAAGTGTCTGAGTGTCGAATGACCAGACGCAATACCCTGTCAGGTTGAACTCACGAATCATGTCATAGACGTATACGGACCCGTTAGCTGTGGCGAAGTAGGACTCGAATGTGAATACTGTGTTCGTGCGATGGTTGTACTCGTATTCGTGATGACCTGAGAACCCAAGCCTGGTTTCGGAGTTATCAGAAAGGTTCAGTAGCACAGCGTCACCCAATGAGCCGTTAGAG
>CAZVZC010000019.1:0-36026 GCA_964631415.1 uncultured archaeon | reverse complement strand
GCCCGAGCTGTGACCTCAGGCTGCACGCAGATGTGAACGCAGCCAGAAACATCCTGATGGTTCAACAACCCAAGCCCAGTGCCGTTTCTGGGCGGACTGCTTGATGTCCAGGTCTGTCCAACTTACAATGAACGGTAGTACAGTAGGCTTATCATCGGTTGCACTATCTCTACCTGAGAACACTAGTGCCAGACTCAGTTCCGGGTGTATCTGATGCAGAGACAAAAGGACGACCAGCAGCTCAACTCGCGATACAGACAAAGCTATGATCTGTTCTCGCGGCTCACTAACAGTGTGATGAGTAACAGACCTTGGCGCAAGCTAGGGCTCTTCTCGTACTACGACGCGCCATATTTCGACAGCGAATCGCTATACCTGTTACCAAAGCAAGTGATGGTCGCCATGGCAAAGGAGGCGGCAGGGGAAGATAGAACCGTCGTGTTTGTCATGGATGCATTGGAGCAGGGTGGTATGGGGTTCTCGACCGAAGCCGACTTCAGGCAGTTCATGGCATTGTTCGACCAGGTCTTTCCTGACTCCGCGAAGTTCTACTTCGGTGCAGGAGACTCTGGCAACGCATGGCTGCACGCATTGGAGCGCCTTAAGATTCCTGCGTCGTGGCTTGTGAAGAGGCCAAATGTGCTCGCTGAGGTGCTTTCAGACGCGTCCACCACGGGCGAGGATCTGGGCCCCGGTGATGTGTCGTTCGAGGATATGTCCGGATTGCATGATGTCTTGGTCGAGAAGCTTGGCCCGCCCTCCCTGACGGAAGAGGTTTTTGACAAGGTGAAGAAGGTAGTCGCCAGCAAGACAAGAGGCATCGGCGCCAGCGACTATGCGGGAGAGGCTCTGGGCCTTCTAGTCAGCCCGGGCACTGCCGTCACTCAGGGGGTCAAGTACCTTGGCAAGTTCATGAGTACAGTCAAGGACCGCAGGAAGAAGGAGGTAAAGGACGTCTACCTTGAGTGGCGGCAGCGCGTTGTGAGTGCTTGCTCGGCCGAGAATCTGGGCAAGTTCATCGAAAGCGCTCCCAATTACAGTTCGGGTCTGGCAGAAGCCGTGTCACAGAAGAAACCCGTCCTTGTGATAACCGAAACTCGTGCCACGTTGTTTGATGTGTTTCTTCCTCTGCTCCTTCAGAATCTGATGGACGAAATCGGTTACGTGCCTCCAAGCAAGAGACCTCGTGCCCACACAGAAGGAGAGGAGCCCACTTCGCGTGGAACTGAAGAGGAACAACAGGAAGGTCAGGCATCCGCCGACGGTGAGATGACCCACGTTGATGAGAGCGAACTGCCTCCAGTGACGGGTCGTCTGATGATGACAATGATTGAAGAGGCAGGCGCAGGAACAGAGCCCCAAGCCGCAGCCAGAGATGACTCATTCGGAGGGAAACCAAAGGCAATCATCTTGCTGGATGCAGCTACACATCTCTCCAGCTTCAAACGCTCATTCAAATCCGTGCTTCGAATCCCCGAAAGGTTCCCCAACATGTCTGTTGCTGCTTCATTCTTCACCAACAAGGAAACGATAGGAAATGCCCTTCAAGAGGGAGTGCTGGAGTACATGGGCGACCGGGCTCTTGTAATGGACCTCAATCCGGCCCAGTTTGAAGCCGTGACCTCGAAACTCCCCATGACGAAAAAGGCATGGCTTGAAGACCGCCTGCGAGAGATGGCAGGCATGACATCCGAGGGAGGAGGCGCCTTCCTAGAGTACTACGCCTCTGCAGACGAACCTTGGGCACTCCGAGTTCTCAAGAAACCCAAATCGAGTCTGGCAAAGACGGTGCGTCGCTGGCTTGGGCGACAGAAGTAGTCATCACCCGCCTGTTCAAGGGATAGACACGCCATGTGAAGGTCTCCCACAAGAGATATAATCGTCGCAGGTAGATTCTCGACTTGGCCAAGTCCGGAGGAAGAATCACATGAGCAAGACCGATATGACTCAGGCAAGAGTGCTGAAGATCGTGAAGGGCAATGCAGTCACGCTGCCGCCCGAATTCGTCGACGGGATAGGCCTACCCTACGGGCTCGCCATTCTCGTTGTGAAAGACAAGAACGTCAAGATATATCCTGTAGATAGCGACAAAGTGATGTACCTAAAGCTTGAGATTCAGAAGCTCAGCAAGAGCTTTCTAGAGGAGCTCACGTCCATCTTTGAGAAATCGGGGCTTCAAGACATCCTGTTCACAAGTGGCATCTGTCAGGCTGCCAGCCAGTGTTACTATGAATGCTACTTCACCCCGAAACAGCTCACGATGTCAGTCGCTGATCTAGACCGCCGCCTCAAGTCGATCGCGGGTGTACAACGCGTGGTCCTACAAGAGGTCCCTGTGACCAAGTAGACCCTCGAATCAGCCTCAATACAGAATTCCTGATGTCGATGCTACTACATCGCGTCCCTTCGGACTAGCGGCAACAGTGCACGGAAAGCGGCAAGACTCTGAAACAATATGGTCGGCATAGTGGGCATTCTCGGTCGAAGATGTACGGCGAATCAGTCAGAACTACTGAAGCGGATGTCGCAAGCCATCAGCCATAGGGGTGACGAGAGGCTTCTTAAGTGTCCATCCAGCGAAGACGGATTCGGCGCGATTGCAGTCCGGTCACGACTCGACTGTGACCACAGCATTCGTCTGAGCCAAGATGGAATAACAGTTCTCGACCATTGGGACCCGAGCGGGTTTGTTGGAGATCGGGCAGATATCCCGTTCAACATCACGGATGAACTGGATCCGGACTCTAGTCCGGACAGTGTCCTTAGCTCTCTGGACGCAATGATCGTTAGCCTTGGAAAGACCGGGCTCATGTCATTGCGGCCAACCTTCTCCATGAAACCATTCTACTATCAATGCAAGAACTCAGACTTCATCTTCTCTACCGAGCGCAAGGCAATCTGGCGTCTCGGTCTTAACGAAGCTGCCGAACTCCAACCGGGACAGATGCTACGTGTCATTCCAGGTCGGAAACCATCAACCGGTCAGCAGCTAATGATGGCGCGTCCCGATACGGGCTCTCCACCATCCCGCAAAGAAGCCATTCAGACTCTCTCAAGCAACATCAGCAACTCCTTTCGGAGATTGCACGGCCTCAGAAACGTTGGAGTCCTGTTCTCGGGAGGAGTAGACAGCTCCTTGGCCGCCACCTTGGCCCGAGATGTCTGCAATAATGTCATCTTGATAGCGGCATGTGCCGAGAAATCCTATGATGGCAGACTGGCCTCCGGAGTCGCAGACAGGCTAGGAATGGACTTGGTCAAGGTATCAATAGAGCCAGCGGCCGTGTGGGAGGCGCTGCCGGAGCTCATATACGCCGTCGAGAGTAGCCGTCGGCTTGACATCGAGGTGGCACTCCCTTTCTATCTCGCAGCACGACAAGCTCACGATAAGGGGCTCTCAGTGCTCGTATCAGGTCAAGGTCCTGACGAACTGTTTGCGGGTTATGCACGATATGTGCGGACGTTCACTCAAGAAGGCGAAGAGGCATTGGACAAGCAGCTATGGAACGACGTGATCGCGACTCACAGGAACAATATCGAACGCGATGAGAGAGCCATCGAGTACAATCAGGTCTCAGCTTTCTTTCCGTATCTTGATGGTCGCTTCATCCTGACAGCCATGTCTATCCCAGCTTCATGGAAGGTTGCACCAAACGCTAAGCCTGATCGGAAGCTCATCTTTAGAGAACTCGCACAAGACATGGGTCTGCCAGTTGAGATTGCCACAGCACCTAAGAAGGCCGCACAGTACAGTTCGGGGTCTGAACGGGTCATTGCTGAGGCAGTACGTGCGAACGTCCGGAGCAAGATCGATTCACGTGCCACGAATGGAAGCACCTTGGTTCAAGCCGCGCTGAACAAGATTGCTTCTGAGATTGGCGTACCATTGGCGGACCCAGTGAGGGGGGACCTGATGATCGACCTAATGCCAACGATGAGACTGATTGAAAGAATCAGAAGGGTCTAGCCGCCTGTGATGAGCGGCAGTACGATGACTCTGTCGTTCTCATGCACAAGAGCATCCAGTTCCAGTCTTCGTCCGTCAACCAGGACAACGTGGTCTGTAGAGAGATTAAGCTCGTGCAGCAAGTCAGCCACGGTCTTGGTCGATGTGACTTCGACCATTGTTGCCCTGATTGTCCTGAGATCCTGAGTCAGACGACTCACCCATAACATAGACGCTTCTAACAACTTATATGCTTAACCAGAGCAGACGCAGAGCGAACGTGTTGAGAACCGAGGTAGGCCATTGCCGCACTCTTCTCGGTCATAGCGAATGGGATGGTGAGATTCCTCGTCGTTATTCATAAATACGCGACCGACATCAGAACTCGTCGGCATAGCAAAACTGGAGGAACCACCGTTCGGTGAAAGCCGTTCTATCGTGCAAAACCCACAACAAGCTTATTAAAGGGCCAACGAGCCGCACAGTGGGCAATTGACGAAGTAGAGTTCGACGTTCTCCGAACAGACTGAATGGAAGTATCAGCTATGGTAGGGATAATTGGATACGGGGTCTACATACCTCGCTACCGCATCAAGACCGTAGACATCGCTGCTGTCTGGGGCGACGACGGCGAGGCTGTCGCGCAAGGCCTTGGTGTCTTTGAGAAGTCGCTCCCCGGACCGGATGAGGACGTGGCCACGATATCTGCTGAGGCAGCTAGAAACGCAGTCAAGTACGCAAAGATAGATCCGAAGGAGATAGGCGCAGTATACATCGGTTCGGAATCGCATCCATATGCAGTCAAGCCCACAGGTACCATCGTGGCGGAGGCCATCGGTTGTTCCGAGAACATGACATGCGCCGACTTCGAGTTCGCATGCAAAGCGGGGACGGCCGCAATACAGAGTTGTATGGGCCTTGTGACGTCCAAAATGGTGAAGTATGGTCTTGCGATTGGTGCCGACACAGCCCAAGGAAGACCGGGAGACGCACTAGAGTACTCCGCAGCGGCTGGTGGTGCTGCCTTCGTCATCGGGGAAGAGAACCCAGTTGTCACCATTGAGATGACATCGTCCGTCACGACTGATACACCCGACTTCTGGCGCAGAGAGGGAGAGGACTTTCCTAGTCACGGCGCACGATTCACAGGTGAGCCTGCATACTTCAGACACGTCGAGCAGGGTGCATCGAACCTCTTCAAGAAGATGGGCACTTCCGTCGACGACTACGACTATTTTGTCTTTCATATGCCCAACGGCAAGTTCCCTGTCGCCATGGGCAAGGTACTTGGAGTACCCAAAGAGAAACTAGAGGACAGTCTCGTTGTACGCCAGATAGGCAACACCTACTCGGGATCATCTATGATTGGGCTCGCAAGAGTGCTAGACATAGCAAAGCCAGGTGCAAGAATCTTCATGGTTTCGTATGGGTCAGGAGCAGGCAGTGATGCTTTCTCCATCCGTGTAGAGGACGAGATACTGAGGCATCGCGGCGAAGTCCCAACAGTCGACGACTACATCGCAAGAAAGACATACGTCAGCTACTCAGTTTATGCCAAGTATAGACGCACCATCAAGGCATAGTGTTTGGAGGATCAGAAAATGAAGAAGAGAGTCGCCATCGTTGGAGTAGGGATGAGCAAGTTTGGCGAACTGTGGGACAAGAGCCTACGCGATATAACTCTCGAGGCAGGCATGTATGCGATATTCGACAGTCAGGTGTCAGGGAAAGACATCGATGCAATCTGCATTGGCAACATGAGTGCAGGGAGGTTCACCGGACAGGAACACCTGGGTGCTCTGGCTGCAGACATGGGTGGCCTTGGCCACATACCGGCTTACAGTGTCGAAGCAGCTTGCGCAAGTGGCGGCGCGGCTGTTCGACAAGCATACATGGCAATAAGGTCCGGCGAGCATGATTTGATGCTGGTCCTCGGTTGTGAGAAGATGAGCGATGTGAATCAGAGTGAAGCAATGAGGACTGTTGGAGTCGCGAGTGACTGGGAATGGGAGGGCCTCTTTGGTGCGACGTTTCCTGCCCTTTATGCTTTCATGGCTCGAAGACATATGTACGAGTATGGCACGACAGAGAAGCATCTGGCACAAGTCACTGTGAAGAACCACAAGAATGCGGAGCACAACCCCTGGGCACAGTTCCAGAAGGCAGTACCTCTCGAAGTCGTAATGAGCTCAGGTATGCTGGCCGATCCAATTCGGGTCCTTCACTCATCACCCATAAGTGACGGGGCGGCAGGTCTCATAATGTGCTCTGAGGAGAAAGCAAAACAGTTCACGGACACGCCTGTGTACGTTGAGGCCTCTACACAAGCTAGTGACACGCTGGCGCTCCACGACAGACGAGACATCTGTACCATGGACGCGGCTGTCGTTTCAAGCAGGGAAGCTTTGAAGAAGGCGGGTATGACAGTTGATGACATCGATGTGTTCGAAGTTCACGACAGCTTCACCATAGGCGAGATCATCTTGACAGAGGACATAGGTTTGACTCAGAAGGGTCAAGGTGGCAGGATCCTCGATGAAGGGATCACCGAGATCGGCGGCAAGTACCCAGTGAACCCGTCAGGAGGGCTGAAGGCAAGAGGCCATCCCATTGGAGCTACTGGAGTTGCACAGATTGTGGAACTCGTCCTTCAACTGAGGGGTGATGCAGAGGGTCGCCAAGTCAATGGAGCTGAGCAGGCAATGGCCGTGAACATTGGAGGAACCGGAGCGACATCAATCGTCCACATTCTTGGAAGGTGATTCGAGATGGCAGAGCATGGAGTTGCACAGATCTGGCGCAAGATAAAGTCAATGTACAACATCATTGGAAACCGCTGTACAACATGCAACACCTACTACTTCCCTCCTAGGCCTGTCTGTCCCAAGTGCAGAAGAAAGGGCCATCTTGAAGACTACAAGTTCAAGGGCCTCGGGACTGTTCACACATTCGCGATTGTGCGACAGGTCCCTGAGGACTTCAAGACACAGGCTCCCTACGTGATGGCGCAAGTTGAACTCGATGAGGGTGCCAGACTCACCGCCCAGATAGTGAACTGTGACGTCGAAGATGTGTGCATCGGCATGAGAGTCAGATCTTGCTTCAGGAGGATCACCGAGTTCGGTCATGGTGGACTGATTGTCTATGGATACAAATTTGAGCCTACAATGAAAGTGACGGGCCACAAGAGATAGCCATCGACTAGAGACTCAGCTCTGTCAGTGTACCAACGGCAGGGATTGCCACATTCCTGACCAACGTTTCCCCGATGTGTGCCTCGTGGTTGACAGAGTTGTGCACATGCCCGTGGACAACAAGATCCGGTTGTTCGGACATTATCAGCTTGTAGAACTTGCGACTGCCGAGCCAACCAAAGGTCCGGGAGTCCTCACCCTCGCACGTTTCAAGACATGGGCTATAGTGCATGAGCAGTATTCGTCGATCCACCTTGTTCCTGAGCTTCTTGAGAAGAGAGCCCGCACGATGTGCTCTGAGCTCAAATGTACGTCTTACACTGGGCAGATGCTGCCGCTGCCAATTCGTGGGCTTGTCGAGCGATCCCTGAGTCCCCACTATTCCCACCTTCTGACCATCCACTTCAATCACTGTCATGGTTTCATCCAAGAAGACCATATCTTTGCCGATGGCCGCAGTGATGTCGTTTCGGACTTCGGAGTACTCCTCATTCCCGTAGCAGGCCACAATCCGAAAGTCATTCCCAAGACAGTCGTGTATTGCATCAAGTATCACTCTGAACTCGGCGGCCCTGCCGCGGTTTATCATGTCCCCTGCCATGAGGAATAGGTCTGGCGGGCTGAATTGCTCAAGACTCCTCAGAAAGGGGTCAAGGAAGCGGGGACTATGCACATCAGCAACCGCAAGCATTCTCATTGTCCAAGCGCTCCCCGATATATTGAGCATAATCTTATCCGAAGAGCCGTTATTAAATGTTAGAGTCTAGACACACTGAGTGATGAGGCTGATGACAGAAACATGGGCACTTAATCTGTTTGACCGCCTTCATGTCGGCCACGAGGTCCTTATTGACAGACTCAGGGATATGCCGAATCCCGTCGCTGTGGTCGCAGACGGTGAGCTGGTTGCCCATGAACTGGAAATGGCAGCAATCATCCAACCTGCCACTACTAGGCTCAAGAAGCTGGAGGGATATCTTGCTGCCACAGGACTCAACGAGATGATTCCTGTGCGCGTGGTCAGTAGCTTTGCCGAGCTTGTATCAGCTCACAGTCCCACTTCTTTCCTGATGTTTGAAGGACCTTGTTGTGAAGAGATAGAAGCCAGAGCATTGAGCCTGAGAAAGCAGCAACTTGGGTTCAAGGACATAGTGGAGCACCTCAAACCCATGCGAGCAGACGATGGTGACAAAGTTTCATCGGCGAGAATACGAAAAGGGGAGATTGACAGACTGGGCCGCCATCTAAGAGGAACATCTCAACCTCCAAGAAGGCTTGAGTTCTCGACCAGATCCGGCCTGAAGATTCCAAAGGGCGATGTCTATGACGTGCACGAAGTCTGCCCGGAGAAAGAGGTCGTGGCGAGGATTGAGAGAGATAGGCCGGCCAAGGTCATCTCCGTGGGAGATGTGACTACCGCGTCTGTAATCGCTCAGGGCTACACACCGGACGTCTGCATTGTGGATGGCATCACGAGGAGAGGAGGGTTCGAAGGATCTTTCAGAGGCGAAAAGGAGTATGTGATCTACAACCCTCCGGCTGTGATATTCCCGGAGGCCTGGTCCGTGATAGACACTGCCATCCACGATGACGCACGTTCGTTGATCGTTGTTGATGGCGAGGAGGATCTGATGGGGTTTCCTGTAGTGCTTCTCGCTTCGGAAGGTTCAGTCATGCTGTACGGCCAGCCAGATGTTGGAATTGTCTGGTGCCCTGCCGACCAGGAAAACAAGAGCCGGGCGCAAGCGTACCTCGAAGACATGCCGACCATAACATAGGTTACGACTTCATTACGTCAGGTATCTTGGCAATGCAGTCGGTAGCCATGATGTGATTTCCGAGCTCCCTGAAAGCACACTCACCCGCAAGTCCGGAAACGAATGCGGCTGCACATGCTGCCTTGAATGCACCGTGACCACGTGATAGCATCGCGGCCACAATCCCGGTCAGGACATCGCCTGTTCCACCCACTGTCATAGCGGGAACCCCGGTGTAGTTCAGCTTGTAGCGTCCATTGGGGTATGTCACAACATCTACGGCTCCTTTGAGGAGAACGACAGTGTTGAACTTCGCTGACCCCTGGACTGCTCTCTGGATTCTGTTGTCCGGATCGTCATAATCACCCATCTCCTTCCCCATCAGAATCTTGAGCTCGCCCCAGTGCGGTGTCACCACGCATCTCTCCGGATCGAGTTTCAAGTCAGATGCGCCAAGTGCCTTCAGGCCGTCAGCATCCACGACCAGGAGCTTGTGATCAGAAACCAATGCTTCCACTATTGAGCAAGCAGCACTCAGAGTTTCCTTGCTCTGGCCCAGTCCTGGCCCGATGGCGACCACGTCACAGTTCTGTGCAGCTTCCTGAACCAAGCCAAGGCAATCGGGCACAAGTACCTGAGTGCCCAGACTCCGCACCATCAAGTTGGGACTGTAGCTACGTATCACTTGAAAAACAGGCTCGGGCGCGAGTACTGAAACCAGGTCTGCGCCAGTCCTGAGTGCAGCCATTGCAGTCAGAGCTGGAGCACCTGAGAAGACGTCACTACCACCTATCACAAGTATTCTGCCGAAGTCACCCTTGTGAGCCGTTGGCTTTCTTGGGCGAGTGTACAACCATAGGTCACCCGTGCCGCACACCGATTCTGCATCTCTGGGAATACCGATGTCTGCCACTCGCAACTCGCCAACGTACTCTGTCGCAATCAGAAGCCCCGGTTTAGGAGCGTGCAGAGTGATTGTGACGTCGGCCTTGACAGCATCGCCACGCACGTCACCGCTGTCTGAGTCGATGCCAGTGGGAATGTCAACCGAGTACTTCCTGGCCTTGGAGTTGTTGAACACCTTCACGGCAGTCGCCATCGGTTCGCGTATCTGACTTCCGAGTCCAACGCCGAGCATGGCGTCGACTAGAACGTCAGCATGTGTGATGGCCTTGCAGGACTTCACATCAGACTCAGACCTCAGAAACGATACGCTAATTCCTCGGATGTTCTTCAGTATCCTCCAATTCACCAATGTGTCAGGACTCGAGATGCTTTCCTCACTTCCCGTCAAGCACACTTCAACATTGGCACCAGCTCCATACAGATACCTCGCAGCGACCATACCATCGCCACCGTTACCACCCGTGCCGCACACTACCACAACACGTTTGCCTTTGACATGCTCCTTTGCCTCGACAACTGCTGCCACCTCCCTGCCAGCACTCTGCATTAGCATGCCCAATGTGACACCAAGATAGTCCGCGTTCAACTCAAGTATACGCATTTCTTCTGTGGAGATTGGATTCTGCCGCATTGCACACCACACAGCACGTCACTCCACACTCCCAACGGACTAAAGAACTCTTTCAAGCAGTTCATTTAGAAACAGTAGGCCATCTTGGACATGCATGATGCTCAAGAAGCTAATGTCCGCGAGTACCCACACCATGAGCCACGCTCGGTGAACTAACAGAAACTAGGCTGGCTTTGCAGTCAGGTACTCATGAATCCCACGTGCCGCACGTTTGCCTGCGCCCATCGCGCTGATCACTGTCGCAGAACCGGTGACGATGTCACCTCCTGCGAAGACTCCCGGGATGGAGGTCATGCCTGTCTTCTCATCTGTGACAATGTAGCCCCACTTGGTCAGTTCGAGACCGGGGGTTGATGTGGGCACTATCGGGTTCGAGGCAGTCCCGATGGCCATGACTACCATGTCAACATCCATCACGAACCTTGAGTCAGGGACTGGCACGGGTCGCTTCCTGCCGGATTCATCCGGCTCTCCGAGCTCCATCCTGATGCACGCCATCCCAACTGCCTTGCTCTTGTCATCTCCAAGTATCTCCACCGGGTTCACAAGGTAGTCGAACTTGATACCTTCCTCCTCGGCGTGTACCAGCTCTTCGTGCCGGGCAGGCATTTCGTCTTTGGATCTGCGATACACGATATGGACTTCGGAGGCACCGAGCCGGAGAGCAGTTCGTGCAGCGTCCATGGCTACGTTGCCGCCCCCTACGACTGCAACTCTGTCACCAATTCTGACAGGAGTGTCATACTCTGGGAACTTGTAAGCTTTCATAAGATTGACTCGGGTCAGGAACTCATTCGCAGAGAAGACAGTGACTAGACTCTCACCGGGAATTTTCATGAAGACGGGAGCACCGGCACCTGTGCCAATGAACACTGCATCATATCTATCCTCTTCCATGAGCTGATGGATAGTCCTCGTCTTGCCTATGACATAGTCGTACTTGATTGTCACACCCATCCTGCGGAGGAATTCGACTTCGGCCTCTACAATCGCCTTGGGCAGTCTGAACTCGGGAATCCCGTACATCAGAACACCTCCGGGCTTGTGGAAGGCCTCAAGTATCGAGACATCATAGCCCATTTTCACGAGGTTTCCTGCACAGGTGAGACCTGCAGGCCCTGAACCTACAATAGCGACTCTCTTTCCATTCTTTGGCGTGATAGGCGGTAGGGGCTCCTTGTGTTCTCTCGCATAGTCAGCGACGAAGCGTTCGAGTCTGCCAATGGCTATGGGCTCATTTCGGGTCCCGTATATGCATGTGTGCTCACACTGCGTTTCCTGGGGACACACTCGTCCACATATTGCCGGAAGGCTGTTAGTTTCCTTAATCTTCGCAGCTGCGGCCATGTAGTCACGCTCACGGACCAATGCAATGAACTCCCTGATGGGCACCTCCACAGGACATCCAGACACGCACTTGGGGTTTCGGCACTGCATGCACTTCTCGGCCTCAGCGAGCGCCTCCTTCTCAGAGTATCCAAGCGCGACCTCGTTGAAGTTCCTGCGTCTCTTGAGAGGTTCCTGTTCGCGCATGGGCACTTTCTTGGTGGGAGGCTTCCTCTGCTTCTTCTCGCTCATTGTTTCGAGCCCCCATGTTCCTTGGACCATCTTGCGTCCGAGATGACCTCTTGGTCCCTGTAGGCATTCAGCCGTCCCATCAACTCGTTGTAGTCAACCTGATGGCCGTCGAAATCGGGCCCGTCGACACAAGTGAACCTCATCTGGCCACCGACTGTTACGCGACAAGCACCGCACATACCGGTCGCATCGACCATGAGACTGTTCAGGCTGACAACAGTTGGAATCTTCTTTGGCTCCGTTGTCTTGCTCACGAACTTCATCATTGGCACTGGTCCGACTGCAAAGACCAAGTCAATCTTTCTTCCCTTCTGAATCAGGTCGCCGAGCACTGTCGTGACGAAACCATGCACACCGCAGGTGCCATCGTCAGTAGTTTCATACATCTCATCACTTATCGCTTCCATCTCCCTCCTGAAGATGAGGAGATCAGCAGTCCGAGCTCCATTTATCGTAATGAGATAGTTGCCGGCTTCCTTGAATGCCTTGGCCACAGGATAACAGATTGCAGTACCGCATCCTCCGCCAATGACAACAACAGTGCCATACTTCTTCTCAGCATCCGTTGGCTTGCCGAGTGGGCCCACAACGTCCTGAACGCTCTGCCCGACCTCGAGGCTTCCGAGCAGCTTCGTGGACTTACCCACCTCTTGAAACACAATCGTGATTTCGCCTTTCTCGCGGTCGCAGTCAGCTATTGTGAGTGGTATTCTCTCTCCAGTTTCATTTGCACGGACAATCACAAACTGACCCGGCCTGCATACCCGTGTGACATCAGGGGCCGTCAACACCAGCATCTTCGTTGAAGAGTTGAGCACCCGCTTGGCTTTGATCTCATACATCTGGCATAGCCTCTCGAAGCGCAGGCACCGCCTGAGCCTTCGATGCCGCGCAGCGCACTGGGGCATGAGATAAGGATTTGGGTGCCCAGCCTTCAGTGAGGTTCATGGCGCTGTCGCAGGGCTGTGCTGCCCAGTGACGTAGACTCGCTTTGCCTCTCGGATCACAAGTCCGGGCAGGTCCTTCGCAGAACCGACAGGAATGACTATCGCTCCGGCTTTGCACAGACTCTGGCCTGCCTCATCCAGAGCTCTCTCTCTCGATCCGATACGGAACATGAAGAACTTGTGTCCGTGACTGATCATCTCTCTGACTGACCCAAGCAGATTCTCCCAGTTGTGAATCTCGGCGTCAGTGACCATTAGCACCATGACATCGGCTTGAGCTCGTCGACATTTCTCGACGATGGCGTTCACAGGTGCGACTGTCCCGCCGCCCTGGTACTGAAGCAAGACGCTCTCTGCTGTGCTCCTATCGTTGGTCCAATCACACTGATGAATGCCGTCCGAGAAGTTGATTGCCGCAACTCGCTTGCCATATCTGAGCGCAAGATCGATGGCTGCAAATGCGGAGACGAGTGCAGTGTGGTATGGACCTGAAACCCTCTTTGATGTTATGGAGTATGTCATCGAGCCGCTTGAGTCAATGACGATGAGAAGGTCAGGAGGAGAGTACAGAGTTTCCGTTCCATGCATGAGGGTTGTGACCCATTTCCTTGTTGACATGTTCGGAACAATCACTGGGAAGGCCTGAAGGGACTGCACAAGATCCAACTCCTCGATCGGGTCGCCAAGCCGCCAGACCTGAGATGCGAGCGGCGTGGCACCTGAAACAGTCCGCTCGCGAATCTCTGAGCGCAGCAGGCCCTTTGCCTTAGCTCGATACCAGAACTGCACCCACTTGTAGGGATCATATCCTACCCCAGCAACAAGGTACACTCCCTGTAAGTCCGAGAGGCCGCCCCCTCTCTGGTCTGCCTCGATTGCCAGTCGTCCCATTTCTTCTTCAGTGTCGTGTTCAGACGCCGACTTCATACAACGCTTTGCACGATCCCCGTTTCGGATTTCTACCGGGCTCCCCATAATCGCATCCACATCAAGGGGAACAAGGACTGGACTCCCAAGTAGCTGACCATTCTTGGACGATGAGTCTGGCTCATCACAGCCTGCCAGCTGACCCTTCTCCTCAGGCTGCCACTCGGTAAGAATCCTAGCAATCTCTTTTGTCGCCTTTGGCCATCGACTCTCATCATCAAGGCACTCATGAGTCACGGTCACAATTGCCTGGGCAGCAGTCAGTGTTGGCTCATCTACCTCGACCATTGGAGGAATGGGAAACCCCCACATCTGACGGTAGCAGGCCACAATCAGGCTCCAAAGGCGACTGTGCTCCGACGTCCTCATTGAAGAGTCGTGCAGAGAGGTCATGATTCTGTCATGAGTCAGCGAGGGCACTCTCTTCAGTAGACTGGAGTCGACAACGAGGTCTGCAAAGAGATTGCAGACAAACATGGCAGTTGGATCATTCACATGAATTCTGGCGGCGGCAAACATCATGCCGTGGGCCACGCCATCAAATGGACATACTAAGTAGTGCTGAATCTCATGCTGACAGATAGACCGAAGAAAGGGCTCTGCACCATTCATGTCGAGATGGAGAGGAACTCCTGCCGTGTTCAGGTGCACGGTCCAGCTTATGGGGTCGATGTAGAAGTAGCTAGTCTTGTCATCCTCATACTCCACCTTCGGTTCAGGAAGAGGAGGGTGGTAGAAGTCTCCAAGAGCTTGAATCCAAGCCCTCTCCGCGACCTCCATCAGCCCGACAGCCCTTGGTGGATACTCAGAACCCATTCCCACAGGACCACCTACTTCTTCAAATGCCCTTTGATCTCCTCACAGAGACTAATCGCTTCACTGCCGCCCGAAACCTCAAGGAATACTGCTGACTCTGGCGAGTCTCCAGTGACATACACTACTAGCATGAGGCCATCGGTCCGCACGACCTTCCTCTTCGGGGGTTTGAGAGTCTCCTTCAAGATGGGCGTCATCTTTGGAAAACGCATGCTGATGGTGCTCCAAAGCTCCTGCCACTGTTCGAAGGTCAAAGTGAACTGCGATAGCGTCAGCCTGTGAAGCGCCTCGGAAACCCGGTTAAGCAGCATGCTTCGGTTCGGGAAGTCGGTTTCGGTGAGAAGACGTTCCTCAATCTTCACTAGCTCCTTGACGTCACGGTTCTTCATTGCCTTCTCCATGCTGCGGACCATGTCTACATAGGCTGACTTCGTCAGTTCCTTGGCGAATACAGCATAGTCGACTCTGACAAGCAAGTCGCTCTTCCCCATCTCTTTGAGCTCCTCGAGAGCAGTCTTTGGTGCATCTCCTTGCTTGAGCTTCTCCATAAGACTGAGAGCAGCATCCCTCTGCGCAAACCGTGTTGAGGCCAGCTCGACAATCTCTTGAGTGAAGGCGAAACGGTCGCCGTAGTAGGGTGATCGTTCGAGCTCACTGCGTGACAGTCGTGTGCGGTGCCAGAGCACTAGCGGGGCTATCGACTTCACAGTCTCAACATCGACCTCGGAAGCCCCAACTAGCCACGCGGCAGCCTTGCAGTATCTGTTCAGGTCCTTGGCCGCTCTCACGCTTAGAGGGATGACCACCTTGTTGCATATGCTCTTCGCAGTGTTGAAATGACATCCCTCGCAAAGGCCTGACTCGACAGTCATGTCTTGTGCCTGGCTCTTGTCCGTACGGATGCATGCATCGAACTCACGAACAAGAGCACGTATGAACTCTGATGCCCTGGACGAAACAGGCATCTTGTCGACAATGCTCCATATGGTCAGCAGATCCTCTTCGCCGAGGATTGCTGGAACCTGCCACAGCTCGTCATAGCCGAACAAACGTTCGTCACGAGAGGAAAGAATGAGTTCCAGATCGTTTATTGTCGGCATTGTGATTGGCACAGCGATTCCAAAACGGTCCATGAACGGGACCGGCATTTCGAAGGTGCCGGGGTCTGATGGGTTCATTGTGGCGTACAGGCAGTACTCGTCGCACCTCTTGACTTCGTCATAGTACTTCAGTTCGCCCTCTGCCAGCATTGAAAGCAGTATGTTCTGTGCGTATGGTGTGAGCCTGTTGACCTCATCGATAATCTTCCAGAAGCCGGTCACGAATCTCCTCCAGACCACGACTTCCAGGCCTTCCTTCATGAGCGGTCCGGGGCGAAGCGTCGCCACCATCTTCTCTTCTGTGAGCTGAGGGTGACCCCTTAGAATTCCATCCTCTATCTCCTCTATGCTCCTGCCTGTCATCATGCGTCCGAGCAGTTTGACAAGGGTTGTTTTGCCTCCGCCGTGACCCCCTACAAGCAGCATGGCAGATCTTGGGACGAGGGCGTTCAGCACGCACGTGCCAACTATTAGTGGAACCCTTGTGGTCTTGGTGTGCTCCTTATCGCCTCTGGCAGACACGAACCTCACTGGCATATCGGCAGAGTGTACGAACAGGCCTCTGCTCTCAACGGTGGTTATTGTTTTCCAGACCTGCTCACGTAGCATGTCACTGGGGCTGCTCATCGGGGTTGTCTCCTTTCTCGCTCTTGTTTGAAAGCAGCTTTTGGCTGCGGCCATTTGTGCGCCATGGCATATGAGCGCCTAGGTTGGGCACCTTCGAACGGCGCGGAATCACTGTCACTCCGAATAGGTAATATGGCTTCCCAAGGCTGCCTCACTGCAGCCGCAAAGAGGGGTCCCAAAATGGGTGACGAGGAAAGCCACGCAGAAACCCTACAGCTTGTGATGCCCGAGGAGATACTGGCAAACAGAATCAGCCAATCCTCTGTCAGAGAGAGAGCCGCCGACTTTCTCGCTGTCATCAGAAGGCAAGCCAGCCAAAAGCCCGAACTGGAGGAGAGGCCAATTGAGTTCGGAGGGCGAGTGGTCCTGATTGGCAGTCTGGGTACTGACTTCGAGGCATTCGTCAATCACGTCGCGATTGAGATGCCCATCAAGATCATTCGATTCAGGCTGGCGGAGATTCTGGGCAACTCCGCGCTCACTATTGAGTCAATCAGGATCATTGTCGAATTTGCACGCAGAAACGCTCCGAGCCTCGTGTTCCTCGAAAGATTGGAGATGCTGGGGCCCAAGGACACGCCCGAAGCAGCAGTCCTGCAGAGCGAACTTGAGCATGTAAGCTGGGACAAGGATGATGTATTGGTTGTCGCGTCCTCTACGTTTCCGACGAGAGTTGACCCAGGGATACTCTCGGTGTTCGATAGGGCATACCTGTTCGAATCAGCCATTAGCACGGATCGGGTCAGGGTCTTGGAGCAAGTCCTGAAGGGTAGAACGGACATTGACACAGCTGTAGTAGCAGAGATGACGGAGGGCTGGAGTTTCACAGACGTGAAGCATCTTGCGGTCAGCCTGTTGATGACACAGCCAGAAGGTCAGGGGCAAGTCAGCGCGGAAAAGCTTGAGCAGCTCATTCGTCAGAGCGGAGTGCTGCCTGTAGGAAAGAAGGGGTTTATCAGGTCCACAGTAGACAGACTCGAGAGTGAGAGAGCTCCAGAGGTGGGAAGAGTAGCCGAGGTCTATCCGGATAGCTTTCTGGATCAGCTATACTTGATGGCGGTCGGAGAAGACTTCGCAAAGACACAGCGAGTCATAGAATCACTCAACGCGGGACTCCCGCTGTCCTCTAACGAACGCAGTTTCTTGACTCAGTATCCTTTCCTACTGGGCGGTACGCCTGAGGACAGGCTCACAAGGCTTCTTAGGGCCAAGAAGAGCCATGACAGGCTAGCGAGAATAATGGGACGCTGAACGTTGAGGTGCCGTTATGACGGGGACTCAGGTTCGCATCGCATCGGTCCGGCTGAAGGACTTCCTCAGCTTTTATGATGGGACCGTGGCCTTTGACCCTGGGCTCACTGTTATCGTCGGGCCAAACGGCTCTGGCAAGACCTCGATATTTCATGCCATGAAGTTTGCTCTCGGTTCGAACCAGCGAGAAAACAGGTATACCAAATGGAGTGACTTCGTCAGACATGGAGCCAGCTCAGCAGAAGTCGAATTGATACTGAGTGCTGACGGGCAGGACCGCAAGCTGGTCAGGAGAATAGATCGAGATGGTGTGCCCCGATCTTACGTTGATGGGAAGCATGTGAAAGCGGCCGAGCTGAGGACGCTGATTGAGTCATTTGGCTTGGAACCAGACAATCCACTCGTGTTCATGCCCCAGGAGCGGATCAACTCGTTGCGGGAGATGGATCCCATTGAGGTCAGAAAGCTCGTAGAGGAAGGGACTGGCCTCTATGTCGCAAGGGATAGAATCCTGCTTCAAGAAACCCAAGTGCACCACATACGAGGAAACCTAGAGTCGGCCATCGCAGAATCGCGAGCAGTCGAGGGGGAGATCGGGCTGCTGCAGCATGACCTCGTCAGACTTGAAAAGAAGAGGGGCCTGCAGAAGACAGAGAGAGAACTGGACCTAGAGGTCAAGTGGGCAGTTATCGACGACTTGGTAACTCGAATGGAAAAGACCAAGCTCGAGATCGAGAGCATGGAGTCAGGAATAGGACAGGTCCTTGACAAGTCGAGAGCCTTGGAAGCAGGCATGGCGCAATCGGAGCACCAGCGTGCAGAAGCTGAGGGCCAACTCGGAAATGTCCAGCGAGAGATTGGAGCCGTCGAGGCAAGGATTGACGACGAGGAACGCAGACTGCTCAGGCTTGAAGATGACACTAAGAAGAAGGCGGCTGAGGTCAGACAGCTCGAACAACATGTGAGCACCGAGAAACGCAAGAAGGACAGGTTGACTGAGGATATTGCTCATGCGTCAAAGGCCAAGGAGCAGTCCATGGAGGAACTCAGGACTCTCAGACACGAGATTGATGAAACTGAGAAAGAACGAGTCACTATAGAGGACCAGCTAGCAGCCTTTTCCGATTGGAACGCTCAAAGAGCCGAGGCCTTCGGAGATTACAGGGCCCTTCAGGCCGAGGCGCAAGGAAAGGACGTTCTGCTTAGGAGCCTCAAGGAACGGCTTCAGGTCGAAGAGGCAGAACTTCAGACCATTGAAACCAAGTGGGGACACGTCTGGGCAGTCTTGGAGAAGGCAGACGAGAAGGAACTGACAAGGAGAAAGTCCCAGCTGGAGAATGAACTGACAGCACTGAACGAAACCCGTGTAAGAGAAACAAGCCTTGCCGCGCAGTTGCAGAAGGAAACCGAGGAGATCAGAATCAGCATATCTGAAACCTCGAAACGAGTCCCACAGACTGTCATCGAACTGAAGCATGCAGTGTCAGAACATGGCATGAAGACCGTCGTGGGACCGCTTCTCGAATCATTAGCCGGTGAAGCGGACATGTCACTCGCCATTGAAGCAGTCCTCCCTGGTAACATGGCGTTCGCATTCATTGCATCCGACGATCCGGATTACACGCTACTTGTAAGGCTGAGGAACAAAGCACTTGCACCTTCGCCGATAGTCCTTGTCGGACAAGATGACACCCTGCCTCCACACGAGCTTCCGGACCTAGAGGGAGTAGAAGGCTGGTTGTGGGACAGAGTCGCGCCTGATCCAGCAGCAAGGGAACTCCTGCGCCGTGCCTTCGGGGACGTCGTGCTCGTGGCTAGCGGCAGGGTGGCGTCCCTCGTGGTGATAAAGACAGGACTGGCAGCTGTCTCGATGGACGGCTATCTCACGCGGTTTCAGCAGACTGTAACGATTAGTTACCCCAAGTGTGAACCAACCGGTATCATCTCCACGGCACCGCTTCAGACTCGATTGGAAAAGGCAGACAAGGAACTGACGCTCGTTCGGAAACGACTCACAGACTTGATGACCAAGATAGAGAAGGCTGAGAAGGAGAAAGAGCAGGTGATGGACTTGCTCAGCCAAGTCACACGGTCGAGCGGAACATGGGAGAGAAAGAGAGTACTCTCAGAGAGCATACCCCAGATTGAGGAGAGAGTTGCAGAAACGGATGACCAGCTCAAGGAACTGCAGCGAAGCCTAGGAATTGCTCAGACGAAGCTGCGCAAACTTGACAGCACACAGCCGGCGGAAAGAAGCAGGCTGGCAGGTCAGCTGTCGGCTGTGAAGATCAAGACGAAACGTCTGCAGGGAGATGTTTCGAAGGCGGAGTCAAGCCTTCACGGCATCGAGAAGGAGGAGGAGCTCAAGAGGCAGGAACTCCGGCAACTGGATGAGAGCGTCATCATGTTGTCAGAGCGGCTCGAAGAGGTGCGGGAAGACCTGAAGCAGTCAAAGAGTGAGGGCGCGACCATTCTCGCTGCCGTAGACGAACTGAGGCCCAGCCGGGACCAGATGGCTAAGACACAGACCGCTCTCAAGGAGAGACTCAATGAGATTAGAAACTCAATGCGGTCCATGAGCGAGAAGCTCACTGAACTGAACCTGACAATCAAGAACGGCAGACTGCAGGTCATCCAGGCAAAGAGACAGTTGGACAACATGGAGCATGAACACCAACAAGTAAGTGAGGCAACTCGTGAGCAAGCAAGACCCGAAAGAGTGAGACCTCTTGATGACGCAAGGGCGGAACTCATACGCATTCGTCATCTGCTGGACGAGTATCAGGATGTGTCAGAGAGCGTCGCTCACACCGAGTCGAAGCTTAAGGAACGGCTGGCAGAGCTTTCGAGCCGGGTGATCGATCTAAGAGAAGAGCTGGATGAAGCAGAGTCTACTGTCAAGAGTATCAGAGGGCAGTATCTGACAGGCATGAAGGAAGCTCTCTCAAAACTTGAGAAAGAAACTGAGGGTGTCCTGAGTGGCGTACAGTTCACTGGAAAAGTGCGTTTCGAGCTGTCACTGATTGACGGCGAGTATGGTGTCGATTTCAGATCCAGAATCCGAGGAGAGAGCTATGACAAGCTCAGCGCCGGATCCGGAGGGGAGAGGTCTCTGATAGCTATAGGACTGATTCTTGCTCTCCAACGGTTCAACCCTGGTCCTGTCTATGCGCTTGACGAGATTGACACGTTCCTTGATGCAACAAACACTGAGCTTGTGAGCAGGCTCCTATACGATTCATCACGAAGGAGCCAGTTCATCCTCTTCACTCCTGCCAAGAGCACTCACCTACTCAGACATGCAGACAGAAGGATAGGCGTCGTCTCTCCGGGCGGAGTCGAACCTTCAGTGATCATAGAAAGCCCAAGCTTTTCGGGGCAATGAGAGAGGGATTGTCAGAATGAGCCAGCTTCGCGAACTGAATCAACGTGTGATCAAGATGGCCGATGATATCAGATGCGGCGAACTGGACCCCCTTGAGCTGCACTTGACTCAAGCTTACAAAGAACTGCAGCAGCTGGCGGCACGTATTGACAGTAGACTGGACATCGACGAGATGCTGAATGACATCCTCGGCACCAAGGTGACACGGGTTCAGGAATTAGCGCGCATCTTGGCAGCTCCCGAGCTCTATGTGAGCAGGCTGAAGTCGATAGGGCCAATGCGACTTGCACGGCTGATACGGTACAGGCAGCCGGTGATCATGGCAAGCATACAACCGGCCGGACTCAATCGTTCGCTAGACAGAATCTTGAGAGGAATCGACCTTCACTCAAGACAGAAACCTGTAGCGCCTCCCCCAAGCTCTGCAGGCGTCCCAGAAGGCTTTGCGTTTGCCACCGAAGACTCAGTCTTCCTCGAGGATCTGGACAGATTCGCTCACACCCTGCCCAAGGAGCGAGAAACCAGAATCGATGACCTCTTGGCGACCAAAGACTTCGATCAGTTCTTGAAACGCTTCTTGTTTGTAGTGATGCTGATCTCTAGGGGCATCGTGTCATATGACCCTCTGAACAGAGTGCTCATTCGCGTGTGATGCCCATCGGAGCCTGTGGGTCGAGGTAGGGACATCCAACCTGAACATATCCGTCAGCGCCTTATCGAAGCCCAAGGACCCGCCTCACACGGCCCAATCTCAGTCAGACACGTTGAGAGGCAGGCAAAAGGAATCGCTGGAGCTAAGGCCAAGAGTCCGGGTCGTCTCTGTCTTCGAATTCCGACCTTCATCTTTGGGGCAATCACCGTATTCACCTCACTACAGTCATGAAGGCATAGGCCACTGCTTCAGTGGTAGGAACCTTCACAGTTCTGCTCTTCTTCACAACAGTTGTCATTCGGGAGTCGCTTTCGTGTGCCATATTATTCCACAATTCACATTGGTCATGCTTAGTATATAACGCGAAGCCACATTCGGGGGTCACTTGACAGAGTCACACGATGTTACCGTCTTGTGAACCGCGCTGAGGATGGATTCCTTCGAGAGAGTTTATACACCGATAATGGCGCTCGGTCAGTATGACACATGCTGGGCGGCGTAACAATGAATGAGTACTCGGTTCTCATGAGGCTCATCACAAGGTCGGGTGACCCGATTGGCGCAGGTGTGGAAGACATGCTGGACGCACTCGGACTGCCCGAAGACATCGGACGGGGTGTGTTGTTCAAGCGGCTCTCCGAGCTAGATGAGATCCTCCAACCCTTGGGCATGACAATCCGCCACAACCCAATTGGCCATGTGTTCTACCTAGACACCAAAGGAACAGGGTTTCCTGAGGAAGGGGAGTCCAAGCTTCCAGACAGGCTTGCCGCCACGCTGCTTGTAGTAATGACCCTCGCCTACCAAGAGGGAGGTTGGGTGCCTCTAAGCCGCGTCAAGGAGTTTCGAAAGAAGACCACAAGGAGTGTACAAGAGGATCTTAGGGAATTGGCGAGGCAGCGTTACGTTGAACTTGATGGGAACAAGAAGAGGGTTAGACCCGGGTTGCGTGTGGCCTTCGAACTCGACTATGAGGGTTTCTTCGAACGTTTATCACAAGAGCCGGACCAGACAGCAGGCGAGTAATCAGTCCCACTTCGCTAGTTTTATCAATGATTGGCGCGCCCGAAGTCTGGGTTTAAGATGTCAGCTAGACGCAGTCTCAGATTCGCACATTCGACCTGCCCAGTCTGTGGCAGCAATGAGGTCGCGCGTGATGACCTCAAGGGAGACCTGCTCTGTACGAACTGCGGCCAAATAATCAGCCGCAGCGAAACCCGAGCTGTAGGCAAGTTCGATATCGCTCAACACTTGAAGCGGGAAGGCAAGATGACCTTTCCAAAGCTCCTTGAAGCGACTTCATCATCCGAGGACAAGCTCTTTGGAGCGATCCAAAGCATGGTGGGAATGGGCTTGATTGAGGAGTTCGAGGGAGCATATCGACTGACGAAACGCGGACAACGCTGGTACAGGCAAAGACTGGGTCAAGAGTGGGGCTATTAGTCGCCTGAAAGGGGCGCGGGCCCGGCTATTCAGTTGACTTGCTTGATAACAGCGCACCTGCGCAGCAATATGTATCTCTTTCCTCAAACTCAAGACTTAATATACAATAGACAGCGTGCACGTCCAAGGTCCGGCTCTGGACTTTTCATATCTCCCCTCCTAACCACGCGAATACCAACTACTTTCTCGTTTTCCGGAGCCGGACCGTTCACTATGATTAGGACTAAGCTGGATATATGTCCGTTGCCCGGCTGGAAGTGGTTTCTGAACAATCTAAATGCCACTGAGAGAACACAGTGGGAAAAAGAAAAAGAAGAGAGGAAGGTAGCAGTAGTCGCCACCTTCGACTTGAGTACACTTACTGTTCGACTGCAGCAATCTGCCCCGTTCCGAAATCCGAAGGCTTAGTGCTCTTGCGGACGGCCCAGATGACAACCGCGAGCAGAAGTAGGGCCACGCCTCCGAGCACGAAGTTCAGCATCATGTCGGACCCGAACTTGTAGGTCACGAGTATAGGAGCGACAATCAGGGAGATCAGGTTGATCACCTTGATCATCGGGTTGAGTGCAGGTCCGGCAGTGTCCTTGAGGGGATCTCCCACGGTGTCGCCCGCAACGCTCGACTTGTGGCGCTCTGAGCCCTTTCCAGTATTCGCCTTCAAGTCACGCGGCTCATCCTCGATGGACTTCTTTGCGTTATCCCATGCCGCACCAGTATTGGCCATGAACACGGCCAGCAGCTGGCCAGAAACGATGATGCCGGCTAGGAAACCACCCAACGCTTGGATGTTCAGTAGAACGCCGACCAGCAAGGGGGCGGAAATCGCCATCACGGCGAGGCTGATCAGCTCTTTCTGAGCGGCTGCTGTTGAGATTCCAACTGCTTTGTCGTAGTCAGGCTTTACAGTGCCCTCTAGCACACCGGGTATCCGGAATTGTCTGCGAACCTCCTTGACCATCTGGCCGGCAGCACGGGCCACAGCCTTGATGTTCAGCGCTGAGAACATCCATGGGATTGCTGCGCCGATCAGAAGTCCAGAGAAGATTATTGGATCAGACAGTAGAAGCTGAATGGTCGCTTGTCCCAACGCAATCAGCCTTTCGTTCACGGAAACGATGAAGCTGTCGAATAGGCTCACTGCTGCTATCACTGCAGATGCGATTGCCACACCCTTCGTGATTGCCTTCGTTGTGTTGCCGACTGCGTCTAGGTCAGCTAGGACCTGTTGGGAAGTATCGTCGAAGTCACTCGCGGAGAGTTCGGCGATGCCGCCTGCGTTGTCGCTGATAGGACCATATGAGTCCATGGCCACGTTGTTGCCAGTGTGGGTAAGCATTCCAATACCGACAAGGGCGATGGCATAGAGCACCATCATATTGTCACCCATGAACAGGAGCCACGCCAACACAAAGCTTGTCACGATGGCCAACAAGGCCGCCACTGTTGATTCATAACCAGACGCAAGACCAGATAGTATCAAGGTGGCAGTGCCGGTGTCTGTTGACTTTACAATCTCCTTCACTGGAGGCTTCTCAGTCGAGGTGAAGTAGCTCGTGATTGGATTGAACGAAACCGCGAGCATTACACCGATTCCTATCAGAAGCCCGAATCGGATGTCACCCATATAGAAGTATGAGAGCACGAGCGAAACACATATGGTGAATGCACTCGACAGCTCATACGACATGAACATTGCGTGTTCTGCTCCCACTTCCCTGTGCAGGAACTTACCCCACAGAGCAACAGCGTAGGTACCTAGCATCGATGAGATGACACCAATGCCACGCACAACCAACGGGAACACAATCCAAATCAGAAGATGAGTACGGAGTGGGTCAAGATAGAGGGCGATACCGATAATCAGGGCTGAAACTATGGTCACCTCATAGGACTCGAATATGTCTGCAGCCATCCCTGCGCAGTCACCAACATTGTCTCCCACTAGGTCAGCAATGACCGCCGCGTTTCTGGGATCATCTTCGGGCAAATCGTGTTCGACCTTGCCCACGAGGTCTGCACCCACATCTGCGGCCTTCGTGTAGATCCCACCTCCAACTCTCATGAATAGAGCGAGCAGAGTCCCTCCGAGACCGAATCCCAGCAGAGCATCCGGTGCAGCGGCACCGAAGAATATGAAAATCGTGGTCCCGCCCATGAGACCGAGACCATCGGTGAGCATGCCTGTGAACGTTCCACCATGGTAGGCAATCTCGAGTGCGTGGTTGTAGCGTTCGCCACGCTCGCCTGCAGCCCGTGTTGCCTGCGCAACTCTCACGTTGGAGTTGACGGCGACACGCATTCCAAGTTGCCCCACAATGAGTGAAAAGCTTCCACCCATGACAAATGCCACTGTCCGGCCGATTGCGACCCAGATTCTGGCGTTCTCCTCTGTCCCGAAGACTTCTACGGCTCCCTGCGTGGGCGCTACAATGTAGACGCTTCCAAAGAGCAGAAACGTGAGTAAAGCCAGAATCGGGACGACGGTTCTGAGTTGACGGTTGAGATAGGCCAATGCGCCCTCTCGAACTGCACTCCAGACGGCCACCATCTGTTCTGTGCCTTTGTCCTTAGCCTTTACGCCTGACCAGAGCCATGAGGCGTAGATGAGGCTCACGATAGCAGCTCCGATCACAAGGAAGACCATGATCTGCTCGTGTAGGGCAAAGTGATTGAGGAAAGTATCGAATAACCCTTGCATGTTTAGCTTCACCACACATAGGCTATGCATGAATGCAAGTTCGAATCAGAACGGACCGGACTTGCAAAGTCACCTGTGCGATTATGACGGCCCCGCCGAGAATTGCTCCCTTTAAGGATATCCTCTATTGGCTCAGAGCCTGTCGACCGCCAGTTGAAAGGGGGTGCAGATAGCGGTAACATGGTTGAGAGTGTCTGACGCACTGAGTTGTACGTGAAGCTCAGACCAGAAACAGATTGATGCCAGAGTTCAACACGGCTGAATGGCGCTGTGTGGGGAATGGACCGAGCGAGATTCGAACTCGCGACCTCCTGAATGCAAATCAGGCGATCTAACCGCTGATCTATCGGCCCATCTTATGCTAGGCCACACTCGCGAGGCCTACGGTTTCCTCAGGTCACCTTGGAAACCTTTTAGCCCTTACGCTCGGCATAGTCTGATCTTATCTCGTCGAGCCACGCTGGAGCACCTTTCAGCATCGATGCCTCCTCGATTGTGAGTTCCTCATACCTGACCAGCGTCATGTCGTCAGGGAGTATGCCGCTTACTCCAGCAGGGTCTTCAATCACAAGAGTGAATGGCAACCTGCCCTCCATTGCCTTGTCGATGAGTGAGAGGATCTGCCAACCTCTCTTCTTCTCTTCCTTCCTGTCTGCAAACTTTACTGCAGCCTCCACGACAGGGCGTGTACGCAACAGAACACCCTGGGCATTGCTTATGAAAGACTCAGCAGTAGGGCCGGGCTCGATGTCAATTCCAAAGTCGGGCAGCCTTATCGTGCCAGAGCCCGATCTTACCACACGAGTGTCGAGGAGCTCGGGGCGGTCTACCCTTAGAGTCCAGCGGCTTGGCTTTCTCTGCTCTGCGGCAAATACGTCGTTGTGCGTGAAGTGGCATGCTGGGCATGCAATCATGAACATGACAAGCTGGTTGAAGAATGGTACCGGGTAAAGCACAGACCGGACCGACAGATTGCCCTCGTTGCAGACCGGACACCGTATAGTGTAATCCTCTGGCACACTCATCCTTCTGGCCGGTCACCTTAAAGCAGTAACCACTTGGTACAATCCAGACTCGCGCTGGGCATAACTCGGGCGCACTGACTAGAATGCTCAAAAGGGTTCAGACCTCTCTCTGGAACATGTGCCTGCCTGCAGGAAGACACGCCATCAGTTCATAAAGCCTTCATCAACCGTCTAGAGAGGAGACCGCCTGATGGAAGTCAAGAGCATCTATCTTGTGAAACGCGAAACAGGGGTCTGTATGTACTATCATGACTTCATCGACCCGCCCATCTTCGACCCTCACCTCCTCTCCTCATTCGTTGTGGCGATGACTTCTTTCTTTGACGAAGCGACACGGTCTGTGACTTCGCAGGCAAGGGCTTTCGAAGGGACGGACTACAAGATAATCGTCGAGTTTGGAGACTGGACTCTGGGCGCGCTCTCTGCTGTGAAGGACACGGTCGAGCTCAGAGAGAAGCTACGCAGGACGATCTCTAAGTTCGAGGAGCAGTTCAACGTGCTAAGGTGGGTTGACCTCGATCTTGCGGTTCATACACGTTTTGACCGCGATGTCATCGAGGAGTTTGTCTGGGAGCTAGTTCATCCGGACACCATCATCCAGGTGAAGCGGGACTGGCAGTTCTACACGAAGGACGCAGAGGTTGTGGCCCTTCTCAGGTTGATACCGCCACTGTGTACTGTCAAAGAGGCGGCGGACTTCCTTGAAGTTCCCATCGAAGTCGCCCTGAACTGGGTCGCGGAAGCCGTCTGGGAGAAAGCCGTTCTCCTGACCAACCCCGTGAAGCCAGATGACATCTACCAGACAACTGCTCTTATGGGGACAAGAGGAGGAGTGAGCGGCGTTTCTGAAGAAACCACTAAGGCACTTACAGAGCTGGACGGTGAAACACCTCTCATGATCGCCGCTGAGAGAGTGAAGACGTCAGACTTGAAGCGCTTTCTGGATGACATCGCTCTGTTGACTAGATACAAGGCTGTTGAGAGGGTCTCACCTTCCCAAGCCGCGCTTGTTCTTCATACATCGGCCTTGCAGACGATGATTGGAATGTACGCGAAGATTGTGGGATTCAAGACTGTACACCGCGTGTTCTCTGATGTGCGGAAATCGCTCCTCGGCGAACACCCATGGCTTGCGTTTGTGAACGTGGAGGAGAACATGGATCTAGGCATGAAGAGCTCTCTGACCACGGCCACAGTCAGGGGGGATATCACGCCCGACGCGATTGCCGAAGGGTTCGATGTGCTCTTTCGCTTCGTAACGAAGGAGGTCGAGAAACTTGTCGGACACAAACCTGTGAAGGCGGTCCTATCAAGAACTAGAGCAGATGTCCAACGGAGATTCCCAAGCAGAGCATATGACATCCAGTGGGAGCGGATGCAGGCCGAGTAGAACGGACGAAAGGTCAATCAAGAGCTCATTTCAGATAGAATGACCAGCTGAAACCCCTAGCAGCAAAAGACAAAAGTGGGCGCGGCCGAATCGACCGGGAGAAAGCAAGAGGAGCTTAGATGCTTAGTTGCGGGGCAAGTCTATTGCTGCATCGTTTTTCACTGCAGGTATAGGCATTCTTCTTGTTGCCCTGCTCCTTGAAATCCTTCAGCTGCATTCACTCGCAGTCATCGTTGTTTCGGTCATAACAGCTGCTTCGGCCCTGCTGATGAGCGCCGTGGGCTTGGCGCTCTATGGACACCGCGGGCTCGTCAGAGAGGACCACCTGCACATCTTGAACCTATCAATCTCACTTGGTCTGGTGGCGTTTCTCATCTCTGAACTGACAGCTGCGGCCATGTCGCCTCTTATCAGCAACGAGATTCTCTATTTCATAGTCGATCTCATTCAGCTCATTGGCATCCTTCTCTGGGCAGTCGGCACTGTGGGCTACCTAATGGCATCAAGGGAGGTATTACGATACATGAACCCCAGAACCATGTGGGCAGTCCTTGTTTTGCCTTCTGTTGCGTACTCAGTTCTTGTGCTGCTCGCTATCAGCGGTCAGAATCCCACAAGAGGTCCAATTGAGATTGTGACCAAGACACCGGTTGCGTTTGGCCTCGCAATCGTCGTTTTGACCATGGCACTGTTGGCGTGGGTTTTCAGGAGTGGTCGTTTGTTCGTGCCCATGGGTCTTGGACTTGTGGGCATTCTGCTGGCGCTTGTGCGAAGCGCTCTCTGGGTGTTCGGCTTCTTCGGCGAACCTTTGGCGGGACTAATGGGCGCAGAGTCCTACCTCTTTCTTGGAGCATCCTTGGTGACTGCCAGCGAACTGTGAACACGGAGCATCGAGCAGGGTATCTCGTAGAGTCCGGGAACGTCCAGCAAAGCCCCACAGAAAACGTCAACACCTAGACACAGGGGAAGTTTGATAAGACTGCGCTCAGCCGTCGACGGAACAACATCGGTGGAAGTTCAATTGGGAGAGAGAGCTAAGGTAAAGGAAACCACAGGGCTTTACAGCAGGGTGTGGAGACTTCCTAGTTACAGAACCATTGTCTTCAGGATGATTCTCTCTGTGGCGGCCACTTCGCTCTTGGCTGCAGCCCTTAGAGTTCTCAGGTTTCCCAGCTTGCTTCTGCCCGAGGTCATCGTCTACTATCTGGTTCTCCTAGGAATACCTGTGTTCGTCGGCACTGAGCTGTTGTATCTAGGAATAAAGAGGAAAGGTTCGCCTCTGGATCGAAGAAGGACAACCGGTACAGTCCAGTTCGGTATCATCTTCTGGCTTTCGCTTGGTCTCGTCGGAGGCATGCTTGACCTGATCAGAGGATCCTCATGGTTCGAGCCTAGACTTTGGATGTTTGGTTCCGGAGTCGCCTACTTGTTGTTTGCTTTTCTTGTGACAAGCCTCAGCGACTATCCAGATTCGCGCAACTTCGCCGCTGCTCTCATCCCAACGGCGATCTGGCTCTGTCTATCATTGATTCTGAGCATCGTGACAGATGCAGTCCCTCAACCACCCGAATCTTGGCCGCTAGCATTGCCTATCGTGCTTGTCCTTTTCACGATTGTCGTTCTGCGCCTGTTTCGCTCTGTCAGCAGGCCCTTTGAGAGAGACCTTGGTATCAGCGGCCCCAAGCTGCTACGTGCCTTTGGTCACGCCTATCTCGTGGACAACCCCGAGCCATTCGAGGACATCCTCACATCGATTGGCATAGCTCAGGAGATCCCTCTGCAGGTAGTACTGTTCAAATCAGAAAAGAAGCTCGATGCAGTCGGCGTAGTCTTGTACGTCCATCCCGGGCCATTCAGGAATATCGGCAGCAGCCGTCTCCCATCGGTGATCATACAGCACGTCAAGTCAAAATACGGTGTTCCAGCTCTTGTCATGCATGCAACTTGCACGCATCATCAGAATCTGACCTCGAAAGCTGAGTACCCCAAGGTCATGGCAGAGATTGATCGCTTGATAGAAGAAACCAAGACGCAACCGAAGATGTCAGGACCACATTGGACCGACTCGGGCAAGTTCAAGGTCTGGACACTCTTCGTGGGCAACAACGCTCTCGCAATTACGACGAGCGCACCCGAGTTCACCGACGATGTGTCTATGGATGTGGGCCTTGAGGCCGCGCGGACTGCGATAAGTCGCGTTCCTCAACTCAAAGGTGTCGCCATCGTCGACGCTCACAACTGCATAGACGATGACGCAGTTTCTGTTATGCCTGGCGATCCCGAAGCCTCTCAGTACATCGACGCAGTCTCAGATGCCATTGTTGAAACCAACAGCAGAGCACAACAGGAAGTTTCTCTCGGAATCTGCCACCATGTGCCAGATGGCATCGCCATCGATGATGGGGTAGGAACGGGAGGGATTGTGGCCATAGCTTTGCAGACCGGCTCCATCATGTCGTCTTTGGTCTCGATCGACGGAAACAACATGGAACCCGGTTTTCGCGAGGATATCATAATGGCGCTCAACAAACAGGGCTACAACCAAGCAGAGGTCATGACTACTGACACACATGCTGTGAATGCTGTTGCCCTGTCAAACAAGGGCTATCCACCTGTTGGAAGACAGCGACGTCAAGAGATCCTTCAGCACATTCTCATTGCTTCAGAGAGGGCCAAGGCAAGTCTTCAACCTGTCACAGTAGGACTGGGCTTTGGAAAACTCACAGGAATCTCGGTCTACGGAGAGAATGGGTTTGACGTCCTGACAGAGGATGTCACTGAGGCAGCACATGCCGCAAAGAGAGTGGGGCCCTCTTCTGCAGGAGTGGCCTTGTTGCTCTCTCTATTGGTGACACTCCTTCTGTAGCGACCACTTCCGTTTTCGGCAAGCCGGACCAGAAGCGTTAATGGGACCATTCCTAGTGTCAAAAACCAGTGTGGCGGTGAGATGTTGACGAAGAAACGGGTACTTGTCTGCATTACCGGGGCAAGTGGGTCCATCTACGGCGTCAGACTCGTGCGGACTCTCAAACGACTGGGTCAAGAAGTCCATCTGATTGTGAGTGAGTGGGGCGCCGCTACGCTCAAACACGAGATGGATATGACTGTCGAGGAACTTGAGGCTGAAGTCGACCAAGCCTACGATGAAGATGATCTCTCTGCTGGGCCATCCAGTGGAAGCTTCCATCTCGACGCGATGGCAGTTGTGCCATGTTCGATGAAGACCCTATCGGGTATCGCACATGGGTACAGTGACAACCTTGTCACACGAGCGGCTGACTGCAGCTTGAAAGAGAGAAGACACCTGGTTCTGGTCCCTCGAGAAACTCCCCTTACTCTGATACACATCAGAAACATGGAACTAGTCACTCAAGCGGGTGCGGTCGTGCTGCCTGCAAGCCCAGCATTCTGGCACAGACCGGATGCAATCGAAGAACTAGTGGACTCAATCGTGGACCGAATCCTCGTCCACATGGGCATACTCCCACAGACCACAATCGAATGGAAGGGGTACTCAGCTACGGAGGAGCACTGAAACCCGGGACACCCCATTCACGCGCAATACTGTCGATGAAGCGGCCGCCTGTTCATTGCAGGTAGAGGCCAAGAGTGAGTGTGTGTGAGCAGTATCTGCAACATATTGGTCTGCGTTGTTCCATCTCCTCAACCTGATCTGAGTCAAGAGGACCCCCACAACGTAGGCAAATCCATGAGTCCATGGTCTCGGCGAGTTCGTCAATCGTGGTCGGCAGCATGGCGATATCCTCTCCAAGGGCCTCAACCTTGACTTGTGCATGTCGTCCAGACTCGGGACCAGTGATCAGGATTACCACCGCGACTTTCTTCTGAGTGTATTTGCCCTCAGCGTAGCCTCTGATGGTGCCAATGAAATCTCCTGCCACAACGTGCTCTTCCTTGTCGACAATATGGAAGTTCTTCGCTGGGAGAAGCTTCTCTGCCTTTGTGAACAGTATGCGGGCGTTCCACTCCAGAGTCTGTTCCTGATCTGTCTTCGTGAGACTGGTGAGAATCAGGTCGAAGTCTTTGGATGTCTTCTCTGAAGGCTTCAGAAGATCGCAGACAGAGCGGATTATTATGGGCTCCACTTGGAGAGTATGAAGCTGGTCACGGAAGTCGATATATGATACGGTGGCTACAACCTTGCCCTGCACGCAGTCCTTGGTGGGATACAGTGTGAACTGCGGGCTCCGGAAGCCACCAACCTCAATCCGCGAGATTGACTTGACCGATTCGCCCCCCAACTCCATGCAGTCCTGAGGATAAGCGACTATGCTCACGGTCACGTTTGTTATCACATAGCCACTCCGATTCTCTGCCTTCACCTTGTAGTCGAACTTGCCGCCTATTATCTCGCACCCACGAGTCACCTTGACCTCCTGGGCAATCTCATCGATGCTATCTTCAATCTCCTCTGCGGTGATCTCTGGTGCAGACTTCGGTGCTTCCATCGGCGGCTTGGCCTTCCGAGCTTGAATCTCATTGAATGCGCCCCGCATCGCCTCTGCATGGTCAGGAGGAACGTCGAAGATGTACTTGCCATGGAGGGTGCAAAGGAGCACGACTCTCGATTCCCTTCCCTGCTCCTTGATGTAGACAAGGTCGAGTGGCTCATAGCACTCCGGACACTGATAGAGGTGTTCGTATGCCTTGACGAGTGTCTTCTGGTCCAGTCCCGGCACAAAGAGCCTCTTCGTTCGATGCCCGTTCCGGCAGTCGAGCTCGAACTCAATCAGTCCCCGACGGTCTTCGACATCGCGGAGAAAGAGCGGCATCTTACACTTCTGGCACATGAAGCTTCGGACTATCGAGGGCTCATGGTCCATTTCGGACCCCCTCTTCTTGACATAGTCGAACACCTCAACGGGCACGGATCTCTCCTGCACACCATGCACCGGACAGACGATCTCGAAGTTGACCTTGTCGCGGGCTTTTCTAGCACGGAGGATGTGCGTCAGGAGGCCACATTCGCTACACGAAAGCAGCCCGGCGGCCACTCGGTCCTTGATGCTGTCACTCCATGTCAATGCTAGGACTCTGTCGGTCAGGCGGCCATCAGCAGGACAGACGCACCTGAACCTGTATCCTGCCCGATCCTCCTCAATCGCCCGAATCACAAGAGAGCGCGTGCAGTCGCGGGACATTAGCATTGCCTTCACGACCGCGTCTTCCGGTATCTCAGACACAGCCTCTTTGAGAGCAGGGATCAGGCTGGAGGGAACATCCTTCTTGGTGAACCCATGGACAGGACAGGACGTAATAACCCTGGTTATGTCCCGCCGCTCCTCAGTTCCCGATACGATCCCAGGAAGACCGCAGATTTCACAGTTAACTAAGCGCTGCAGGATGCCCTTCAGTATTGGGGACTCTATCGAAGTCGGCACGTATCGGATTGCCCTGTGGCCGTTGGAGCATCGGACCAGCATCTCGAGTACTGCATGCCTCTCGGTGATATCGCCTATCGCATACGGCTGCCCACATGTGCTGCACTTGAATGACTCAAGAACTGACTTTGGGCTGTCTACCTCAGCCCCCGCAAGTCCGATTGTTGGAATGAAAGCAGCAGGGTATTCTCTTTTCTGGGGACCATGCACAGGACAGAGGAAGACACTATAGACTTTCTGACCTACCGTCTGCGTGTCAACGAGAGTCATGTTTAGTCCACACTCCAGGCAAACGAACATCCTGCCAAAGATTTCATTCGCCATTCCTTGTGCCTGATGCTCAGAGGCACGCCTAACGCCCTTGTGACCCTTTAGGCATTGGACGTCCATGGTCAGAATCATGTCATGCATTTCCGCACTTCGAACGTAGAGAGGTTCGCCGCACTTCCGACAACAGAACATGTCTTCCGCCTCATCCCGGTTCAAAGCCAGGCAACAACAGGTGGGACAGTTCATCCTTTAATACCATATTTGGCACAGCCGGCGATTAGCGACCATTGCCAGCCTTTTTCCGAGCGCCCTGCTGTGATTCCTCGTGGCCGCAGTAGCTGCATCTGATGCGGCATTGATGAAACTCAGCTGTGCTCGCCAGACTCCAGCTGCGCCCCCACACCATCGACGCTCTCAAGGAGACGGTCACCGGCCTTTTTCACCTTAGTCCTGTAGCCCCGTGTCGTATAGACCCTCACAGTTTTCAGCGTCCGGCCAAGGCTTCTAGCCAAGAGGCTCATTTCAGTCACGGGCCAGAACTCGTACCCCCTCGAGCCCCGCTCGAACAACATCAGGTCGTCCATCGAATACATGCCCGGATGGTAACTCACTGACGCACGGTCGGGGTAGTCGACATAGACATTCCTCGGGTCGATGCCGGCCTCTTCTGCAATCTCGCGCTCTATCTCATACTGGCCATCGGGTGTTGCGAGTTTCTTGAGGAACGCCTCATCGGATATCGCTCGCTCGCTGGCCATTTTGACCAGATAGCGCTTGTCATAGTCACGGAATAAATGATTGGCCCATGCCATCTCCTCTGATGCATCGGAGCCCGTCGACAGCAGAGTATCGCGCAAAGTGAAATCGTCATTGCTAAGGAACATTTCGATTTCCTTGTCTGAGAACCGCATCAGTTGGGACCCCGCCTCATCCAAGATGCGCATGAGCATGAGCTCGCCGGCCCTCACAGCCTTGTGGAAGTAAATGGCCTCAAACATGTTGACCCCTGCAGACAGATACGACTCAAGCGTGAACAAGGAAGCTCGCTCCACCGCCACATGGTCTTTGATGATGCGCGTCTGAGCAAACAGCCGCGGGTATTCCAGACGAGCATACTCAACTCCCGCAAAGTACGAGTCTCTATTCAAGCTGTCAATGAGATGAGGGTTGATTGGAGTCGTCATGAGATCCACATGGGATCCCTTGACTAGCACTCCACGCTCTATTGAGTCCTTGACTGTACTCAGCGAGAAACTGCTGTTTTTCACGATGTCTGAAATCTGTGACTTTGTCACAATGAGATCCGCTAGCTTTCGTCGACTTGTACCTCGCACTAAGAGGTACTCTTCCATGACATTCGCCCAAGGTCCCTGTGCGAGCGTCAGCATCATGGAAACTAGTCTCGCCAATTGGACTTCATCCGTGTCTGCGCTGAGCTTCTCGAAGAACATGTGAGTGATGCGCAGGATTCCGGGCAGTCTTCCCATCGCCGTAATCTCAGCCCCAGGGTACACAAGATGCGTACATGCTGGGGAAGAGATTCGCCTGAGCCTCTGTGACTGTTTTGTGTCCAGGATCGACTTCTCAAGCTGTGTCAGACCCACGTAGCCGTAAATGGGGTCCTTGATTTCAACCGCTATCTGCAGCTCTTTGAGTGGCATGGGTGGCCTCTTACGTTTGCGCGCTTCCTTTTTAGCTTTCACTATCTTGAACTGAGGGGTTGCGCGAAACTGACTGCTTATGTTCAAGGACCGCCAATCGCTTCAAGAGAGATGAGATGGGGCTAAGTCTAAGCCCATGCGAGGCCTGTCGACAAGTCTGGAAGCGTCTGAGTTGTATTGCCAAAGGATAGCCCTCATTGTTCTGTTGCTTGCCTTCTTGTCACCTGCCACACTCGGATGTCAAGTAGCAGAAGAGCACGGCCTAGACTCTCCCAAAGGACTATCTCTGCTTTCTCAGAGAGTGTACGGTGTAGATCTCGGTGGTCGCCGTATCATTAAAAAATCAGAGGGTATCTGCAAGCAGCTGGTAATAGACCTGACAGCCTACGGACCGCGGCCTTCTACTTGCAGCGCGAATGA
>CAZVZC010000018.1:0-36533 GCA_964631415.1 uncultured archaeon | reverse complement strand
ACGGTCGCGATTATTGGGAGATTCGGGTGGCTGACCACAGTCCTGGAATAGAGCCCAGACGTAGGGTCAGGCTCTTCGAGAGATACATGGATGGTGCTCACGGCACGGGTCTAGGACTCTGGGTGGTCAAGGCCCTTGTGGACGCTTTCGGGGGCACTGCGTCCGTTGAAGAGCGGATCAAAGGAAACTATACCAAGGGTACTGTATTCGTCGTTACTCTCGCTGCAGCCAAACGGGCTACGTCAGACTTCTCGAGCAGTCTTTGAACGACAATACCCGAGTGAAAAGATGGACAGCAAAACCTACTCCATTTGATAACCCTTATCCGGCTGCCCTTTCTGAAGACCACATTGCACGCGGGGTCTATCTAAGTTGAACTATCATTTGGTCCTCACAAGGCAATGCAACCTCGACTGCGTCTACTGTCATGGAGGAGAGGAACATGGGCCTTCCGCAGAGGTCAGCTATTCCTTGAATGACCTTGCCGCGTTTCTAGATCTGGATCCTGACGTCCAGCTGATGTTCTATGGAGGTGAGCCGACCCTACGTGTGCCGCTGATGATACAGATCATGGACCGGTTCCCTCATGCTCGATTCATGCTTCAGACAAACGCCCTTCTCCTCAACGGGATTCCCGAAGAGTACATCAAGCGGTTTCACTCAATACTGGTTTCGATAGATGGCCCAAGACATACAACCGACACTTATAGATCGCGCGGAGTGTACGACCGTGTTGTGGCCAATGTACGCTGGCTAAGAAGAGTCCACTTCCCGGGAGACATCGTGGCCCGCATGGCGGTTTCGGAGCAGAGTGACATCTACCGAGACGTACGCCATCTGCTTGGGATGAAGAATCCAAAGTTCGACCATGTTCATTGGCAACTGAATGTTGTATGGGATGCAGAAGGCAACTGGACGGATTTCGATGGCTGGGTGAGAGACTCGTACAACCCCGGAATAGCCAGACTCGTGAACGGTTGGGTGCGGGTGATGGAAGATGGAACCGTTGAGGGAATCGTACCCTTTCTGCCAATAACGCACACTCTTCTGACCGGAAGACCGTCGCGGCTCAGGTGTGGATCTGGGATTGACACATTCGTGATTCACGTTGATGGCTCAATTGGTGTCTGCCCAATATCACCCGACTGGCCATTCTCGATAGTCGGTGACATACGGACAACAGACCCGAGGTTGCTTGCGGACGTCATGAGCGTCGATGAACCATGTCCATCATGCACGAACTTCGCTCTCTGCGGCGGGAGGTGTCTGTTTGCAAACAAAGAGAGGCTCTGGGGGGAAGAAGGATTTCAGAAGATCTGTGGCACTGTCAAACACTTGATTGGCTGCCTTCGTGCAGCGTTACCACGGATAATGGAACTGATTGAAAATGGGGTCATATCCTTCGAAGACTTTGACTACCCCCAGTTCAACAATGGCTGTGAAATCGTCCCCTAGAGGTCTTCCTCTTCCTCTGATTCGGGGGCTTCGCAGAGATCCTTCTGCATGAAAATGATGTCCTCACCTGCGTGTCGGACTCGCTTCGTCTGCTTGTAACCAATGCCTTCATAGAACTTCGCCTGTGTGTCTGTTGTGCCTGACACCTCAAGCTGGACACTCTTTGCGCCCATATGTGTCAACAGGTTCTCGCCGTACTCAACCAGAAACGTGCCTATGCGGCGGTTCCTGAACTTCTCACGAACCGCAACTCGGCTTATCGTCCCCACCTGACCCTGGAGCTGAACTCTCATCGTGCCCACGATAGCATCGCCAATCAGAGCAACATACACATTCCCCATCTGAATGTGTCGTGATATCTTGTCCAAGCCCTCTTGAAGCACAGGGGGGTCTCCTCCCAGCTGCTTCTTCACGCCCCCGTAAGCTTCTTGCACAATGGACCTTACAATTGCGGTTTCGCAGAGATCTGCACGACGAATCGAAATTTCAGCATAGTTGTATACCACACGGACCACCGCTCACGCGACGTTAACAAACAGATAGCCCAATCAGACATAAAGTATTTGGACATGGAAATGTTAAACTGCCTTTGTAGGCCTTTGAGCTGGAAAGGAACAACATAACACAGTCGACAGATGCACCTGTCGAGCTTCACCTATGAACAGGACAAAGGCGCGGATGAAGATGGCTGAAATCCTGATACGTACGAAGGAATATGCGGACAACGACTGGATATCCGAGCTCCTCAGGACCAAGTGGGCATCTGTACAGATTGTTACGCGTGGCAAGAGCCATGACGCCACTAAGCTCCCCGCGTTCTTGGCAGTCGTCGACGGTAGCAGAGCTGGTCTTGTGACCTACAGAGCAGAGAAGAGAGAATGCCAGATAGTGAGCCTGAATAGTCTGGTCGAGAACGAAGGCATCGGCAAAGCTCTTCTTTCTGCGGTGGAACGTGAGGCTTCCTCCATGGGGTGCAGAAGGCTATGGTTGATAACAACGAATGACAACACTGACGCGTTACGTTTCTACCAAAAGAGGGGCTTCAGGATTGCAGCCCTGCACCTAGGAGCAATCCGGAAGTCGAGAAGACTCAAACCTGAGATACCCATGAAGGGATTCGCCGATATCCCAATCCTTGACGAGATTGAACTGGAAAAGGCCCTAGGAAGCCATCGAACACGCAGCCCTCAGTAGTGCTCAACACTAGCAGGTTACTTTAATATACTCTGTGCGCTCATTGGGATTAGTCCGGAGGACACAGCATGCCACGCAAGAAGAAGGAGGAAGTATCCGAGTCTCAGAAGCTCACCCCGAGAGACAAGAAGGAGATTCAAGAGGGTGCCTGTGTAAATTGCTCAGTGGCAACCTTCCTGATCGTTGTTGCCGTGATGACTGCGATGCTTCTCTGAACAGGGTCGCATGTTCGACGGCTACTGTTTTTCAGGCGCCCTGTAGAGACGTCTATTTGGCTTCACCTACCTACTCCCTGAGTTTCAGGTCGTCAGCAATGTTGTATGTCAAGCTTCTCTGAGTGACCAAGTACGCTGACAACAAAGAGAACAGAAAAGCAACGGCTACTATTCCTGCAAGAAGCTGGAAGGGAAGCACTATGGTCATCGGAAGCCCTTTCCATGAGACGGAGGTTACTGCACCGAGATAGCTCAGCGGCACATTCAGCATGAGCACTGCAACAACAAGCCCAAAGATACAGCCGACAGCAAGTCCCATGGCCATGCCTGTCAAAGTATCCGCAAGCACGGAGATTTCGATTGCCTTCTGATTTGTGCCGAGAGCTCTAAGAAGCGAGAAGTATCTTCGCATGTTCCTTGCCTTTGCAGTGACAACAAGACAAGTCCCAGCAGCCAGATACAGGAAGGAGAACACCAGATTGAGCGCGTATGTCCCATTCACCGACTGGCCAGTCCGTGACTGTAGTACTTCTTGTACATCGCTATATGGGGACTGAATGCGCCCGATATTGTCAGGACTAATCGAGTAGATACCCTGCATGACCGCAGAGTAGTCTGCCCCCGGTTGCAGCCGAACATAGATCCTGCTGAGCCTTGTGGAGTTCAGGCATGAGTGTAGATAGCTAAGGTCAATCACTACGAAATCGCTGGCACCTGATTCGCCAGGGTAGTAGGTCTGTGCTCTGCCAGCTCCCTCTGGGCCGTCAGCCATTACGTCGATGATTGTGCGATTGGACCTGATTGGACCGGTCTGCCCATAAACCTCCAGAGTTATCTGATCAGAATACACGGGAGCCGGATTGCCTAAAGCATCAACATCATCGCGCAAGACCGGCATGAAGCTCGCAACAACGCTACTGTTATCCTCAGACAGCCGGCCTATTGAATCGGCTGGGGGATGGTAGAGAGTGAAGTAGGGCAGCACAAAGGCAGACTCGAGCCATTCCCGGGGTTGAATGCCGTACAGTGTCATGGAAATGCTCGAGAGAGCCTTGATGCCTGCCCACTCCTTCCAGAAGCCGACTGTCGCGTATACTTCGAGCATTCCACTTGCTTTAGCCACGCCCGGGACATGCATGATTTCATCAACGAAACTCAGACCAACCTCACTTGATGAGGGCTTGATGTCAACCACGACGTCTGCACCATATCTGAAAAGGAACAGCTCTTTGACGTGATTGGTCGCTGTCGTTGCCGCGACCGAAGAGAACACGCTTGACGTGAATACCAATGCAATAAACATCACACCTAGCGCCTCACTGCGTTTCGAAGCCAAGGCGGTTCTCGCCATCAGAAGAATCCCAACCCCCGGATTGGAGCGCCGGGCACGCAACAGAATCCTAGCTTTCAATGAGGCGGCGGGACGGCACAGAAGAAGAGTGAATCCCACAATGAACGTAGCAAGAACCCCGACCACCATCACGGTGTAGAGCATCAAACCTGTTGGGTCAAGAATCCGCGACCCCAAGATTCCAAGTAGCGGAATCACGAGAACTCCAGACAGCGCCGCACCTCCAGCTTGAGCAACTGGGTTTCCTGCATGATCTTCCTTCTTTGACTCTCTCTCAACAACACTGTGCGCATCGACAGGAAGCAGAAGAAAAGCCCGAACAGCTGTCGGGACCGCCACAGCCAAGCCTATAGCGAACGAGAACAGGAATAGTGCTGCGACTGAACGCGGCCACAGAACAAGCTCAAAGTCATTAAGCAAGGTCAAGTTGAAGACCATTATGTCCTCTGATGCCCCTGATACGAGAGCGGCTAGGCCCCCGGTGGCGATTGCTCCCAGACTGCCGATTACTCCGATTAGGGCAGAGAAGCTCATGATCCAGTTGAAGGCTTGACGACCTGAAGCACCTCTGGTCTTCAGCGTGCCCACCTCACCTCGCCATTGCGAAGCAAGCAAGCTTGAGTTGTACTGTATCAGCATGATTCCCATGACAATACTGGGGACAGAGAAGGCAAGGGTGATCACTCTGATGCTTGACAACCAAGCCGAGTAGTCACTCATGGAACTCAGCAGTCTGAATTCACTAACAGCGACATATGGCAGAGTTTCCTGCTCTATCCGCCGCTCGACGGCCATAAGTGATGAAAGTACTTCGTTGGGCTCCTGTCCCACGAAACTCTCGATATCGAACTTGACCCATATGCGCTCTTCTATCGAGTTCTCCCCTACGTAGCCCACCTCTGCGCTCTTGTTCTTGACTCCTTGCTCGGTAGTAATCACGGACGGAAGCGGGAATGCAGAAACATCATCGGACGAACTCGAACTCCATATCTCGGATCCAAAGGAGCCTAGAATCTCGAACGTGTAATTGACACGATGAACGGAGGGTGTGTAGACTCTGTAGATCGGCACGCTGAACGTGTAGTTGTCACCAATATTCAGTTCCTCGGCGAGAAACCTCTTCTCTTCGACATAGCAGCCCCCAGTGCTAAGGGGGAGACTGCCCCCTGATACATGCACAGCGTCATAGAATACCGTGAAGAAATCCTCATTCACTCCAAGGCACATACTTGATCTGTACCTGGGGTTGGAGATTCCCCAATCATAGGCCAGAATCAGCGCCACAGACTCCGATGCCAGAACCCCGTCTTGAGTCCTTACAAGATCGTTGACTTCGTCCATAAGCAGCTGACTCTGAGTATAGAAGCTCTGATGAAACTGAACCTCCATGTCGATCTTCGCCTTGAGTGACATCTCCCGCATGACATCTGGTGCCGCACTGTCGACGTAGAACAACACGCCGCCAAACACTCCAGAGGCCAGTGAGAAGACCAACAGGGTCACAAGAACCTCGGGCGCCTGTGAAACCACGCGGCTCGACAGGAACATTCAGGGCATCACCTCAGAATGATTGGATTTCGTCCTTGATGCCTCGAGGGCTCCGGCCACACCAGTTTCGTATGACAATCCTACAGTCAAGAAACAGGAGGACAATGCAAGAAGCAGGAACAGACCAAAGAGAGGGAGTAGAAGGATGAAGGGAAACGCTGGAAAGACAGCTACTGGGTACATCAAAGCCTGAAGCCCATACTGACGAAGGGAGGTTTCAAGCGAAACGAGACTGAACAGTGGATCATACACGAGAATCATCGCAACGCTGAAGACAAGGAGGCCCAATGTGTGAGCCACTTGTGTCTTGAATGTGTCAGAACGGTTCGCGCCCAGAGACCTCAGTAGTGCATTCTCTCTCCTAGAAATGCCGGCTTCCTCAAGCGCAGAGATTGAGAAGGCCAATGGGACAGCGAATGCAAGAGCCACTACAGCCAAGTTGTCGGCTGCTCGGTCCATTTGATAGTCTTCTCGGCTAGTTACAATTCCGAGTTCTCTGCTGACTGCAGCCCATTCTCCCTTGCTGAGTATCTCATTTCCCCATACACCGAGAATCTCTCCTACTAGTTTCTCACCGTTACAGCCAATTGCAGTCCTCACGCAGTAGAAGGTCTCAGTGGAAGCAGTGACGTTCAGCTCGCTTCTTAGATAGTCGAGATTAAGCCAGACCTTCCGGCTGCCAACGATCTCAGCCCGCGATACAGCACTCAAGGATGTCGTGGGTTCAGACAAAGCTGTTGACACTCCGAGCACGTTGAACTCAACAGCCTCATCGCCAGCAAGAGAAGACAAGCGGAACTTATCACCTAGTGTGAGTTCGTATTCCTGTGCAATGTCATTGGTCACAATTGCCCCCCCAGGGCTCGACTCGAGTGCATCCATCAGGCTACCCATGAATGAACTCGTCAACTCAACGCCAAGATAATCATATCCAACCCCACGGTACTCCTCTGGGTCTATCGCGATGAACTTCACCTTGCCTTGGCTGCCCTCCATAAGATACGAACTGCCAACCAACGCATAGCAGCCAACGAGCACACTACTGTGGTTGTCGATGCTCTCGATAAATGCAGACCACTGAGTAGTGTAATCTTCAGATAGATGAAATGCTATGTCACCGCCAATGAGGAATCTCATATCATTTAGCTCTGTCTGCGGCACACTCGCTGCTACGAATCCGCTGCTTAAGGACACACAAACAGCCAGCACCAAGACCAGCATTGCCGGACCTGACAGTCCGCCATTTCTGCCAATCCGTCTCACGCCAATAGAAGCAGCGAAGCCACCAGCAGCAGACATCGCCCTCGATATCGGTGTCGCTGCTAGGCTCAGAGATCTCGCTGCCAAGCTAGCGATACCTGCAAGAAGAGGAACTGGAACGAAGATAGGAACAAGAGAGATGAGAGGATCATCTCGAGCCGCTGTACCTCCAAGATAGTATGCTGAGAGAAGTACCAGACAAAGAACCAACACGGACATGTCCCAGCGCACATGACCAAGCGCCCTAGTGGCTTTCGCAATCCCGCCTTTCACCTGCTCTTCAGGTTCCTTTGGCGGTTCCAGGGTCTTGCGGGCCAAAAGGTATGCAAGGAAAGGCAGAAGCATTTGAGTGATTAGGACGAACTTGGCAGTGTCCACAGTCAGAAGAACAGGTTGCGTGTAAAGTAGATTGGCATCAAACTCAAGGAAGCCAATAGAGCTCATCGGTATCCTGCTGGCGAGAATTCCCAAACAGAGTCCAACCGGAGCAAGGAGCAGAGAGAGCCCTAAGAGCTCTGTGAGAACGTATTTGTCCAAGCGCAATCGCGATGCACCCCTCACGGACAGCATCACGACTTCTGTTCTCCATTCAGACAGGTTATGTCTGACCCCAATGTAGACAATGAGCACCGCAACGACAATGATACCTTGTGCCCTCGTCAGCTGCAGAATCCTTGTTTCACTTAGTGAGCTCATGTAGTTCCGAATCCTTGCGGCCAGGAAATTGCTGACTACGTACTTCCGCTCTGGCTCCTGCCCTCCCTGTTCCGATTGAAATGCAAGTACGTTGCCCTCGATGTTCACAAGGTAGCTCAGTGTGCCGGAGGGGTCACTGACCGTGAGATGACTCCTGTCTACGTCTACGTCAACCCGTGCGCTCCTCTTATCATCTGGCAGCAACTCGGGTACGACTATCGCAATACCATCGAAGAAGTAGTCGAGGGCGGCCGGAGTTGTTGTGTTGTAGATCCCCACAACGTCCAAAGTCAGCCGCTCCTCACTCAGACTGGGACCATATGTGATTTTCTGCCCGATACTTATCAGGGCTGGGTCAGCCACATCCAGTGGCAAGGCAATCTGGCTGCTGTTTGACGGAAGAACGCCTTCTAATATCTGGAATACGTCAGGGAACACATCTTCGTAGTCCACAGCAAGGCCTAACACAGTCCCCTTGAGATGCCACATCTCGTCTTCCCATTCAGGATCCCAACCGGGAAGGAAGTCCCTTCGAATGATAGCATACGAAGTATCCAAGCGTGCGGCCCTCGTCACGTAAGAAAGACCACGCATCTCATCTGCTGTTCCATTGTCAACGTGCCCTTGGACGATCATGGCTACAGGTCCGACTTGCGTTTGGCTATTCCATTCAGCTATGGACATCGAGTCGACGTAGATTGAAAAACCCGCACTAAGCGATGACACCAACAGGAAACAGATGGCGGTCTTGCCCATGCGCCGATACTTCGGGAGATTGTGCCTATCGGATGCCATCAATGTCCTTCTGAGCCTCTTCACTGCACCTGTCCGGCGTTGGCCAGTCGTCTGCGTATTGCTGCATCAGGGACCTATGATCTCTTGTCACGGGAGCCTTGCTAGATCCCAGTCCGAATACGGCTTCGCATTCACGCCTTGCACTGTCTGATAATGATTGCGATTCAAGAAACCCGTGCGGAGCGCCGCATGGACCACTGCCCGCAACGCGAGGTTTGGGGCGAGGGATTCCATGCAGCGATCAAGGCGTCTCCTACTTCTTCTTCTCTTCTTCCTCTTCTTCCTCGCCAAGCCGCTTGCCAGGCTTGAGCCTCTTTGAGCTGTCAACGGAGAGCCTGCCCGGCGGAGGAGTCGACAGGTCATATCCGGGCTTGCCCTTCTTTATGCCCTCTGCCCTCTCGCTGGGCCACGCCTCACCGGGCGCCGGCATGCGTTCGGCTATCTCTTTGTCTACCTTTCCGGGCTCTACGGTTTCTCCAGATTCCTTGACTTTCTCGACAATCCTCTCTACCCTTTGCCTCCTCAGATAGAACATTGACGCGAAGATCGCTCCTAGTGGGAATGCGGTAAGCTTTGCGATGTCCTTGAAGAGGTATGTCCCCGCAGCATTTGATACCCAATCGTTGTTGAACCATTGTCCAATGATAGAGCCGGGTGTGGCCGAGATGACAATGATGCTGTCAACGAAGAAGAAACCGCTCGCCAAGAAGAACGTCAGAAGTGGACCTAAGTCTCGGAGTCTGGCACGTGATTCCTCGACCGACTCAGTGACTGTTCTCCCGATACCGCTCATTGCGTAGGCAAGGAAGAATATTGAAATCACTATATCTACCACATTCATCTGCGGCGGACCCTCCCTCCGCATCACATTCACTAGAAAATAGCCCGCGTAGAGCGAGATGAAAGCGGTCAGTAGTGCCACGTTCAGCGCCGCACCTCTTGCGGCATAGCGGAAGAACGTGAGCAATGACACCAACGCAAACAGCCCCATCATGAGGTATGCCACAATCAGACCCTGAAAGTTGTTAGCCAAATTGGTCAGGGCATTCGGGAAGATACCAACGATAGTCGTGCCAATCCCCATGAAATCACTTGGTATCAACCACAACGCCGCCAGAGCTTCGCCTGCAATCAGTCCAATCCCAATCAAGAGAATGATGAAACTGCCAAGCCCAATGACCACACCACCTTTCTTGGGCTCAGCGATTGTTGCTAATCTCAGACTGGTCCTGGCAGAGAGATATGCTTGAAATGCTATCCAACCCAGCCAACCGAAGACCGCGAAAAAGTACAATGCCGTACGGCCAAGGCCTATCGATATGAAGACCGCAATAGCAAAGGATACGGCCATCCAAGAGAGACCTTTCATTTCGGTGATCCGACCTCGGCCTCTGCTCGTTATCCACAGTCTGTCGAGTTTCAAAAGCGCTAGCAGAGTTCCCACTCCAAAGTAGATGGCACCAGTTGCACCTACATAGACAAAGAAGTTCACGAGTGGTTCCTCAAGGGGAGAACCGACAGATTTGGTGATTATGTATGAAACAAAAAGCGCCAGGAATGTCGTTGCCACAAACACTGTTAGGTATGCGACATACCTTCGGGTTTTGAAGAAGACTTTCAGACCATCGAACAATGGTATTGGCATTTAGGCAGCCTCCATTGGTTTCAACACAACGCATCAGGTAAAAACCTTTTAGGCGGGCAGCGGCAATCCCGATAATTCCGAAGAGAGATTCTGATTCCATGTGGGGAACAGTCGGTAGCCGCAGTTGACCAACTCGGCTGCCAACGGCCCAGTCGAATAGACGCCAATTCAGCCCTTTGATCAGACCTCGTCGAATTCATCCGCCTTTAATGTCAGTCTACGAGGGTTAGCTAACAGACTGAGCTCGTGCCTGTGCTGGGTCGGATGAGCCTTCCCTGCAGCCCATGCCTTCAGTCCTTTGTCCAGCCGCGCTCTTATTTCATCTCTGTACTTGATGGCTACGGCGAAACACTGCAAGACCCTGCAGAACCATTCGTTCTCAGCGAGCACTGCGTCGTTGACCGAAACGGTGAAATCTCCCCCTATGTCGCCGAACTTGCTATCGACTTTCGCGACAGGAGTATCGTAGGTCAGTAGACGCACACTAAAGTCGTCTCCTGCAGAAACACGCGCCCCTTCAATCCTGAACACTTCGAAGTTTCCTTGGGGTCCAATGACGTAGAACGAATAGCTCTCAGTCGCAAGCGCGCCACGCTTCCCTTGACGTATGTAGGTGACTACATCGGTTTCCTTTGTCAGAACAGAGAACACCATCAAGGGAGCCTCAGAAACAAAGCTGAGAGCGTATTCCTCAGCAACCATCTCCTCGAGCGAAGCAAGCCAGTTCCCATTGTTAGAGAACAGCTTGATGACTAAGCGCCGAGACAGCTCCTCCTTTTCGTCGCGCCATAGAGCATTGCGGATTGTTATGAATCCAATCTTCTCTCTAGGCGTGAGGTCTTTGGTCCCCTTCTTGAGCTTCGACTCCTCAATCTTACCTACTATATCCGAGTCTTGGGTGAATTGGCGACTCTTCAGACGCCACTGCTCGTCTTGCCTGAAACCCACCTTGTCGCCGTGCATTCCAGTGGCATAAAGATCCTGTGAGAGCAACCTGTATATGATGTTTCCACCGCGTTTCAGTTCCTTGCCTGACATTGTGAAGCCTCGCTTTGCGCTGACATCGTATTGAGCAGTGCCTCTTTATGATTCTATTGTAGGCAGACAGGAAACCAGCCCAAGACATCGGCGGCAATCAAGCATTCCTGGTGTGCCATGCAACACAAGGATGTTCATTTCTAGGCTAGCTGATACCTACATGTCGCTCGAAGGAATTCGAGTGACGCAAGCAACACTGATCATTCAAGGTCAGGAAGGAGGAGCCTGACGGGTCAGTGTGGGGAGCTGCTACTGCTGGAGTAGCGGCTTCCCAGCAGGTCTTGCATGGTCCAAAGGGCAAAGCCTGCTGCTCGTCGCGGAGCAAGTGCGTGAGCACCAACTTACGCGGTCATTGACTGCATGCTGGTCAACGACCATGTCGTTTGTGACATGGGGTCGAGCCTAACTTCGGAAGACAGCCTCTTCGCTGTGAAAGATCCCTCATAAATCCAAGACGGCGACCGACTCGAAGTTCGAAACAACGAGCATCTTGTCCACTCGAACTTTCATCACTGCACAGTCACTGGAGTTGATGAACTCCTTGAGGCCCGGGTGCTTTCTTAGGAGAATACTCGCACAACTGCGCTTTTCCTCGCCAACTGTTTCGTCAGCAATGCCTACGACTGCCACAGTGGTTGCTCTCCTGATGTCTTCGCGCACATTCTTCCGGGTGTCAACCAGTAGTGACACTCGCGGGTTCGACGCCATGTTACGATACTTCGTTCTGTTGCGCATTGTAGCGAAGACAAGGCCCTTCAGGTCATCAGTCACTGCGTAGCTCACCAAGCAACAGTAAGGGTCGTCATCCTTCGAGGTGGCCAAGACAGCAAAGAGCTGAGAACTCAACACACGTCTGACCTTGCGCCGAAGTTGGTTTTCCTCCATATGGCCCGCCGCCACTGCCGCTCAAGATGTTCTTGTGTGTGACGCCGCAGTGAATGAATCTTGCTGTCGACTCACGAAGATGACTGGAACGCCCCATTAACAGGCTAATAACCCAACCGCAGAAGGACACATTTATCGGGGCGCCATGTTGCTTAGAAGTCAGTTGGGCACCGCATCCAGAGTTCATAGAAGCAGCAGGGAGGACACTGTCATCGTGTCCGAATCATCATCTACTGAAGTGCAGAAAGCATCCATGGTGTTCAAGCAGGCAGCTGAACGTTTGCTGGCACGCAATGGTTGGCCTTCCATGTTCGTCACTGGAGCAGTCATCACCCTCCTGTCTGTTGCCCACATCTTGGCAGTGGCCGCTGTCTGGGGTGTGTTCGGCTTTCCCTTTGACGATGCATGGATACACCTGCAGTACGCTCGCACGATATTCGACGGTCACCCCTGGGAGTATGCTCAGGGTATTCCCAGCACCGGAAGCTCAGCACCCCTTTGGTCAGTCCTCCTAGCGCCCATCTTTGTTCTTGGCTATGCTCGGGACACGGTTGTTGCTTCGGTACTACTGATCAGCGTGTTCTTGTATGCTGTTGACACATCCTTGGTCGGATATCTAGTCAAGGAACACACAGGCCGATGGCAGGTCGGGATTCTGGCACAAGCCGTCTTCGTTCTTGTGCCGCGAAACGCAGGCTTGATGCTCTCAGGAATGGAAACTCCACTAGCAATGATGATGCTCCTTCTGACGCTCATACTGCTGCCGAGGAAGGACACCAAATACGATCTACTCCTGGGCCTAGTCGCAGGTTTCTCCTACCTGTGCCGTCCGGAATTCGTGCTGATAGCTGCAGTCTGTCTGCCTCTTCGTGCCATCTGGCTGCTTGCCAAGGACAGGTTGGCCATAAGAAGACTGATCTCAATAGGAGGGATGTTTGCGATCGCGGCTCTTGTGGTAGCCCCGTGGGTTCTGCACTGTCTCAACACTACGGGACTGCCGCTGCCCGATTCCTACTATTCCAAGCTGAGATGGGGGGTTACCCAAACCGACATCAGCTACTGGGACTTCTTCTGGTATAAGGTATGGTTCCCTACTGAACCCTACTTGGCGCTGGGCTTCGTTGGTGGCATGGCGCTCCTCCTCAAGCGTCGACCCTTCGAATTGGTGATGAGTACCTCTCTGTTCGTCCTTTACAGACTGACAATGCCAGGCATGTCATTGCTGTTCGCTGCTAGATACCTGGTGCCGCTCTTCGACCTTCTTGCCATCTCTTTCGTCGCTGGCGGATTCGTAGCGTTCGAGAAACTACTGAACAGAGTGAAGCTCCCCGGGTTCACGACGACAGATAGGGCTTTCGTGGCCAGTATGGTGGTTCTACTACTCTTCACTCCATCGCTAAGCTCGTACATACTTCACGTAGACATTCATGCCAATCAGATCATGAACATCAATCAGATGCAGGTCACGTTGTCAGAATGGGTAAGAGACAATGTGCCTGAGGACGCAGTGATTGCCACATACGATGTGGGCGCACTCGGTTACTTCAGCAGATGCACAGTCATCGATGTCTATGGGCTAGTCACCCCTGAAGTACTGCATAACCACACGACCGTGCCGGAGCAGGCCCAGTTCCTCAAGGACATCCATTGTGACTACATAATGTTCTACGAAGAGTGGTTTGTGTACTTGTGGGACGAGATCTCTCATATTGGAGGCAGTGTCCACAAGGTTGTTTCGGCTCATATAGAACCGAATGTCGTATGCGGGACCAGTAACATGGCCGTCTACACTGTGACATGGAGTTAGCTCGGTACTGACCGATGGATTGAGCTATTCATCGGTCCAAGTATGGCCTCACATTCGAACACACTTGTCCACTAACCCGAAATCCACCCCCGGCGCTCTCTGCCGTCCAGCGACACATCGATACAACTGCCCAGACGCAGAGCAGGATCATGTTCAGCAGATGTGTCCAGACTTGGCTAAGCGACTACTTCCTGCTCTTACAGCTCAGAGCAAGCACGACTATGACTGCTGCAGCACCCACTGTTCCGACTGCAACCCACGTCCAAGGAAATGCTGACTCTGGCATTGCCGCACCTACTTGGTTCGAGCCAAGAGCCCCATAGTCTGAACTGTCAACTCTTACTGTGAAGAAGTACGTTGCCCCGGGTTGGAGATTCGAAACACTGCACGATGTAGTGTCCTGGTTGCCAACTGTCGCCACGACCTGTCCTAGTTCTCCTAGAGATGTCGACTGTAGAACTTCGTACCTGTTGAAGTCAAGACCATCATAGCGGCTCCACTGAAGGTTGACAGATGATGCAGACGTAATCGTTGGCACGCTCAGGACTACCCCTTGTCTTGCGAAGTTCAGACTTCCCCCGGCTGCGGCAACAGAGAAGACATCCGATTTGCCTTCCTCAGTCTGTCCATTCAACGACTGAGTTACAATCTGCCCGTCCACGACTCTGTTGATCTCCAGCGTGTAGTTACCTTGACCTGTTCCGGTCACATTCAGAGTGTACGGCAGACCAGGAGCATAGGGCATGAACACAATATCCTGGTCTCCATCCTCCACATAGATGGCAGGGAACTCAGCCCTTAGTTGGCCGTCGGGTCCGGGGCCAACCTTCCTTCCGAGTGGGTCTGTGATTATCAGGTCTACGGGGCAGAAAGCGAGGAACTGAAGAGCATTCGGTAGCAAAGCCGCCAATGTCGTAAGTATGCTATTGTACTCGCATGACGCAGGGTACACACACATCCGCCTCCATACATCCGCCTTCTCAGGAGAGAGGTGAGTACCTGAGAAGGTCCCGTCACTACCCAATAAGATCCAGTCCTCGTGCCAGAAACAGCTCGAGTTGAAGTGAATACGGTTGTCATAGATGTATATTGTCTTCGTTCCGTTCGAGTTGGTTTCATAGTCATAGGCGACTACGAAGTGGCTCTTCCCGGGGTCCGAGTTCTCCCAGACGGCGGCCGTCATGAGTATCACTACAGGCTGATACTGTGGTGAGCCTTTCATCATGAGTTGCGTTAGCTTCTGGAACTCCAGTGCATTGTTCGTCCCGCCTGACTGTAGAGAGAGACCTAGGTACAGTTTGACCCAGTTCAGCAGGTGATTCGGATTGAAGAACGCTGCAGACCCCTTCCAAAGCACGTACTCCTTGATTGCGGACTCTGTGACGTCGCCTTGAGTCTGCTCGGCAATCGTAGAGTTAGGGTCAGGTGAGGGCAGATCGTAAGCGTAGTGTTTGCCGAGAGGGATTTTCGACGAGTCCATGAAGTAGTCTCTCGAGGCCATCGACATGCCATTGCAGAAGCCCATGAAGTCTATGCCTATCCAATCCACTATCAGAGAATCAAAAACCCGAAACAACATGATGTCCAGAATGCTGACACGACAGGCTGCTTCTATGTCTCCATATAGAAGCTGGAAGATGTAGTTCCTAAGGTTCTCCTCAACTTCCTCCTCTGTCATCACTTCGGGCCCGAAGGTGTATTCGCTATTGGTGAAGTTGAAACAGTCCCTATACTCCCAGTTAGGATGCACGAAAGAGGATATGGATGGAGGCTCATCAATTGATGCCAGAACGCTTGCCATGTTTGAAGTAGACTCGTCAAGATTCAGGGGCCACTTGTCTATCATACGAGTTAGGCGAGGACTCAATACAGAAGCATTAGTCTGCGCAACTTCCATGGGTGCTATTGGAGAAAGCATAGCAAGGGAAAGGACCCCAATCAAGACTGCTAATGCTAGGGAACGTGTCGCTGTATTCTTCATTTCTCTAACCTCCTATCCAATACACATCCGGTGTGTGTCTTCGCGGATCTTGTGCTAATGTCTACGTTTCCGGAGGAAAGCGAGTTGCCTGCTTTCGTTGGCGAAGCGTCAGTGCAGCATATCGGGTTTCCGCTGCATCTGCTCGCGGCATCAGACCATTCAGATTCACTTGCTGCCAGAGCCACGGCAGGATTCTGTGTTGAAGTAGCGTTCTGTACCCACTCGAATCCATAGACATTGCCCTTGGCGGCAGACACGAATATCTCGAGACGCCCGTTGCCATTGCTGTCGCCTATGGCCAGATCTGTGATGTTCTCTGCCAAGGAGGAGCTGTTCCATACATATGTGTAGTACTTCAGACTCATGTCACCTCCGGTGTACGTCCAGTTCTGCTCCAGCACCATCACCCTCTTTCCACTACCAGCGATTATCTCCATCCAGCTATCACCATCAGTGTTTGCGATAAGCATCGAAGTGACAGCTTTTGGCGTGGAGTAGCGTCTCCACATGATGTAGCTGTTCTCGCCATTCGCCTCCCAGATGTCTATCCCCGAATCCAGAGTGCTAGTTTGTTCATAGCCGACAAAGAGCTCAGGCCAGCCGTCTTGGTCGTTGTCAGCGACAGCCAAGGAATACACACCGTACAATCCGTAGCTGCCTACGAACGTTTCATACTCATAGCCATTGTCGACATGGCGGTCATCGTCCTTCATGTTCTCGTAGACAATCACCCAGCCTTCCCTGTCTTTTGCCAGCCCACATACATCATACCACTCGCTGGCACCTCCTAAGATGATCTCTCTGAAGCCATCCCCGTCCGTGTCAGCAGTGAGGATATCGTATATCTTGCCTGTGAGAGCGACCATGTCGCTGTACACGAGCGAGTACTGATCATCGCCAATCCACTCGTAGACGAACACCCAGGCCTGCGAGGTCACGATGATATCGGGCCGATCGTCTCCATCAAGGTCCTTGTCGACTGTGACAGTCGATACTACCGGGTAGTCGACTCCCATCATTGCGGGAATGGTATCACCGCTGCCCCACACTAGCTGATAGACATCGTTTACTACATTCTCGAAAACGAAGACACTGTAGCCAGATACAGCAACAATCTCCTTCTTGTTGTCATTGTCAGTGTCTTCGATTGTGATGTCTCTGACATCATCCCATGCTGTGTGGTAGCTGAGATACTCCAAGACACCGTGTGTAAGATCGCTCGATCTCCAGGCCCTACGATACGTGTTGTTCGCACACCATTCGAAGGTGTAGATGTTGTTGTCAAACGACCCGACCACAACATCTCCTTTGCCATCGTCATCGGTGTCGTCATACGCTATGGAACAGGTCCAGTTGTCCAATGCGGGATGGTTATCCCACGAGTCGTACGCACTGTAACCGTAGTAGTAGTCAGATTCCGACCTCTGGTCTATCTCTATCATGTGGACAAGAGGATACGTTGCGAGCACGTAGCTGTTATGCTTAAGTGATCCGTAGTAACAGTCGATGCTGGAATTCTGCATCGCCATTAGATCAAGCACCCCGTCACCACTCATGTCGTACACGTATGGCTCACAGTAACCGCGGTCCTCAGTCAATGCTGATCCACGGAAGTCAGGGTCATAGAAAGGCCTGCGCTTTACCCACTCCGGTCTAGTCAGGTATCCCGTGTTCTCCCAGTATGTCAGCCTACTGGTGGCGGGTTTGAGGCCATCGTGGGTGTAGTTCTCATATGCGTGCGCAATCGTCAGGTCCCAGTCTCCATCACGATCGAAATCACAGAACGCCACTCTACCCACGACCTCGGTCGGTCTCATGGTCTTGTTGATTGCGTCATAGAACTCGTCATCCTCAGTCCAGAAGAAAGACGACCCTGTTCCTGAACGCTTGAAGTAGTAGAGAGAATCGCAACCCAGCGTAAGGTCCAAGTCTCCGTCACCGTCCATGTCCTTGAAAGACGGATAGGCGAGAATAGCCTCGGACTGAATGACTGTGTTCGGGGTGGTGAACACGGAGGATACCTCCGTGAAGTAGTCAGCCGCGGTCCTCTCAAAGTATCTTAGGTACCAGAGATGGACGACACCCTCGATGTCGGTTTCAAACTCACTGATGATGAGGTCCAAGTCCCCGTCTGAGTCAAGGTCTGCTAGGTACGGCACTGAGAATCCGAAGATGGTGTTCCCGCCCAGAGATGTGTGGTCTTCGAAGTAGTCTGTGTGGTACACGTAGTTCGGATTTGAGTTGGTACCGGTGTTTGATAGATAGACCAAGGCAGAATAGGTCCCGACATTCATCGAGAGCATCATGTCAAGGTCGCCATCGTCATCTATGTCACCCATAGTGTAGCCCTCTATCCTCGAGAATGTACCCAATCCCAAGGTCCCAAGGTATGAGCCGGTGACAAGATTGCCAGTGTAATGCCAAGTCGGCATTCTGCCGCGACGATCCAATTCAACTATGTCACGAATGCTGACGTTCAGGTCGAAACGGGGTGACTCTTCCGTGCTCTGCCATATCGCAGCACCGCTGGATGTATACGCCGAGATTGCTCCGTCCACTGTCCCCATGATGATGTACTCGGTGGTGTCACCTTCGTCAGTGTGATCAATTTGGCCTGTGGTCACAACTAGGGCGTTATCAATAGGTCTAGATAGAGTCCCATATGCGGAGTCAATGTTGTATGAGGCACCGTTCTTGACACCTATCTTCAGGTATCGGTAGTTCTCCCATCCATTCTGCCGCAGTACCTGGTCGACATTGATGCCTATCAAGCGCACAAGGCCGTAGGACATGATGAAGATGTAGCTCTTGGTGATACTCGTAGCGGATATGTCGACGAACGTCTGCTGGTCCTGTGATATAGCAAACTCTAGGTCCTCTAGTTCGGGATCGTCGTCTGGGAAGTACAGCCAGAGATCTGCTCTTGAGGACGCGGATCCGCCAAGCTCTTCATACTGCCCAAAGTCTACGATTGCCTCTGCCACAGAATTGAGCACGAAATCCGTGTACGTTCTTACAACAACACCTGCCCACGTATCCACAATCAAGAGATCCCCTGCACGGTCGAACGTAATCCCTAGAGGCATCTGCAAGTCTACAGATGTCCGATAGTTCGAGATTGTGGTCGGCAGGCTTCCAAGTGGCATGCCCTCCATCGTGAACTTCATCAATGCAATGGCAGTGCCCTTGATTACGGTCAAATACAGATTCCCGTATCCATCATGTTCAATCCTCAAGGGCTCGGAGAACTCGCCTGTCCAGTAGGCAACGGACGTTCCCTCGCTGTCGAAGAGATGGATTCTGTTGTTGCCCCTCTCAGTGACGAATATGGTGCCTTGCTCATTAACGGCAATACCGTACGGGGTGTCCACTTGGTTGGGCTGGTCACCGTGTGAACCGAAGGTCCTGATGAAATCACCCTCTGAAGTGAACAGCGATATGCGGTCGTTGCCCGTGTCGGTAACGTACAGCGTACCATCTGGGCCAATATCTATGTCAGTGGGACTGAGCAATTCCCCATCACCCGAACCCTTGACACCCCATGCCCTCAGGAAGTTGCCCTCGCTGTCGAAACGCTGGATGCGATTGTTGTTTCGATCGACGACATAGACGCTATTCCCATTGCCCACTGCAATCCCCGATGTGAAGTTAAACTGGCCTTCCCCTGCACCCAGCTCTCCCCACAACGTGATGCAGGTGCCATCACCGGCCAGTTTCTGGATTCGGTTGTTGCTGGAATCAGATACGAAGATGTACCCTTGATCGTCGATAGCTGCGTCACTCGGGAAGTAGAACTGACCGACCTTTGTCCCCAAACTACCGATTGTCTTGTCCAGAGAGTACTTCTGAATGGCGAAGCCTTCTACACGGCTGTTCGAGGAGTCAACAACATAGACTGCCCCATTGGGAGCAACTTCCAGTCCACGTGGACCCGTAAGCTCGCCGAAACCGGTACCAGTTGAGCCAAAGTTTGTTATCAAGCGGCCTGAAGCAGTGAACTTCTCAATGTGGTCGTAGCCTGTATCACTGACATACACGTTGCCTTCGAGGTCACATGCAATCCCGTCAGGATAGCCAAAGTCACCTGCGTCTTCGCCTAGCTTGCCCCACTGCAGTACGAAGTCGCCCTCTGAGGTGAACATCTGGACTCTGTTGTTGTAGGTGTCGGCCACATAGATACCCAGTTCGCTAACGGCAATTGCCAAAGGATAGTAGAACTGACCTGGACCCGAACCGTTGGCGCCCCAGGAATTGACTACGGCACCGCTTTCCGTGTCCAGCACCTGTATTCGCATGTTGAGAGAGTCACAGACATACAGACGCCCAGAGGAGTCCGCCGCGATACCCATTGGATATTCAAACTGACCAAGGCCGGTTCCTTCGTTTCCCCAAGAAGCCAGCCATACTCCATCCGGGTTCAGCTTCACGATTCTGTGATTCCACGTATCAGAAACGTAGACATAGGACTGCGCGTCAACACATATGCCTTGGGGCCACTTGAACTGCCCTACGCCGCTTCCAAGCTCTCCCCAAGCGTCGACAAACTGACCAGCCCCAGTCAGCTTCTGGACACGGCTGTTCGAAGTGTCAAGTACGTACGCATTCGAGTAAGAATCGAAAGCGATGTCATCTGGAAGATAGAACTGACCTGCGAGGGAGCCATTCGCACCCCATGTTGAGAGATAGCTGTAGACCTCAGGCAGCTGAAAAGTGGTGCAGTTCAAATCGCGGGGGCCGCCTAAGCAGGAATTGCCGCCAATCGCAATAGTCTTCCAGGGGTACGGTCGTGGGTCGAGTTCGTAGACTCCTTGTTCTTCCCATCCATAGACCTTCTTGTCCACGTATGGATCTGCCTCGTAGCCTGTCCACACACCTGCTGTGTATACAGTGCCCTCCTCCCAGCTCTCCAGTTGTCGATTGATTCTCAATACATCGTAACTGGCACTGGTGGAATTGTACTCGAAGACATAGACTCCGTCGCCGTATGCTGATGCGACAATCTCGCCGTATTGGTCTTCATCCAGATTGTTGCTGACCGCCATAGAAATGACAGGTTTGGACATCGCGTCGCCACTGTCCCACTTCTTCTGGTATGTGTGCTTGAAGCATGGGATCTCTTCAAACACGTAGACCCGGCAGTCATAACTTGCCGCAAGAATGTCGGTCCGACCATCGCAATCAGTGTCGCCGACAGCGACATCGTATACCCGTCCTCCAATCTGGTTTCCGCTGTCCCACACATGTATGAAACTCATCGAATGACTTGGGCAGTATGGGTAGTTAGAATGATCGACGTAGTCGAACACATGGACGCGGTTGTCCCAACAACCAGCTACAATCTCGCCCTGATTGTCATGGTCGACGTCCTCGACCTTGACAGACCAGACTTGGCGACGTATGGCAAGTTGGCTGTCCCAGACAAGCTCAAAGACGTTGTTCGCGTTGTCTAGGTAGACAAAGCCTTCCTCGAAACCCCTCGCCTCGAATACATATATCCTGCCGTCTGCACTGGCCGCGTAGACCTCAAGCAAACCATTGTTATCAGCGTCCGCAATGGCGACGTCCTGCACATCACTCCGGATTAAGTCATTGCCAGCGTCCCACACATGGATGTAGTCTTTTGACGCGTTATCCCATCTGTAGACATGCACCTCGCTGTCAGAGAGGTATCCGCCAGCAACTGCAATGAGGTTCTTGTTCGGAGAGGTGGCTACCGCATGTGACGAACCCTGTATGTTGTTGGGCTCCCAGATGAGCTGGTAGTCATTCGTGAGGTTGAACTCACCGTCCAGCATGAGATTCGGAGAGTCCCTCTGTTGGTCTGGAGAAACATTCTCATCAGGCAGTAATGTGGGTAGGAATCCCGGAGGCGATGTTGGAACGACAATCAAAGCCATCATCAAGATGATGGACGCCGCTATCAGGGTCCGTCTCGCATCACTCATGCCTTACCACTCTCCTTTGTTGTTCTTGTCGTGCGTTTCCTTGTCCTCTTCTCACCTGCGGCAGGTTCTTGCTCCTTAGGCTCTTCCCGGGATGACTCGGCCGCAACCTCAGTCTTGGCAGCGGCAGGGGTCTTAGTTTCCTGGTCTGGAGTCTTTCCTGAAGCCTTCCCCGATCTCCAGAATCTCAGGCCGCGTTGCCTGATGAGCAAGATAAGCGTTTCACCACCAATGCCGGCGGCCAGTCCAATGACAGCCCCAACTGCAATGAGATACCAGGTCGGACCGCTTTGAACAATCGGCACAAGTGGATTCAGTCCAAGCGATGCCTCTTCGCCGTCTGATAGACCGTCCTCGTCTGAATCTGCCGCTGTCGGGTCAGTGCCATAGGTGTGCACTTCAACGCCGTCTGAGAGACCATCTCCATCACTGTCCGGATTATTGAACCCGCCAGGTTCTCCTATCCATGTACCGTTCTCGATCGGAAGCGGTCCCATGTTCGTTCTGTAAATGTAGAACTCTTCTCCATCTTTCAGACCGTCACCATCGGCATCGAACTCCATTCCATCCAGCACCCCATTTCCATTTGAATCTGGGTTGAGCTGACCAGTGTGGTAAATCAGCTCAATGCCATCGGGCAGCAGGTCGTCATCTGTGTCACTGTCCGTTGCAGATGTCGGATACATGGGCCACTGACTTGGCACATAGTCCCATCCAGACATCTCAGCAGCCAATGCAAACTCGGTCGTGTTTGTTGACTCCATGTTGTCTGGAATGTCGTCATAATCCGTGTCGTTGTTTGTGGGGTTTGTATGGGTCACATATACTTCGACGGCGTCACTCATTGTGTCTCCGTCAGTGTCGGGCTTTGTGGGATCACACAGATAGGTCACCTCAGCAGTGTCATTGAGTCCGTCACCGTCACTGTCGAACTTCGCAGGACATGAGCCATAGCGGAGGCTTACCACTAAGCCCCAGTATGGGTAGGTATTCAGCGACACATTCTCGATGATCATCTCTTCACCATCGGAAAGACCGTCACCGTCGGTGTCGTTTGACAAAGGGTTGAGCGGCACGGGATCCAAGACAGCAGAACCCAGACCCAGATAGAGCTCCTCTCCATCAGTCAGACCATCGTTGTCGGAATCTGAAGATGTGGGGTTTGTGCCGAATGCCACCTCGGCTCCGTCACCCCAAGCGAAACTGATTCTGCCAAACTCATTTGTCAACGTGATGGAATCGTCATCGGTGTCCCAATCAAGCGGGTTTGTATGATATATCAGCAGTTCATCACCGTCCCCGAGCCCGTCGACGTCTGTGTCAAACAGCATGGGGTCTGTCATAGACACAAGTACCTCATAGCCGTCGAGTAGCACATCGTAGTCTGAGTCCGCATTGACGGGGTCAGTAAGATAGGACAAGACCTCCTCACCGTCATCCAAGCCATCTGCGTCCGAGTCCCGAACAAGTGGATTCGAATAGAACTCGAACAGCTCCTCCGAGTCAGTGAGGCCATCCATGTCAGTGTCGTTGAGGAAGGGACTGGTCCCGTACTTGTAGTACTCCTCGCCGTCCATCACACCGTCGGAATCAGTGTCAGGGTCCCTTGCATTGGTCGCCAGCGTGACCTCCTCATAGTCTGGCAGCATGTCATTGTCCGTGTCAGCTCTGTTTGGATCGGTTCCGGTCCCATACGGACCAATCTTTTCTCGGCCATCCAGCAGACCATCATGGTCAGTGTCGCCGTTTGTGGGGTCAGTTGGTGGGCTCAAAGTGAGTTCGTAACCATCTGAGTTGAAGAGGATGGTGCCCCCAGTGTCATTGTCTGTATCCGGGTTGACAGGGTTCGTCTTCACGAACTGCACGTCAGGATACCCTTCGCTATCGATGAATGTGATATACTGACCCAGCACCTCGACACCGTCTATCATGTTTCTCAGGTACGATGTGCCAGGCTCGAATTGCTGAGGAATATCCTGCCACTCCCAGAATACGGAATCATCGTCGGTGTCAGCGTCTAAGGGACTTGTGTACTTGTTCTTGACATAGTAGCAAGCAGCGATTACCGTATCATTTGCATACTCAACCCCGTTCTCGGCCTCCTCACCGTCCAGCAAGCCGTCATTGTCCGTGTCAGAGTTCACAGGGTCTGTTCGGTCGTCATAGTACGTGTTGCCAATCTTGACAGAGTTGACAGCACCGTAGGTGCCTTTCGTATTTGTAACATCGTATTCCCGGTTGATTTCGTAGTAGTCGCTTAGGCCATCTGCATCAGTGTCCACCACGAGCGGGTTCGTCTTGTACACCAGTACTTCCTGACCGTCCGTGATGTTGTCCCTGTCAGTGTCGTTGAGCAGCGGGTTTGTCAAGTACGTCTTCACTTCTAGACCATCACGAAGTCCGTCTACATCTGTGTCGGCGACGTTCGGTGCAGTATTGAGCTCGAGTTCCAGCTTGTCATTGAGTCCATCTGAGTCTGTGTCAGATGAGCTGGTGCTCAGATAGGTCGTGCCCATCACAGTGTTCATTCGGCTCTCAAAGGCATCAGGAAGACCATCCTGATCCGTGTCAGTCAAGTCCGCAGAGCTCGTCAGGTAGTCACTGCTACCCCAAGACGTTGAAAGCGAATAGGTATCTGTCCAAGGACCGAGCTCTGCACCAGTTCCTACGCCGACTACGTCAACGCCCAAATAGAGCGAGCAGTATAGCGTTAGAGAAACCGACAGTGTGGTTGCTGCAAGAGAACTAGTTGTGAAAGGCGACTCCTGATCAGCTAGCAGAGTCGAGGAGTTGCTGGACCCTCCCGAAGTCTGTTGGAACCTGAGTCCTACTTGGAATGTTCCTCTGAATATGACCACGAGTATTCGGACTTGGATGCTGGCACCAACAACAATGTCAATAACAACACTCGATCGTGCGGGGCTCCCTTGGCCGACATACTGCTTGCTTATCTCAAATGTGACCGAAACTGTCAAAGTGATAGTGGCACTGAGGAGTTCAGAGAGTGTGTCCATAATCGTATCTACAACTCCGCTCACTCCGGGTACCGAAAGGAGTGCTGAGATTGTGATAGTGAATGAAGCATCGACATCGAACTTGAGTGACCAGGACCGGACCTCAATGAATGACCTTTCGGTGTTCGATGCATCGATTGGCGGGAACGCCAGCTGCATGCTAGCGGCTCCGAAGAAGTTGAACTCCAAGGGGCTCATGATGGTCTGAAGCCACGCGCTCTTGCTGGGCAGGAACGCACAGACTGCCAGATCCATGTCAAGGACAGGTATGACATCTATGAACTTCCTGACCTCCGTGAAGGCCTCTGTCACGTTCGTCATACTCGTTAGATTCAGACTTCCGAAAATGGCGTTGTTCATGAAGGTTTCAAAGGCTGTTTCGTCAGCTTCGAAGGTGGGCAGCAACTTGATCCGTATCACTGCTCCGAAGCTGGCGAAGTCTGAACCAAGGTTGATTGGCGTTCCCACGCGAAGAAGGAAGACCGGTGTGAGTCCGATGAGGTCCGTCTGCACTGGAGTCTCAACTACCTGCTCGACCCATGATGTCAGCCAGTCGTCCGCTTCCGTAAATGCGTCAGCTATCAAGTCGTCGCCCAGGGCCCACAGCTCAAACATCTGCCGCTGGAGCAGCGATGGCATGGCAGAGGCGAAGTCATAGCCTGTTATGTTGAATCCCTCGTCGCTGAACCAGTCAACAACGTCGTCTTTGGCGTCCTTCACAAGTCCGTCGACGTAATCGTTGATCTCCTCAGCAGCCTCGACGTTCAATTGAAGCTCCTCAAATCCATTAGCCGTAAGGAGTGCCAGAACAACGTCAACCAGCCAACCGATAGGACCTCCGACGCCGCTCTCAGGGCAGACCTCTCTCAGGGGTACGTACTCACTAGCGTTGTCTTGCGTGGACATCTTCATGATTGGCTTCAACTCGACCCCGGCAGCATCCAGCTGGGGTTCCTCCACAACCCATGATTGTGTGAGTCTTGGGTTTGTGATTGGCTGAGGGACTCGTTCGCCAGTGTAGGTCTTCGGAAAGAGAGCCTTGGAGATGATCTCGTTTATGTTCTTACAGAAGTCCTTGAGAACCAGTGTTCTGAGCTGTTCGCCCCTGGTGCTGTCTATAGTGCTATCGCTCTGAATCAGTATCTCTGCGGTCGTCCATAGGGAGTACACGGTCGTGATTCTCAGGTCTATCATGTCTGTCTGGTCAATGTGCAGTTTCTCTGAATCAGGAACATACTGAAGGAGGCACTTTGCATTGCCAATGCCGAATACATGGTGCATCAGATTGTGCGTTGTCGTGAGAACAGCAACTTCCGTCCATGAAACAACTTCACTCTGTATCATAATACCACTCAGGCTGCTCTCGAAGATGTACACTGCAATCCCCGGGTCGCTTCTTTCCAGTGAATAGTCCAGAGAGAGGATCGACTGCACACCAGATTGGACAACAGGAATCCCACACCGCTGGATGCAACCACTGACCATCGCTACAGTCGACATGATGTCATTGGCCGACGAGTCGAAGTACACAGTAACTTGTGTTTCGAGGCCGTCATTGACTCGAGATTTTGGCAGAGCGGGAATTTCAGATGCTACAGCCGTGACTACAGTCGCCGAACTGAGCATGAGCATTGACAACATGACAATCACGAGTATCTGATGCAGTGTGGCATTCAGTGACAACCTAGATTCACCTCCATGAAAAGACGAGCCGGCGGTTGGTGCAAGTGCAAGCAACAATGGGCCGTTCCGGGATGATGACTCTCGCATAGGTTTCGGAAAACGAGGTCCTAGCGTGCATTGTCTTCTCCTTAGGCGCGAGCGGGCAGCGGCCTCGGGTTTTCCACAGAGAACAATCCGACTTATATCTCTCTCTGGTTTCCGGCTTCTACTGATAGAATCTAGATCCGTTCGGTCATAGTATCTGAAAGGACGAGTGGAAAGATCCAGTTAAACGCAGGCATGCAATGGGGTGCTTGACACGAAGGGTATAATGTACGACCTGAAGGTGTGGAAGGTCATTCTGAAAAAGGCAGGCCTTGCGGGCAAGTACTCCATGGTTAAGTATCGAGAGGATTGGCCTGTGCCGGAGGTCAAACACCCAAGACAGATCAAAGTAAAGACACGCATCGCAGGCATCTGCACATCCGACATTCATCAGATTAACGTGAATCTGCCCTATTCAGCGAGTATCCTTGCAAGAAGAGAAAACCCATTCCCAATGGGGCACGAGCTTGTGGGGGAGGTAGTGGAAGTCGGGGACCAAGCGGGTGATTTCAGCGTCGGCGACAGAGTTGTGCACTCTCCTCTTGCGGCCTGTGAGTCATTTGGCTTTGCCCCGTGCCCAAGCTGCAGAAACGGCAACTATGAAACCTGCTATGCCCTTGTTGGGCGCGGCGACGGAACAGACCTTGAGAATCGGTATGGTGGCAGGGGAGGCTTCGGTGGTTTCAGTGGAGGAGGCTTCAGCGAGTACTTCGTTGGATTCGCGAGGCAATTCACGAGAGTGCCCTCATCGCTCCCTGACGAGATAGCGGTTCTGTCGGAGCCCTTTGCCGTCAGTCTGCATGCGGTCGCCAGAAACCGTCCAGGCAATAATGACAAGGTCCTGGTGATTGGAGGAGGAATCATTGGGCTCATGATCGTGGCCGCTCTGCGCGCACTCGGTTCCAAGTGTAGGATCATTACGATGGCGAGGTATGACTTCCAAGCCGAGGCCGCAAAGAAACTGGGCTCAGATGAAGTGATTTCCGAAGGACCACATGACCGCCTCTATGAAAGAGTGGCTGAGATGACAGATGGCGTGCTGTTCAAACCCAAGATCGGCAAACGCATCCTCTATGGTGACTCTGGTCCAGATGTCGTCTTCGACGCGGTGGGCACTGACTCGACGATAGACGATGCCCTGCACCTCGTGAGAAGCAATGGCAGGGTTGTCATCGTCGGAATGGGCTTCGGAAAGACGAAGGCAACTGACTGGGCTCTGCAGCTGTACAAGCAGCTTACCATTACTGGGTCAATGATGCATGGCGTGGAAACAATCGATGAGAGTAGGATTGACACCATGTTCCTTGCATTAGGAGCATTAGAGAAGACGGCGGATCTATACAGAGGTCTGCTCACACATAAGTTCAGAATAGAAGACTTCAAAGCCGCTTTCAAGTGCAGTGAACAAAAGGCTAGGGCCAATGCAATTAAGGTGGCCTTTGATTTTCGCTAACAACGCTGCTTGAACCTCAGATTAGCCTACACACTACGGATCAGTCCTGCGTCCCGATCGAATGTCGCCTTGAGTCGTCCATGTTCAATCAGGGCCTCAACGATCATGACTGTTGACGAGTCGGCTAGGCTCGTGAGCTCAGAGAGCCGATCGATTGTAATGATTGCATATGATGAAACCACTGCTAGGACGCGTTCAGCTTCTTTCGTTTCCAAGAACCACGGAAGTCGTTTCCGCCTCATTCCCGGCAACGATAGGCATGCGGCTACCGGCGAAACCGCGGCCATGATAGTAAGCAATTCCAAAGGTGAAAGCATCGAACGGTCCATTGACGCTCAGCTGGTTTTTGCTGTTTTCTTTCGAATCTAGCCGTCGTTTAGACTGAGTTCCGGCTCTTGAACCGGACAATCCTACACCTTTTAGCTAGAGCGCTTCGTCCATGTGGTTGACAAGTGAAGCAGTGTGCACTCTTGAATAGAGGTTTCTTCCTTACCACCGGCTCGTTCTGCGTTCTTTCTCGTTTCGATGTGTTCGCTTCTTACTCCCGGGCTGAACCTTCCACTGGAAACCAGTCACGTATCCTCGTCTTCGGTTTCTGCAGAGCCCGCCCAAGAACGTCAATCTCTTCATTCATCCCGAGAACTGACCTTTTCTGGGCTTCAATCCAGTTTGTGATCCCAGACATCAGAGTGACCTGATTGACGATATACCTTCTAGGTCGTGGTAGAGTCTTGACTGTAATGAAGCCAAACTGAGTGAGCCTCCGCAGTAAGTCGTACAACTGCGTTTTCTTCAGACCCAGACGTCTTGAGAGCGCAGACCTGATCTCAGACGCTGTTGGCGGCCGCCCCTTGGAACTCCTTAGTTCTGACGCCGCTGACAGAATGGCAATCTCGGTAGGGGACAGAGCCTGGTTCACAAGATCACTGACTGAGAGAACGCGCTCATCCTTCTCCCCAAATGAGAAGTCAGGCTCTGTCGTTCACACTACCCCCGTGCAGAAGAAGACCTGACTGGCCAGCATCAAACTTGTCGCGGACTCCTTTGCACAACCCTATGTGTTCGTTCAGTTAGTCATAAGCATTTTTCGCGGTTGGCCGAGGGCCCAATGACAAAAACCGGAGCTTGTCCGGAACAACCACCGGACAGCCTGATGCGTGTTGTGGGTGTCCCATGGGGAAGCCTTTAGATATGGGATAAGCAGTAGACCAATAGGTTCGCGCTGAGCTCGTCACTCGGGGCAAGAAGGGATTCCTATGTCCACATCAGACTTGCCCTTCACGGTCTTTATTGGGCTACTAGACTCGAAGCCCATCCTGAGGATTACGCCACGTAAGGCGGCAGCGAATACAGGTGAGAAAGCCTACGAGCTCTCGTATGATAGGAAGACCTTCACTATAGTGCCGCTGACCACTGCAGGAGAGAATCCCGCAAGCGACCAAGAAGAGGCGCTGTTGGTCACGGACACCGGCTCTGAAGCCCTCTTCCGGATTCTTAGAGCAGAATCCGCCATGCTGGCAGTTTCGGTTCACGCCGTAGGATTAAGACGTGGGGTTGATCTTGTCCTGAATCTGGCTGATTGCCTGCGGGGGAAACCCCTCAGTCAGGTTCAATTCCAGCAGGCCCAGACCGAGCTCGAACATACCACTGTCATCAATCTCTCTCCGATTGGCTGCAGCTACGAAGATGCGTTGGCCGAAGTGATGAGTGCATTGAGAACGGCTGTTGTTTTAGACAGGCAGACCTCTTGGTCCAAGACATCGTGGCTCTCAGGGTCATTGCTCGACAAGAGGGTACTCATCGTGCTTGATGCCGTGAGAATGAAGAACAGGGACAGGCTGTCGCTGGACGCGTGGAGCGATATGTCGCACATCGCTGATTTCATTCTCGGAGCCATCGCCAAGACAGAACTCGGCAGAACAAGCCCAGAAATGGATGATATCGATGTTTCATGGCAGCTGCTGACAGACACGTCGAGTCCGCCCTGCCTACTCATCACGGTATCCACGACCGCGGCACTTGACACACCGGACCCACTGTATCTCACCGTTGACTTCCACGAAGTCCTGTCAGAGGAACTAGAAGCCGGTATGCCAAGGGGTATGCAACGATTGACAATCCCAATCGATATTGCAGATGTCACTACCTCCTGGCACGGAACACTCGATGAGACCTTTCTGAAGGTGTTTATATCAGATGCTTACTGGAAAGACCTCGAGAAGTCACGAACACGCGTGTTCACCTGGCGCGACGCAATAAGGCAACAAGTGGAAACGCGTCTGGGTTCAAATAGGCGGTTCTCAGGCTTTGAAGACCTGGGTCGGTCTCTTCACCTTGCGCCATCGACCGGCCATGACACAGCAAGGAGGATCTTCACAGAGTTCTGCCTTGAGCGCTCCATTCATGGATGTGCAAATGAGCGATTGTCGGATCACTGTGCCAGAGCTAGCCTGCTGTCAGGTCTCGTCATATGCTTCGAACCCCCAAGAGGGCTCTCAGGGTACTTGGATATGGTTGTGGGTGGCAATACGGATCCTGCAGGAATGGGAAGCGCAAGGACTTGGAGAGATCATCTATCACAGATTGTCAATTCTGCTGAAGACTTCACTCCGAAACCGGTAAAGCTCTCAGCGACGAAGAAGGCAAGAAGGCCGGGAAGACCGCCGCTTCGGGTGGTTCCAATGATGCCTCTTCCGGAGCTGTTTGACCAGTTCGTGCGCCAACCCGAGAGAGTTGTGTGCACACACTGTAGGTTCTCGCCGACCCATGTCGCTGGTAGGCCTACCTCCGTCTTATGACACCTGCACTTGCATCGAGAGTTGCTTTCAGCCGTCCATGCTCGACTAAGGCTCGCACGACAGCAGTCGTTTCCTCTGGAGACACACCAGCGAGTTGGGATAGGCGCTCAATGGTAATGGAGTCGTGCGACTGAGCCAACACCCGAATCCGCTCTGCTTGCTCAGTCTGAAGGATGGCGGGCAGCTTGCTGAGCTTCCATCGCAACCATCCTACATACGCAACGGCAGCAACAGCACCACAACCCACGATGGCCGCTATCAGAAACAACGGGTCAACAGGCGGGATTAGGAGGTCTGCCAGTGCCAGCCTCGAAGCATTCTGCCATGGATTCACCATAGGAAAGAACCAGGTGTCCACGCCCATTCCCGAAGGCAGAAGAATGAAGGCCACTCCCAGAGTGGACCCTGGGCCAGCCAGCAGCTCGTCCAGCGGCAATCTGAATTCATATTGTACGTGAGAGCCCACCTCATTGGATGCAGATACTGCGCCGCTGGGAAACGGCGAAATCCTGAACGATCTGACTCCTGCAGCTTCGGATTCGTTGAGAAACTGGAGTTCAGTGTAGCCTTCCCATGCCTTTGGTGAACCCTTGTGATAGTACAGGGACAGCATTGGCGTCCGGTTTGATCCGTGGTAGTGACCATCACACACGCCATCAATAATCAGCGTGGCGCGTGAGTCATGTCCTAATGCGACAGGTGAGTCGATTCCCAGATACAAAAACTCCTGGTCATACGTCATGTATGCATTGACCTCAAGTTGCTCCCCTGTGTACCTAGTCATCGGCAGGCTGAAACGGGTTTCCGAGCTCCATTCGCGTATGAGACCATCAATCGCCGGTGGAGTCTTGCACATCGGTACGTATAGTCTGGGTTTGGCTCCCTGCGTCAGAAAGACGAAGCGGGCTGAGGCAGTAATGCCCAATCCATAGCCGTCCCGACAACTCAGATTGAGCATATGTGTACCTGCTGAAAGCGGGAGCTTCATGTCAAATGAAACAGGAACCTCTACAGCCGGGTCATCGTCCCAGCGGTACTGCATAAACCCGTCCGATCCCACTACAACTGCGTCAATCGAATCCCCACCCAGATTAGTCGTTCCATTCCCGGGACTGTTGAGAGCTATGAAGGGCGGGTTCTCAGTGGACATGGATGTGTGAGGGGAAATGCTGATCCTGTCTAAACATAGCCAGCCCTCTGTTGTCATATTCCTGAATTCCGTTATTGCGATCTTGAAGTGCAGGGAGGTATCAGGTATCGGGGTGGCAATTGCACCCAACCTTGTACCGTCTATGTACGCCACAACTGCTGTGTTGTTCCAGACGATTCTGTAATCGTGATACTCGGAGGGGTTCAAACCGGCGAGCAAGACTCTCTGGGGGGAAGCACTGCCGTTCACAACATCAAGCAGACCTGTGGACAGTGCTATCTGGAAGTAGACAGAATCGCCCCAGAAATTGTAGTTCCAACCCTCTGCCGTCTTGTTTGTCCAGCCTATGAAGACCACTGCCTCCTTCTCAAGACTTCGAAGCCTGAGGTTGACCACATGTCCAACCGAGAACACCATCTTTGAGGAGAGGGCTCTGTACGAGTGACGCTCGGCTGACATGTTGAACTGCTCCCCTCCAACCCAGCTCACACTGCCATTCCCATATGTTTCCAGATTCCACAGCGACTGGTCATAGCCTGTGAACGACGAGTTGAATTCGTCGTAGAGCACGGGCGGTTCATCGGCAAATGTGCTGGCGCACCGCGTCTTATCGGACCTTGCGTCAAGGGACCCGATCCAGTCATCAGTTGTATTGCCAGAGCCATCCGAAGGAAGGCACGGCGCACATTGTCCAAGTGACAACATAATCACCAGCGCAAATGTGATCTTCAGATTACCCATTGTATCCCCTCGTTAGAAGACTGTCAGAGGCTGTCCTCCTTTTCTGTTTTTCCAGCTGGCAGCAGTCGGCGAATCACCTTATCACCTGAGACCTCGATATGCCCATTCCCCAAACCGAGCTTGTATAGCTCCTGCAATGTGTGCCTCGTCGACGGCAGGTCAAGTCCGGCCAGTTCTCCCAAGCGTTCGATTGACAGGATAGGATGCGACTCAAGGAGGACTAGAACGCGCTCCTGCCTCTCATTGATAGGTGGAACACCCCCGCGGCCACTTGGCGAAGAGCGGCTCCGCATCCATGTGTAGACACCCAGAACCGAAAGACCTGCTATTCCTAGTGCGGTCACGGCCCACAATAGAACGGGTACTTTTGCCTCAGGTGGACCTAGGAGAACAAGTGGCAGATGAGGCGGGTTTGTTGATGAATACCAGGACGGGAAGTACCAGTCTTGGCCGCCCTCAGACAGCTTCATGCCAAGCCCCAACGCGCTAGAAGAGTTAGCGCCGATTGCCGCAAGAGGAATCAGAAACTCAGCACTCACTACCCCGTCTTTCACATCTGAGTCATATGTCAGTCCCGGCAAAAGAGACCTAGAGAAGACCACTCCCGACGGAGTAGTCAGTGATTCCTTCTCAAAGCGGGGATCAGCAGCAGGTGCTCCCACACACACTGCAAAATCCCGAGGAGGACTCACGAACAATGTCTTCCAGAACCCGTCGCCCTCACCATCAACAAGAAGTGCGATCCGTGTGTTCCACCTATCCGGCAGATGCGACCCAAGTCCGACATACAGTGCTTCCGAAGTCGAACCCACGTAAAGCGATATCGTAACCTCCTCACGTGCCTCGTTTCGGAACAGTGCCTTGAACTCCCTTGTCCAACCCTTCTCGGCGCCTTCGACCAATCCGTCTATTATGAAGCTAGCTTCAGTGACTGGAATCTCGAGGCCCGTTATCAGCTCTTCCACTTCAATCCGAAGGCTTCTCGTTCGCCAAAGACCCCCTTCAGTCCTTGAAGAGAGTGTCAAATCATGGATCCCTGGAACACTGGGAACAGGAATGTCCCACGGCGAGGTGATGCTAGAGTTCGCATCATCGTCCCATGAGCATACAAGGGCACCATCAGAGCCGTCAACCTGAAGGTCAACTAAATCAGTGGTGTACACAGTAGATTTGTTGCCTGGCCAGAGCATTACTATCTGGGGGTCGTCAGCCATCGGCTCCCTTACTCGGGAGAACAACTGCACATCCTCAAGACGCAGCTGGTCTCTTTGGCACAGATAGTGATGGCCTGACGTAGTGACAACGAAGGGAAGCGGACCCGGAGGTATGTTGCATGACACAAAGGAGTAGATTACGTCATCTACTTCCAAGCGGACAAGTGACTCAGACCAGCAAAGTCGAAAGTGGTTCCACCGGGTCACGTCAACCGAGGGGATGTGCGCCACTGCTCTCTCCCCATTGCAGTAACTGACCAAGTATAGCTCGTTGTCCCAGTAGTCAATGAAAACGCCATTATCAGACAGGCGCAGATTGGTTATCCACTCGCTGCCCGGCTCCCACAAACTGTCAGACCAGCCAATGCCAAAATAGCAGAGGCCGCCAGAGAATGTGATGTTGAAGTCTGCAATCACTTCGGGACCCGTCATGACCTTGGTCTTCAGGATTGAGTACTGCCACATGTACGTGTACAGCACAAATCGCTCTGCGTCCTCCCAAGCCAAGCTGGGGTTGCCGGAAGTGGACAGGTCCCAGAGAGTGCTGTTGAACCCTACAGGCATTGTGTTGAAATAATCACCCACTATGAGTGGGCCCAATTCGTCCTCGACCTTTGAGGGGTATGCGATCGCTTCACTGGCCGCATTGAAAGCATCCAATGTGGACGGTAGGTTGCTAGCCCCCGCTGCTAGCGGTCCTGGAAATCCTAGTGCCAATAATGCAAGCAGGATTGAAACCACGGCAGCTCCGCGATGCATAACAGAGAAACCCTCCTTGGGCGGCCGCGGCATTGGGACTCCGAACAGAGATGCGCACCCGGCACAAAAGCCTTCCCACTATCCGGCAAGCGCCTCGAATTCCAAGCAGCCCGCTCCCTCTTTGCCAACCCTCAGCTTGGGCTCAAGTCTTCCCTGCCTTTGTCCGATCAGAACGTCTATGCCCAGCTATCCCCGGCCGGGTCATTCTCTCAGGCGACAGCGCCTCATCAAGCTCCTCTGCGGTCATGAGACCTTCTTCGAGCACCAAATCGCGAACGGACCTGCCTGTTTCCAGCGCCTTCTTCGCGATGCGGCTCGACGCACTATAGCCAATGATAGGCACAAGAGCCGTGACCAGCCCTACACTGTCGTAGACTATGTCGAGGCCAGACTTGTTGGGCTTGATGCCCTTGATGCACTTCTCGGTGAAGATGGGAATCGCGTTGCGCAGCAACTTGAGCGCTTGGAAGAGATTGTATGCAATAAGAGGACCATACGCATTGAGCTCAAGCATGCCTGCCTCAGCAGCATGTGATACTGTGAAGTCATGGCCCAAGACCTGAAATGCACATTGCATCGTCATCTCAACTATCACCGGGTTGACCTTGCCGGGCATGATCGACGAGCCAGGCTGCATTGCAGGGAGAGTAATCTCATGGAAGCCCCCTATGGGACCAGATGAGAGAAGCAACAGATCCCCGCATATCTTGCACAGACTGGTCGCAAGAACTCGAAGCAGACCAGACGCGTGAACGAATTCGTCAGCGTTCTGTGTCTCATCGACCAGATTCTCAGCTGTCTTCAAGCCGGTCTGACCAGTGACTTCGCGCAGGTACTGCTCAGAGAGCCTGATGTACTCCGGGTCAGCATTCAGTCCCGTTCCAATAGCTGTCGCGCCGATGTTGTGAGTGTCTAGCACATCGATTGCCAAACCTATCCTGAGGATGTCTCTCTTGAGACAGGATGACCACGCGGAGAACTCCTGCCCGAGAGTGATTGGCACCGCGTCCTGCATCTCAGTGCGGCCGAGCTTCAGCAGTCCCTTGTACTCCTCGGCCTTGTCGTCAAGCGCCATTACAAGCCTCTCAAGACTGCTCACCAAGTCACTCATGCCGAATATCGCCGCGATCTTGATGGCGGTTGGATAGACGTCGTTGGTCGACTGACTCATGTTGACGTGGTCGTTCGCACTGATTGGTGCCAACGAGCTTCGGGGGTGGCCGAGAATCTCATTTGCCCGGGATGCTATGACCTCGTTCACGTTCATGTTGGTCGATGTACCCGCTCCCCCTTGAAGCATGTCCACGATGAATTCGTCGCGGAGCTTGCCCTCTATCACTTCGTCACAAGCTTGGACAATCGCCTCACCGTATTCTTTCTTCAGGTCTCCCAGCTTCATGTTGGCCAGAGTACATGCCTTCTTCACCATCGCCATGGCTGAGATGAGCAAGGGATAGTTGGAGAGGGGAACAAGAGACACCGCAAAGTTCTCGTGCGCCCTCAGTGTCTGAACGCCCCAGTACGCTGTCCGCGGTATCCTCTTGGGCCCGAGCAGGTCACTCTCTTCTCGATACTCGATTCTCTCGCCAGACATGCTACGATCAACTCGGTATGATTGACTCAGTGGTTCGTTGATGTGTTCCCATTATGAGCCTATTGTCGAGGACGTGTGAGCAAGACAAGCCTATTGTGACCTAGTGTGGAAAAAGAGGCGTCATTCTGGCAAGTATTGCCCAACACACGAGAGAGCATCCACTACTGAACTGGCCAAGACGATTGAAACGGATATGCTAGTATGCTGATGCCTGACCGTCCTTTCGATAGT
>CAZVZC010000017.1:9248-37565 GCA_964631415.1 uncultured archaeon | reverse complement strand
CAGAACTTCGCGACAGACCGGCAAGTCCCTGACGTATGCGAAGGATGCTCGTCTGTGTCGGCATACTTCATGGCCAACGCGAGTCTGTCTAACGCGTTTCGGGTAGTACCTGGACCTGGGACCCCATTTGTTGGTGTTATCCTTGATATCATTGAGCAATCCGTCATCAATGCTTTGTGCATTTCGCTGCTCAACTTCTCATCTCTGCTGGCTCTCTTGGTTCCGCTTTTGGTTGCCTTCAGTTATGCTCGCTTGGTTGAAACGGGACTGCTTCGCACTTATCTCTCATATCCGATTGGCCGCTGCAGCATACTGGTACTCTCTGTTCTGCTTGTTCTCGCTGTGGTCGTTGCCCCAATCACCCTCGGGCTAGCTCTATCGATCTACATTTTCAACCCCTACCTCCCGTCAATCGATTCGTTTGTCTTGGCTACAGCAGCGCTATGTCTGTTCATACTGATGACAGTATCACTCACGCTTCTACTCTCTCTGCTGTCCAAGAATGTACTTACTACATCTATTGGGGGAGTGGGCGTGTCCTATGCCATGCTAGGTGCCGGAGTCTTCTACGAGGCCCCGGCATATGTGGTTGCAGTCATCAATCCATTGGAGTTCACAATCAGATACCTAACCGGCAGTGGTCCACCTGCAGAGCTTGGTAGTGTTCTTCTTGGCCTTTCTGGCTGCGTTCTGATGAGTTTTCTAGCTTTAGTGCTATGTCTTTTCACTGTTCAGCGAATGGAGGTCTGAGAATTCAGTGGTGACACGGTTGGCGAAGCTTATCCTGATTCTGGGGACTGCGCTAGCAATGGCTTCGTGGATTCCGGGCGATGCAGTAATAGGGGGATCAGGTGACACCCCTATCATCTATGGTGAGTACGATTGCTATCTGTTCAAGTATACGGAGAACATGTACATAGAAGTGGAGGCGTACGACAACAGGGGAGTAACTCTCTACCTACTAGATCTGAATGAAACCATGACATTCCTGCAGAACACATCTCTTCACGATATTGGCGTGACACCTCTGGCTGAGAACGTGACGAGCTATGTTGGCTTCATGTCTCTACAATCTCGTGGTTGGTACTGCATCATCATAACGCCCTACCATGAAATGGCCGCTTATGGAATGGAGATGAAGAGTATTACTCCTCATCTCGGACTACTCTATGTTTCGATTGCTTCGGTGTCTATCGGGGTCGTTCTTGTCACTCATGAACGTTATAAGAGTCGAGGGCATTCCGAGTCGGATACTGAGAGCCCACGCGAGCAGTTCTTGTCGATGCTAGCAGAGCGCGGGCACACCCTAAACGTCCATGACTCCGAGTCTGCATGACTTCTCTGCCCTTGATAGTCCAGAAGAACGGAGTTGAATCATGTTCGACCCTACGCAGTGCCAATTCATTGCCCCAGCTGAACTCGGAGATGGATATCAACTTGACCGAGGCCAGTAGGAAGAAGAAGGTTCACTGACTGCTTAGGGAATCAGGTTAGATTACTAAATCAACGTCCTGAGGGCCAGTAGTCTGTTCAATCGGCAGAGGGCTGATGACCAGACTCGTGCCACGGGGACACTCCTCCATCACCTTGGTCTGTCACTCAGGGACACCAGTCTGGTCCTTAAGGGACACAGGAGCTATTGAGGTGTGACAGAGTAATGCCAGAAACTATCTAGACTCTTCGACGTTGTGAGATAACGTCGGAGAGCAGTGGCCATCAACGAAACCAAGACCAGAATCCAAGATCAGTGGAGATACCTCTGGGCAGCCATGGACCTGAACAACTGGGAAGCCCATCTGTCCGGGTTACAAAGGGGAGTCGAGTCATGAGACGAGGGTGTTCCTCAGGTTCGTCCTGAGAAGATATGGGGGCGTGCAACAGTCTATGTGGACTGTGCACCTTGGTATCTGTGGGCTCTGAACAACTCTAGTATGCCGTGGAAGCATGTGGTTTTCGGAGAGAGGAAACCATTGGAACAGTGGTTCGGGAATCCTCAAGTCCAGGATCAAGAAGCCCCACAGGAGATGACCTCACAACGCAGAGCTCTCGAAGGCCGAGCTGTGGGCCCAATGCTTCATTAGCTCCTATTACCTCAAGCGATTCCCGGAGGGCCTAGGTTGGCATTGACGCTCGTAGAGCAGGAGGTTCAATAAGCCAGGAGAACGAAACCGCTGATCCCTGATTTATCAGGAACGAACGGTGAGGAGATGATCGGGTAATGGTTTCTGGGAAGTATCTAGCAGTTTCTTTCTTGCTCATCGTCATGATGACGACGAATGTCAGTGCATCGTATCTTTTCTACCAGAATGATAGTACAACCTATTCGGATGGGAGAATCGACTCGCCCTATGCGTGTTTTACTGGCGAAGAAGCTGACAAGAATGACGGGTATATGCAGGCCGCGGGCGACCATAATTGGCCGTTTCCTTTTGAGTACTGCAAGCTAGAGATAGTCATGCGCTTTCGTCCTACGGAGAACGGTCGAATCACAGTCGGAAGTGACTGGACTATAAGCTACCTGATTGAAACGAACTTCCCTGTAGGGGACGCGAACCTCTATGTGAAGTATGTACTCTACACTGACGGCTACAATGCTCTCGAATCTAAGACGGTATTGACCGTTTCATGCTCTACGCCTTTGTGGGGCGGTTACAATTCTAGGTCCGGTATAGTAACCAAGTCTGGAGAAGACTCCGTGAACTTTGTCTACTCACTACAAGCAAACACATGGTACCGCATGGCAGTGCAGGCGTACATAACACTTAATGGAGAGGCCAACGCATGGAGCAGTGCGGGGTATCCTGATGCATTGTATCTCGATGTGGCCGAGATAGCAGTATGGAGATAACCACTCTAAGCAGCGCAGCTGAACTCGTCGAAGATCCAGAGTGACAAACCCCAGACCCCTGCTTGTCCCGGGTCTCATGACGTCCGCCAAGTTGCCCAATAGGCAGCCCTCCTGTCACTGTTGTTCCAGTAGAGAACGCGGGTTAGGTGACGGGACAGGTCGTAGATTCGTTTCGGGCGGCCGAGCTGATCGGATTGGCTCAGCGCCTTCTCTATGGACCCCTTTCCCCAGCAGCCGTCCATGTACTATAGAATATCCGTTTTGAACGTGGGTGGCCCCAGCACAACTAACGTGGCCTTGAGCGAGGCCAGCAGGATGGATGAGGAAGTAGTCATATGTGAAAGCATGGATGCGGTCTCAAATGCAAGTTGTGCACATCAGCATGTCTTTCACATGGTCTAGCATACTTAGCCACAGTCCTTTGTTGCGACGCCTATCCGTTGTTACAAACAAGCTGAATCGACGATGCATCTAGACGGTGTGAGGAGACCGCCTGTCATAGGCGATGGACACGATGATGACAATACCCATGAGGGCAAGACTAGAGCCCACTACAATCGGCGTTGTGACTGACGGATCCACAGTTGTGGTACTGATCGGCCTCATGTCCACTGTCCTTGTGTAGCTCGAAGCTGAGTTGTTAGCCATGTCAAAAGCTAGGATGCTAAAGGAGTACAGTGTGCCCGTTGTTAAACCCGGTATGGTACCTATGTAGTGCGTCCCATTGTTGAAGAGTTCCTGCAGAGTTTCAATGCCAAGCACAGGGTCCACAATCAGAGACACATTGCGGACCCCTGACTCCAGATCCGTCACGTTGGCCCAAGCAACAAATGGCAATCCCTGAGTGACCGGGCCTTCGAAACCCCATGCATGTATCTCAGGTCGCAGAGTGTCGGCCCGATAAGAGATGAAACGCGATTCTGACACCATTTCTTCTCCGGCATTGCTGCCTGAATCACATGCAGCTAGGTTGCCTGACAGGACGAGTGACGTCGCCAAGGTTAGTGCCACTAGCAGTAGAATGGTGCGCATTGCCACGACAACTTCGGTTTCACTTCTGAGCGTTTCCGCTTAATTAGATGCTTGTCGGAGTAAGAAACATGGGCCGCCCTGCCAACCATGCGAGCACGAAAAGAAGGTGGGCGCAGAACTGTGAGCAACGTGACGCTTGCCGCGCCACCACCTTGATTTTTGCGCGTCACATTCCGAGCTACCTGTTTTGAGGCAGTCGCAAGACCCCGGCCGCACGCCAAAGCCGAGCATCGGCCCACACTTATTGCTCTGCGCCCTTGCTTTCCCAACAGTCATTCCGTTTGAAGCTTATTATGTGTTCTGCTCGATGTCGAATCTGTACGACATTGGCAGAAGATGCTTTCAAACCCAGACAGGGCGTGCGTTATTCCATAATATCTGATATTCAGGTGGCTCGAGCCAATAAAAAGACTGTGGGAATGGATTACTCGGGCTGGGGCTAGGCTCGCAAGGTTCTTTGTTCTGATTTGTAACCGAGTACCATTTCTTGTCATGTACAGAGATACCGAAAAAGAAAGGCCGGCCCTCCTCTGCTATCCGGAGGGCCACATTCCCCTACGACTCATCTCTTCTCCGTTTCAGGGTGTGCAGCACTGGCACAACAAGCAGAAGACCAAACGGAATGCCAACTGCTGCGGCCGCAACCAGCCCTTCGCCGTAACCCAGTACGGCAGGCCCTTCGCGGCCCATTGGCGGAGTCGGAGTCGGCAGAATTCCCGACACGACATACATCGTGCCCATCCAGTAGGAGAAGACGCCGAGCGCGTCTCCCGAGCCGGTGAAGTGGCCAAGCTTTGGCTGCACATTGGATGCACTCGAAGCATAATGCCAGATCAAGCGCCCAGTGACTCCGTCGACCACGTTGATGTATTCCCTGTTCGTGAACACGAGGTCAGTCCGTCCATCTCGGTTCATGTCGGCGAACGCACACGTGGAATCGAACGATCCAGTCATCAACGGAGCTGCGTACTGCCACTCAAGGCCGCCTGTGTAGCTGAATGCATAGACACCTCTCTTCTCAAGGCTCATGACCACCTCGTCACGGCCATCCCCATCCAGATCGGCTGCGTAGAATCCCCGAAGAGCAACTGTGGTGGTCAGAGCTGCTGTTTGGGCACCCGCGTATGTGTCCACGATATGGAGTGTCTGATTCTCGTCTTCGAGCGCGAAGTCAGCATAGGCGTCACCAGTGAAGTTGCCCACTACCAGGCTGTAGATGTCGGTAGACGCGATGGCGTAGAGCAGTCCGGACCAACCGTCATACCCCCGATATATCACTGCAGCACCAAAACCGGCCACGTTTCCACCTGCAATGATGTCCAGAGTCGGGACACCGAAAATGTGACCGGCTGCCACATATCCGAACAGAGCAGTGGCATTCGTCGAACGATAGAGTCGAGTACCATTCGCATCATACCATGCGACATAGGCGTTTGCAGCACTCTGGAACATTATGGCTATCTCGTCGTTCGCGTGACCGGAGTTGAACTGGCCAGCATAGAAGTCGACGGGGCTATAACTTGTAGGGACAGTAATTGACCCTATCTGCACACCGTCGTACCCTCGGAGAGTGTGTGTTGAACCGTCATCGACAATGGCAGCGATGTCCAGCCATCCAGCACCGTCGAAGTTGCCGATCCTCACCTTGTGGACCGTGTATGGCAACAAGTGACTCCAGAGGTAGACTCCATTGGTGCCATTCAATAGGTGTATCATTCCGTTTGTGTCCCATGCGATAACCTCATCGATGCCGTCAGAGTTCAGGTCCGCAACCTCGGTACCATACACATATCCACCTGGGATAGTGGTGTCCCAGTAGACTTGGTGGACGGGATAGGCCTCTTCCTCCACGGGCGCTACAAGCTCGTAGCTGCCTACAGCCAAGATCCGCCATGATTCGTAGTCCCAGCTGATGATTGAGTCAACGCCTGAGCCATCGAGATCGGCAACACCCAATGACATCGAATAACCACCGGTAAGATTGAACCACATCGGCACACCGTTCTTACCATCGATAGCCACGACCAGACCGTCAGAAAAAGACGATACGTTCAGGTACGTGACTGCCAAATCGAACTTGCCAGACCCACCCAAGTGCCCGATTTGAGCATCTGCGCTCCAAGTGTACAACTCGCTTGGAAGGTAGTGCCATTGGAGAGTCCCACTCATGACCTCTTCGAGGTATGCATCACCCAAGAGACCCGATGTCATGACCTCCACGACACCGTCACCATCGAAGTCCTCTATCCACATGTTCAGGACCGCATTCATATTGCTCGAATTGTAGAACATGGTTTTCGTTACAAGGTCCAGTATATTGAAACCGTCATCCGAGTAAGAAGGCGCCCACCTGCTGAATACAAGGTCCAGGATACCGTCATCACTGAAATCATGGGCAAGCATCTCACACTCATACATCACGGAAAGGGTCGGAGTCTGATAGATGACACTCCCGTTCATTGGGTTGATCACGGTCAATCTGCGGTTGTTGTCTGCATATGCGACGTCCAAATGAGACGAACCAGTGAGATTGGCGATCTTGACCTGCCAGACCTTGACCCCTGATGGACCATATCGGTTGTAGAGACTGCCGTTATGGTTCAGTATCCAGATGTCTCCCCCTGCCGTTCCAAACACAACCTCGACGAGTCCGTTAGCATCAATGTCAGCAACATCGACGGTAATCACATCAGTCGTTGGATTCCCGTATGACCATATCATAGACCCGTCCGTGATGTTGAGGACATAGAGTGTTGTGTTGGAGCTGGGCAACAGGACCTCCGGGATGGTGTCATTTGTGAGGTCGGCAAGGACAATCTCATTCACTCCGCCGCCTATGCCTGTGGCATTCCAAAGAAGAGAGCCATTGTCATCAATAGCAAAGACCCTTCCTGAGTTGACTTGCGCCGCAACCACTTCATCTTTCGAGTCATTATCGATGTCATAGCTCTGCAGTGAGTTATACCCTGCAAAGTTTCCATAGCCAGACGTCTGCAATGACCAGCTGACTTGTGATCCCATCAGTGGAGATGCCCCCTCAGATGGATCAACATACTCCAAGAAGAACACATCACCGCGCTTGCAGGATAGAGCGATATCATCCCAGCCGTTGCCGTTGCTATCTGAAACCACGACGCCGGTCACTGGATTCTCGTACGGCTCGGACAGCCAAGCCTCTTCGTATTCCATAAAGCCAGTTCCGTTGTTTGAAGACTTCAGCTCGTAGACACCAAGCTGGTAATCGAACGCAACGACGACCTCACGTCTGTGATCCATGTCTGTGTCGCCCACATCGAGGTCGACAACGTTCCGGAGGTGGTTCAGAGCCCAATCAGACTGAGGATTGATGCCATAGACGATATCTCCGATGACCCATCTATACCAACCTATGTCCCCAGACTTGACGTGAGGGTATTCTGGGTTGAGACAGGTGAATGTTATCGTATACATGAACCCCGAATTGTCAAGAGGCAGCAGGGCGGGGGAGTATGACAAGGGCTCAGACACCTGTATGCCCGTTGTCCCGAACTCGTACCAGACATACCCCTCATGTTCCACTCTCACAACGTACTTCGGTAGCGAATTGACAGTTTCAGGAATGCTCCATGTTGCGCCCTGGTTCTGGCTGGCGGCCATTCCAAAGCGGTCTTCAATGGGAGCACCAACCTGCTCATACATCACAACGAGGCTCTTGTCTTCCGACCTGAGATAGTCAATGTCCACATACATCTCGTCATAGAACCCGGTGGTTGCTTGGTGAGCAAGCCGGTCTGTCCAGCTGAAGCTACTGTTCCCAACAACGACCCAGATGTCATGGTCAAGCTTGTCAATGCCCAGGTTTGTGGCAGACATGCCCAGCGCAAATGAACCATCCTCAAGCCGTATCATTTTAGCATCGTGAACCTGAAGGTCCCCCTGGTTTTCAAACGCCATGGAACGAATGGTCCAAACGCCTGTGAGCGTCTTCGACACGGTCTTGCATATGACATAGTTCCCGCCGAAGATGCTGTCAATGACGTAGCAGACTCCTATGCTACTCGCGTCATACTCGAACACCGAGGGACTATGCCTGTAGCCCCAATCAACAAACATCGCGAAGGGTACGCGGTACGGATTGCTCCAGACTGCTGCGGAATCATCCCAATACCCTACCCAGAGGTATGAGCTTCCGTTAGTCGCAATCGTATTCCATGTGACATAGACGTCCCCGTTATCAAGACCGACCACATCAGGTTCGGACTCTTTGGCGATAGAGGTGCCTGCGCCATAGTTCCATGCAAATGCGGCGCTAGGGCTTAACCATTTATTGGACGTTTCATTGAAGAACTTGGCTCTCAATGCGCCATCGGTTTCATACACCATGAACCCAAAGCCTTCGAAGTTTCCATGGAGGTGAGTCATGCTCTTGAGACTGCGGTTGCCCAAGAGATAGGTTTCTCCGCCCATTGCTGTCTGCAGCGGGATGATGGGGTAGTTGGGCGATGCGGTCACATACTCCACTTTCTGATACTGTGAATCCATGCCAGGGATGTGTTCCCACATGTCGAAACCGTGCGTATGACCTATGATCAGTTCCCATTCGCCGTCATAGTCTTGATCATCGATTTCCAAGTCGCTGATTGGATTCCACGTCGTGACGATCGAAGGAGCTTGCCAGGCCTTGTAGAAGGTTCCTCCCTTGGACTCGTAGATATATACGAACCCGTTCTGTCGGATCAACTGGGTGTCTTCGATGCCGCCGATGATCAGTTCTCTATACCCATCTCGGTCTGTGTCACCAGTCGTCATAGTGTCTATTGACGCATACCAGAAGTCGCTGAGATATCCGTTGCCAATCATGAAGTACCTGCCTTCAAGAGCCACGCTGGTCATGAAGAAGTCGTTGCCTTCGGTGTCGTCGAATGAGCCGTGGTTCACGTTGTAAACAAATAGGTACGGGCCGGCAGCAACGACAAGCTCCTTGCGGCCATCGTAGTCTAAGTCGCTTCCGCCTGTCATGGCGGTTATCTTGGTCGCAAGATCGATGAAGCTCTCTTCCTCACCCCAATCGGTGTCCCTGAGGTCAAAGGAGTACACAAACCTCATTGCGTCACCCCCTGTTAGACCGACCTCTTCGAATATGTACACCTGAAGGTAGGCCGCCGCAATTATCTCTTTGAGTCCGTCTTGGTCAAGATCTACATCTGCGACTAGATGGCCGACATGGTCCCATATCCGCCTGTTGAAATCACCCGAGATGCCTTCCAACTCCCCGTAATAGTAAGGACTTACGTCAGAAACCTCAGTGTGGTTGATGTCAAAGCTCCTGAACATGCGTTTGTATGTATTGTTGACCAGATGCTCAAAGGCGTAGACGTTGTTGTCATAGTCACCTACTATCACTTCGTTGTTGCCGTCTTGGTCGGTGTCAGCAGAAGTGACACTCAGTGTCCAGTCTTCAAGGTCGAAATCATTGTCCCATGTTTCCATGACATGGAAGCCGAGGTTCCAGTACTCGCCTGCGAGTGGCTCGAGCAGGCTCAGGTCCAACCGAGCCACACGTGGATACGTAGCAATGACGTACGAGTCAGTTGCTTCGTACTCTGGACTGCTCATGAAAACTCCCTTGTCGTAAGGGTTGTACGAGTAGAGATAGAACTCTGAACGGTCAAGTCCATATGCTTCGATCCATTGTTCAAGGAAGTAGCCTTGCCAGTATGGACCGAAATCCGGTATGACTCTTGTATCAGTCAGGTTGAGCAGCTTCATGTTTGTATTGATTCCCGGATTGGACATTATCTTCTTCATCTCAACCCAGACTGGGTCATCCTGAGTTCCCTCATTGATGAACGCAGTTGCGCCCATTTTGTTGTCATAGCTCAGGATCAGATCGCGGTCTCCATCTCCATCCAGGTCTACCATCTCGGGTTGACCCCAGACCGCACTCGTTTCAATGTTGTTGATTGCGTCGAAGTAGCCCGGAACAAGGGTGAAGTTCAGCAAGCCCGTTGTTTCTATGATGTTCTTCGCTAGGTAGAGATGACCTGTCGACACAACGAAGTCGGAGTCTCCGTCTTCGTCAATATCCATGAAGTCCATTCGCGGGGTCGTTTCTGCCAGATTGACGAGCCCAGTGAGCTGCCCATCGTAGTCAAGTTGCCACAGCTCAACATAGGGAGAGAAGGTTGAGGTCACCGTGCTTCTGTAGAAGAACGTGATACCAGCATGATATCTGCTCCAGATGCTATCAACAGGTATGTCGTTGTTGATCCCACCGACAGCAATCATGGGCAGATACGTGCCGCCATAGGTGGGGTTCGGAAGGTAGGGCGCCTCAATCGACACCGAATCCCATTCATGGTTCTCATCTTCGATTCGGAAGTTGATGACGCTCATGTACCCGCTCAGCACCGAGTCGTACGCACCTGTGTAGTCGTAGGCATGAACCTCAGGTGAACCACCGGCTTCTGGTACCATTGCCATTAACATGCTGAATGTCGTTTCGCCAACTGGAAACGGATCAAGGATTCCCCATGACCAGTGCTGGTAGTCGTATCCTGGAAGAGGATTCATGAAAACACCACCACGCCAGTTCCAAGTCGGTATTGTGGTTGGCGTTCCGACGTATTCAATGTCCCAGATGTTGGCACCGAACGTGTAGTAGTCGTCATCTCCTGACTCCCAAAACAGATCGTAGAGACTAGTTGACACATTGTACTTGATGCCTATGAGTTCGCCAATGACTGTGCCTACGAGTATCTTGTTCTGTTCTGGTATACCGGAATACCATGCATTGCTGTCCTCTCTCAGTGGTCCGATTGTGACAGATAGGGCCTCGGTCACTAGGTTGTAGACCTGAGCCAGCCCTAGTGAGTTGATCTGGTAGTTGCCGTCGGCGTAGACAGATATCTTGGCATACCTGAAATAGTCCCAGTTCCTCTTACCCAGTGCATCGTCGACATCGACCCTCAGCTCCTTCATAACACGAACCATGTTTGTGTATGAAACCTGCTCAAAGTCAGTCCCGTCCTTAGACACACTGAAATTGAAGGACTTGTAGTAGTTCGACGGCACATTGTACCTGAAGGTGATTATGACATCAGGTTTCGCATTCGCACTACCTGTGCCCTCTTCATCAAGCCCGAAATCGATGATGGCTGTGGCGTTGTCCACACCAGGCAGGGAAGAGTCAAACGTCGAGTAGTTGCCGTCGGTGTACGCTGCCATGCCTGTATTGTATGGATAGACGCTTGCATCGGGAACAAAGTATGAGCCACCCCAGACATACTGAATTGGCTCTGCCACGTTTATCGAAGCGTTCAGTGGGTCATGGTACGTGACATTGTTGGCGCTGACAATCCTGTCAGCCCAGTAGTCGAGTCCCCAGAAGCCGAAGGTTTCCCAAGGAACAAAGCTACGATACACCTTCTGGTAGTCATAAGTGTGTGTGACTGAGTTCCAGTCCAAGGTCAAAACACCCTGTCCCTGAGCAACGAGCGCAATCTCATCACCGAGAGAGCCATCAAGTTCGCCAACTGACATCGAGATAATCGGAGTCCACGTGTAGTTCTCACTTGTCCAGTTGAGGTAGTAATGGTTGTCATAGATGAGTGGGAACGGGAAGCCGTTGATCCACATCGTGATGCCCGCATTCTCGTACACCAACACCTTTCCATCGCGGGTCCCGACAATGACCTCAGGCAGTCCGTTGCCGTTCGTGTCACCTGTTTCGAGAGTGTACACCTTGTCACCGACGTCAAGAGTCGCGACCTCCTCATAAGTAATCCAGTGCTCTGCAACGAACGGATAGCCCGAGTGGTGCAAGTACTCGTAGATGTGCACCTTGCCATCCCAGCCACCAGCTATAATGTCCGGACGGTAGTCCCTGTCTATGTCGTCAACCTTCACCGCGAAGGCACGGAACATCATGGGTGACGTCCAAACAAGGTCGAACTGGTTCTCAGTGTTAGCGAACGGGTCATACAGGTGTCGCTGCTCGAAGACATACACATGACCATCCGCACATCCAGCGACAATCTCGATGAAATCATTGAGGTCCGTGTCACCAAAGTCGATACTCATGACATCGCTCTTGAAGACTCTGTCACCTGTGTCCCACACTTTATCGAACTGGTTCGTTTCGACGTTGAGGCGGAACACGTGTATCTCGTTGTCGTAAAGATAGCCACCTGCCAGAGCAAGGAATCCTGTCCCTTGATCATAGGCCACTGCGTGTATTGCTGCCCTCGAACGCCAAGGCTCAGAAATCAACTGGTAGTCATTGTCCCTATCACCGAGAATGTTGCCAAGGTCATAGTTGGCAGGAAGGTTCGGGTTATCCTCCGCCACTGCCTTCTGGATCAGGGGCAGCAGGTCCTCTGGGATGGACTGAATCGTAGGCGAGTCTTCCGTCTTTGCCTGTGTTTCGGTTTGACCGAGGGGCAGACTCGGTACTATACAGTAAGAACCCACTACCATCACGGTCAATATCATGAGTGCAAACAAGGTCGACTTCACTCTACTCGCCTCCCGTCTTCTTGCCCTTCGATGGGCGTTTCTTTTTCACTTCTTCACCACTTGACTCAGGTTCGGCATTCTCCTTTGTCTTTGGAGCTGACGCAGCTGTGGCAGGCTTTGTCCCTCCGCGTCTGACGAGTCTCCTCAAGCCAGCTCTCACCTTGCCTGTCTTGTAGTCTATGAGTCCAACGAGGAAGATTGTACCAGCCGCAGCCGCACCAGCTATCATCACATTGCGCCAGAATGGATCATCTCCAGGCTGTGCGACGAAATAGGACACCGCTGCATGTGTCACCCCGGTGTTGTTCAGTCCGAAGACTTGAAGCTCGTACGACCCAGGCTGCCAACGGATTGAAACGTTCTGCCACATCCCTGATGAGGGGTTGTAGCCCAGCGTATGGTTTTGGCTCCAATCACTTCCGTTCCGGAACCTGAACCACATGTTCTGGAATGGCGTGAAGTTCGCAACACTGACAGGAGTGTTCTGGTATACCTTGGTACTGTTCGCCGGCGTCATGATGCGGAGCGATCTCGTGCCGCGTTCGACAGCGAGCTTGAGATTGAACTCTTCTCCTGAGGTGTACTCCAACGGGTTTAGGCCCAGAGCAACCTCAAGTCCATCAGAATAACCGTCACCATCAGTGTCAGCCTTCGCACAGTGGGTGTGGTAGACAAAGTACTCCTCTCCGTCAAGCAGACCATCAAAATCAGAGTCCGGCTGGAAGATACCACCGTTAGGCAGCGTCTGGAGACCCATGCGGAACTCAATCCCGTCTGGAAGACCGTCGTAGTCCGTATCGAACTCATATGTGTCCGCGATGCCGTCAGAATCCGAGTCATCGTTCAGAGGGTTGGACCCATACATGTAGACCTCCGCGCCGTCAGGGAGCCAGTCTCCGTCAGAGTCCCAGTCGGTCGCCGAGGTCTGATACTTGGTCTGCGAGATTACGAAGCCACTCGGGGGACCGATGCTCGCTGGCGTTACAGGATACACAGGTTCCGGTGGCGGTTCACCCCATGGGATCTCGTTCTCAGAAGTCATTCCCTCATTCCAGCTTGACGGGGGCCATGGCCCGTGTGGATAGAGAGCAGTCACGTTCTCTTCAAAGTCCCACAGTTGGTCGCCATCAGTGTCATTGCTTATTGCGGAGGTGTTGTATACCCAGACCTCCCACCAGTCTCCGAGCGTGTCATTGTCAGTGTCGTTGCAGGCGGGGTTCGTGTTGAAGACATTGACCTCTTGATAGTCCGTTAGAGTGTCTCCGTCCGAGTCCATCTCGACGGGCGATGTGTTATACTTCAGGACGACAGTGACAGACAAGAACGGATACACGATATCGCTCACGTTCATCAGGTTCAGCTCTGTACCGTCAGCAAGCCAATCGTGATCAGTGTCTTTGGACAGCGGGTCGAGTGGGATTGGGTCGAGCCATGGGACTAGACCCGAGCCAAGGTACAGCTCTATTCCATCGGACAGACCATCCATGTCACTGTCAGGCTCTGTCACGTTCGTGCCCCAAATCATGACCTCGTCATAGTCTGACATGGGCCAAGTCATGTCGCCCAGTTCGTTCGGTTCAGTGATCGAGTCCAAATCAGTGTCCCATGCAAGTGGGTTGCAGCCATAGTACAGAATCTCTTCGCCATCGCTGAGCTGATCATCGTCCGAGTCGTAGTCGAATGGGTCTGTGCCGTAGACGAGTATCTCTTCGTAGTCGGTCAGGCCGTCGTTATCACCGTCCTCATCCATCGGGTCCGAGCCGTAGACTAAGACCTCCAGTCCATCACTGAGATAGTCACCGTCTGAGTCATCGGCCAATGGGTTGGTGTGCCACATCCACACCTCCTCGCCGTCACTCAAACCATCGAAGTCCGAGTCGGGTAAGAAGGGGTTTGTGAAGAAGCGATAGAACTCTTCGCCGTCACTGATCATGTCGAGGTCAGTATCGGAGCTCCTCGGGTCACATCGTAGAAGCATTTCCTGCATGTCAAACAGTCCATCATCGTCAGTGTCAGGGTCTGTAGGATCAGTGTGGTTGCTGTTCTGGTTCAGGACACCTTCGAGACCATCGAGCAGACCGTCATCATCTGTATCGCCATCGGTCGGGTCTGTGGGGGGCGTCTGTGCGAGCTCATAGCCGTCCGAGTTTAGCCATGCGCCGGGCTGTGGCGTCCTATCAGTCACACCAGTGTCTCCGTCGGTGTCTGGGTTGCATGGATTAGTGAAGACCTGCTTACGCTCGGGTTCACCCTCTGAGTCATAGAGGATGATCCAGAAACCTGCGACCTCAGCTCCATCATTCATGTCCTTGAGGAACAAGAGCGCCTGAGTGTCGACCGCACCGTTGTACAGCTGGAGGTACGAGTCGTCGTCTGTGTCGCTATCGAGCGGATGTGTGTAACCGCCGCCGAATATGAGCGGGTTCGGATCCATTGGAGAGCTTGCGCTTGTGTTGTAGAGAGACGGCAGACCGTAGTAACACCCGGTCGGACCCTCATCTCCATCCATGAGTCCATCGCCATCTGTGTCCGGGTTCAACGGATCAGTGTGATCGTTGTAGGATGTACCACCAATCACTACCTCAGTAACGGTTGGGGTGACTGTGCTGATGTTCCACGCCGTGAAAACCTCGTAGGCGTCCGTCAGAGCGTCGCCATCAGTGTCTTGACACAGAGGGTCAGTCATGTATACCCTCGCTTCATCGTAGTCAGAGAGGTCGTCCCAATCCGAGTCGGGAAACATTGGATTGGTGCCTAAGTCCCATTCCTCGCCATCAAGAAGTCCGTCGCCATCTGAGTCAGGATTGACTGGGTCGCTCCCCATTGTCTTGACCTCGAGCTTGTCACTTGCTCCGTCATTATCAGTGTCCGCTGCATTCGGGTTCAGACCGGGCACAGTTGCCTCATACTCGTCACCTAACCCGTCATCATCGCTATCGAACCCAATGCCCGAGTTCTTGGTTTCCTCGTCGTCCTTGCCGGGTGACAGGTCCCACGGGCCGCCTGGCTCCCACGTCCATGTATTGTCCCAGTCCCAGAACAGGAACCTGATGGTCAGCTTCAGCGTGAAGATCAGCCGAAGGACTATGTGCATAGGAGCCGATGATGATAAGTCTTGGAAGAAAGTCAGGATTATCTCAAGCGAGCCCCTCAGTTTTGCGGCTGCAATCAGTAGGTCTATGCCCAAATTGATAGCAACGCCGAGGGTCAGAGCAAGCGTTAGTGTTGAAACCTCAGCTTCCAGAGCAGTGGCAGCCTTCTTGACTATGTCAAGCTCTATGTTCAGCCATATGTCAACACTGATTGAATCGAGTCCAAGATATTTGCCGAGCTTTCCAAGCACACCACCGCCAACGCCGCCTGTCACAAAGTCAAGTAGGGTGATTGTCCTCTTCATGCCCACATCGAGCGAAAGGCCCCACTCGACTATGTTGAAGAAGTCCTCCCACTCGAACTCACCACCACGGAATGTGAACAGGGTGAGAACGAAGTGGGCTGAGCCCGAGAAGCTCAGTTCCAAGCCGAGCATACTCAGAAGAAAGTCCATGAAGGGATTCTTTGAAGAGTCGAACCCAGTCACACCGACCTCGGCATAGAACTGAGGAGAGATCTCAAAGAACGAGAATATGATCTTGAAGAAGTCGCCAACGTCACCGAGAGCAAATGGGTTTCTGCCCTCAAAGATCACACCCCTGAGCAACTCAAAGAAGGGAGTCGGGTCCAGTTTGAAGTTAACACGAATGCCCAAGTCATAGGTCAGCTCAAACAGAGACCAGTCCCCAAGGCCGATCGGTAGGGTTCCATCCTTTCCCATCAGGTCATTCGCGCCGCCGAATAGCCCGTTGATTGTATCCTCAAGGTCCTTCAGCAAAGGCGTAATCATGCCAGTCAACCAGTCGAACGCCTTCCCAAGTAGCCACTCAATACCGTCAGTGAATATCCCCTTGACGTCCATCAGGAAGTTGAGAATGTCCTTCAGCATTGTTATGTCAACGACACCTGACAGCAAGCCCTGAGCCATGCTGACTATCTCGTTGACTATCTCGTTCGTGTTGATACTGTACTTGTCCAGGTCAAACGACTCAGGGAAGAACGCCTGAAGGAGCTTCAGGTAAGCGCTGATGTCCACGTCGTCAAAGGACGGGAACATGCCGACCATGGAGCCCACTGCCATCAGCAGGGATTGCATGATGCCTTGGAAACTCTGATGGCGGACAGCGCCAATCATGTTCATTATTCCACCGCTGATCTCTCCAAACGTGCTTAGCACAGAGTCAAGGTTGGGTAGAGATGGAAGAACATCACCGACGTCGACAAACTTGATTAGGTCAGCGAAGACGTCGGGTATCGACCCAAGTTCGGACTCGAAGCTACTGACAGTCCGACTGACCATCTTCTTCAGACCATCGGAGTCAGTAGCTGTTGCGATCACGCCGAGTACGGGCTTCACAGCGCCGTTGATTACTTCCATCACCTCTGCAGCATCTGCCAGAGTGTACTCGTACGACATGGTCGGAAGGAGGTTCACAGCTCCTTCGACTACATCAAAGATGTCAGGAACGTCAGCGGGGTTGAAGCCCTCATTGAAGAAGCCACCAATGAGAGTCAGACCGTCACGCACAACATCCTTCACGTTCTGTGCAATCCCATTTGTCTGACTGTTTATGATGTTCATGATCTCCGTCTGGAACGCAGAGATGCTTGACTCGACCCGCTCTGAGTAGTTCTTGACTACCTCCATCAAATCGCGGGCGAAGTCTTCCGCAGTAGTGATTATTCCGGGTCCGAAGAACTCGTCTACGAGACTGGTGACGAGCTCAATGAGCGAGTTCTGGTCGAAGTTGTCAACAAGGTCGAGAGCAGAAACCCCCATCTTGATGATAGCCATGATTCGGTCAAGCGTGTCCTGACCTACTGCATCGGTTAGAAGTCCGAATGCGGTCTGAATGAGCTTCTGCCCAACATCTGCAATAAACTGGGAGAAATCGAGACTGGCTATATAGTCCACAATCGAGCTGATTGTCGCGACAGCCTTGTCAATCAGGTCTACAACATCGCCCGGTGATAGGCCTAACGTGGCAGTCAGGACCTTGTTCAGCAGGCCACTCAGAATATTACCTGTGACATAGCTAAGGATTGTGTTGAAAGCGCCTTTGCCACCCGCTATCACTTCCTCAACAAGGCTCCAGAACTCACCGCCCAGATCCAGAACTGTGTCCAGCCAGTCCATAATCTCCTGTGGGATTATCTCTGGGAGGAGGCCCTCAAGCAGCTCGCCAACGACTCCGAGAATACTGCTGAAATCTCCTCGCATGTTGAAGAGGGCTTTGAGTATGGGCTCAAGATACTTCTTCAAGTCCTCAGGGAATGGAAACTCGCTGATAAGTCCGCTAATGATGGACTTGAGCGGGCTGTCAAGGTCGAAGTCACTGACAATTCCGAGAAACGGCTGAATCGCGTCAAAGATGTCTTTGAGATTGCTCATTGTGTCTTCGGGAATGGATATGACACTCTCTCCACTTCCCACAAGGAGATCAAGGAGCACGTCGAGAATCGCCCCGATAGGACCACTAAGGCCTGAGAAGAGGGGCAGTTCGCCAAGAACGAATGAACCGGTTTCTACCTCAGCCAAGGTGCTCAGCTGAATGACCGGCGCAAAACTCTCAGGCAGTTGGTCGAGCGGCACTTGCTCAAGAGAACCGTTCTCCAACAACGTGTATGCCGAGTCAGCAACGCTCCCGGGATGTCTCGCCCACATCCTCTGCCGCCTTATCTCTGCGGCTGCGGGATCCATCTCGCCGACAGGATTAACGGGCTCGACTGTCCGTTTGAAAAACTCATTGAATTGATTACCATAGATGGTGAGGACCATCTTCTCAAGGTCGTCGGCTGCACCCTGATAGGTTGGGTCATACTGAGCGCGCTGCTTGCATATGTCCATGATACCCCAGACGCCGTAGAGAATCATAATGAGACCGTCAGTCTGCTCCGACTCGCTTGTGTGGATCATCTTGTCGTTCTCAGTCAGGAACGGCTGAAGCGACAGGGTATTCCCCATCGCCACAATGTGCTGGGTCGACCGATGCTCGTTCAGGACTTGATAGAACTGTTTCCACAGCAGCTCTTGGTCAGAGAAGAGGACATGGTTGAGGTTTGACCGAAGAGCATAGACAGCAATCCACGGGTCATCTAGCAGCCAAAACTCAAAATCACTGTATGAGTTGACTGGAACCATGATGACATTGATTATCCTAACACACAGTATCTCCTGAATACCATCGGCCACGGCTCTCATGACCTCATCATCCGGATCATAGAACACATAGATTGAATCGAGGTCATAACCCATGAATGGCCGCGACAACGCCTCCTCGTTGCGTTCCAGCACCTGACCTGCCCATACGGCCTGAGGTGCGATTCCAATAACCATCAGAAGAACAAGAAGAACTGACAATAGCTGAACACGGAACAGATTCCTATGCAAGCTCTCGGAGCCTCCTCTATCAAGCGAAGCCGAACGAAGAGGGATCGTATCCAGCCGCACAGGACGGTGGCAGTCTCTTTAGGAGTCCTGCCAGACGTTCCGCTGGGGGGTGCTCGACTTCCTCATCCTTCGGTCGCCCAGCGAACTGAAACGCCAATAACACAGGGCACTAATAACGCTTTGCTCTCTACTCGCAAGGGCAAGCAGAGTGAGAGAACCTGAGGAATCATCTGCTCAGCTTTGAGCATGGTTGGATTATTCAGTCCCTGCAAACGAGTTGACATGCCTGACAAGTTATGCGATGTTAGGAATGCGTCGAATTCATCTCTTCTCTCGGGCTACCACTTATATGTCCGCCTGCCGAATTACATGAGACCAGGGATTCGCGTTTCTGGAAGCCTTGAAGGGTCTTGGAAGAGAATAGGCAGTCAGGTGGACAAGATTGAAGAACTATGACATTGTCGTTGTCGGAGCTGGTCCAGGCGGGTCAATTGCGGCAATGGAAGCCGCTAGCCGGGGACTAAAGACAGTCTTCTTCGAGAGGGGCCGGAAACCTGGTGAGAAGAACTCCTCTGGATGTGGACTTGGCCCAAGAATGTGGGCCGACTTTCGTTTCATGAAGGACCTCACCCCCGAAGTGTGTCCATCAATGAGAGCCGGGGCTGCATCTAGAAGCTACTTTGTGAACAAGCAGGGGGTCGTGGCTGGCTATGTCATGGCGAGGCCGACAGAGTCTGTTTCTTACGAGCCAGCGAAGAGCTTCATCACAATGAACGTGTACAGGAGCGACTTCGATCCTTGGCTCGCAGGACTCGCGACCAATGCAGGTGCAGAACTCAAGACCTCAACACTCGTGACCGGACTTCTCAAGGAGAATGACAGAGTCGTAGGTGTCGTCGACGAGCATGGTGAGAAGTATCACGGTCTGGTCATAGGTGCTGACGGAGTCGTTTCCATGGTAGCCAGACAGAGCGGTCTCCGCAAGAGATGGGACCAAGACCATGTTACACTCGTGCCGCAATACGACTTCGCAGTTGACCCGCAGAAGATCGACGATATAATGGGCGATGAAACACTGGCTGTCTGGTGGTCGGCACTATTCCCGGCGGCCTACCAAGTATTCTTTCATGACGGCTTTCATCTCGGACTGGGTAACTGGATGACATGGTGGGACAAGAACCCACTCCACTACCTCGATCAAGTGGTCAAACTGGAGTACTTTCAGAAACTCGTGAGGATACTTGACGCGCGACCGCGAGAGTACCATGCTCACTTGCTGCCGTGGCTCGGTAGTCCCACGAGCACCCACACTGACAATGTGATCCTGGTCGGCGATGCCGGTGGTTTTCCATGTCCCCTCGAGGCCGAAGGGATCTATCCCGCGATGGTCACTGGAAGAGCAGCCGCCGAAGCTGCGGCTGACGCCATTTCATCAAGCGACACGTCTAAGGAATTTCTGGACCTCTATGATCAGAAGTGGCAGCAGACAAGTATTGGTGAAGAGTTCAAGACTGGTCCAGAGCTCGCTCGAATATGGAGAGCACTCCCGTTCAGTCCCAAAGAAACAATGTCTTGGTTCGTGCCAATGATAATGGAGATACTCGGAGGCATACTTGACTGGTCGCAGCCTCACGCCGTCCGCGTCAGACAGGTGATGCGACATGTCAAGTCGTATCTGCCACAGGCAATACCATTTGTGATGAGAGATGTCCTTCCGCTATTGGAGAAGATTCTGGGGGACAAGATGGAACTCCTCACGAATCCCGAGAAACTGATAGCCTCAATGCCTGAGCTTCAGGAATCTATCGCCTCTGCGTTTGAAGAGAAGGAGGGAAGAACTTGAGAGCAAGCATCGATTCGTTGGTCACAAGAATCCCAGGGTCCACTGACTTCATCAAGATCGACTCGGCAAAGTGCAATATGTGCGGACGATGTCTGGTAGTATGTACAATGGGGCTCTGGAAAAAGAAAGGCAATAAAGCGTACATTGCTGATGACTACAAGTCAAGGTGTGTGGAGTGTGGAGCCTGTTATCAGGTGTGCGAAGCGGACGCCATCGACTTCCATTATCCCTCTGGTGGAAAGGGCGTGGTGTATGAACGGGGGTAGCCGGAGCCAGACTGCGGCTCACTTCATGGTCCCCAAGACAGCAACGATTGTCTGGTCCGAATATCGATGATCCTAGCCCTGTTGGAGCCTCCTCTTGTACAGGCTAGCAGCCACCATAGAAGCCTCTTCGTGTTCATCGGAGTTCCGAGAATCGGTCGCGCCTATTACAGTTGCTCTTCTCGTTCTCGCGGGGATTCGTTGGAACACGTGTTCTAACAGAATGCACATCACAGGTTTGCGTGAGTAGGTCGGCCCTGTGCAAATGTGTGCGATAGACTGATTAGGTTCATTCGAGGGTCGCCTTCGCTATGGCACCCAAGAGAGCAATTGTGCGCCCTCCAAGCCGCAGCTTCCCACGCTGTATCTCCTCTCATCCATTGCACAGCACTGCGAGTGCGAAGAAAGCCATGGAGCAACATCGTGCCTACTGCACCACACTCAAGGAGCTCGGTCTTGAGCTGCTCACAATGAAAGCTGAGGATGCTTACCCCGACTCATGCTTCGTTGAGGACACTGCTGTCATACACAACAGCAGGGCCCTGATCGCAAGGATGGCGGCGAAGAGCAGACAAGGGGAGGAGGACACAGTTGAGTCACTCCTCGGTCAGTATCTTCCTGTTCGCAGAGTGAGCGAGCCTGGGACCCTAGAAGGGGGCGATGTGATTCATCTTCCCGACAAGCTCATCAGCGGGGTTTCACAGCGGACGAATGTTAAGGGCGTCTTCCAGATGAGTGACTGGTTCAAGGTCCAAGTCGATGCAATCAGGGACCCGTACATTGTGCACCTCAAAAGCCATGTCACCTACTTGAGCGGAAAGACAATGGTCTGCAGGAAGAGCTATGCAGACCACCCTGCACTTGAAGGGTACGAGTTGCTGATTGTCGATGACAATGAGGGGTACGCGGCTAACACCCTTACCATAGGAAATGCCGTCATCATGCCTGCAGGATTCGACCGGACTGCAGAGATGATCACCGATGCAGGTTATGAGGTCACACGTTTGGACGTTAGCGAGTTCGAGAAGTGTGAAGGGGCGCTGACGTGTCTCTCGATCCTGTTCTAGCGGGCGTGCTAGCCTCTATTAGTGTCAAGCTTTGGGTCGTGCATTCATTTCACTCCACATAGATGCGCAGTAGGGACCATGGCGGCGAGAGAGTCGCGAATCATAAAGGCAGACGGAGAACCATCTCTGACGAGCTAGTCGTATCGCTCCTTTTGAACTCCCACGAGACTGAGGTCATGGATTGGTATATTACTTCACTCAGACAGTCGTGGACTGCCTTGGTCTTGCTTCAGGAGTGCTTCGAGCCTCACCGACAGTATGCTTTCGGTGAACAAACACCATGAAGACAACACAAGCATTTCCTGCAGACCCGCCAAACGAACCTTGGCAGTGTCTGTTCCCAGCTGATCCTCCGAATGAGCCATGGCAGTGTCTGTTTCCAGCAGACCCTCCCAATGAGCCTTGGCTATTCTAGAGGAACAACCAAGCTGTACACAGGCAGAGTGTCCAACCGCCTTATGAGACGGGGATACACTCTGCCACCATCCATGGCTTAGGCCAATGCTGATTTTCGCACGCAAAGAGGCATGGTGTCAACAATGTGGATTTGTGGTGCTCGGGAGTCCCGGGACCCGGCCTACGGACCCAACGGCTGACCCTCCCCAGAGACCAAAGCAGAAACTAAGGGCCGGGTTGTGCCGGGACTGAATCTTCAGATAATGACACCCAAGTTGCTAAGGAACATGAGCAGACCGTTGAGATCGCCTTGGCTCTTCTTCCTGGATTCTGCATAGGGGTGTTTCTTGTGATTTCTATCCAGCAATTCCTCGCCTCGCATCCGTCGCACCTTTGGCGATGTACTGAGAAGACCATAACGCAAGACAACTTATGCTCTTGTCTTGGTTACGCGAAGGCTGCATCACTTTCTATTACGAGAGTAATGGCTCAATAGATGTGACCCTATGTTAATGAGTCTGGATACTCTGCTTTGGGCTCCTAATAAAGCGCATAGTCACTATTGGTGACCTGAAAGGTACAGGAGTCTGCACTTCCCGAGCGACAACTGCAGAACGGTTGTCATGAGTCCGAGCACAGAACAAGCGGTCCCGGAGAGAAACGGTCATAGCAGAAAAGGGTGGGACCACGTTCATAAGAGAAGAGGGCCTTCAATCTAGGTCTGCCTGAATAGTACACATCCCCTCATCTGCAGAGCGGCGATGTGGTGTTTCCGGGAGCCGACAGCAATGTCTTTCGTGGGTAAGGATTCGAAGAAGAGCATTATCAGGAACTTTGCCTCTCATGTATCATCAGGCAAGGTGGACTTCTATACTGCGGTCGACCTTGACTTTGTCATGGGCAAGAGAAGAGGCTCGTGGATGTATGATGTATCCGGCAAGACCAAGCTCCTCAACTGTCATTGCAACGGAGGGGTGTTCAACCTTGGGCACCGTAATCCAGTACTGATCCGTGTTATGATGGATGCCCTGAGAGAACTCGACATTGGGAACCATCATCTCATCAGTGAGCAAAGAGCAAGACTTGGCAAGAAGATTGCCAAGGTAAACCCGCTAGGTCTGAGTCGAGTTGTGTTTGGTGTGAGTGGCGGAGAAGCAGTTGACTTCGCCATAAAGCTCGCGCGGGCTCATACAAGGCGGCAGAAGATTGTCTATGCATCTGGAGGATATCACGGGCACACCGGACTCGCACTTGCCGCTGGAGCAGACCACTTCAAGAGGCCGTTCGAGCCTCTGGCACCCGGTTTCGTCGAAGTGCCATTTGGTGACACTGAGGCGGTTTCCAAGGTGATTGACGAGCAGACTGCCGCAGTGTTATTCGAAACGATCCCAGCAACCCTTGGCATGCCCATTCCTCCTGATGGATTCTACAAGGCGGTGAGGGAGTTATGTGACATGAAGGGCGTCCTCCTGATACTAGATGAGATACAAACAGGTTTGGGGAGGACAGGGAAGCTATGGGCGTTCCAGCACTACGGCATCACGCCTGACATCTTTACGATTGGCAAGGGACTCTCTGGAGGTCTCTATCCGATGTCGGCGACGTGCTATCGAGAGGAACTGGACTCATTCATGCATGAGAATCCGTTCATACACGTGTCAACCTTTGGAGGGGCCGAGCTTGGGTGTCCTGTTGCGGAGAGAGTTCTCGATATCTCCTCTTCAAAACCGTTCCTCAGCCGTGTCAACATCTTGGCAGCCAAAGTCGAGAACGGACTTGATGAACTGCGTCGGCAGTTTTCAGATATCCTCACCGAGGTGCGACAGCTCGGTCTGTTCATCGGTCTTAAGATGAATGACGTGGGATATGGGCCGCTCATGAGCATAGCCTGCTACAACAATGGACTGTTCGCAGTATATGCTGAGAACGACAAATCCGTGCTACAGTTTCTGCCGCCACTGACTATTAGTGATGCGGAAACATCATACATGTTCAGGAGCCTCAACAGGGCATATTCGTGGGCAAGGAACAACCCCAAGTATCTTGAGCTCGCAAGAGCACTGGTAGCATAGGAGGTATATTAAGTGACAATACTTGTTGACGACGATCTGCTGAAGGCGTTTGAGGAGCAACTCGATCCGTCCAGACCTGAGGAGTCGTCCATGCCTGCGAAGGTGTTAGGTTACGGCGAGATCAGCACAGTGTTCGAGATTCTGCAAGGAGAACAAGCGGACATCGCGTTCAAGAGAATGCCTCTGTTCGACACGGTGGCACAGGTCGAGAACTACGAGAGCCTATATGAGAGATACAACGAGCAGCTCATGAAGATCGGACTGCAAATACCTGAGTATGGGGCGACGCATATTGTCACACACAGTGGAAGGATTGTTCTGTACCTCTACCAAGAGAAGCAGCTCCCAGACGCGATCGGCAACAAGGTGATTCACAAGGTTTCAAACGACGAATGCTTCTCACTTGCTCGCAACGTGCTCAGAGAACTGAACAAGGTCTGGAAGTTCAACAGCAAACATAGAGGCAAGCTTGAGGTGGCTATCGATGGACAAGTGTCCAACTGGTCAGTGCAGGAAATGAACCCGAACAACCCCAGCATTGGCCGCGACACGAGACTCGAGTACCTCGACACGAGCACCCCCTTAATGCGGGAAAATGGAAAGGAACTGCTTGATGCGCTCCTCTTCCTGAAACCGACGCCTCCTGTGATGAGATGGGTTCTCAAGAGGTTCTACCTGCAGGACATACTTGATAGATACTACGACCTTCGCCGCGTTTGCCTTGATCTGGTTGCGAACTTCCTGAAGGAACAGCGAAGCGACTTAGTACCTGGGCTCATCGACGTCACCAACGAGTTCTTCAGGAACGAAGCAGCCACAGAGCATCTGGCCCCACTCACACCTGGCGAGGTCAAGCGCTACTACGACAGTGACGCCTCGACATGGAGGCTTTACCTCAGGCTCAGGAGAGTGCACAGGTTCGTCAGCAGCAAGGTGCTGAGAAGGTATTACCCATACATTCTGCCCGGGAGAATTGTGAGATAGCGCCACCAAAGAACTCTCAGAAACCGACCTGGCCGCGGGCCCAAGCACTCCCTTGAAGAATTCCCACAACTGGCCATGCTTCCCGCAGCCATCACATACCAAGACGTATCTTCCTCATACATACGGCTAATCTCGAGGCAGAATGCGGCATTCACGCTGGAATAGTTAAAATACCCGGAAGTCACAGAGTAGGGAGCCGTTGTGGAGATGATATCGAAATGGGAAAAGCTCTTGCCTGTTTTGGGTTACTCCTGATAATCATTGGAATCCTGCCGATAATCCTGTCCATGGTAGGGTATGCGGCATACGCCGCTTACTTCTACCTTGGGTACTACACCTTGATGGTAGGCACATATGAGTTCTCAGAGCTCATGTTGGGCCTGATAGGGTTCGGCTTCCTCCTGTTGATTATCGGTGCTCTCAAGTAGAGCGGAAGCGGGGGCCGCTGAAGCCTCCCCTGAATCGAGTTCAGAATCTTGCAGGTTGAGGATGCCATCTCTTGCGGAACCAGTGTGACTGGGGAGATTTCTCCTCCGCTAGGAAGGCATAATCCAACCTGCTCCTCTTTGTTCACTAGCATCTACGTAGCCCACAGGACGTGCCATATTGGGTGCCGACTAAGAATGGTGATAAGGTAGTAGCGACGGGTCAGTATAGAACTTCGAAGACAAAACCTCCAAAACCATGTAGAGGACAACTTTCTGAGAGATGGACAACGGACATTGTGGTCGATAGAGCAGAGCAAGTACATCTATGGGATAGGTCGCAGTGATCTGTATATTCTGGACATAGACAATCAGGGACGGCTCTGCCTGCGCATCGGTAACACGCAAGTGTCGCTCTCCAGCATCGTTGAAAGGTTCGTGAAGAGCAGTCAGGCAGACTGTTCCTCGTTCACTCTCAGGATTCCTCTCTTTGCGGCTGAAAGGGCCGCCAATCTGACAAAAGTGTTTCGCGACGCCATTAAAGAGTCATCATACCGCGGCCGGTACATTCCGCTCTTTCCGATGAAAGTCAACCAGCACTACGACGTCGTGAGAACCGTGCTAGCGTCTGATCCGATGTACGGAGTAGAAGTGGGTTCCAAGACCGAGTTTCTAATGGCCCGAAGCATCCTAGGCCAAGACAAATCCAGGCTGATTGTCTGCAATGGTATCAAGGATAGGAAGTACATGAGGATGATTGAGGATGCCCACGACGCGGGCCACAGCGTGGTCGTGTGCGTCGAGAACGTTCCGGAGGCTCATCTTCTTGGCAAAAGCTTCCCTCATGGCGGCATCCCTATCGGCATCCGTGTCATACCATATGTCGAACCGAGCGGACACTGGGGGCCTTCAGGCGGCAGACACTCCAAGTTCGGTCTGACGATCCATGACTTGAAGGCAGTGGTTGACGTTCTCAGGAACTATGACCTGAAGAAAGACGTCTGTTCGATCCACGGACACATTGGGTCACAGGTAACTGACCTTGGCAGTGTACACGAACTCGCGATATTCGTGATGAAGGTCTACTCCTGGCTTGAGAGAGATGGTGGTCTGACTGGCCTGAAGATGATTGACCTAGGTGGAGGACTACCAGTCGACTACGAAGGGAGTCATGACGATATCACGGTTGACAAGTACGCAAAGACGGTTGTCGAAACGGTGAGTACCGCTTGCGGCAATCTAGGCCTCACCATGGTGCCGAGCATATTGACAGAAACAGGTCGTGCAGTCACAGCTCATAGTTCCATGATTCTTGTCAGGGTCGTTGGCCATAAGAGATCATCACCCGTTACTGGCACATTGACGGCCAAAGCGAGCGAACAGATCGCAAAATGGACTAAGGCAGTCCAGAAGGCGAAGGACATTCCAGGCATACTCAGGGTCTGGTCCCGTTTCAGCAAGGAAGTCGAAAGTGCAGCCAGCAACATCGACGAACTGGAAAAACGGGAGCAGGTTTTGGCCTGCATGAAGGAGGTCATCAGGAAAAGAATCGTTGAGTTCGGACAGAGCACTGCAGACATCATCCCACCAGAGTGGTCAATGTACCCCGATGTCATCGCCCTAGGCAACTTCAGCGTGTTCAACAGCTGTCTTGACCACATACTAGTAAACCAGCACTTCCCCGTCATACCTATCACAGGCCTCGACAGACAGCCGGAAACCTTGGTTCGTTTGGTAGACATGACCTGCGACAGCGACGGCGAGATCTCCACTTTCGTGCGTAGGGAACACAACGATGGCGCTCAGCTCATAACAAGCGACTGGCGGCCGCTGACTGGGCCGAAGAGCGAGACAGCGATAGGCATCCCCATTCCATCCGTCGAAGCCCTGAAGGGGTCTTACTTTCTGATAGCCCTGACCGGCGCCTACCAAGAGGCCATGGCAAGCGACCCCAGTCTTCTCGGAAAGTTGCCTGATGCAGTTCTGGGATTCAAGGACAATCAGGTGTTTCTAGCCTGCAAGAGTGGAGACCTAAGTCTGACGTCAAAGCTGCGCCAGAACGGTTTCGAGGTCGGTTCGTTTGACCCCTACTTCGCGGGCGAGGAAGACTAACATGCATCCACGTCTGCCGCTGGATGTTGCCGCACATTCGTGATTATGTTCTTACTTGGGCTTCGCCAAGGTCTTCTCAATGGTGGTTCCTCTCGAGCGACTGGAGTGTTGCCTCGAAGGAATAGTAGCACGTGCTTGGGCTCTCTCTACTGCCTTGGAAACTTCACTAAGTCGAAAAGTGCTCTACCTGATTCCATTGTGACTGTTCAGTCAGTGAGCTGCAACAGCTCGTGGTCGTACGCATAGAAACTAACGACAAAGCCCTCACTTGTCCTTCTCAACACGGGCCGTGTCT
>CAZVZC010000017.1:0-9148 GCA_964631415.1 uncultured archaeon | reverse complement strand
GCATAGAAACTAACGACAAAGCCCTCACTTGTCCTTCTCAACACGGGCCGTGTCTGCGAGCGTTTGACCCGTTCTTTGGGATCTTGCCGCTGATGTCTATGGTCCAGAGTGCTCCCACAACTTCCTTGAACCGACCAAACCACAGGGCCAATCGAGCAATAGTCGACGCATCTGACTCCTTCGGAAGTGCGAAGTACGTAGCCAGAATCCGTTCGAATGCATCCGGATGACCCCTGCTAACACGCGATTGGTCGGGTAGGATTACGAACATGGGTGAGTAGTCTACCTTTCTGCGTGTCGGGATTCCAACGACCGATGGCACGCGTGAATGATCCCACTCGTCCATAAACTCCAGATTGTACTCATCTGGGCCCCACCCCAAACGGTCTTGTACATATTCGTGAATCTCTTCACTCTGACGTTGGCTCAGTGACAGCGACATTGGCCTTGCACTCTCCAATCATAGGGCAGTGTGGGTACTGCTCGGGAAACCATGCGAACAATATCTCATATAACAAGACGACTCTGCTTGACACAGACAAGGTTGGGTGCGCGTACCTCGAGCATTGTCGGCAGAACAGACAGCTTAGCAGAATGGTTTTGTCCCTAGCTGCAGTCAAGATACTCGGGTGGAAGTCAACACTGAGTGCGCGGTTGAACTCTGAATCGTCAGGCTGAGTTGGCCTGTCCGCCAATCCTTTATTGGGCGGTTGTACCTGTCGATTCGTGGAGATGCCTTCAAGATGACCGACTATGAGCTGCAACAGAGATTGGCTTACCTGCAAAAAACGCTGAAGAAGCTGAAAGAACTCAGAGCCAGTACTTTTGAGGAATTCAATAGCGACTTTAGGGTAAGCGACGCAGCGCTCTACAATCTTGAGGTCGCCACCGAAACAGTAGCAGACTTAGCCAATCGGGTGACAACAAAGAGGGGTGGAGCCCATCCGAGAAACCGAACTGAGACCTTTCGTACCCTCTGCACTCTTGGGGTAATTGACAAACCAATGGAAATGGGTCTGCTCAAGCTTGCACTGCTGAGGAATATACGTGCAAACTCCTATGTCGATGTGAACCTGCAGGAACTATACATGTTGCTTCGGAACGAACTGCCAATCATCATTAAGGTCGTCAAGATTCTTAGAAAAGAACTGGGTATGGAGGAGAAACGTTAGCCCCTCGAACCATATTCTTGAACAAGCTCATCCGCGCGGCTCACAACGGGCATATTCAACTCTCTGCCTCTGGTTTCTTCATGGTCAGGAACATGTGTGAGGCCAAGAACATCGCAAGAGGAAGTATCCAGAGAGGAATGATCATTGTCACAGGACTTGACAACAGCAGGACTACCGCCGTGACCCTCACGAGGTTCTTATTGTCATGGTCATCCATAGCGAGCAATATAGCGAATGCGCACAAAAGCAGGAAGGCAGTGAGCAGTGACGCTGTCATAGAGGCAGCATTCTGAAACTCTATGCATAGCGGACTCTCTGAACCGATGATGCCGTACTGAATGAAGATACGAGCGACCGTTATTCCAAAGTAGTACAATGGAAAGGCGAGGAGAAAGGGCACGAGCCCAAACAGTCTGTTGTTGTTCGCGTAGTAGCCAAAGAATCCGACAGCCAAGAGAAGCAGGCTCGTGGACAGCCCGCCATATCCAGTAGCTGCCATCAAGGTGTCGTTGCCGAAGAGATAAGTACGGGCCAGCGCAAAGAGAAGAGAGAAGAAGATGGCCATGAAACCACCAATGGCTGCCACCATGAATGGAGCCCTACTCCACGACTCCCCCTCCTCGGCTGCAGCCTCATCAGCGCATCTCTTATGTGAGAGCGCACCACGATACCTGACACTCTCTTCCGTGCCAAGTGTCAGTCCACAGAAGATGCATCTCTCGCTTAGGAATGGTCTCTGTGACTCCTCGCTTCCCATGATGACTCTCCGAAGGTCACGTTGGTTTCCCAACACCCCTTCCAAGCAGGCCATGTCGGCAGTCCAGATAAGTTTTGGCCCAGAAAGCCCAGATGATGCTCCGCGCTGAACCCGCTGATCCAGACATGAAAGCGCCCAGCGAGCTGCGCCGTGCAAGACGTGAAACGAGAATGCCTCGTGTCTTCGATCACCTGATCTGCTAGTAGGAACAAGTGCCGCCTCTCATCCTTGTGTCGCTGTGGTAGTCACACCACACATAGCTCGTAGGGATCATTGCGCCATCGGACTCTCTGCTCCGTGCGTAGCCACATTCTCCGCAGGTTCGTCCCATTTGCGTCGAATCTCCCGCAAGCGGCAGAAGAGTTCGCTCATGTCGACCGCCCTTGCTGCCACTCGGCAGCGAACGAAACTCAGCCTAATCCCCTCAGCCAGAGAGAGCGCAGAGTTGGTGACTGATATGCAACTAGACGCCGTGCACAAGCGTCAGACATGATGACAATCCTACGACTAGACACTCATCATGTTCAAGCGGTGAGGTTCCCCAGAGGACCTCGCCAGTGACTGTACCGAGAGTCAGTTCCACCTCCGAAGTAGCCACACCCAGTGCGATTGCCGCGGCTCTTCGTATCGTGGGGTCGGCGTCGTAGATGTAGGGCGATATCAGGTCGACTCTCTCAGACATCTTACCGAGTTTAGTTGCAGCGAGGCTCATGCCCATCAATGCTCCTTTCCTCACTGCCTTTTCGGGATCGCTCATGAGTGGTTTCAGCAACGCTATCCTGTCAAGAGGCTTCGCGAACCTGGTTGAGGCTATGCCCATTCCAATCGCGCCGCTCGAACGGACCACCTCATTGTGGTGGTCAATCAGCTTCCTCAGCAGCACTATCATATCAGACTCCCGCAGCCTAGATGCCACAAGACCAAGGCCAAGGGCGGCCATTGAACGGACATCTCCCTCCTCATCCTCAAGCAGAGGCATCAGAAATGGGTTGACCTTGGACGGGTCTTCAAGACCGGACGAAGCAAGGCCAAGTCCCAAGGCTGCGGCTCCTCGGACGTCAAACTGAGGATCCTTCAGAAGTCCTACGACATCTGCCGTGATTGGTGCCGCATTGCCGCACCTCCCGCCTATCAGGCACATACTGAGCGTCGACCTGCTCTTAAGCTTTCCATAGCCTTCCACCATGTGAGGCTTGAGGGTCTGGACTATCGATGCCACATCTGCCTGTGCGGAGCAAATCAGACCAAGTGATAAAGCGGCAGCACCTCTCACATCATCGAACGAGTCATTCAGGAACGGCGTCAGCACAGGTACCATTTCGGCGGCATTGGCCAGTCTCAAAGCACCAAAGCCACTCCCAGTGACTGCCCCAGTGCGAATCTGACCATCAACATGCTCGTAGAGGGGCTTGAGTGTCGCTGTCCTCTTCGCGGCATCTTCAATCTTGGCTGCTGTAAGACCAAGGCCAAAAGCGGCACTTCGTCTCACGACCCATTCATAGTCATCAATATAGGGTCTTAGCAGTTCCACCTTCCCAGCATCGTCCCTCAGGGTCGACGCGACAAGCGTTAGTCCCCACACCGCCGCTGCACGCACGTCTGTGTCTGTATCCTCAAGATACGGCTTCAGGATTGCAACCTTATCAGCTGGATCCTTCAGCCTCGACGCGACCATACCCAGACCAAGCACCGCAGCTCTGCGGACGTGCACGTCCCGATCCTTGAGCAGGGGTTCTAGGACCTTGACAACGCCCGCGGGGTCAGTAGCAGTAAGGACTCGAGCTGCAGCAACCTCAGCGCTCGGCGCTCCGAATTGGGCAATACCTCTCTTCATCGGTGCGCTAGGTACCGGTGTTGGCGGCGGCGTTGAACGAGGAGTTGTCGCTGGAAACGGTGCAGCAGCTCCTGCTTGACCAATACCTCTCTTCGGAGGTGTTGTGGTTGCTGCTGGCGCAGTTGCGACAGGCTGAGTTCGACCTGAGTAGTCCTGTGACAGACCTCTCTTGGGCGGCGTAGTCGGAATTGGTGTAGTCACTGGCCGAGCGGCGGGCACGGCCGGAGCTGGTTGCTCAGCTGCAGGTTCGGCTGGTCTGATCTGCTGGCCAATCCCTCTCTTTCCGGCCTGCGATGGTACTGTCGCGGCAGACTGTGACGCCGGAGCGGACGGAGCCGGTTCTCTCTTTGGAGCAGTGGGTGTTCGTTCACTGGGCCCTCTGGGTGTTTCTGGAGCAGGAGGAGTCGGACTGACTTCCGGCAGACGTGTGATGCTTTCAGGGAAGACCAGCTCACTGACAATCTTGGATATGGCTTGTGCTTGATCAGGTATCCACTGCTTGATTGTGCTCAGCAGGCTCTTGACCCTTGGAGGGTCCGACTGATACCTGAGAATCGCTAACGAACACAGCGGTATAAGGAACTCAGGGCTGAGAGATATCACCGTACCGCTCCTGTCGAGAGTGACAATGAGAAGCCCGGACGACACTAGCGTGCTGAATGTGCTGGACTCAGAATCCATGGGCAGCTCACCAAGGCGAAGAGACTCCCGCTTTGCCTCAATCAGTTTCTCAACAGTCGCAAAGAGTGAGTCACGCTCTGTGAGTATTCCCAGCCTCCTGAAGACTGAGTCTGTATACTCTGGACCGCCTGCGAACAAGTCGAGGAACTCAGGCGAGGAAGGCGAAGGCAGGGAACCTACCTGTCGATACCATTCGGTCGACAGTCTGAGGATGTATGGCCGCTTCAGGAGAGGCAACAGATCCTCTGGCACTTCCCTCGGGATTCGATACTTTTGCATTGCGGCGCTGAGTTCTTTGTCCGTGAACTCAGTCATGAGCACTGAAACAGGTGTGGTGATCCTGAGACTGCGAGCGACCTCTCCGGCCTTCTTGTCCTCATAGATGAAGTACTTAATGTCATATGATCCTCTGACGATTGCCTTGTTCGTTGCCCAGTCAGCGGCCCTGCACGAAAGCACGAATGAAACCGAGTTGCTCCTTGCAGAAGCCAGGCCACCAAGGATGTACTTGATGTTGGTTGGGTCCATCTCGTCCAGGCCATCAAGGAAGATGAACGCATGCTCGCCAGCCTGACTGAGCACCGGGTCGATCAGATCAACGAGGGCAGCCAGAGTCTCCACCTGAAAGACGCTTGTGAGAGCCTTGATTCCGTGAGCTAGTGGTACGAAGAAGGTCGGTGAGCCCATCTCAAGCGCGCGGGTTGACATTCGTGCCATGAACCATGTCTTCCCCAGTCCAGCATTTCCCAAGACAAGGAAGATGTTGCGGTCCGACATACCGATGTCGCCCATGAACCTCTCAAAGACAGCCTCTTCGTCAGTTCGGGGCACATATAGGTCTGGATCGTAGCGCACACCGAATCCAGATGCCATTACCGTTCTCTGACGCTGCAGCTTGCTTATGGTCATCAGCTTCGCGAAGTCGAGACGTTCAAGCTCGGAGTACTTGCCTATGAACTTGCGATAGGAAACATCCAAACCCCGTTCCATTGCGTCAAGCTTTCTTAGGACCTCCTCGACAGCTTCTTTCGTCTGAGCCTCCTGCTGAGCGATAGCGTCCAGCTTGACGCCAGATTCGACAGCCAACTGAAGGACCTGACCAAGGAGCACTTGATCTCCTCTCAGCTCTATCATAATTGAATTCAGGTTAGTCTGCAGCTCTCTTATGCTGTACTGAAGCGCTGCCTGAATCTGCTCACTGTCTCCATTGGTCTTTGCCGCAATCTCATCGGCTACCTTTTCCATATCACCGGGTCGCACAAGATCAATGAGCCCCTCGGTCGAAGACTCAATCTTGCTCTTGATAACGTCCTCCACAATCTCTTGGCTCACTGTGACTCCTATCTGGCTCATCGCCTTCGAGAGGAATCCACCAACTGCCCCTGCAGCGAGTGGACCAAGGGTTGCTCCAGCCACAACGCTTGCCGCAGTGATAACAAGACCCTTGCCAGCCTTCTTGAGAAGCTCTTGGAGACCCATCTGAACACCAACCAAGCGATAAGGAACACAAGAACTGTGTTGACCCGGAACAGAGAGGCTCCATTTGATAAACCTTTACGCGATTAGCAACACGTCCACTCAATATGCTCCTATCTGAGTTAGGGGCAGGTCTTCTCAACTTCAAGTCTTTGAAACGTCCTTGCCTTCGTCTACTGCGCTAATGCATGGGGAAGGAATCTGGCTACAATCGAATGCCAAGCCCTTGCATAGAGAGGTGCCAACAGAACCACACTTGGGATTCCTGTTGTCAGCAACGGGATTATCGTGAAGACGACGAGTGCTAAGGTTGCATACACGTCGACCCTCAAGGCAATCAGAGCCAACAGCATGATTGTGACGGCGATTCCGACTGCAGACACTACTGACAGCTTCGCTAACGAACGCCCGCGCATGAAGTCGTACGAGGCCAAGCCCACAATGAAACCGATCATACCCCATGCAGCGGCATTCAGAGTCATTGCGACCACAACTCCACTGACGAGCAAGTCGTGGACTATCGTTCCCAGGTAGCCTGTCAGGAATCCTGCAATGGGTCCACGTATAGCTCCCGTGACAGCGATGATGGCATAGGCCGGGACCAAGCCTAACTTGAAGAGCGACACCATGGTGTACGGCATTGGTATCAGTAATACCAGAGCATACAGTACAGCTCCAAGGACCGAAAAGACGAGCGTCCATGCGGCCAGTGGACCACTCTGGATGTAGAATCGGGTCAGTCTCGATCGCTTTGCCTCTTTCTGTGCTTCAACAGCAACCGGGGTAGTATCCTGTGTCATTCTCCAACCTCCTCATAAGACCACAATCTGATACGTCCCAGGCGAAAGAGTCAGCTCATAGCCGCCGTCGAGTGGACTCAGTACTTGGTAGACGGATCCGCCCACGTAAGCAGACGGAGCGTGATCGAAGTTGCTGAAGGTCAGAGACGCAGTCTGATCCACGCGCACGTTGAGAACGAATCCAGACTTTGCGGGGTCCCACACTGCTTGATAGACCCAGATACGGTCATCGTCCGCGCTGGAAATGTACGGATAACTCCAGAACGTGGCAGGTCTAGCACTGGCCAGGTCTCTGACCGTGGCAGGAGTGGTGCCCCAGAGCCACGCAGTCGTGAGCGGCGCTTGGAGAAATGGTATCAGGGACATGGCATCATACCACATGCGGCGTCCGTCGGCAGACCATACCTTGTCAAAACTACCGTACAGGAAGTTGCGGATTCTCTGGCCGGTCACGTAGTCACCCCTCTGATTCGTCAAAGGCATTGCCATCAGGTTGGCAAGCATATCGGTGACGCTGAACGACTCCGGTCGACGGTAGTTGCCAACTATACAGAGCTTGTCCCCTGAAACATCTCGCCCGTAAACGTCCAAGAAGACCGGATAGTCATTCTCCGTCTCCTGCGGCTGGATGGGCTCGAGAAACGTGAGTGCCCACGCAGTGATGTAGCCCGACACGCTTGGTAGCCCGCCCGCATACCTGTCAATGGCGTTCCCAGGGAAGGGCTGGGCAGGACCTTGGGCAGGTGGCTGGTATCCTAATGTTTCCTGCACATAGTAGCCATTGGTAAACAGACTGTATTCGTCCTGACAGACAGCATTGGAGAAGTTGAGACCAAAGTCCCACACCGGCATGAAGTCGGTGCCATACATGTCATCATAGAGAAGAGTGGCAAACATGGGAATCGAGTTACAGTTGACGAATGCTATGTATGGCTCACATGGGATCAGGCCAATCTTCCAGATCCCTCCTGCCTGTGCATGCCCCTTTCCATCAGTAGTCAGTGTGTTGTTCCAGTCCTCGATGAACCATGTCAGCTCGTTGACGACCTCACCGGCGTTGAAGTTCCGTTCGTGAAGCGCCTCCATGAGACCGTAGTGCCCTGTCCACATGATGTTGGCAGGACCCCGGAATCCACCTGTGTAGACGTCAATTGACGCATTCGGGCTCTCAGCGTTTGGATACCAGTACTGATTGTACTTGTAGTCGGGGTGGTTCCACTCCATGAACTCGATTGAGCTGTCGTTCCACGGCACCTCCGAAGTATTCATCTTCTGCAGGAGGGACCACGAGAAGTTGTGGTAGTAGTCGGTCCTGTATCCAGGAGTACTCTCGAAGAGACCTGATGTGACATACATGACGAACGCAAGGACATAGTGGAGAAGGCCGTGGAACTGGTCAGTGGCGTACCATCCGTCCCACTCACCATAAGGTTGGTGTGTCACAAGGCTGTCGAGATAGTTGAAGACTCCGAGCTGTTCATGATTGAGGGCGGGGTAGTCTGCGAAGTTGTATACAACTCCGTCAATACTCTGGACAGCTGTGGGTGCTGCGGGCGTCGGCAAGTTGCCCACAGTGAGTCCTGCGAAGACGACCGTGACCATCAACACGCTGACGAGAAACTTGTTCTTCTGAAGAAACATACGAGATGCGCCTCACGAGATGCTTTGACCGGTTGGCCGACCTCTTCAGACGGCCTGTGGTCGTAATAAGAACTGCGGGCGGCTCAGTGTCTATTACGTTGATTTTGAAACAAGCCTCCCAAATACGGTTGTTGCCACGCCTTTGGTATTGGTCGCTGTCGCAGGGGGCAACAATATCCTACAAGAAGAAGACAGGGTAGCTTGCCCTCATGCCCAGCTCCACAATAGCACCAAGAAGGTGTGACAGCCCACTCCGTGTACCGATCCCTTCGTGTGCCTCTCACATTTCCTTCCATGGCAACTGTTTCATCTTGAAGCGACTCAGTTTCTTATCCAATGCTTGAGCATGGACTTGAAGGTGGCGGGCAGCATCATCAACGAAAGACCGAGGGCACTGCATCAGCAGTCTGGCATAACCCCGCATCTCCGGGTGTGACAGATGCTGGCTCAAGGGGCAGAGCGACAGGAATACCTCGCCTGTGGCAATCTGAAGAATCGGGTAGGCTCTGCAGCGCAGGGGGCGAACCTCGTATATTGAGCACATGTTGTCGTGCAGATATGGACAGTCGCTATTCTCATACCACGACGTGATGCGGACATCCTCGGAAACCACGTCGAAGTAATTCGGATACCCAGCGTTGACGATGGCGAGCACTTCCTCCCTTGTTGCTACAGCACCGCCATACCGGCAGCAGTGTGCGCCGCACTCGACACAGATGCTGCGTGTGTCCGGTGGTGTGCTTCCGACGTAGCTCGGAGTCGATGATCTCCTGAAGCTGTCGTGAAG
>CAZVZC010000016.1:0-39724 GCA_964631415.1 uncultured archaeon | reverse complement strand
ATTGTAAGATGGACAGAGTTGGACACAGGAGTCTTTGTCCTCCCAGAAACGGCACTGGGGTCGTACTCCTTGAGGCGGGAACGTGTCGAATCAGCCTCAAAGAGATGTCTGGTTCGAGCCATTTAGGCCCCTACTCGAGAGCGTCCAATACTGTCAGACTTCTACGCAGCTGTTGCATGTACCCTTTGCAAGCTTTATGTGCAGGAACTGCATTCTACTCTTGGGAGCCTCATGATTGACCAGAGTGACTTCAGAAGCGCTCGATATGCCGACGCAATCGTTAGAGAGATAGGCCGTTTCGCTCATGGTCGCAAGATCAGGATTGTACATGTATGTGGTACCCATGAAGACACGATAAGCCGCCATGGGCTAAGGTCACTTCTGCCGGAGGGCGTCACTCTGGTTGCAGGTCCGGGGTGTCCAGTCTGTGTCTGTGCGGCCGAGGATGTTGACATGGCTGTTGAGCTTGCAAAGCAAGGACATATCGTGACAACATTCGGCGACATGATGCGGGTTCCGTCCACGTCCTCTTCTCTCACGAAGGAACATACAAACGGTGCCGATGTCCGGGTTGTCTATGGCGTGAATGAAGCGGTCGAAACCGCTCGAACTAACCCTGAACGAGAGGTGATCTTTTTGGGTGTGGGTTTCGAAACGACAGCCCCAACGCTCGCTGTCGAGATACTGAAGGGCCCCCCAAGCAACTTCTCCATGCTCACATCTCTCAAGGCGATTCCACCAGCGATGGAACTCCTACTGAACATCAAGGGACCGCCAGTTGATGGTTTCATAACGCCTGGGCATGTTTCATCGATAATCGGCACTAATGCATTCCAGCCTCTAGTCAAGAAACACCATGTTCCTTGCGTTGCAGCCGGTTTCGAACCTCTCGACGTCCTCGAAGCGATACGGATGATACTACTTCAGATCGAAGAAGGGCGTGCAGAATCCGAGAACGAATATAGCCGTGCTGTGCGTCCCGAGGGCAACGTGCAAGCTCAGAAAGCACTCAAACAGGCCTTTCGCCTTGACGATGGACCTTGGAGGGGACTGGGAGTCATCAAGAAGTCCGCATACTATCTCCGAGGGAATCTTGCAGAGTATGACTCTCGCAAACGTTTCAATATCCCGGCGACTCACTCAGTGGACATCTTACCCGGGTGTATGTGCCACAAGGTCATTCTGGGAATGATTGACCCGACCGAGTGTCTACTGTTCGGCAAGCGTTGTGTTCCTGACGACCCGTACGGTCCATGCATGGTCGGACACGAAGGCACTTGCAGGATTCGACACGAGAACCTTGGTCTTTGATCCCTGCGACCCTTGCAGGGTATTTCCCAGTCGTGCGTCTGTTTGGCAAAGAGAACTGCTGATGCAAACCGGTCGGGTCAATTCGCTCGATCAGTCGAGCTCTTACTTGCTTCCAAGCGAAGGAGTTCGGCTTCAGTATTGAAGTTGACGAATGTCTTCAGTTCTGGGTCAATCGTCTTGAGCACGAGCGTCGAAACATACAAGACGTTGCGCAACGCATCTAGTAAGTCCTGCATTCTGTGTTTGCCTTGGTCTAGTACTTTGAGACCGCTTGAGTATGCACGCTCCGATAGGTAGACGGAGTGAAGTGGCTCCACATTTCCTGACGGCCATGAAGGCACAATAGCTCCATGCCCCTGTCTGAGATCAACCAACATCTGAAGCAGTCGTACATTCGCAAGAGGCGTGTCTACAGGTAGCAGCAGCACATACCGCGTCTTGCAGAACTCGAAAGCGGTGACGGCCCCGGTCAATGCACACCTGACTGCATCATCAGGATCAACGGCCACCTCATTCTCGCCGACTACGCCCTTGAGACTGTCTGCCTGCTGATCGCTCGAAACCACGATCAGAGTCTGAGGAGAGATATGCTTGGCGATGCCAATCATATGCGCGAGCAATGGACGGCCTCGAAACATTGCAAGGGCCTTGTCAGACTTGAAGCGCTCGGAGTTGCCGCCGGCGAGTACTGCCACGGTAAGGTCGGGATTCTTCATGCAGGTTGTCCCCAGTATTGGTTCTTTCTGTCCGCATCTCTCTCATATAGCTAATTGATGTTGGTTTGGCTGGGAGTCAGCCAAGTTTATAGAGAGGGGTTTTGTGTCTATTTGCTGGATTCGCACTGGACGCAGGGAGAACTACATGAAGGAACTGCAGGTCAGAATCGCGAAGCTCGAGCCAATGCGGGTAGCTAGCGTCCGGGTTGTCAGCGAAACTCCTGAGCGCGATGCTTGGAACATAATGCGGGGGTGGGCAGAGCCAAGGATCTTGCTTGGTGACATCCAAGAACACCCGGTGTTTGGATTCAACAACCCCGATCCATCCCCAGATAGGAAGGAGTATGGGTATGAGTTTTGGGTTCGCATTGGAGAGGACACCAAGGTTGAAGGAGCGATACAGGCAAAGGAGTTCAGTGGAGGACTCTATGCAGTCACCACATGTGACGTCAAGGAGTGTAAGTTAGAGGGTATCCCACAAGCTTGGGGAATGCTCGCGAAGTGGGTAGAATCAACCAAGTACAAGTTCGGCAAGCATCAGATGTTGGAGGGTGTCCATGATCCTGATGCCTCAGAGTCAGAACTCGTCTTGGACCTGTATTGCCCGATTGAGCCGAAGCGCGCAAGAGGACCCTCCGTTCCAAAACCCCACTAATGGGCTGACAGATACTCCTCAATCATTGAGGAAATCTGTCCATCAGTGTAGTGCTGTGAAACAATCGCTGATGAGGGGCACGATGACGTGCAAGTCCCGCATCCCTTGCACATGGCAGGGTTGACGTGAGCGCGGCCCTCCTTAGTGATTGTCACTGCATTGTACGGACACACTGCTACGCAGACTCTGCATCCTGAACACTTGTCCTCATCGACGACAGAGAAGTAGGGCTCGACGGTGATCTTACCCTTGCCCATGAGTGCCATCGCACCTGACGCCGCCGCTTTCGCTTGAGCCACGGTGTCAGGGATGTCCTTTGGGCCCTGGGCCATTCCTGCCACAAAGATGCCATCATTGAAGGAGTCGACGGGTCTGAGCTTGGGATGGGCCTCAAGGAGGAAACCATCGGGCGATTGACTGAGATTCAGGACGTGTGCAATGTCCTTGGTCGAGGCGGGCGGCACCACACCCGTGGACAGGACTACTAGGTCGACATTGTCGAACTGCATTGGCTTGCCCAAGAGCGTGTCCTCCCCTCGCACTATCAGACTCTTGGTCTCGTCGTCCTGAAGGATCTCGCCCACGCGTCCTCTGATGAATGTCACTCCAGCTGCAGCGGTCGACTCGTAAAACTCCTCATAGCCCTTACCAAACGTCCTCAGGTCGATGTAGAACAGAAAGACCTCAGCCCGAAGTTTGTCCCTGATCATCCGCGCCTGCTTTATCGCTGTCATACAGCAGACTCGAGAGCAGTACTTGTTCGTACGCTCATCACGGCTTCCGACACACTGTATGTAGACGACTCGCTTGGGTTCTTGAAGGTCCGAAGGCCGCACTACATGGCCCTGTGTTGGACCGGCTGAGCTGAGCATTCTCTCGACCTCAGCGAGGTTCACCACGTTAAGGAACTCGCCATAGCCATACTCCTCTTTCTGCGAGGCATCAAAGACCTCAAAGCCCGTGGCGACTATAATGGTACCGACCTGCAGTTTGATGATCTTCTCGTGGTCCTCATAGTTGATGGCACCGGGCTCGCACTTCTCCTTGCACTTGCCACACCTTATCACATCAACACCCAGACAGTTCTTCATGTCTATGAGATAGGATGAGGGTACAGCCTGAGCGAATGGTATGTAGACAGCTCTTCTGTAACTCAGGTTGGCATCGAACTCGGCAGGGACGTCGACCGGGCACACCTTTGAACAGTCGCCACAGGATGTGCACTTCTTGACATCCACATACCGTGGTTTCTCACGGACAGTTACTTCGAAGTTGCCAACGAAGCCATCGACTTTCTCCACTTGGGCCATCGTGAACAACTCGATGTTAGGGTGTGCACCGACCTCGGCCATGCGCGGAGTGAGGATGCATGATGAACAGTCCAAAGTCGGGAAGGTCTTGTCCCAGCGACTCATCTTGCCTCCAATGCTTGGCTCCTTCTCCACGAGATAGACCTTGAATCCGGCATTGGCGAGGTCGAGGGCTGCAGAGATGCCAGCGATGCCCGCGCCAATTATCAAGCTGGCCTTCTTCACCTCGACTACTGGTTCCTGAAGTGGTTCCAGGAGCTTTACACGGGCTACTGCCATGCGGATTAGGTCTATCGCTTTCTCTGTGGCCGCCTTGGGGTCATTCTGGTGTATCCAGCTGCACTGCTCCCGCAAGTTGGCAATCTCTAGGATAAAGGGATTGAGACCGCTGTCTCTCATCGTCTGCCTGAAGGTGACCTCGTGCATGCGCGGAGAGCATGACCCAATCACGACTCTGTCCAGTCTTTTCTCCTTGATTCTGTCGTTGATGATCTGTTGACCCGGCTTTGAGCAGACATACTTGTAGTCCTCTACGTGAACCACTCCGTCAATCTTCTTGACAGTATCCATGAGACGAGGGATGTCGACGACTCCCGCGATGTTGCTGCCACAGTGACAGAGAAAGATGCCAACTCTCCTCTCAGTCATCTCTTGATCCTCAGTTATCATGCTCAAAGATTGATGCGGCTTTGTTTCGCAATCAAGTCTTGTCGACGGTGGTGGAGAAACCAGAACTCTGAAGCTAATAAAGGGTATGCAACAGCTGCGAAGAAGCTGAACGATCTGGGACATTCTTGAGTAGGGCTCAAATGGCTCGAACCAGACATCTCTTTGAGGCTGACTCGACACATTCCAGCCCCAAGGAGTACGACCCCGGTGCCGTTTCTGGGAGGACAAAGACTCCTGTGTCCAACTCTGTCCAACTCACAATGTACGGTATGTAACAGCTGTCCAGAGGCAGGGGCCCGAGTGCCTTGTCGATACGAGTCCACTGTCCGAAACGCTGATAGACTTAGAGGCCTGACAGACTCCTCGTGTTGGACTTCACAATAGCAGGCCCGATCATCGGTGTTCTCTCTCTTTCCGATATCGTTTTGCATACGGCCTTGGATGCAAGAAAGGTCAGGAACCGTGGTGCCTCGAGTTCAGCGGAGCCTGAGGAGAGTGTTCCTGCTTTGGCAATGGCCGCTGTGGCAGTTTCGACGCTGCTGTCATTCATACTTGTGTTGGCCATTCCGCTAGCATGGCTTCTATCCGCGGATGCCTTCCTGCTGCTGTGCATGTTCCCAATCATTGATATATCTGAGGTCATTTGGATCCCGGGGCTGACAGTCCTCTCCTTCGGGATAGTGCTACATGGCTGGTTCCGGTTTGTAAGAAAGGACATGGCCTCCTCATGGGCGATGAGTTCTGCTCATCGTTTGATAAAAAAGGGCCCCTACAGATGGATTCGACACCCCTCTTATACTTCCTACATGCTATCGTTTGGCGGCCTCTTCCTGATGATACCGTCGGTTGCCACCATACTGTTGCTGGTGGGTCTCCCGGGATATTACCTCGTGACATTCCCGGAGGAATCCATGTTGATTTCTCAGTTCGGCGACGAGTACAGGGAGTACGTCGCTCAGACTGGACGGCTCTTCCCAAAGTTCGGGAAACGTCGAGTCCAGTTTCGACCAAAACCATAAAAAGCGGAATGGAAGTCGAGGGACCACATTCGGAGGACCTAGTGATGCCCGGCAAGGTATGGAGTTACATTACCGAAACCCTTGAGAAGGAGGGCGCTTGTCATTTCTCGCTGTTGGACCCTGACCCGCTCAAGAATACTGACGAAACCCTAGTGCAGATGGCCACCCTTGTCGAGAAAGCGGGTAGCGACGCCATCATGATTGGTGGCAGTACTATTTTCGGTAACATTGACCAGACTGTGAAGGCGATATCCGACGCTGTCGAGATCCCAACAATCCTGTTCCCAGGGAATCTGAATGGAGTGACCGGCAACGCGGATGCAATGTTCTTCATGAGCCTGCTCAACAGCACAAACCCCTACTGGATAATTGGTGCTCAGGCTCTTAGTGCTGCAAATGTGAAGATGCTTGGCATCGAAACTATCTCTATGGCCTACCTGCTGATTGCACCCGGGAAGACTGCCGCATGGGTAGGCGATGCAAAGGTCTTCCTTCGTGACAAGCCAAAGATTCCGCTTATGTATGCCCTTGCCGCCGAACTCTTGGGTTTCAAGCTTGTCTATCTGGAGGCAGGAAGCGGTGCTGAGGGTGGTGGCGTGCCGCCCGAGATGATTAAAACAGTCAGCCAGTATGTCCAGATTCCTGTGATTGCTGGTGGCGGTTTCAACGATGAGATCTCTGTTGTGAAGGGAGTGGAAGCAGGGGCTTCAATCATCGTTCAGGGCACATATCTTGAGGAGCATCTCCTGAAGGATAAGGGCGAAGGTCTGAAGAAGATAGTGAAGGCTCTGAAGACGGCAGGTTCGAAGAGAGTTTAAATACCACAGAACCGATTTGCAGAAAGACGCCTAGGGAGATAACTAGCCTTGTCCAGCAAGACAGACATGTTGAGTGAACTTCTCAAGGATTTGAGTAAGGCCTCCCAAGGTACTATTCAGGCCAGTCTGATAATATCACAATCACAGGGTCTCACTATCTGTTCCTACTACCCAGGTGATGTAGAGGGCCCAAAGGTGCCGGAAGAGGATGTGATAGCGGGCCGTTCTACACAGATTCAGACGGAAACAAGGAAAGTCTTCAAGCAGCTTGAGCGCGGAGCGCTAGTCCGGATGCTTGTCGAAGGTGAGAGCGGCTACGTCATCATCTGCAGTGCTGGAGAAGACGCGATCCTGTCAGTTCTCACAAACAAGCGAGCGAACCTTGGCTACCTGTTCTTCACGATGACTAGGGTAGCAAAGGGAATCGAGAAGATACTTGGATAGTCCCTAAGACCATCCGTCATTCTTTTAATGGTCCGCAGTTGGCTTCCTCTAGTTCATATCGAGAAAGGTGAGAAGCATGTCCGATGAAAAGCGTTCCTCCACCGAAACTGGCGAGGAACCGGAAGACAAGTGGTCAAAATGGAAACGTGCTGGTGTTGTGGCCCGCGAGGCACTTGAGATTGCCCGTCCGATGGTCAAACCGGGCACGAAAGTCATTGATATTGTAGAGGCAGTCGAGAAACACATTCGAGCCAACGCCTCGGGCCCCTCGTTTCCCTGCAATGTGGCCATAAACAACATCGCTGCTCACTACACTTCGCCGCTAAACGATGAAACCGTCATTGCCGATGGCGACCTAGTGACAGTAGACTGTGGAGCCCATGTCGAAGGTTGCATATCAGACAGCGCTTTCACTGTCGCACTCAACCCTGAGCATGAGAGTCTTGTGAAGGCCTCAGTCGATGCGACAAGAGTCGCGGTTGAGCTTATGCGCCCCGGTGCGAAGCTGAACTCAATAGGAGCTCTGATTGAGGACACGATCAAGAGCGCGGGCTTCGAGCCCATTAGGCAGCTCTCTGGGCACCAACTCAAGGAGTATGAGCTCCATGCCGATAAGCAGGTTCCCTGTGTATCGGGCAAGTCTGAGGTGCTGGTAGAGGAGGGCGAAACCTACGCGATAGAAACCTTTGCCAGCACGGGTTCTGGAAACGTGACGGATCTGCCAAACCCGCTGATCTATCAGTTGCTTCCCATAAGAGTTCCAGTCCGTTTCAAGGGCACGAAGGAGTTCTTGGGCATAGCGCGAAAGGAGTTCCAAGGTTTTCCGTTTGCTGAGCGCTGGATGGCGGAGAAGATGAAGTATGCGACGCTCAAGATTGCCATACGTGAGTTGCGTCACAGTGGGGCGCTCTATGCGCATCATATCCTCGCTGAGGAGAAAGGGGAGTTTGTTACCCAGAGTGAGCACACTGTCATTGTGACACCTGACGGTCACGAACAGACAACATAGACACGAACCTGGCAGGTCGCCTTGGTTTGACATGCTGTTCGCACCACGGCAGCTCGCACTTGACCCAAAGTGATGGACTGGAAGGAGTAGGCTCTCGGCTTGAGCTGTCGAGCTCCACATGTTCGGCGTCATGACTCGGCTCAATCCTTAAAAGGCGTCATCCGCTTGGTTGGACGTTGGCCCGGGAGACTGTATCGATAGTTCATCTGTCAGCGACTTCTGGCAGCGTAGTTCCGGCTCGGGCGTGAAAGGAGGCGCAGAAGTGGGTCAGATGCGTGATTCTCCGTCTAGTAAGGGGTCGTCCGAGCAGACTCCGGCGGAACATACATCCTGTCCCGAATGCGGATCAACGTCTGTCGTTGAAGACATGACGAGAGGGGAACGCGTGTGCGGTGGTTGTGGTCTTGTCCTGTCCGATCACCGCATTGACACGGGAGCTGAGTGGAGAGCTTTCAGTTCCGAGGAGTCTGATGCACGGAGCAGAGTGGGTGCGCCCCTTCGCTACTCAGTCCATGACAAGGGTCTCTCAACAGTCATTGACTGGCGCGACAGAGACACGGCAGGTCGGAAGCTGAGCCCGAATCGAAGGTCAGAGATCTACCGTCTGCGGAAGTGGCAGATTCGTTCTAGGGTTCACAGTTCCATGGACAGGAACTTGGCCCAGGCGATGTCAGAGCTTGAGAGGCTGGCTTCGCAGCTCGGGATTCCAAAACAGATACGCGAGCTGTCCGCACTTCTCTATAGGAAGTCAATCCTCCAGAAGCTTGTTCGTGGACGCTCCATTGAGGCCATGGTTGCTGCAACCCTCTATGCGGCCTGTCGGATACGACTGAAGCCACGTCCGCTGGATGAGGTTGCAGACGCTTCGAGAGTGGACAAGAAGAAGCTTGGACAGTGTTATAGGTTGCTTCTCAGGAGTCTGAGCATCAAGATACCATTGAGCAATCCTGTCGACTACATATCGCGATTTGCCTCCGAACTCTCTCTGTCCAGCCCAGTGCAGCTGAGGACTGTTGAGATCCTCAAACAGAGTCGCGACATGGGTCTCACAATTGGCCGTGACCCCCTTGGTCTTGCGGCAGCCGCCATCTATGTTGCATCAATCATGATGGATGAGAGAAGGACCCAGCGTGAGATTGCTGAGGTTGCGCGAGTGACGGAGGTCACCGTGCGCAACAGGTACAAGGAAATCGTCAGAGTCCTCGGCATCGACTCTATGAGCTTAAACGTTATGTGAGGGGTTCAGATTCTATCGTGCCGCATGAATGCAGAGCAGCCACTGTACGTTTTAGGATTCAGATATCTCTGTAGTTGAAACGCATACACGTACCACTGAGAAACGCTTGTCACTCAGAGGGCACAAGCGGTTGGATGCTCTTTCGGCTGTTGCTTGTCCTGCCTATCTGCCGGCCCAGTCTACTGCGATCGCTGAATCAGGGAAGCCGAGGCCATTTAGTATGTCCTTAATGACTCCACGGTGGTCCCCCTGAAGCTCAATATGGCCATGCTTTGCAGCCCCTCCACAGGCCAGTTTGCTCTTCAGCTTCGTGGCGACTTGACCGAGATCAGTATTCTTGTCGAAGCCTTCAACTATGGTGGTCAGGCGACCCCACTTTCTGCGTTCGACGCTCACAGTTATTCTAGCTTCTTCCTGTGCGATTGTCTGACAGACGCACAGATCCATGGGCAAGCCACAGTTTGGGCAAATACCTCCGTCTGTACTCAGCCTAAATTACTCCTGAAACTTGTTTTCCAGCGATTTGCTGGTCTTCTATGCCGACAGCCCCAGATATAAGCTCTCCCAAGATGCCCCATACGTGCGTTTCTGGCACGGTTGGCTGTCGGTCAGGAAGAATAAAGAGAGAAGGACACTGACTTGTTGCCTGTAGACCAGATGTCAGAAGTGCTAATCGTTGACGCTCTCAGCTCGGGTACTGGCCGCAGAGTGAGTTCACGGGACTCCATAGGTTGTGGACCTAGGACTGTGGCCGGCGTCCTAGAGAAGAATGGCGTCGGATGCCGAATCAAGATGGCTGAAGAGCTCTTGTCAGTGAGAAGCGTGGACCGCAGGTTCCAGCACTTGGCACTGAGTGCCATGACAATGGATCTTCCAGTCGCCAAACGAGTAATCAGCAGCTGGCGCATGTCCAGACCGCTTGGAAGGGTTCTTGTTGGGGGTCCCATCTCCTCGGACCACAGTCTGGTGATGTCTGAGCTCAGACCTGACGTAATAGTGATTGGAGAGGGAGAGGGAACGCTTGAAGAGCTTCTCCGGAAGGGATTCCTATCTGGTGAGACTGATCTCTCCAATGTCAAGGGCATCGCTTATCGTCGCGGCCCCAACCCAATTGTGACAGACCGTCGTCCTCTGCTGTCGGCAAGCCAAATGTCAGACGAATACAGACCCTCTATAACTCGCACTGTTGACTACCCCGCGTACCAAGCTGACAGGGTCTATGTCGAGGTTGTCAGGGGATGCTCGAATATGAGAAGAACGCGGCTCAGGCTTCCTGACGGCCGCAAGTGTACTGACTGTGGTGACTGCGATTCAGATGATCCAGCTGCCCGGATAGCCTGTCCGGAGAACATACCACCTGGTTGTGGTTTCTGCAGCGTGCCTGCCACATGGGGTCCGCCTAGAAGCAGGTCTCCAGACGCCATAGTTGAGGAGGTCCGAGGTCTCTTAGACCTAGGTGTACATCGAATTGTTCTCGAGGCTCCAGACTTCCTTGACTACATGCGGGGAAGTGGAGATGTCGTAGATCCATGCGAACCGGCGGCCAATCTCGATGCAGTCGATCGCCTACTAAGTTCGTTGGCAGTCCTTCCTCAAGTCGCAGACGGGTCCGTTCACATTGACATAGAGAACATGAAAGCTTGTCTTCTGAGCGACGAAGTGTGCGACGTGATATCCCGAAACATGAAAGAGATTAGGCCCAACATAGGGCTCGAAACTGGATCGCAACAACACATGCGTGACATTGGCAAGTGCGGCACACCTGCGGATGTTGTGAGAGCCGTGAAGATTGCGAAGGAACACGGTATGCACCCCTTTGTGTACCTGATCTATGGGCTACCAGGCGAGTCTGAGCAGACAGTGGATGAGTCAGTCAGATTGATGCGCGAACTGGACAAGGAAGGTGCCCAGAGAATCATACTCTATGGTTTTCGTCCACTTCCAGGTTCAGCCTTCGAGCAATTCCCGGCGCCTTCGCTCAACGCTCCTTTGACCAGAAGGATGCTCGTGGAAGCCGAAAGGATCAATCGTGCGAAGAAGGCTCAGTATGTCGGCCGCGTCATACGGGGCGTGGCAGCCGAGCCCTCTTGGGCTAGGCACGGCCACACGATGGTCTATCCTCTAGCGGACGGGCCCATGATGACTGTTCAGGGTGGCTACTCCCCGGGTACCGTTTTGAACGTGAGAGTCACAGATATTCTCAGCCCCAATCTCGTGATGGGGGAAGCGTTGCACAGCTCTCAATAGAAGCCCGAAGAAAAGCTTCATATGGGGAACTCTCGGCCTGTCGTTAAGGCGCCTCATAGGGCTCGGAGCGAGGCAATCATGGTCTACATATGCCACTCTTGCAAGCACGAAGTGACTCCTGAGGGACTCAAGACTTTGCCAGGTGTCAAGTGTCCGTACTGCGGCGGTAGAATTCTCTACAAGATCCGTCCACCGGTTGTCAAACGGGTCAAGGGAGTGTGACAGCCTCTCAAAGGTTGGACAATCCTGAACACTCTCATATTTGGGCTCAGAGATCTCTTGACTGATTCGGTTCCTGACGTCGGTTTGGAAGGGACTGACCTCAAGGAGTACAACCCCGCTGCCATTTCTAGGAGGGCAGAAGCCCATGTCCCGCTTTGTCGAGCTGATAATGTACGGTATCCGGTGGCCACGATCAGAAGGCATCAGTTCTCGGCTCAACGACACGGGTCTACTACTTGAGGAACTCGTAGACTGCCGCAATAATCGACACCAAGAACAGCATCACGAAGAAGATGGCTGCAATCTTTCTCTTGGTCATCAGATGCAATCTCGTTTCCTCCTAAGACCCCAGAAGTATGTTACCTAGAGTGGTGAGCTCGTCTATACCACGAATCTCGTTCTTAAAGAGAGGCACCTCTGTGATTTCTAGATCACCATAGAGGTCTCTGATGTCTGCAAGATTGGCCTGCTGCATCTCGCGACGTCTGCTGCAGAACACACAATCCACATTTTCTGGCACGAGCTGGTTGACAATCAGCTGGCTTACAGGTATATGCCACTTGTTCAGACTTGACAGCAAACGCTGGGTTTCAAACACTGCCATCGCCTCAGGGATTAGTACCACAACAAACTGTGTCGTGTCCGGGTCTGAGAGTTCGATTCTGGCAGCTCGTATCTTATCCTTCGTCTGCTTGAGCATCTCCCAAGAGTCATCTTCTTCAGCGGGGCCGCCGAACATAGCCTTGAAACCTGACATCATCGAGCTGAGTTTCTGTCTGAGTGTGAGTATCTTGCCTAGCCAGCTGTCAAGAAGATCGGGCAACTCAAGGAGCTTGAGCGTGTGTCCGGTGGGCGCTGTGTCAAAAATCACTCGATCGTATGAGGAGTCCTCTAGGAACTCCAGCATCTTTCCGAATGCCATTGCCTCATCAGAACCGGGCGGTGACATGCCATCCATGTCACCCAAGAGCTGGGACACCATCTGCATGTCCGGCCCTGCTTTTTTCGACCCAAGGGTCTGCTGAAACTCTTTCATTCCCTTCTCAGTATCAATCTCAAGGGCGGAGAGTCTCTCGACACCCTTTATCGGGACAACCTCGCCTCCACTCAAGTTCTGATCAAAAGAGTCGCTGAGGCTGTGAGCCGGGTCAGTAGACAAGACAAGCGTTCTGTAACCGTGTTCCGCTGAAAGAAGGGCCATTGCGCCTGCACAGCTGGTCTTGCCGACCCCACCCTTGCCGCCTGACAGAATGAACTTGATGCTGTCTTTGTATATGATGTCCCTGAGCGTCAATTCCAGTCCTCACTCTGACCTCGTATTCATTGGTCTATTAATGCTTCCCAGAAGCACATCCCTAAGAAGACTGTTGACCTGTGGCATTCAACAAGATTGCCAGCATGAATCTGCTTCAGGCAGCAGCAACGCATCACGCAAAGGCTTAAGCGCAGGCATTTCCTCCACCCGGTGGATGCCGGGAAGCGCCACCCGGCTTGGCCTGATACTGGGCCAGTTGATGAGGCAATCTCGATGTCGTTTCCGCAGGTCCGCATGACGGCGGCACAGTTTCCATCCACAATCCTCAGGCTGCTTGGCATCATGGCGCCGGATGGACTGCCTCCTGCAAACCAAGAGATACTCGATCGATTCAGTCCAAAGGCAGTGGTAATCATCATGATTGACAACTTCGGGCTGTTTGAGGCAGTCGTCTGCAAGCCCGAGGCACTGATCAAGAACATGGAACTGCTAGCCCTCATTGAATCAGAGGACCCCTATGCCATCGCCCTGACAAACTCTCTCCTTCGAAGCTCGAGCGGGCTCCAACTAGTCCAGCATGTTCGGGATTACGGCAAGTCTGTTCAAGTCATTTGCCGTGGAGAGGACATGGCATCGTTAGGCTTCGAATCAGGTTTTACAGTCGAAGTCCGTGATGACATGGCAACGTACGTTGAGTCGACCAAGCACATCTCGAAGGCCGATTTTCTTTATCTCCACTTCCTAGACTTCGAGAGTCTATATGCCCAGTACGGCCATAGGACACCGCCCAAGACTCTCCTTGAGAAGATCGTGAGAAGGACCGACAATTGGGTCAAGGTGCTGTTGAAACAAGCCCGGGTTGGGACTCTCTTCGTAGTGATCGGAAACCACGGTCGACACCCAGTTCCCCTCGAATATGAGGGGAAGCTTGCTGAGTGGCGGACTGCTAATGCTCCGATTGCGATGATGTTCCAAAAGAGGACAGAATGAGCGGGCTCACAGCAGGGTCAGCATCCCGAATGTGATTGCCACAAGTGCAAGAACAACACAGAGCTTCCAGAAAGGCACTCTTCGTGCGAGACGAAGGAGAGCTTCCATTGAGGCCAGCCCAGTCAGGAACACGATTGCCTCCATCACGATGAGATCTACAGGGCTGACACCACCGAATGTTGCGCCTTCGCCCAGCAGTTCCAAGCAGAGAATCCCCACCACAGCAGGAACACTCATCAGAAAGCTGAAACTGAATGCTGTTTCTTTCTCGACCCTATGCATAAGCAAAGTGGACACAGTAACTCCTGAGCGGCTCAGTCCGGGGAGGACGGAGAAACCCTGGACTAGCCCGGTGACAAACGATGCTCTGTCTGTGATTGCGCGACCTGTGTCTGTGTTCTCAGATACTAGGGCCCTACGGCTTGTCAGGTAGAGGACGACGCCTGTGAGCAGCAGAAGCAGGCCCACGAGGATGTTCAACAGTTCTCCTCGGGGCACTAGGACTCCCACCTTGAGAGCATAATAGAGAGGTAATGACGTGATGACCGTGCCAACAGTGGCAATGAGTAGAAGCCTGAACAGAGTCCTGTCCTTCAGGGTCAAAACATGCAGGATCTCTTTTCGATACCGTACAACCACTGCGAACATCGTCCCGAGGTGGAGCCAAAACGACAAGGCCAGTAATGATTCGAGAGGGACAGCGCCGATGTTGTGCGCGAAAAGGATTACCATACCTTGACTGCTCATTGGCAACCACTCGACCAATCCCTGAATCAGTGCGGCTATGATTTGCCAAGGTTCCACTTCTTCTCACCTGTGGTAAGAGTCGCGTGTTACCAAAGGGTTAAAAACTGCTGGGGTCGAACTCGACTCGATTCTGGAGGCGTGAAATGTGGTCCTTGACAGTGACCGAATCAGCAGCAGTGACCTCGCCAACGTGACTCAGATGCTTGACGAGCACTTCAGAGTTGCCTTGTCGGCCACAAAGATGGTCACTACTGCGATGACCGAATGGATCGAACAGCGCAAGTCGATTAGCGCAGAGGACCTATCTCGGGTCACTGCCCTTGAGGAGAAGGGCGACGAGCTCAAGCGCGCGATGCTGAACGTCCTTTCGACTTCCCAAACACTCATGCAACGAGAAGACTTGTTGCGCCTCGTCCACTACAACGACAAATTGTGTGACGGCGCAGAAATCTGCTGCTATCATCTGGCCGCTGTCATGGGTTCTTGGATCCCTGAAGGAGAGCTGAGGGCCAAGGTCACTGAACTGGGGCGTATGGTCAATGAGATTGTGACCCAACAGAGGGAGGCTGTGAGGTTCCTATCCATCAACATCGAAACGTCGATTGCCAAAGCGGACGAGATTTGCAGGATTGAGAAACGTATAGATGCCCAGTGGCGGGACGTGGTTTCTCTATTGTATCCCAGCCCTATCCCGCTTGCGACGGTGCTCAGGTTCCGTGACTTTGTCAACCAGCTGGAAGAGATGGCAAACTTCAGTGAAGATGCTGCTATCGCGATCCGAGGGTTGTCTCTTACCCTCAATACTTGATTCCGCTGGTGTCCTGTCTTGTCTCTGGAGCCCGAAGAAGCCGCTGTCGCAGAGTTGGTTGGTGACAGGGTGATAGTCTGGAATCCTCAGCACGCGATGCATCTCTATGGCCATGGTTACTTCGGGCAGCCTGTGGGTATTAGGAAGCCGAAGTCGGCCGAGTTCAACAAACCTCTGGAACTCTCTCTCATTGAGTGCGCCTATCTTATGAAGAGAGGTTCCCTGAAGGTGTGTGATCCTCGTCAAGGGCGCGATGTGACTGAGGAGGAGCTGCTTGCCGTGGGCCTAGCCAAGTCCGACGACTTCAATGACAGGCTTCTCGTGTACTCTCAACTGAGGGAGCTTGGCTATGTTGTTCGTCCGGGCCTCAAGTTCGGGACTGACTTTGCTGTATATGAGCATGGCCCAGGCGTTGATCATGCGCCTTTCCTAGTACACGTGATTCCTCATAAGAAGGGTGTCATGCCTCTCGACATAGTCAGGGCAGGACGGCTAGCGACAAGTGTCAGAAAGAAATTCATGGTTGCTACGGTCAGAGAGAACGGTGAGATTGCCTATTACATGTTCCAGTGGCATCGGCCATAGTCTGTTTCTCCACATGACACCCGTTCGTGTGTATTAGCAAAACAAATAAGGTCCCGCTGTGTGACTTCGTCGCAACCTCATCCAGCCAAGGAGGAAGATCCCCTATGGCACAAAAGGCGACAAATGCAAAGAGCTTCGCTACGCTCTTGGCTCGGGCGTGGGAGTGCACACCATCATTCATCTGTAGCAATGGCGACTACATCTACTGCCTGTATCCATCTGATGACAAGAAGCAGAAGTGGATTGAGGCCTCGATTACATTTCCCGATGGATCTCTCGACAAGAAGGAAATCGACCCCATCAAAGCGATCGCTCTCCTTATTGAGGAGCTGAAAGTCCTGCCCGACTATGGCGCCGATACCGTGGTGACTACAAAGGAAAAACTGGATGAGACCGCAAGTCGGCTAGCAACCCTCAAGTGATATACTGTATGAGTCCAGAATCACGAATGAGCCCAGATGGCTCATATCATCTTGTCTTTTGGGGCGGAAGAATCTGATGTCAAGAGCGCTCGTTGTGTGTCCATCATGCGGTGTTGAGGTAGCGCGCGCGCGCTTCTGCACCTCTTGCGGGAGCCCTCTCCCAGGGGTCAGTGGTCTGGATGGAAGCATGGTATCATCTCCACCGGCGACTCTTTCCAATCCTATTCTTGGTGTGCTCGTGCCCGTGTCGGACGCAGACAAGCAACCCGTTCCTGATTTCGGTGTCACTGTTGAAGACATGGACCCGCGGGCTTTGTCGGTTCTGCTAGCAAAGGCTGAGCTCGAAGTGATTGACAGGGATCTCGATGAACTGATTCGTCAGATACAAGCGACCCGCCAAGCTCTATCTCTAAAGAATGCTGACAGGGCTGTTCTCACAGCACGAGCCGAAACCTTGAGGGATGTCTTGGACCGCACCAAGAGCAGACGAGCAGAGCTGATGAGCATCAAGGGTCCTCTCAAGATTGAAGCTGTCCTGAGTGAACTGACGTCCGAGGAGTCAAAGCTCTCGAAGCTTGAACAGCTAGAGGGCTCTGTGGACGCTCAGGTGTATGACGAGCAGCATGAAGCCCTGATTACGAGTACTAAGAAGCTCAAGAAAGAACTGAAGGGTGCAGTGAAAGACGCCCGTGAGTGGCTGAAGGGCATGAGCAAGAAGACAAGGGAACTCAGGCGCGAAGCGAGTAGGCTAGACGCTAGGCACAAGATCGGCGACATATCCACAAAAGTCTTTGAGGAGTCTAGGTCGAAGGTTGATCGGTCTATCGAAGTTCTTGAAGGGGGACAGAGGGCTTTGGAAACGATACTCAGTATCGCTGAGCACAAATGAAACATACAGACATCTATCCGGAGTTGACTGCAATGCAAGACGGTCTCCCCGAGTGTTCACCTTTGTGTAAGGAATTCAGATGTGACAAGCACCCCGGGGCGTACAAGATACTCACCGGAGGCGGCCGTAGATCCGTACAATGTACGTGGGCTGAAGACGAATGCGAAGGACCTTACTGCAAGTTCGGACTCTGCATGGAGCGCAAGATGACAAGCGATGGCAGATGCAGGAAGGTGATCAAGCATCAAGAGGAATTGCCTGATGAAGCTCCACATGACCTCTTCGACCCGGAGCATGATGTTCCGATTCCCGAGCGATTTGCCAAGAAACTGCGGAGAAAGGGCCCGCTCTCATAATACTGTCAGGAGTGCCCGTAACCTCTATAAGTGCCGCGCGACGGTCCCTAACACCTGCTGAGGCGAAACAAAGTGTTGGATGAAGTGCGGCCTGAGATGAGAGCGCTCATCTACTTCATGGTGGGAATGTCGCTGTTGGGAATAGGCATTCTTCTTGGTCAGGCTGCCTTTGCGATTGCCTATCTTGGACCACCGTGATTCGAGATTGTCCACCAGAGTGATCATCTTTGAAGCCTCTTGACGAGTTTGTCCGTGTCCTGCATGACTTTGATGGCATATCACGGAAGTACGTATTGCCCCAGATTCTGACTAGACTCCGGGAAGAGTCGTACAGGGGTGGTCTTCCTCACTCGCTGGGCGAAGACTCGGCAGTCATCGAAATGGAAAGGGACGAGGTCATGCTCCTCACGACAGATTCGATTGTTGAGGAGCTATGCCTGCACTATCCTCGAGCGGCAGGCTTCAACGTTGTCCTCGCAAATGTCATGGACATTTATGCCGCAGGCGGTGTTCCCAACTCCTTTGCCATTGCACTCTCATACTCCGATTCCCAAATCGGAAACATGCTTCTTCAGGGTCTGATTGATGGTTCTAACAAGTTCAGGGTTCCCATAGTCCGTGGCCACACGAACCCGCGTTCCGGGACCACATATGTTGTTGGGTCTGCGGTTGGAAAGGTCAAGAAGCGCGACCTGCTGACGTCTGGGGGGGCCCAGCCTGACGACGTGATTATGCTGATATATGACAGGAATGGCAAGCGAGGATCCAGCTATAAGCTGGGCTGGGACTGTGTTTCGGATGCACCTTCAGAATCGGTCGTGGATCGGCTGTCTACTATGAATACTCTCGCAGGGGCGCACGTCCTCAGTGCTTCGAAGGATGTTTCCGTGGCAGGGCTCGTTGGGACAACAGGAATGATGCTCGAGTACTCCGACATGGGCGGATATATCGACATGGACGCTGTCAAGAACACCAGTCCCGACTCCATTGAGCTGGAAGACTGGATCCGGATGTACATCTCTCTAGGCTTTCTGGTGTCCCTCCGAGAGAAGAATGTCCATCGTGTTTCACAGATAGTCTGGGATCACGGCATGGAGATTGCATCGATTGGGCATGTCGATGACTCTCACAGTCTCAGGCTGAGGAGTGGTCGAGAAGACCGTGTCCTATTCGACTTCTCTAGAGGACCTGTCTTAACACCACGTGACAGGGCAGTCCAGAGACGCCTGCCAACATAGTTATAATGGTGTCAGACAGCCACCCGCATTGAAGTGGTGAAGTTGGAGAAGTCAGACAAGGTCTGCAGTGTCACAGGATGCAGCAATCCGTCCAAGCGTTCATTCGCCACCATGAGGATAGCTGAGAGCGTTGCGGTGTCAGGTTTGAAGCTAAAGGATGCAGCATCACGAAAGACCTACCTTTGTTCGGATCACTGGAAGAGTGTTAAGAAGGCCTTCAAGAAGGACACAAAGCCCGAACGACTACGTTGGGGTCATCCTTAGATCGTCCAAGGCTACGGGCTGAATGAATCTCGTGAGCTGTACTGTGTAGGGGGCAAGACTCAACGAATAATGAAGAGGGCATCACTCGTGCCTTGACTGCGAAGTGGAAGCTATGGTTAGAGCGCGATGGCAACTATGTCTTTGGCCAGGGCGCCTATCAGATTCTGAAGGCTGTTGACGAAAGCGGCACTATAACTGAGGGAGCCAAGAGGCTTGGGATGTCCTACCGATATGCGTGGGGCGTGATTAGAGGCATAGAGAAAAAGCTCGGCACACGACTGATAGAAACTCACAAGGGCGGAACAGTGGGCGGTGGAGGAGCTCGTGTGACGGAGTTGGGGCACAGACTGATGAGAATCTATGCTAAAGTCAGCGAGGGGTTTGAACGAGCAGCTCGAGAAACCAGCGGAAAGCGTTCATGAGAAGCGTATCAGTATTGCTTTGTTGGGACAGTGGCTCTTGCACTCAAGACACATAATGCAGTCGGGACTGTGCATGTGCTGATACGGGAAGCGTCTGATTCTGATGTTCATGGGACAAACGACCTCGCACACGTTGCAAGTTTCTGGTGTGCACTTGGCCGGGTTTCGGCCAATTCCAATAAGGGCATCCTTCGAGAAGACACCGTATATCCATCCGGCAGGGCACAGCCATCTGCAGAACCATCTTGGAAACCAGACTGACGCCACTACTACTATTAGCACAAAGACAAACTGACCAAGGAACCAGCCCCATTGAAGGATGTACCATAGAGTATCGAGGCTCACCGGCCATAGATGTTGACTGATTATGTTTGGGAGTGCAACAAACAGGATGTAGGCAGGGTTGAATGGGTCGAATGCAGCGACGGCGAAGGGCCCAAGGGCCGCAGTGAGCATGTCGACCGTGCCAGTCCATCTGCCTATACCTACCCAGACGACTAAGAACATCACAATGATGAAGACATATGCCTTCACCCTTCGCAGTTCCTCTTCTGTGCTGGGGGCAGGTCTGATCTTGTTCCGCATAGGCAGCGTGGCAAAGTCCTGTATCGTGCCAATCGGACAAGCCCATGCGCAGGCTGTCCTGCCGACGACTGTCAGGATGATCACCATTGCTCCTATCGTGAAGAATGGGAACAGCCCACTGCTGAACTCCCGCTGTAATGTGTCAAAGGACCCAGCAATGATTGCTGCGGGTCCTTGCAGAGGAGCAAGGATAGGTATGGTGGGAAGAATGCGACCTAACTCAGTCCAGAACGCTACGAACTGCTGACCACCGAACAATGACACCATTACGTAAGCATTGATGCCTAACAAGAAGACAATCTGAACCACTCGGCGAAGCATGCGAACATTGAAGATGTGCCCAAGAGGGCTGGATATCATCTCACGATAGGACGGCCTTGGCTTCTCAGCGAGAGCACCAGTCTTCTCCTCTTCACTGGCTCCCTCCGTCTGGCCGGCTTCAGTCTTGCCTTTGTCTGACCTCTCGGCATCTTCTGCCACTGCATCAGTCCTCGTCTTGGGCCGTGTGACGGCCGGAGAACTGGGGTGACATTAAAAACGTTGCGTTGGACAAGGGAGACAGCTAGGCATGGGGTGGAATAGTGAATGAAAACATGATCTCTATTGTGTCTGCAACTAGTCTGACCCGCACAAAGAAAGCGCCCGGTGCGAAGGATGGACCTGCCTGCATGACTATATTGTGGCTGTAGGTTTCAGACCAGATAATCGGCTCGGTGTTCTCTCTTCGATATGTAACAGTAAGAGTAGTCCCAAGTGCAGTTACATTCGTATACTTTGGTACCACGACCTCAACTGTGATCTCGCTTGTGCTTCCAGTATCTACCCTGCCAGTTGCGTTGTGCATTGTGTCAGCCAAGGTTTCTGCTTGTCCGACCTGTGCGGCCGTGTCCATTGTAACAACAGCATAAAGCAAGACCGGAGCTCCGACAAGAACTGCTGTGGTCAGTCCTACAGCCACAAGCATCATCTTCTCAAGGGAGCGCGAAACCATGTGTTTCTGTATGGTGGATGACCCAATAAACCTGTGACTTCTGTGGACACCGTTCTCTTCTTTGAGAAGCATGTCACGCTAATCGTGTGGCCGTCGTCCATTGACGAAGGTTTTAACCGCCATAAACCCACAATTCCGATGACCAGATAATGGAGCGCCTTGTACCGATTCACGTGGGCCTCATGGGGCACATCGATCACGGCAAGACTCAGCTCGCAAGAGCCCTGAGTCAGAAGGTGTCTACCGCAGGTCTTGACAAGCATCCACAGTCCCAGGAGCGCGGGATAACCATAGACCTTGGGTTCACCATGTTCGTGCTGGGCAAGTATCTTGTGACCTTGGTGGACTCCCCTGGTCATGCCGATCTCATACGTAGTGTCGTCGCCGGTGCGGGGATCATCGACGCAGCTCTTGTCGTTGTTGCGGCGGACGAAGGTCCGAAATTACAGACCGGCGAGCACCTAATTGTACTGCAGTCCATGGGTGTTGAGACCATCATCATCGTCATCTCAAAGATCGACCTTGCCGACGAGAAACAACAGACATCTGTTGAGAGCAAGATGAGATCCATCATAGCCGACCTCTCTTTCAACAAGGTGGAGTACGTGAGAGTTTCGGCACTGACTGGAGATGGCATTGATAGGCTCCGAGAGGTCATGGCGACAACAGTGACGCCAAAGCCAAGAATGAGGGACGCTCCCTTCCTGATGCCCGTTGATCATGCCTTCAGTGTGAAGGGTCACGGTACCGTCGTCACTGGAACGGTTCTCAGAGGAGTCGCAGAGATTGGCGATTCACTCGGACTCATGCCTCAGGGGCAGATAGGAAAGATACGGTCCATCCAGACCTTCGGCGAGCCGCGAGAGAACGCAGGCGCAGGTGACCGGGTGGGGTTGAACATTCCCGACCTGGAATCTGCAACTATGAGCCGAGGGGACTATCTGTGCAAGCCGGGCTCTGTAAGGACTGCCACCGGGGCAATCCTACAGATTAGACCCAACCCGCTGTACCGCGGGCGACTCACGAAGGGAATGGTCGTAAGTGCAACAATCGGAATGCCGAGTGTGACAGCCGAGTTGGTGCCGTTTAGGACCGAAGGCATTACTCGAGTTGTTGAGGACAGTGTTGAAGGCCCGATGAGTCATACGGCAGTGTTGCTTCAACGAGAGGTGGTGGCAGAAACTGGTATGCGTGTTCTACTAATGCGGACAGACTTGCCTCCGACTCAAATGCGCATCATTGGTTCAGGAGAGATTGTGGACATTCCCAACAAGATGATTCTTGCCAAGAAACACGTTCGTTCCGGAAGGGTTTCCCGAGTCAGGCCTGCTGACGTACTTGTTGAAGGGCTTGCGTCGAGGAAGGAGACTGCTGAAACCCTAGTCGGTTCTTCTGTTAGGACAAACACTGGACGAGAGGGGCTTCTCGCTCAACCGTTTGGAACACGAGGAGTCTTGTCTGCTCAATTTGACGGGCCTGTGAGGGTGGGGGACATGGTGATGTACGAAACGACAGTCGAGGAGGAGTACAAGTTTGGACATTGAGCGCAAGCTTACCGATCTGATACCTGAGAACTTAGCTGAGCGAGGCCGAGTGACAATTGACGCCCTGTTGGCACCAGTGAAGGACGTGCTGAACAGAAGGATGTTCCCGGTGAAACCTCTCTCTGATCTACAGGTTGATCTTTTGCTTCAACTGCTGTCCTCAATGGACTCTGACAAGGACCCTGAGGGCTCAAGGGTTGGTGAACGGGAGGGACGGACTGCCTCTCCTCTAATCTCTCGTCTGTCATCTGGCTTCAACCATGGGATTGGACGCAGTGGTCACATCACCGCCACTCAGCCAAAAGCTGTCGGTTCCTCACTAATGCAGGAACTCGTTGACAGTGTTGCAGTCGATGCAGTCCGGAAGCTCGGACTGGAAAACATACATCATGGCCTCGTCACGCCGTTGTCGACCGGGATGAGTATCGCACTTGTATTGGCAGGAATGAGGAGAGAGATTGGCTGCCGGGAGGTCCTCTTTCCTCGCGTCGATCATACTTCTCCTCATCGAGCCATAGCATTTGCCGGGCTCACGGAGGTAGTTGTGCCCACAATACTCGAGGGAGATGCAGTACGGGTTGATATGGGCGGGCTGGAGCGGCTCGTGTCGAAACACAGAGGCTCTGCAGTCCTGCTGACGACGACGTTCTTTCCTCCTCGAGAGTCAGATCCAGTTAAGGACGTAGCCAAGATTTGTGCTGAGAAAGACCTGCCACTTGTGGTTAACAACGCCTATGGAGTGCAGTCCGAAGAGGTCTTGAGGTCCATACGGTCGGCAGTCGATGCAGGTCGTGTGGATGCTGTCGTCCAGAGCAGTGACAAGAACTTCCTGTGTCCGGTCGGCGGCTCAATCATCGTTTCACCAGACGACAAGGTGGTGGAATGGACTGCGGAAACTTATGCGGGCCGAGCGACCGCCGCTCCTCTTGTTCAGACCCTCGCTGCACTTCTTGTCATCGGGCATGATGGATACAGCCAGCTCAGAAAGGAACAGGCAGAGAATCGTGCCCTTCTGGAGGACAGACTGAAATCGGTTGCGGAAGGCATAGGTCAGAGAGTACTCTCTGTAAGAAACCCAGTGTCATGCGCGATTACTCTGGACGGACTCGATGCTACGGAGGTCGGGTCAAGGCTATACAGTCTAAGGGTGACTGGTCCGAGAGCCATCAGGAAGGGCGAATACGGTTCTTCGATTGACGGCTATCCTCACAGCTATCTAGTGATGAATGCCGCGATTGGCACGAGTAGGAAAGACGTGGAGGAGGCCACCACTAAGCTCAATAGGGCACTAGACAGCCTATCATGAGAGTTTTGAAGGGAGGACGCGTCCATGGAAGCGATCGACAAGCAGCCCAAGGTGTCCCACACCCTGAGCTATGACATCTCAGAGTCGGCTGTCGTCTTCAGAATGGCTTGGTACGTAGTGGCCTCACCGCCTGGGACTCTGCTCACTGAATACAGCGAGGCAGAGAGTCATATATTCAAGGGCAAGGCTATGTTCACGACCAAGATTGGCGATAGCAAGGTCACAGTGCGTGTGTGGGTTGAAGAGGCACAGAAATCAGTTGAGCTGGCTGTCTTCGGGGGGAGCGAAACTGCAATGAAAAGCTACATGGACGGACTTGTCAAGCAGCTAGAGTCCTCATTACATAAGTATCAGGGTCTTAAGGAGAAGGACAAGAGTAAGCTTGGAAGAGCCCTAGTGGCAAAGACCTGTTGGGACAGGACTGTCCTTGAGATTCTGAGTAAGACCCAGCTGAGTGCGATCTATTTCGACATATCCCTCGGACGAGAGATGATCATAAAGGCCACTGAGGGGGAGGAAGTTCATCCCATAGCTCTGACCACAAACGCGTGGTTATCAAAGATCGAGTCGTTACCAAGAGACAAGCCTCTGCCAGCAGAGATTGCGACCGAGTTGGCAAAGAAGACAGTCGAATGGAAGAAAGAGACTCACGCAGTCATCACTCGCTATCTGTAGGACTGTCCGAACCACACGTTTATGGCCTTGTTTTCAAGCAGTCTATCCAGATAGGGCCTCCCAAAGGACCGGTGGTCTGGTTCCATGGGCTTCAAACCCATGATCGTGCAAGCGATGAGAGTTCGATTCTCTTGGGAGGCCGCCATGGCTGCAGATACCAGTCTTGCATCATCTCGAGTTACTGCCTATCAGTTCCTCAAGCTCAGCTGTCAGACGCTTTCTGGCCTGCTCTGGCGACTCGCCTGCCGCAACTGACTCTGACAGCACTCTCTTCCGTATCTGGTGCACTCTAGGATCTGATCTGTAGGACCTGAACTTGCCTAGGAATTGAGAAACCGCCTCCCTTGTGGCAAGATCGATGGCACTGTCATCTGTTTCAATCGGCTGTGAACGCTGCTCAATGGGTGGACTTAGCGCCCTGAGCTTTTGAATGACCTGCATCGCCGCGTCGTCGATGTGCACCTTGGACAAGTCCACTGCCGCGATGGGTGTGTCCCACGCGTATCTGTCACCAGGTCTGTCGAAATTGCTGCCGATTCTGACTATCACATGCTCTGGTACTGCTGCTTTTCTTTCCCGATTCCACCGGAGGCACGTTTCCAATGGTGTGGACACGAATGCGACCGCAAAGGCGTATTCTTGTGTCCTGGCCGCTTCCAGAAGTTCGTGGCGCATGCTGGCGTAGTAGTTCGTGTCATCATGAATCACCGAGAACCCTTGTGCAAGCGTTTCGGTGACACGTTTTAGCGCCGCTTCTCTCACGTCGTGCTCCTTTTCAGGTGAGAACTCCGAATAGTAGAGTTGGTCCCGCCACTCATCCGTACTCACTATCTGCACCTTTGCACGAGGACCAAGCTTGGTCTGCACTGCCCTGGCAAGAGTTGTCTTTCCCGAAGCAGGGAGCCCACAAAGGGCTAGGAGGAACTTGTTCATGGAACATGATTCACTCTGAAGCTGGAACAGAAATGTCTTGCTGAGGCTGGGCCTAACGACAGCGCGTCCCACGCCGTCTATGGTCTGATGGTGATCTGGAGTGACTGCGCAAGATCCTTGTAGCGGTTTCTGACAGTGACTTCAGTCACGTTTGACGCCTCCGCAATCTCTCTCTGCGTGCGTCTATCGTCCTCTATGATACCCGCTATGTACAGCGCAGCTGCCGCAAGACCACCTGGGTCCTTGCCGGCTGTCAGACCATGCTGTCTGGCCTTGTTGATGATGTCCATCGCACACTGCAGGGTTCTTCCATCCAGCGACAGGTCTGCCGAGATGCGTGGCATCAGGTCATTTGCCGACGGTATTGGGACTCTGATGTCGACATTGCGCAGGATGAGTCGAACGCACTGGCCGAGTTCTTTTCTGTTCACTCTGGCCTCGGTGACTATCTCATCAAGCTGCCTTGGTATCTTGTGAATACGGCAGGACAGGTAGATCGAAGCCGCGACCATTCCCTCTATGCTTCTTCCTCGGACCAAGCGCCTGCTCAGTGCTTTCCTGTAGATGAGAGCAGCTGTTTCCTTCGTTTCACTAGGAATGCCCAGCTGTGAAGTCAGCCTGTCCATCTCACTCATGGCGATGCTGAGGTTCCTGTGCTGAGAGCTGTGCACAAGAGTCCTGATCTGCCACTTGCGCATTCTGTAGATTGCGGCACGATTGTTTGCAGCAATCGAGCGACCATTCGCGTCCCTGTCGCTCCAGCCAATAGTGGTGGCAAGGCCCTTGTCTGCCATTGTCAGTGTCATGGGTGAGCCAGTTCTCGCCCTAGCGTTTCTCTCCTCTGCTGTGAAAGCCCTCCACTCTGGACCAGTGTCCATCATGCGGTCATTGATCACGCACCCACAAGCAGTGCAGATGTTCTCACCTCGGGTTGTGTCTTCGTAGAACTCGCTACTACCGCAAATGGAACACACACCGATGCCTTGTCGTCTTTCAGCCATAGCCCGGACTGGTTTCGCCATGCGAGGTCACCTACAAGTGCTCCTTTCAGGATTGGGCCCAGAAATTGGACCAACAATCAGTAAACAAAACTGCTCCGAAAAGAGCTGTCCCGTGACGGAGATTTATGACTATATAAGTTTAAGCCTCTATGAAAAAATGTACGCCTTTCTTAGGCGAGGTTGGGCCGGATAGCCCATCGTCGTAACAAGGCATGAAAACTCAAAAAAAAGGAGAGGGGCTAGAGATTAGAAGCGTACTCGCCTCTTTCTCCACCCTCTGCTGTTGGTGGGTCAATGCATCCGCCAACTACTCTATGCACGACCAAGACCTGACTACGTCCTCAGGGATCATGTGTACGTTCTCGTAGTAGGAAGTGCCATCATCGAACACGGTCTTTGAGAGTGCCACCTTGAACACTCCATCGCTTCTTCCCAGCATGTAACCAGCTAGGTACTGTACTGGGACCTTCTGCTTGTCAGCCTCTTCCTTTGACATGGCGCAGCATTCGACACCGGTGCTCTCAAAGGCAACCTCAACCTTTTCGTGCTCTGAACAAGCATCGACTCGGTTAAGGCGCTTCAGGTCGTCAGCGCGGCCGTTACCACTTATCGTCATCACGCTGCTCTTGTCATAGTGGAAGGGTTCGCCAGCGAGCTTGTGTATCGAGGGGGCCGCGTATATGGTCTTCTCGTGGACCGAATCTGTCTGGTCCTTCCCTCCATCTACGAATTTGGTTTCATCGCTCTCGCCTACGATATACCGAACGTAGTAGCGCTTTGCATCTACTTCCTTCTGGTCGTCACCCTCATTTACGGTGACCACTTCATCGTCTGATATCTCGACAGGAACGAATGGATTCTTAATGACTTTCTGCATTATTTTTCGCCTTCTGAGATTAACTATTGTGAACTAACCATATAAGCCTTGCGAAACACCACTCCGGTTACATCTTTGCGCTCGCTTCATCCATAGTGCATTCTCAGAAAGGAAAGTGCTGCAGCGAAGAGTTATTGTAGGCTAAGTGTGGGCGATGTCTGGGGCTATTGATGATCGAGCATCTGGTCATTGTCTGCGCGGTGGCGGTGTTCGGACTCCAACACAGCGGTCTTTCGGCCATACGCATCAAGTCTAGGATTATCAAGAAGTGGGGAAAGAATGGGTATGGCAGAATCTTCACAGTCACCAGTGTAGTCGCTCTCGCGACTGCTTTCCTATCGATGGGCTATTGGGACTGGCTATACTTCATCATCTCGCCTGAAGATGTCAACCTCTTTCTCGCTTTGGCAGGGGTCGTATCCATCCTCATTGGACTGATAGTAGCCAAGGCAGCATCAAAGGACCTATCAGTCACAAGCGTTGCAGACATGAGAACCGACAGGAAACCGGAGCTTGTTACTCGTGGAGTCTACTCTCGGTTGCGTCACCCCTTGTATCTTGCCACAATTCTCATACTCCTAGGCACGATCCTGTTGTATCCATTTCCAAGTGTCGTAGTCTTTTGCTCGTCGCTGATCGCCTACGTGTTGATAGGAGCACGCCTTGAGGAGAGAAAACTGATTGTCGTCTACGGACAGGAGTATCTTGACTATCGGCACAAGGCTGCATTCATGCTCCCAAGAGTGAACCGTTCACACGAGCAGAAGAATGCTGCGTGAGGGGTTGGCGTCATTATCAATGGTTCAGCTCAGACTATCCAGTGACGCCTGAATCTTGGACAGGTGTCGCGCTCTCTTCACTGCCTCTGCGGAGATCTCGTACAGTTCGTCTTTCTCCACGACGTAGTGTGCTGTTTCAACCTCCGGTGTGAAGTGGCGCTTGATGTCCTCAACCACCATGTGAAGCTGGACACAGTGGGGACTCCCGTCAATTGTGAGGACGGTCAGTCCTCGTATGCTCGCATATCTCACGATGGAAGCTATCTTGAAGCCTGCTTGATTCACGTGGGTTTCCTCAAGACACACTTCAAGCACTGGCTGGTCACCGTTCTTCTTACTGAACTCCTCAACAATGTCGGGATAGCGAGTGGCCATACAGCTTCCAATCAATAGGAGGTTCTTTGAGTTCCTCAGTCTTGCGTCTCCGACGTTGGTGCACATGAGTCCTTCGCAACGACTGCAGTTTGGGGTTACCACTTTCTCCTCCTCGCCGGCGTTCTGTCCTCTCTTGACTCAGGTTCGCTCCATTGGTCCGAAATCGGGGTCGCCACACGGGCTATGATGTCGCCTTCGAACACGTAGCTCATCTTGCCGAGGGATACCACCGTGCCATCATGAGGTGATATCACCTCCACCTTGTCCTGCACTTGACCGATGACGTCACCGTGGCGCACTGCCTCACCTGGGTGCATAGTGGGAACAAAGAACCCCTCGGCTTCAACATTCACGTGCTGCATTCTTCCAGCGACGATACTGGATGTTTCCATCTTCTCCCCGGGGATCATGTCCTTTATCCGAAGGAAGTTGAGGATTGCCTCTCTCACCTCAACGGCTGCCTGGGGCTCTACCTGTCCTCTCTCACCCCTTGTTTCGATTGCAACAGCCGCTATGCCATCCTGTGCCGCCTCTGTGATTAGCGAGCCTCTGTTGCCCGGACCTTGGACTACAAGAGGAAGGGCAATCTGAGAGGCCATGTTGCGGACGTGGATGTAGTCTCGGTGAAGGGCAACTACATGGCTGATGCATGATTGCCAACCCGTCCTGAGGTGCACAACAAAGTCGGCCTGTGAGACTCTCCGCCAGATCTCCCAAGCAGTCCTCTGGGTCACAGTGCCCTGTTCGTTGCCGGGAAACACCGTATCGAGGTCGAGGGAGTCAAGAGGAGAGACCTTTGTTCCCAGCCTGAATGACAGCGGGTTCGCTACAGGAAGCAACGTGACAGAGCCATCAATCCTCTCAAGTCCTTCTAGGTGCTTCATCACGAGATAGCATGCATAGACATCCGTGGCTGACATGCCGTCCATGGCAGATATAATCAGAACATTCGGTCTATCTGTTCCGAGAGCGTAGAACCCTAATGTGTTCCCTGTCTTCAGGTCAATGTCTACGGCACTTACTTCTGGCTTGACCATGGCAAGGCCTTCTTCGGACTGATGATGTTGCTTCTATTCTAGTCGATATGAAGCGGTGTATGACGCAAGGCAGAACCCCAGACAATGGCGACAACAGTCATGAAACGGTCTGGCTGCTGGATGGAACACTCATGTTCGAAAGGCTTGACTATGGTTTCTCAAAACGCATAGTAGTAGACATAGAAGGCTATTCCGTCGCCCAAGGAAAGCAGCCATAGAATCGCAGTCAGAATCATCATCCTCCGTTTTCCACATGCGAGGGGTCTGGAGCCTCTTGTTGCCGACAAGAACCGGAAGCCGAATAGTAGACCCAGTAGTATGGTTGTCGTGCCAAAGATGCTGTGGGCAACAGTAATCATCGCGCCAGTACTCAGAGGGTCCGCAATGATAGTCCCGAAGTTCCGAATGAGTGAAGGCGCCATAATCAGGAATATGGTAGTAAGATTGACGAGCGTCGCAGACGCCATTATGATACCGTGACGCTTCCGAATACGTCTACTTGCGACACCTGTCGCCAACAAGATGACGAGCACTAGCTGTATGATGAGATTGATGTCAAAGATGATTTCTGCAGATGTCCCGAAGATTCCCATGACATCACCGTTACTAGGACGCCATCGCCAAGAAATAAACTAGACGGGAGGGCGCACAATACAGACTCGAAGTAGGTTCCGAAGGTGGAGAGGCACACGTCTTCCGCGTTCCCTCGACGACTCACCGTTCAGCCTGTTGATTGATGAACCACTTGCTTCTGCAGTTGAACAAGAATATGTCACTTCTGAAAGTGCTGCCTGCAAGGTCATCGTGCCGACAGAGTGCATACTCGCTCTCCCTCTTGATGGAACGCCTCTTGAAGAGGTCCTGGTGCCCACACCATTGGGGATCGCCTATCCACAGGGTCGGTATTCGTTTCTTGATGACATCTAGCCCTGCCATCGACAGGTAAGGTTCCCAGCATACAATGACAACTGATGGGCTGTAGTGTGCTATCGCCTCCAGCGCGTCCAATCTTTCCACCCACTTGGGGTAGGCTATGTTGTAACGTCCATCTCTGCTGTCTGTCGCAATCGTCTGTCTATCTAGCAGCGGTTTCAAGAACTCAGTGAGTTTTCCATCGCCCGCCATCACCTCTAAGACAGGACCCGGTTTGTCCGTGCGCAGTAGAACCGCCTTTATGATTTGAGCCAGCTCTGTCACGAACTCTTTGCTGAAAATCTGGAAGATCCACCTTCCTCCTACGTTGTTTCCGCTACAATACCTACGGACATCGAAGTCTTTCTCCACAGCCTGAAGAAGTGTCAGAGTTTCCTGATGGCCCATCAAGTGTTCGTGGACATCTATGAACTCTCCCGAGGGGTGCATCATCCAGCCCATGCTCATGGGCGCGTTGCCCCATTCAAGCCTTTTTCACTCTATTCATGTTGACTTGATGATCAGCAATCTGCTCTCAAGGCAAGCATACCCCGAGTTATAGCGTGAAGGTCAACTTGATTCATCCAAAGCTCTATTAGACAGTCCATGAGCCCGGATGCACGAGTGAGCCAAGGATGGATTGCGTTCTCTGTCCATGATATTTGCTTCTTCTTCGAGTCCTTTATAGCAGGTACCGCATCCGGCTCCTTTAGTGATTCAACGTCTGTCGAGGCCTTCAGACATGAGTGAATACGCCGAGATCGAAAGGAAATGGCAAAAGCGCTGGGAAAGGGACAAGATCTTCGAAGCGGACCCCGACCCCGACAAGCCCAAGTTCTTCCTTACTGTACCATATCCGTACACAAATGGTGCTTTGCACATCGGTCATGGCAGGACATACACTGTGGGGGATTTGATAGCCCGTTACAAGCGGATGAGGGGATACAATGTACTGTTCCCAATGGCCTCTCATATGACCGGCACACCAATCCTAGGAATGGTGGAGAGGATCAAAGCAGGCGACCATGATGCGATTGAACAATATAAGCGAGACCTGAGACTCTATCTGAAGACAGAGGAGGAAGTCGAGGAGCAGCTGCGGAAGTTCACTGACCCTTGGGTGACGGCCAAGTTCTTTGCGGATGCCATCTCTGCCGACTTCAAGGCCCTTGGTTACAGTATTGACTGGCGTAGGAAGTTCACGACTGGTGATAAGATCTACAACAAGTTCGTGACATGGCAGTATCACAAGTTCATGGACAAGGGATACATCCGACAAGGTTCCTATCCACTACTATACTGCCCTCACGATGGCAATCCAGTCGGAGAGGACGACCTGCTGAAGGGTGAGGATGCCAAGATCAAGGAGTTCACGGCGATCAAGTTCGGGTTCGAAGATGGATTCATAGTGCCTGCGACCCTCCGGCCTGAAACCATATTTGGTGTCACAAACATGTGGATCAACCCTCATGCAACCTACGTGTGGGCCCGAGTCAACGGCGAGAAGTGGGTCATCTCATCCGCAGCAGTCGAGAAGCTGAGACTGCAAGCCAAGAAGGTAGAAGTGATTGAGTCGTTTCCCGGGGCCAGAATAGTTGGCAAGAAGTTCCGGGCGGTGCATGACGAGCATGAGATTCCAATCCTGCCAGCTGACTTTGTGGACCCACAGAATGCCACTGGTGTGGTCTACTCCGTTCCCGGCCACGCGCCTTTCGACTATGTTGCACTCCGTGACCTTTGGGAGGATCCCTCAGGCCTAGAGCGATACGGGATTTCGCCTGAGGACGTTCGGAGTATCAAGATCATCGGCATGATTGACATCAAGGGATACAGTGAGTTTCCAGCCAAAGATACCGTCGAAGAGAGAGGTATCAAGTCACAGGCAGAGGCTCAGAAGCTGGAGGAGGCCACCCAAGAGATCTACAAGGCCGAATTCTACGAGGGTGTGATGAGAAACAACTGCGGTCAGTTCTCTGGCAGGGCAATCAAGGAAGTCAAAGACGATGTCGTAAACTGGATGAGGTCAAACAATCGCGTTGATGTCTTCTACGAACCCGATAAGAGGCCTGTCGTCTGCAAATGCGGAACAGATGTCCAAGTCGGTGTCTTCGCCGGCCAGTGGTTCTTGGACTACATGAGTCCGGGCTGGAAGGATCTGGCACGTAGCGCATTAGACTCAATGCAGATTGTGCCAAACACCTTCAGGAACCTCTTCGAGGCCACCTTTGACTGGCTGACCCAGAGGCCCTGCGCGAGAAAGCGAGGAATCGGCACCCGGCTTCCCTTCGATGAGGAGTGGATCATCGAATCACTGTCAGACTCCACGATCTACATGGCGTTCTACACCATAGCCCATAAGATAACAGGGAACAAGCTGAAGCCAGAGCAGCTGACATTGAGTTTCTTTGACTACGTTTTCCTGAGCAAGGGTGACCTGAAGAAGGTCTCAGAAGACACGGGTGTGAGCACTGATCTCCTGAAGTCAATGCACGATGAATTCCTCTACTGGTATCCGAACGACCAGCGACATACGGCGCCATCACACATATCGAACCACCTGAGCTTCGCCATCTTTCACCATGTCGCGATATTTCCGCGAAAGCACTGGCTGAGATGCATCAGCTTGAACGAGCACGTGAACATGGAGGGGATGAAGATGTCAAAGAGCAAGGGCAATGTCATCCCGCTTGTGGAGATTCCGAAGAAGTATGGTGCTGACGTGTATCGTACCTATGTCATTTCGGCCGCTGAGCCGGGCACTCTCATGGACTGGCGCGAGAGGGACGTACCTGTAGTCAAGAACAGGGTTGCTCAGTTCATTGAAACAGTCAAGCAGTACGCGACAAAGACTCCGAAGGCGTACACCAAGAAGGACAGGCCTGCCATGATGACCCGGTGGTTTCTGTCCAAGGTTAACTCGCTGGTAGAAGACAGTACAGAGAGCTTTGACAGCTTCAAGCTCAGGGATTATGCATTGCTTGTGACATCAGAGATGCAACGTATTGTGAGTCAGTACGTGGACCGCCCCGAGGTGCCGAAGGAAGAGCGTGAGGCCGCCATGGCATACGCATGCGACATCTGGGTCCGTCTAGTTACCCCTATAGCTCCCCACATCTGCGAAGAGCTGTGGTCGAAGATGAAGCATGAAGGGTATGTTTCTCTTGCGCCATGGCCCAAGGCGGACAAGAAGATGATTGATTTGCCGGCAGAACGAGCGCAGGAGGTGGTCGAAGCGACGATACGTGACGTGCGCGAGATTTCGAAGCTTCTGAAGGAGAAGACTCCAAAGAGAGTCAACATCTATGTAGCGCCTCAATGGATGTTTGATGCCATGGATAGCGTCCGAAACGCCAAGCTGCCAATGATTGTCGGCGATGTCATGAAACACTTGATGTCAAACCCCATCTTCAAGCAGTATGGCAAAGAGGTCAAGATGTTAGTGGACCGAATGGCAAAAGAGAATGGGCTCTGGGGCTACTCCGCAAGCGCCAAGGACGAGATCCTAACGCTGCAGAGTTCAGTCGAGTACTTGAAGTCGGAACTTGGCCTAGAGATAGTGATTCAATCTGCTGAAAAGCCGCAGAATGACCCACAGAACAAGGCGCGTTTTGCTCTTCCTGGTAGGGTATCTCTCTTCCTTGAGTAGATTGGACAATAGAGCTAGTGGTGAGAGCTTCGACCGGCGAGCCCATTGCGAGGGCTGTCAGGCTTAGTCCAGAGGTTTGTGACTATGCCATCATTCACTGCCAGTCACGAGCTCTCTCCTTGCTATCTCGCGCCCCTCGTCGTCCACTATGACGATGTGAGCGGCGCACGATAGTCAGCAGTCATAGCAGCGTACTACCATCTCAAGGAGGTTCAGTACGCCTTCAGGTATCTCGTCCGTCATCTTGATTTTCTCCTAGCCTATCATGGGTTTGGGCAGTTTCAGTTTCTGGTGTGTCTTCTGCTCAAAGACCTGCTTGGCTACTTCCATCAGAGTCTTCTCAATGCCGCCGACATTGTTGTTTGTGGCGACTATCATGTTTGCCTTCGTGATGATTCCTTGTTCGTCGGTCCAGTAGTGATGGATGAGTGTTCCTCTGGGCGCCTCAACACATCCTACACCATCGCCCTTCTTCGGCAGGACCTCTGACAACTTGACGTCCTTGCTCACTATTTGGGGGTCCTTCAGCAGGAGCTCCATTTCTTCCATTGCTTGGACAAGTTCCACGATCCGGGCCCAATGATATGCGAATGTCGCATGGATGGGATGGCCGAGTCTGTTTCTCATCTCTTCGAACGCCTCTTGGGCGAGAGGAGTGGCCATCTTGTCCACTACATTGATGCGCGCAAGAGTGCCAGCCCGCCAGACCCCATCTGGGTATCCCACTGGCTTGTAGTACACATGCGTGGCATAGGAGTGTTCAGGCACATACTCTGCGAAGCACTTGCGATAGTCCTTCGGCTTGATGTCGGCCACAACGCTGCCATCGGGGTCCATCACTCTGATACTGCCATCATATATCTCGTGAGCCCCTTTGTTGTGAGTCCCGATATAGTACGTCTGGACTACTCCGAGCTTGGTAATGGCATCCCAGTAGTCCTCGAAGATCTTCTTGGCCAATGTGAGTGTGTCAGCGGTCCACTGCTTGATGTCCCCTATCTGTTTCAGGAACTTGTCCCGGTTCTCCTCTGAGAATGGATTCAACATGCCACCGGGGATGGCCGTCACAGGATGAATGGCAGTTCCACCAATTGCTGCAGCCAGTTCCTGGCCAAACTGCATCATCTGGAGGGCCATCTTGCCAACATCCGGCATGGCCTTGGCTATAGTGACCAGATTTCTCTTTGCAGGCTCTGCAAATGGCCCGACCAAGAAGTCCGGAGCCGCAAGAGCAAAGAAGTGAAGTGCATGACTGCTGAGCTGCTTGGCATTGATCAGAAGCCTTCTCACTTTCACAGCCGCAGGAGGTGGAGTGATGCCCCACGCCTCCTCCACGGCCTTCACGGAGGCCAAGTGATGGGGCTCAGGACAGATGCCGCATATCCTTGGTGCAAACCTTGGTGCTTCCTCTGCAAACCTCCCCTCAAGGAACTTCTCGAAGAACCGGGTGGACGTGATGTTGAACTGGGCCTCTTTCACCTTTCCGTCCTTGCCCAGTTTAATGGTGATGTCACCATGACCCTCAAGTCTGGTCACAGGCGATATCTTGACAGTCTTCTCGCCCGTCATCTCTTCTTCTTCCTCCGCGTTTCCGTCCGGATCCTCGAGAGGTACGAGGCCGCATAGTCCGTGAAGTAGAACGATCCAATCGGATCTGGGAATGACTGTTTCAGTTTCTCAGGCTCCATCTCAGCAATGGCCCCCAGAGCTGAGATGATCTTGGCACCATGGTCACGGACCCTGACGACAGGTCCAAAGCATCCCTTACATGGTGTGTTCACATTCGGACAGATAGCCCCACAGAGCCCTATTGTTGCGAAGCCTAGACAGAGATACCCTTGATCGAGGAGGCATTTGCTGGGGTCGATGTGTCCTTCATGAGTCCTGTGGAACTCCTTGATGTGCTTGTCCTGTTTCACCTTACTACACTGATCACACACGCTCTTCTCAGGAAGGTCAAAGGGCTTTCCTGAGATGAGAGCAGTGAGAGCATCGAACAGGTTCTTGCTGGTTGGAGGACACCCGGGCAACATGACATCGAACTCCACGATGTCAGTGTTCGGCTGTATGGCTTCCATGAAAGCCGGAACGTTCTCAGAGGGTACTCGTGGGTCGGTGACTGTGTCCGCCTTCATGAACTTCCTGTCGACCAGCTCCTCGAGGTTCCACTGGTTCGCGAGACCCTGAATGCCTCCATAGCATGAACATACCCCCCACGCGACAAGGGTCTTGCTCTTCTCTCTCATGACTTTGAGTAGGTGAACGTCCTCCTCGGTCCTGCAGCTTCCCTCCACAAGCCCAATGTGGATCGACTGGTCAGGCATTGACTCAAGGTCCTTGAACTTGAAGTCGACTACTGCAGGCCAAAAGACTATCTCTACCTCGGGCAGTACACTCAACAGTCCAAGATGCAGATCGACTAGTGACTGATCACAGCCCCAGCATGAGGTCAGTTGGGCCAGCGCAATGCGTTTGGTCATCTTTCATTAGTCCTTCCTTACGGGATTCGGCCCCAGAGCTTTGATTCGCTCCACCATCGATGTAACACCTTGCGTGAAGACATCGCCTTCTGCTGCGCTCGCCCACTGAAGATGGACTCTCTCTGGTTCGATGCCTGCCTCCTCAAGCATCTTCTGGAGAAGGGCGAAGCGTGACTTCATCTTCAGATTCCCGGTTGTATAGTGGCAGTCCCCTGGATGACAGCCTGAGATGAGCACGCCGTCTGCACCTTGGTTGAGTGCATCAAGAACAAAGACGGGGTCTATGCGTCCGGTGCAGTTGACCCTGATGATTCGCATATTCGGAGGCATCTGCATTCGGCTGGTGCCTGCAAGGTCTGCACCTGCATAGGAACACCAGTTGCAGCAGAAGGCCAGAATTCGGGGCTCGAATTTGTCCTCTACCCTTGTCTTTGGTTTCTGACTGCTGGTCGATTTCTGACCTGCCGCTGTCAAACCATTCGAGACCCCCGTGGGCATCTCAGGCGGGACCCGTCCAGTTCTTTAAAGATTCCTGCTTGAGGACGGTCCTAGTCTGAGGAGTACGTCGTCCTGCGAGATTCATGCGCCTATGCTCGCCATGATGAATATGTTTATCGGCATGCATCGGCCTCACTGTGATTCTGCCCTTTTGGTGAGTGAGAACGGTGATCACTGCATTCATCATGGCGAAGACCGAATCATCCAAATCGCGTAGCATTCTCCAGCTTGTGAAGAAGCTTGAGGGAGTGGAGGAGGCCTATATCATATACGGTGCGTATGACCTCCTGATTAAGGCCAGCTTCAAGACACCCGAGGCCCTAAGCTTGTTCGTGGTGGACACACTCAGGAAAGTTGATGGTGTGAGAGACACTGTGACTAATGTCTGTGCGGCTTGTGACTAGAACTGCCAGATGCATGGGGAGCGAATGTGCTCCTAGATCCCGCCCCCGGAGTCTGGGCTCGAACCATCCACCGTCAGGAGCTTGGACTGGTCCATCCGGCTAGAGTGCGAGTCTCTTCAGTGTGCTCTTGAGCGGCAAGCCTGTCTTTAGATTCCAGCCCCTAGAGCTGTAGTACTCGTCGAGCATTCTGTCCAGCTCGACCACTTGACCCTTTGAGGGACCGACTGGTGCCTTCTCCTTTGTCAGTCTCTCTGGCAGCGTGTCGTCCTTTCGCGTAATCCCGAACCTTGCATTGAACAAGCGATTGAGGTTCACTATTCGCTCTCCAATCGTCTTCAACTGCTCCACAGAGATATCGAGGCCATTGTGTATCTTCAGTCCAAGTGCGACATCTGCATAGTAGAACTCGGGAGGAATCTGTGTGCCGTACTTACAGAGGCCCACGCTCTCAACCACCACCATGAAGTCCTCACACTCTTTCACCATGATGCCCTTGTATGTGGGGTCGAGTCTATCCGCCATCTGAGGAAGGTACTGCTCTCCGAAGCGTTTTCTGATCTCATCATCAAACCCCACCTCATCTAATACAGGAAAACCGTAGAGATGGTCGGCACCTCTAGCGGCAGTGACCGCGGCGAGCCCCATCGACTTCTGAGCACGAGGTTCCTGTCCAGCTATCTCCTGCTTCTTCACAGCCATGACGAACCTCTCGCTTCCTCGTCCAATCTTCTCTGCTGCTCTAGCACTCCCCTCTGCAAGCAGGTCACCAAACCCCTCTCTGAAGGCAATCATCTTGGTCAGCTTAACGATTGACTCATGGTTGCCCCAGCCGAGATCGATTCCACCGGTGTCCTCTTCTGTGAGGAGACCTTCCTCCCAGGCCTCCATTGCCCAGGATATCGTACCACCGAGAGATATCGTGTCCATTCCATAACGATTGGCCAAGTGATGGCTGTATAGGACTGACTCCAGATTGTCATTTCCGCAACGCGAACCGAGGGCAGCCTGACTCTCGAACTCGGGAGACCCCCCTGTGTAGGCGTACGGCCCGTCTGACACACAAGTGAAGCGGCCGCATCTCTGCAAGCAGCTCCAATCCGCCCTGGGTTTTATGAGATGACCTTGGTTGACGGCATGTCCGCCTATCTTGTCATAGCCGTCGAACACCCCTTGCCGCATGTTGTAGGTCGGCAGTCGGCCTATGTGCTGCATGAGTTCTATCAGGCTAGTGGTCCCAAACTCAGCTCGGCCCGGAGTGAAGGGATTGGCTAGCATTCTCCTGTGGAGCTCGTCCATCTGCTTCAGGTAAGTGCGTGGCTCTGCGACTTCGAGCTTGCCTGTTCCCTTCACGCATATCGCTTTGAGATTCTTGGACCCCATCACTGCACCAATGCCAGAACGGGCAGATGCCCTGTCCCTGTCATTCATCACGGCGGCAAAACGAACTAGATTCTCTCCGGCCTGCCCAATGGAGAGGACCCGGCAGTTCCTCCCATGTTTGGCTTTGAGCATCGTATCGGTTTCAAAGACGTCATGACCCCAGACAGATGATGCGTCGAGGAGTTCCACGGTCGAGTCCTGAATCTGGAGGTAGACGGGCTTCCGAGCGGCGCCGGTGAATATGATTGAGTCGTATCCAGCGAGCTTGAGTTCCGGCCCCCAGAATCCCGCGGCGTGGCTTTCTCCCCATATCCCAGTGAGAGGGGACAATGCCGCAATAACATGTCTTGACGACTGCGGAAACATGGAACCTGTGAGGAGCCCGGTAGCAAAGCCGAGAACGTTTTCTGGGCCAAGAGGGTCCGTCCCATCAGGGATCATATCGAAGAGAGTCCTTGACAGGAACCCTGCACCCAAGAGGTACTTCCTGACGACTTGTTCATCGAGGGGTTTCTTCTTGATTCTCTCGCTTGTAAGATCTATGTATAGCGCCTGACCGCCAACTCCTGTGATCACAGGAACTCACCCCTAGAGTACAGCTCTGTCTTGTGGCCGTCATAGAGCGGCGGCAACTTGCCCTCCTTGTCTTTGTCTGCCAACTCCTTCTC
>CAZVZC010000015.1:0-39757 GCA_964631415.1 uncultured archaeon | reverse complement strand
TGGACAAGGAAAAGTACATCGACACCCTACACTCTGTCTTCGAACAGGTTCTGGATTCTGTCGGCCTTGAGTTCGAGGAGCTTCTTGGGTTCACTACTCTGGAACAGTTCTTCTAGGTATGCAGTTCGCCAAGGGCATCCGTAGTGAGATGCCAATCATCTCATCGAGTGAAATAGGGGCCGCAACACTTGCTTTGTGCCGCTTCCTTGCAGGACAAGTCAGTGGCAGTTCAGATTGTCGGGCATATGTCCTGTCCACAGCCCAGCCAATGACATTTAACTTCATAACGGATGCCTTTGCCTGTTGGTGTGACCGGTCCAACGAAGAAACTCTTATAGCACACCACAGGTCTAGCGCTAGGGGACAGACAGCCGTGAACCTGCCAAAGATGATGGGGCCGCATTGAGATGAAGCTGAACTTTCGAGAGTTCTTCATGCAGAAGATGACGATCCTTTTCCGACCTGACGATGTTGAGATGACGGCGAAGGACTTCCTGTCGACGTACGCATCATACATGAGGGAGGTGGGAATTGTCGGAAAAGACCCCAGCGGAAAGACAATCTATCCCAGCCGCACTGCTCCAGTTGATGACAGGTACACGCAGTTCTTCGAGCAGTGGGTCACTCTCACAAATGCATTGAGCATTGACTCGTCTGTCGGAATGGACTTCTATACGGACGGCTGGTTCGCACGCGACCCAAAGTACCAGTCCGTGAGTCAGAAGGGCACTGCACTGACTCATCAGATATGTCCAAACCATGAGGAGTTCTGGCAGTACGGTGCTGAAATCGTGAAGGAGCTTGGGGCGTACCCCATCGATGAGATTCTGCTCTTCGGAACGGGGTATGTACGCGAGGAATTCTGTTTCTGTGACAGGTGTAGGAAAGAATTCGCCCCGATGGTTGACCAGGAACCCAAGCGGCTCGTATACCAGTACATAGCTGACAACCCCGAATACCTCTCAAAGTGGCACAAGTGGCGCACTGACAAGGTCACGCAAGGTTTCCGATACCTGCAGGACGCTGCTCGCGACGTCAGTCAGGCGACTCACAGGTCAAAACCACTGAGAATAGCAGTTGAGGTTCTCATTGATCCTGAGAGCGGGTTATCTGAGGGTGGCTCGAAGAAGTATGGATATGACTATGCCAAGATTGGAGAGATAACGGGCAATGTGCTCATCAATCTCTTTCCGTGGTCACCCACGCTGCCTCGAAGAGGCACTAAGGAATACAATGACCTCGTCGAGTCATTGTACTTCACAGCGGAGTTCAAGCGCCGGGGCGGTCGGGCCTCTCTGTTCAGGTGGGGGGTAAGAACACTAGAACAGTTCCAAGAAATAAAAGCCCTCGGCAAGGACGCCGGAATCGACAGGTTTGTCGTTTCGTTCCATTATCCTGCAGACTATTCGACGAGACGCGAAACTGCTATAGGCAACTACTGAACCTACTCGAGCTCACTTCGACGACCCGCAGTACGGGCAGACCTTGATGCCTTCTCTCAGGGTCCTGCCGCATGAGAAACAGAAACCACTCCTTGTTCCTTCCTCGTGAGAGTCTTCCACAAATGGACTGAGTTCGCCTTGGTTGAAGAGGTTTCCAAGTCCCTCGACCGGATCACTAGAGCATGTCCTGCAACTGGTCACCGCGCCTCTCTCACGGTCGGCAGACTTGCGGTCTTCGAAAAGGGAAGGCTCTTTGCTCGAGTCTGTGGAGGGTCTTGTACTCGGCCTTTCCGGGAACTGGTCTTCCTGTGAGCGAGTATGTCCGGTTTCCTGGTCCGTAAACCAATCCCTCGATTCGCCAGTCTTGGCGGCCTCCGCTTGTTTTGCCTGCAGGACGCTATCGAGCTGGTCGAAGTCTCTTCGATAGTCGTCCGAGCCATAGCCCCAGTCAGTCGCCGGTCTATTGGCTGTTCTCGTGGGTACTGACTGCTGCGATGAGTAGTCTTGGCGAGTTTCGAGCCCTCTTGATGCATCAATGAAACTTGAGTGGGAGTCAGCCTTCAGGTGTTCATAGTCCGCTGAGGTGAGTCCAAGCATCTCGAGAGCGCGGTCTCTGTCTGCGCACCTCTTGGAAAGCGGACAGCAGTATGCCAGGCTTGCATGGCAAAGAGCGGCCATGGCTCTCTCTTGGCGCGATTTGAAGATGGGAGTGATCCGCCGGCGTCCAAGCATGAGTGAGTCTCCAATGGCCTTGATCTCTGCGTACCCACTCTGAGCTAGAGCTTCGACTATCTCTTTCGCGGGGTAAGCCCTTCCCTCTATGACCACATAACCCTCTGTCTTATCGAGTCTTACTGATCTCTCAGCACGCCTCTCATCCTCGTAGGAATCGTACCTCACGGGCGGCCACCTCAGTGTACATTATCTGCTCCTTACTCGGTTTCACACGAATACAACACTGTGTATTACCTACAGCGACCTATTCTCCATGACAATGCGTGCTAGGGCGCCGTTCATGCAACTACGACGATGCCATTTTCTCTGTTCTCCGATAGACATATTACTGCACACAAACACCCCGACAGCCAGACAGAGGGCGTCGACTTTTCCACTATGACTCGTCCTCTATCGGGGATGACACGCTATGGGTTGCAGAGCAGAAGGTGCCGCGCAGGGTTACACGATTCTGGGCGGTATCGTGTTGTTGGTGTTTGCCATCAACATGCTCAGGCAGGGACTGACCGAACTATCGGGCGGCGGCTTTGAAGGCGCCTTGAACATAGTTCTTGCGATTGCACTGATTGTTGTTGTCGCTCTCTCGTTCGACGCGTCCGGCTATACTCACTTCAAGATTGGACGAAGCGGAGCACTGCTTGCACTCCTAGGTTTCATCGCCATAGTGTTGATCGCAAGAGGCCTTACCTTTGACATACTGAGCTGGCTGACGAACATTGGTATGTTGGCTGGTTTCATGATATTGCTTGCGGGCCTGTTGTTGATCTTCAAGAAGTAGAATGAGGTGCAGATTCGATGCCAAAGGGTAAGTCTGACGTGGGCAAAATCGGGAACGTTCTGATTCTTGTGGGTGGCATATTGGGACTCTTGCTGGGAATCCTAATGATTCTGGGCATGGGCTGGAGCTTCCTTCCTGGTTTCGGCTGGGGCTTGGGCGGCCTAATCACAGGTATAATACTGATAGTGATTTCGCTAGCCGTTCTCGCTACCAACGGAGCAGTCCAGGTTCATACCCTGAAGTTTGGGAACAACTGGCTTGTGTATCTCGTTCTGGGGATTCTGATGTACCTCTTCGGCGGCGACTTGGGCGCTGTCCTTGTCATCATTGGTGCTATCCTCCTGCTGCTCTAGAGATTCAGAAATCAGAAGTAGTAAAGAACACAATGTTCGGCAGGCTTGCTGATTGAGCCTGCCGCACACTCTTTTTCTCGCTTACTCACGCTATTATACACACTCGTTTCTGCTTGCGAGCAGCATCGTAAGTTAGATAACGGGTTAATGTATGCGCTCAGCTTGCCCGAATCACGGAGATGGAACCAATGGACGAGAAGTACATTCAGATTCTCAAGGACCTCGGGTTCCCAGACATCGGCCCGAAGACTATGACGAACGACTACTGGAAGAAGAGGGCGGCAGAAGCCCTTGCCATCACCACGCAGGATCGGGACGTCTACGGATGTCTGGACCATACTCGAGGCGACGGATTGAGGATCTACGATGTAGAAGGCACCGAGTATCTGGACGTCACAGGTGGCGTAGCAGTTCGCGCATTTGGACTGAGATACAAACCCTTTCTCGACTTTGAGGCCAGCATTGCCGATGTTGTGACAGAGATGCCGGGACAGGACTTCGATGCCATTCCACAGACTCTGCTCGCCGAAAGGGTGGCGAGACTCACCCCTGGAACACATAGGAAGCGCGTAGTCTTTACCACCTCTGGGGCTCGTGCTGTCGAGGGATGCATGAAGTCAGCAATGGACGTTTCTGGCAAACGAAGGTTCGTGGCCTTCAGACCTGCATTTCATGGTCGGACTGGCTATGCGCTGGCACTCACAGCCTCCAACTCTCGGCACAAGTCAGGATTCCCACAGGGCGTCGATGTGACGCGTGTTCCCTACCCGTACTGCTATCGTTGTCCATATGGCCAGCAGGCCGAGAGCTGCAATGTCCAGTGCGTGGAGGCTCTCAGGTATGCACTTCAGGTCGAGGGTGACGATATTGCAGCTACCGTGATGGAACCGATCTGTGGTGAGGGTGGTCTGATTGTACCTCCTGCTAAAGCAGTCAAAGGCATGTATGAAGTAACCAAGGAGTTTGGCGCCTATTTCATGTCTGACGAGGTTCAAGCGGGCATGGGCAGGACTGGTAAATGGTGTGCTGTCGAGAACCATGGTGTTGTTCCAGATTTCGTATCGATAGCAAAGGCACTGGGAGGAGGTTATCCCATGGGCGCGTCCATTGGACCCGTGCCAATGTTTACTGCAGCATCTCGTCACTCGGAAACATTCTCAGCCGAGCCGAAGCTGTCGCTATTGGCTCTGTGGGTCATCAAGCACATGGAGGACGGGGGTTTTCTGAAGAAGAACGCCGATAATGGTGCCTACCTGATGAAGCGGCTCGGTGAGTTAGAGGACAAGTACGAGGTTGTGGGTGATGTCCGGGGAATCGGCCTAATGGTCGGTGTCGAGTTCGTGAAGAACAAGAAGTCGAAGGAGAAGGCCCGCGAACTCAGAGAACGTGTTGTAAAGAACGCCGTCCAGAAGCAGAAGCTCTGGATCCTCAGCGCTGGCCAGAACTGCATCAGGTTCACCCCAAGCTACGTGATAACAAAGGCAAACATTGACGATGCTGTCGACAGGTTTGACAAGGCCATCGCAGGTTCCCTAGGTGTATGATGTGCTGACACATGCGATGAGGATGTCCACTCGATCTCATCAGCCAATCGCCGCTCGGGCGACAATGCAGTTACGGCCATTCGCTCTCTCTGACCCTGAAAGTAATAAGAGCCACTGAAAAAGAATACAAGGGACCCTCAATGGACACTGTTTCATCTCGGAACCAAGACATCTTAGAGCAATCCGCCGCCGGTCTTGGCAATCGGGATGTCAATGGTGTCACAGAGATAAAGGGGGACATTCCTGCTGGCTTTGACATTCCAGACGGTTCTCATATCCTAGTCATCAGCAAAGACCAGACATACCTGACCCACGGGATACACAAGTTTCCTGCAAAGTTCTTTCCAGAACTTCCTCGTTACTTGATCCGGATGTACTCTCAAGTCGACGCAACTGTTTTGGACCCCATGTGCGGCAGCGGTACTACAGTCCTAGAGGCGATGTTGAACCGCCGGCTCGGTATCGGGATAGACATCGATCCGGTAGCGCGCTTATTGACAAAGGTGAAGACGACTCCACTCGACTGTGGTCTGCTAGAACGAACGAAGCTCTGGGTGGTCGAACGAGTCCGGGGGATGTCGGAGGATCGGTCGCATGAGCCTCAAGTCCCGGGCTTTCCGTATAGAGACTGCTGGTTTGAACCTTATGTTCTGCGTGAGCTCGGAATCATAAGAGAAGCAATTGACATGGCTCGAAAGACACGAGCTATTGAAGGCGGCTACTCTGAGGAACGAGAAAACATCCATGACTTCTTGAGAGTGGTCTTCTCCTCAATAATAAGGGAGGTTTCGAACGCCGACTCTCACTGCACACGCACAGTTGTTAGAAAGCGACTTCACAAGGAAGTTGCTGAGGGCATGGCTGTGAGTCGTTTCATCTCAGCCCTCTCCAGACAGACTGGTGCAATGGTGGAATTCTCACGTGTTTGCCAGACAGAGGGTCTTCCGGCTGCCAAAGTGTGTGAAGGAACTGCGACTAGGACCGGTCTTGGAGATGAGACAATCGACCTCGCGGTCACATCGCCTCCCTACATCAACGCAGTCGACTATCCACGCACCCACCAACTCGAGATGTACTGGCTGGGTCTCATGACTAAGGGACCACTATCTGATGTGAAGCGGCATTACATAGGCACTGAAACTGTCTACAAGGAGGAGTATGCGGATCTCCGACAGTCTGGCTTTGTAACGCTTGATCCATTACTGAAGAAGATTCACAAAGTCGACCCCCGTCGGTCCTATATCACATACAGGTTCTTCATGGACATGAAGGAGCAGTTCCGTGAAACACTGAGAGTTCTGAAACCGGGCGGCCACTATTGCGTGGCGATTGGCAACAACACCATCCGTGGGGTGAAGATAGGATCCCAGGACATTCTCTCCGAGATTGCCGTTTCTGACGAGGTTGGCCTCAAACTCGAGAAGAGATTTTTCTCAGGGCTCATCAGGCACTTCATTCACATACCAAGAAAGGAGCGCATGTCGGGGGAGTGGATACTCATTCTGAAGAAGGAATAGCCGCATTTCGATTATGCCAATCCTTATTTGGATGGATTCTGGTTCGAACCACAAGACAACTCAGGAGGTAGCAGTACATGGCAATGACCCAATGGGGGAATCGCGTTTGCGCGGCAGTCGTTCTTGTCGTTGCCTCCCTCTGCGAAGTTCGTCTACGTGCTCCTTAAGGACAGGCGCCGTTTGTCCCGGCAAGACCTGATCACGCTGAGCTATCTGCCACCAAGAACAGTCAGCTACGGTGTCAGTCGGCTTAGGGCCTTAGGTCTCATCCAAGAAGAGGAGCACAGCGACGATGCGAGAGAGAGGGTCTACGTGCTTGTGTCGGCGCCGATGTGATTTCACCAATACATCCGCATGATGTCAGACGATATGGGAACGCTGCAGCATCGTCTGCAGTGTTTCCCGGCTTTTTCCTCTGCAACTCGACTTGCCCTGTTTTCACATCCAAAAGCCTCTTAATGTGTCCAAGAAGTGGCATTGCGGCAGAGTAGAGCGACATTCGTCGGCGTTCAGCATTGAGTCCTCATACACGGTTGGTTGATGAGAAATGAGTGATCGAGATGACCAAGACTTCTACGCCAAGGCTGGTGTCGAGCGCATTGGCAAGGATAGGCGTTCTCATTTCACAAGCGAAGTGACCCCAAAGACTGCTGGCAAGGAAGTGACGCTGATCGGATGGGTCCATATCCTCCGTGACAAGGGAAGGATCAAGTTTCTGATCCTGAGGGACGAGCGTGGCACGGTTCAGGTGACAATACCCCAGGCGAAGGTCCCCTCAGATGTGTTCGAACTGTCTGGCCAGCTCAAGCCAGAATCGGCAGTGATTGTTCGTGGAACAGTGGTCGTCGCAGATCAGGTCGAACGCGGAGTGGAAGTCATACCCAGCAAGATTCGCCTCATCAACACTGCTGAACGACTGCCAATCGACATCGTGGAAGGCAAAGCTGACATAGACCTCGAAACCCGGCTCAACCACCGTGTTCTGGACCTTCGCAAACCCAAGGTGAATGCAGTATTCAGAGTGCAACATTGCCTCGTGAAGCATGCGCGTGAGTTTCTTGAGAAGAACGATTTTGTCGAGATACACACACCAAAGATCGTAGCGGAAGCCACAGAAGGTGGCGCGAATCTCTTCGAGGTCAAGTACTTCGATAGAAAGGCCTACCTTGCACAGAGCCCGCAGTTCTACAAGCAGCTGATGCTCCTGGCCGGGTTCGGCAGAGTCTTTGAAATCGCCCCTGTGTTCCGTGCCGAGAAACACAACACCCGCCGTCACGTCAACGAGTATACTTCGTTTGACTTCGAGATGGCGTGGATCAGCGATGTTGAGGATGTGATGAGCATGGAGGAGAAGATGCTGCACCACTCCCTTGAGAAGACTGCCAAGGAGGCCGCCGCTGAGCTTGATCTACTCGGAATCGATCTGAAGATCCCAAAGGTACCGTTCAAGAGAGTGAAGTACAAAGAGGCCATTGACATAGTCAACGAAACAGGGAAGCAGTTGTCATACACCGACGACCTCGACCCGGACTGCGAGCACATTCTGGGAGAGGTCTTCCCCACGAAGTATGGAACTGACATGGTGTTCGTGACCCACTATCCTCTTGAGCTGCGACCGGCCTACACTATGCCAAGTCTGACAGATGAAGGAATGACAGAGAGTTTCGATCTCTTGTACAAGGGCATGGAAATCACAACTGGCGGCCAGCGCATACACCTCCACGACCTTCTCGTGGAGCGTTTCAAGGCAAAGGGGTTCAATCCAGACAACTTCAGTTTCTACATCGACCCATTCAGGTACGGTGCACCTCCTCACGGAGGACTCGGTCTGGGTGTCGAACGCCTGACAATGCAGGTGCTGGGAATTGACAACATCAGAGAAGCGACTCTGTTCCCAAGAGACCGCGATAGACTGACACCGTAGTACCCGACCCAATAATACTCTCACTTAAAGCATCAGCAGTGTGGACTCATAGTGAATCAGTAGTAGATAGACTGAGAAAAGGAAGGGATTCGAGCCGATGAGTGAGCGACTCCAATCCGAGCTCTATGCGTCGATTGCGACGCTGGACCAGCTCAAGAAAATGTACGACATGGGCGCCGTCGACGTACGGTCATATCAGAGGGAATCAGATGCGCTTCTTGCAGAGGTCAAGGGCGGTATCGAAGACCTGCGACGCATGGGCATCGATCCTGTCAACTTCATCGACCAAGAGAGAGTGCTTGAGTCATTCCCGGACGCGTCGGTTATGCTGGGCCTTCACGGCAAGAGTGGAATGGCTTCGATTGAGGGCATGACGACCGAGGAATACTACGACCATATCGGGTTGGCCGTGCTTGATGTTGCGACGGCAAATGCATCTAAGGGCCTCATGGGACTGGCGGAACTCATAGTCGAAGTAGTGCGCCTTCTCCCAGAACTCAAGTCCGTGAGCTACAACGACGTGATTGAGGCCGTGAACCGTGTTGCAGAACATGGTCTCATCCCTGGCATCAGAACACTGAGGGGCGGGGTAAAGGTTGTCGAGCTGCGTCCGCTTGAGCTGCGCAGAGACCAAGCTGACGTCATCAACATAGCCGCTACAAAGGGGCAAGTTTCGATAGAGGAACTCATGATACAGCTGAAGTGGTCTGAGGATCACGCGCGCCAAGTCCTGTCTAGCCTAGTTGACTCAGGCATGGCTGTCGCTGACATCCGTTTCTCGACCGGGGGACGATATTACTTCCCGGGACTTCGAGGCAGGGACGGCTCGGTATAGGCGAATCACACTCGGATTAGTATTGCCCCCTTCTTCCTATCCACCCATTCTGCCACCCTTCTGTCGACAAGCATCTCCATTACTTGATGCAGGTCTTTCTCAGGGAGAGTGGCAAACTCCTTGCCCGCTTCCTGTATGATTATGGACTTGACATCGAGGTGTAGATTGCCCGTTTCAATAGCCCACCCATATATCATGTCGGCCCATTCCTCAAGGGGTCTCCAGTATACTCGGAGTTGGCGCTTCTTGTCATCAAGCCATTCCGCAACTCCCTTCTCGACCAGCGTGTTTCCAATCAGTCTGAAAGCTTCCACTTTTCCAAGCATGTCTCTGAAAGGTGGTTCCTTGATGAAGGCTGAAACAGAGAGGACGTGCAGGCCTTCTGACTGGGTCCACTGGATCACGAAGTCGGCCCATTCATCCATCCACATGTTTCTGTCCTCATCTCTGGGAGGAATCTGGTACATCCATTGTGACTCTCTGTTGTCACCCCAGCGCGGCAGAAGGACCTGTGGCACGAGAGCCTCTGCAGTTGCCTCGGTGATTGGCTCCGAGACCTGCGGCTCAGACTCAACAACTGGAGTTGCTTCGAGCGTTTCTAGAGGTGTTTCGATCTGTTCGGAGGTGACGACGCTTTCGATGTTTGCTTCAGTGTCCACTGAACCTTCCTGAAACTTGGACTCACTTCGAGCCTTGGGTCGCTCCTTCTGCCTTCGTCGTTCCTTCACACTCACGGACTATGTTGCCTCCGCCCAATCGACATACTTCTTCACATCCTCGGGAGAGGTACCGGGTCCGATGCTGTCAACGGCTCGGAGGAAATCCTGTCTTGAAACGGGTCGGAGGTTTTCAATCGGGCCATCGCGGTCCATTTCTCCAGTGCTCTGGAGATCTCTAATAGGCTCCATGGCTGCTTCCCTGCACACAATGCTGATGTCCCGACCACTGTAGCCCTGTGTCAGGTCTGCGAGTTCGTCGAAGTCAACATCGTGGGAGACCTCCACATCCTCCATATGCAGCTCAAACACCGTTCGTCGTGATGCCTTTCCCGGGAGGGGAATGTGGATCCTCTTCTCAAACCTAGACCTAAGGGCAAAATCAAGTTGCCATGGTAGGTTGGTGGCACCAATGACTGTGACTCGTTCCTTCGGGTCGCTGGCCACTCCCTGAAGCTCAGTCAGCAGTTGGGTCTTGAGTCGTCGCTCGCCTCCAACATCGTGATCGGATCTGGAAACACCCACAGAGTCAAGTTCGTCCACGAAGATGATCGATGGTTGATTCTTCCTTGCCATCTCGAACAGTGTCATGACAAGCTTCTCAGACTCTCCCAACCACTTGCTCACTATGTTCCCAGCTGACACGTTGAAGAAAGTCGCATTCACCTCGGAGGCAACAGCCTTTGCTATGAGAGTCTTACCACAGCCTGCTGGTCCATAGAACAGGATCCCCCTCCATGGCTGTCTTGCCTTTCCCTTGAACAGCTCCGGGTGTTTCATCGGGGCGACCACAGCCTCTTGGATTGCCTGCTTGGCCTCCTCTAGCCCCGCGACTTCCGACATCTTGACATCGGGCCGTTCAGTTATGATGGTGTCCGCAGTCATCTCACGAAGCCTCTTTGTGTCCTCGTCGACTTCCCCGGTTTCCTCTGATGCCGACCGTGCCACGGTTTTCTCTCTTGGTTGTGTCACCAGTCTTCCGAGACTGTCTGGTGGACCAGCGACTCCCTTTGCTCCAGAGATGCGCTTCACGCGGTCCACACACTCCTGAGCTCGGTCAAAGTAGTGCTTGCGGAGTGATGGCAGTGAGGTCGAATTGGAGAGCTTGATGAGGATCTTGCTGGCCTTGAGGTAGTATTGGCAGGCCTCCTTCTTCATGCCTCTGTCATCAAGGTCAATGGCCTTCTCCAGGAGAGCCTTAAGTCCCAAGTCCAGCCTGTCATCGTCTGATCCTGACATTTCGTGTTCGCGTGCCATTTGCTCTTCAGCGGTTAAGAGTTTGTGTGTTAGTGGTCTGGATCGAGGTTGCTCGGACTCATTCTTGGTGAAGGTTCGTTGCCTTCTGCGAAGGTTTAAACGGACAACCTTCGAAATCGACTTGGGAGTCTATCCCTGGATGCGGTGAGCCCATTGGGTACAATCAAGAAGGCGATGTCGTGGGGTCGTAGGAAGCCCGATATCACAGAGGCCACAAGCCAGCTCAGAATACTGACTAAGCAGCTTGAGCGTGAGAGGAACAGGCTTGAGAAAGAGGAGCGCGATACTAAGGCCCGAGCAGTTCGTGCCCGAAAGGAGGGTCACACGGACGCATACAGGACCTACGCGGCGGAGATGATCCGCTTCAGGAGATTTGCTCTGTCAGTTGATCGTTCACGTCTTCATCTCCTGAGGGTGCTCGCTCACATCACTCGGGCCCAGACTACCGCTAAGACTGGAGTAGCAGTTGAACAGGTTGCGAAGATACTTGGCACGTTGAGCGAGGCAACAGACTCGACGAAGGTTATTCAGAATCTGGATGAGATTACTCACAGGCTTGAGGAGTTCGAGATTGAGAGCGGCATATCAGAGGAGGCTCTCGTTTCGACAAAAGAGAGTCAGGTGACCTCAGAGGACATGGCAGCTGCTATGGAGGAGATAGATGCAGCTGCAGGGGTTGCTGGCGCGCCTTCAGGCACGCGACCAGTGACCGAGGCCGAGGAGCTCGAGGAAGCTATCAAGTCGCTTGAGAAGGAGCTAGGCGTCTAATCACCGCTCCGCACTCTATCCATATCTTGGAGCAGACTCGAGTCTTCTCTTAGTGTCGTACGAGTCACGCATGAGACCCTTGTATCGCCTGATGAAGTCCTCGGGCACCAGTTGCCCGCTCCTGAAGAGGTGCACAGTGTCCCTTATCGCATCATTGATGACCAACATGTCGCTGTTGGACATGCCACTGTTTGAGCCATCGGGTCCATGTGGCTGTCCTCGGTTCTCAAACATGCCTTCGAGGTCCCTTCTCAGTCGGTCACGCAAGTAGGGACTGCTGCTCTGCTGGAAGTCACCTCGAAACTGGGTGACGCCCGGATATGGCCCCATTTGTTTCGGATATGCGCCGATTGCCTGTGTGGCTCCTCTGCCTTGGTTCACCGCGGCGCCTGAGGAGAGAAGTGAGTAGACAAGCTCCTCGATTTTGAGTCTGACATCGCTGATGGTGGTATCTGATTGGCCGAGCTTTCTCGTCCTCTGAAGATCCGATTGCATGTACTTGTCAAACTTCCTGGCGATCTCAACGTAGTCTGGCAGCACTTTCTCTGTCTGCTCGTTACAGGACAGCCTAACGTCGCCCTGCTTCATCTTCAGGACAACTCTCTTCCTCAGACGACCGTCCCCTTCAATGCTTTTCAGATACATGAGAGGGAAGTCGAATACGATGTCAGTCTTCTTGCGTAGCCGACCTGTCTCAGCTATAAAGACGAGTCTCCTGTTCGTTATGTAGAGCGTGCCCAGGGCCTTGTCATTTTTCAGGAAGTCACTGCCTGCTATCCTTATCTCAGGCAAGGCACAGACTGGCAGTTCGTTGACCGATAGCTCGGCAGTTTCGTAGAAACCTGCAAACTGCTTCTTGTAGTAGTCCAGTCCATCCAGTTGCTGTTCCAGGTCCGAGATTGTCAGTCGTACACTCTCAAGAGCCTCATCCACATTGCGCCTGTACTGATTGCCAAGTTCTGTTATGCGGTTGGTTACTCCCCCTATGAAGGGGAACTGAGCTGCTGACCATGTGTTATAGTCGAGAAAGCCCTTGGTTTCAGCGCTCATCTGCTTGGCTACGATCTCAGCCTGATTGGCAACCCTGTTCTTGATGGCCGGAAGCTCAGTCTGTATGTCCTCGATTTTATCTTCCAACCACCGATAGTGGAGGAAGTTGGCCATCCTGAGAGAAACTAGAAGCCTTTTCGCTGTTGTGAGCCTATTCGTGAAGTCTCTCAGCCTTATGTGGCCGTACTGGATGCTCATGATTGCACGCCGCATGTCCTGTGCAAGAGCCCTTCTCCTCTCCTCGATTGGAGTCGTACGCGCGGAGTGACATCTCGGACAGATCTCTTCTAGGCGTTTGCCAAGGCTCAGCTCTTTCGAGTCACATTCGGGGCATCTCTCGAACTTCTCCCCCGGCCGCGGTGTCCCTAGCGCATGATGACAATTACTGCACACATAATGCACACTGGACTTCGTTTCCATACAGTCCAGACACAGTATCTCTCCGCAGTCCTCACAGAGATGAGTGGCTCGATTGCTTCCGCACACTTGACATGCATGGACTGAAGGATCCTCGTTCAACTGTGTTCCTCCGGACCTCTGGGCTCAAGCTGTACCGTGGTTCAGTCTTGAATAATTGGCCGTGTATCACGTCGGTATTAGCAGGGAAACCCAGTTTGAGGCCGACTCTTGCTCGTCAATCGGTGTGAATGCGGTGTGCAAATCTGTTATATTCCGGGTCAATGGCGCTATGTTGGCAGGGACGGCCGATTATGGAGAGTCTTGCAAGAGCAGCCATTGATGCAGCCATCAGGGTTGGGGCCACTTTCTCTGATGTCCGTATTGAGAACACCATCACGACAAACATTGAGATGACCGATGGAATCACAAAGCGAGCGACCATGTCGCGACTGAAGGGTGCCGGGATAAGGGCCTTTTTTGATGGGGCTTGGGCATTCGGTCAGAGCACCGACCTCAGTCCGAGCGGTATGCGTCGCACTGGTGAGTCCGTCGCCAAGCTGGCGCTTGCCACACATGAACGTGTGGCTGCTAAGTTCAGCATTGAGGGGAAGGCCTTCACTGACAGTGTCCATCTAGAGGTCAAGCGACCCTTTCAGGACGTGTCAATAGAAGAGAAGGTCGGCTTCGCCAAGATGATAGACGACCAAACTCGGGCATTCGATAAGAGGATTTCCAACACCCGAACAACATATGCTGACATGTCGACCGAGCTATATGTTGCCAACTCCTTGGGCACGGCTGTCCACATAGAGAACTCTCTGCCACGGATCACCTGCATGGCGACAGCCAAGGATGGTGCCAACAGACAGCGTGCCTACAAGTCAGTCGGCGTGAGGGGCGGCTTTGAGCAGATGCAGACAGAGCAAGTGCAGGTTCTGGGAGAGGAGTCTTCAAAACTGGCTGTTGAGCTGCTTTCGTCAGTGGCCGCAAAGGGCGGCGTCTATGATGTAATCATGGATCCTATACTGAATGGTGTCATGGTTCATGAGGCATTTGGCCATGCATGTGAGGCAGATTGTTGGCCGGCTCATGCGACCGTCCTTGAAGATAAGGTCGGAACGAAGGTGGGCCCGGAGATTCTCAACCTGAGCGACGATCCAACGCTTGCCAATCAGAGAGGCACTTTCGAATACGATTGGGAGGGCACAAAGACTCGTAAGAGGAATCTTGTCAAGAACGGCATTCTGACAGACCTGCTCCATAGTCTTGAGTCATCCAGCCGACTGGGAATGGAACCCAATGGCGCAGCTAGGGCCCAGAGTTTCATGTATGAGCCTATTCCTCGCATGAGCAACACCTTCATGGAACGTGGTGACTGGGAGGTGGAAGATCTCATTGCGGATACCAAGCAAGGGGCGCTGCTATGCGATTTCAACTATGGCTACACTGAGCCGTCTAAGGGGCAGTTCATGTTCCAAGCGAGTTACGGTTATCTCATTGAGAAGGGGGAATTGGGGCAGATGGTGCGTGATGTTTCTCTTGCAGGGCAAATCCTAGACGTGCTCGCCAAGATAGATGGGATTGCCAAGGACTTCGAGATGGAGGCGGGTACATGTGGAAAGAATGGGCAGCTGGTGCCCGACAACAGTGGGGGACCGCACGCTCGGATTCGTGGTGTGCCAGTAGGAGGTATCTAGAGTGAAACAGCAGTTGTTGGCGATTGGCGAGAAAGCGGTCAAAACAGCGGAACGCCTTGGAGCAGAACAAGCTGAGGTGTATCTGGCCTCAGCGAGATCATTCTCAATCGATGTTGAGAACAGTGCCATAAAGAGTGCTTCGGAGAGGCGCGATGCAGGGTGCGGAATCAGATCAGTGATCGGCAAGCGTGTGGGCTTTGCTTACGTAACAACTCTGCTTGATGAAGACATTGAAGAAGCGGCCAAGAACTCTGTAGGGCTCGCGAAAGCGTCCGTCGCCGACCCTAGCTTCGTGAGTCTCCCGTCCTCAGAGGAGCGCTACCCCGCAGTGACTGGTCTCTATGACCGTGCCATTGTCAGCATGCAATCAGACGATGCCGCAGAGCTAGTGATCAGAGCTGTGGACTCAGCCAAGGCTGTGCTCGCTGGCAAGAAGTTCGCCATCGAGGCCCAACTGAGCGTTTCGTCAGGCACAAAGGCCATCGTCAGTTCACAGGGAATCTCACTCTCTGACCAGACCACTTCTGTAACCCTGTACACTTACCCCACGATCAAAGAAGAAGGCGATCAGACTGCCAGCTACGAATACCAGATCTCGCGACGCCTCAAAGACATAGATCCGGAATGGGTGGGCAGGTCATCATCGGAGAATGCCCTACACTGCCTGGGTGCCAAGACCGTCGAGGGTGGGGTGATGCCTGTGATATTGGCTCCTCTTGCTGTTAGTACAGTGATTGGAGGTGGCTTCGCTGGAGCCATCAATGCAGAAGAGGTGCAGTTCGGGCGGTCATACATCTCGGATGCCATCGGAGCTAGAATCGCCTCTGAGGAATTGCACATAGTTGATGACGGTGTCCTCAAGGGGGGCGTCGGATCGCGTGTGTTCGACGCAGAGGGCGTGCCGTCACAGCGCACTGAGATTCTGAGTGGAGGCGTCCTGAAGAGTCTTCTACACAACTCCTATACAGCAAACAAGGACCGGATCAAGAACACAGGCAACGCAAGTCGTCCCTCGTACGCCGGCACGCCATCCATTGCGAGTTCCAATTTCATAATCACTCCTGGGAAAGGAACGCTTGACGATCTTGTTTCAGAAGTCAGAGTTGGTGTCCTATGTCGCAACACTGGGGACAGACCAAACATGACAACTGGCGACTTGAGTGCCATGATAATGGAAGGATTCTACATAAAGGACGGAGAAGTGAAGCATCCTGTCAAGAGCACGCTTGTCGGTGTCAACATGCGCGACCTTCTGCAGAGGGTCCACAGAGTGGGCGCTGATACGAGGGCGACTGGAACCATGGTGACGCCATCGATTGTCGTCGAGTCGGCTCAAGTGACATCTGGATGAATCACATTCTCTCCACTACCGGTATCCCAAGCACTTCTAGGCAGTTTCCCATTGTTGTCCTGAAGGCCTTCACGAGTTCTAGTCGGGCCGCAGCCACGGCTGGATCAGCTTTGAGCACTGGGCACGAGTCATAGAACCTGCTGAACAGGTTGGCCAGTCCGTAGCAGTATGATGTGAGCCTGTTGCAGTCGAAGCTAGTACCCCATGTGCTCTTTTTGAGTCCCCTGACTATTTCGAGCATTTCTTCGGGGAACGTGGCAATCGCCTTCACCAGAGCAAACTCGACCTCGGACGACAAGAGCGTTAAGTCCGCCGGCGCCGAGCCGACCTCACCAGCTTTCTCAAGGATTCTCTGAGCTCTCGCGTGGGAGTACTGAAGGTATGGAGCGGCATCCCCATCGAAGTCCAATGCTTCGCTCCATCTGAAAGTGATCTTCCTGTCAGGAGAGGCTTTGAGCAGCATGTACCTTACTGCACCGATGCCGACTTGTGTCGCAACCTTGTCCTTGAACTTATCACTCTCTTCTGGGTTTCTCTTTGCGACCTCTTCTCTAGCGAGTTCTGTTGCCTTGTCGAGAACCTCGTCGCAGGAGTAGCCTATCCAAGTTCCCTTTCTACCTGACAGATCGGTGCCCTCGACGTCTACAAACGCGTATGCAATGTGGTGAGAATTCTCACTCTCTTTCTTGTATCCCAGCAAGTCGAGGATAGTGTAGATCAGTCTCTGCGGTTGGGCCTGTTCTGAGCCAATGACATTGAACACAACATCGAACTTCCCGATGCGTGACTTCCGTCCTTTCAGTGAGGTTCGGAGGACGTCCTTACCATTCGGCTGGTGATCGAAGACTTGATAGCGGAACGGGTCCTGAATGATGCCGAACTTCCACATCTGCAAGGCAACGTCTGCCCCAGTGTAGGTCCTTGTCCCGTCAGACCTGAAGAGGACCTTGTAGGGCTCCTGCATGTCCTTGAACTCTTCAATAGTGTCCAGTCGGACCACCATGCACCCTGCCTTTTCACCCTCCTCGAGCTTGACCACATTCTCACATTTCAACATGAGTTCTCTCGCCAGTTCGAGCAGGCCGCTGTGCGCAATCATACTTTCCCAGACTTGATACTGATGATAGACACCCATGCGGTATGCGGTCTGGCATTGTGCAAGCAGACACTTTGTCACCATAGCAGCGCTGGTGTTGGCAGCCTCTGAGTTGAGGTCTTCTAGTTGCTTCGCCACCTCACGGATCTCTTTCTCAGCCTGCTCATCAGTTTCGAAGGATTTCTGGGCCTCAACGTAGAGCCGGCCAAGGTACTGGTCGTATTTCATGCTTGGCTGTAGTTCGGGCAGGGGCCCCTGCATCATTCTCCAGCATAGCTGTGCTATCTGCAGTCCCAAGTCGTTGATGTAGTCCAGTTTGACCACATCATAACCAGCTGCCGCGAGGGTATTCCCTAGGGTGTCGCCAATCACTGCATTCCTTGCATGACCTATGTGCCATGGTTTCGACGGGTTTACTGCCGGGAACTCGATCAAGGCACGATTACCGGTGTAAGCACCGGTTCTCCCGTACTGTTGACCCAGAGCATTCGCAGCCTCGACAGCGTATCTGGCGAACTGACCCCGATTGAGAAAGACATTCACATATGGCCCCTTTGACTCTATACGAAGAAGGACGGGCTCAGACTTGATCCGCTCTGCCATCTTGATGGCTATATCTGCGGCGATGGTGACAGGGTTCTTGTTGAGCTGCTTGGCCAGTTGGAAAGCAACAGTCGCGGCCAGGTCTCCAAGCGTCGGGTCCGGCGGTATCTCGACTGACTCTTGGACCCTCCCGCTCTCCAAGGTCGTCGCTTCCGCCAAGAGTCGGATGACGAGCCCCTTGACAGAGTCCCAAGGGTTTGTGACTGGGACCTTCCTGCTCATGATGGCTATCGCCTCTATTCCGAGAACGCATGCCCGGCTCGATTCATAAGTGTATGGTCAGAGAAACCATCAGTCAGGGTGAACGGCAGCTAAGCGGGCTCGAGCGCATCAATGGGAGATGTGACGGCGGCCATGAGCTTGATAGTGACTGCGAGAAGGGGAACAACTATCAAATCATGAACTGAGTAATACAACAAAAAACCGTGCAAACGCTTATAATGGTTCGACGTCAGCGCTAGACAGTCGCTCCCCCATGGAGCACTTACCCCACGATTGCCACCACACACGTGCTTTCTCATGCGCCCTGAGTAAGCACAGCAAAGGAAACATCGACAGCTCTGACAGCGCACCTACCTATTGGTAGAGACTGCAGGGAGATGATTGGACTGGCCAGCAGACAATCAAAGACGAAAAGACCTGGAGAGCGCATGGATGCAACCGCTTATGTTTGTTCTGCTTGTAGTTCTCGCGAGCTGTACATTGATCACACAAGGGGAGAAGTGATCTGTCCCAACTGTGGGCTTGTTTTGTCTGACCGATCTATTGACATGGGTCCAGAGTGGCGTGCATTCACTGCTGATGAGCAGAATGCCCGCCAGCGTGTTGGAGGCCCCACTGACTGGAGCAAGTTCGATCAGGGTCTCACAACGATAATCGGCAGGCAGAATGTCGACGCATCAGGACGAAAGCTCTCTTCTACGCGACGAGCACAGATACACAGACTTCGCAAGTGGCAGATCCGCACTAAGGTGCACTCATCCGACAAACGGAATCTTGCTGTTGCAATGACGGAGCTCCACAGAATAAGTTCTCAGCTGGGTATTCCCTACTCAATCCGAGAAACTGCCGCTGTGATCTACAGGAAGGCCCTCCGGAAACGTCTGACGCGAGGGAGAACCATCCTTGGTATGATTGCAGCTTCGCTCTACCTTGCGTGCAGGGAACACAAGGTGCCTCGTCCCTTGGAGGAGGTCACTGAGCAGATTCACATAACACGGAAGGAACTGAGCCTATGTGTGCGGTTGATACTCAGATACCTCGACCTGAAGGTGCCCCACAGTAATCCTGTCGAGTTCGTGCACCGATTCGGCACAGAGCTCGGCCTGCCGGGCGAGGCCAAGAAGAAGGCGATAGACATACTGGAGCTAGCAAGAGCTGAGAGGCTGACAATAGGTAAGGACCCGAAGGGGATGGCTGCGGCCGCAATCTATGTCGCAAGCATTCTCACGGGTGCACGGAAGACTCAGCTCGAAATAGCTCGCACGGCTCGTGTCACAGAGGTCACTGTCCGCAATCGGTACAAAGAGATGGTGGAGCGACTGGGAATCTCGACAACCTAGTCGCAGTCATATCGTGAACATCAAGACTCTCATCGAGGGACTGGATCCCACCGGTTGAGGTATGATGCGGACTCCCTTCAGCCCAAGAGGAAACGCCGGTCAACGACTCTTGGCTTGAGTCGGGGTTTCTTTCATTGGGCCCCTGAGCATATTGTGTGTCTTGCGCGTCTGACTGAGAACCAGCTGAATCCCGCGTATCTCCCAGTATGACATACGCTTATTTCCTTAGATTCCGGTTCCACTTCCGGTCCCTCATGTCAGACAAACGTTCTATCCATGGAGTGTGGTTGATTGAGCGAGAGACAGGTAGGAACTTGGTCGCGAGGGCATACTCCGGGATAGACATCGACATGGATTTGATAGCTCCCTTTCTTTCTGCTACTCACACATTCATAGACAAGGCCACCAACGAAACTCTGAAGACAATTGACACAGAGGTGAACAGATACGTCTGGTTGGCGAATGACAATCTTCTCTTCGTCATGGCGGTTTCCAAGGCCTCTCGTACAGGACACATGCGTTTCCTCCTAGAGTACGCGCTGAATGAGTTCATGCGCAACGAGATCCCCGAAGGGTCCGACGTAGCTTCAGTACTGAAGGAGTGGCAAGGAAACCCTGAGAGCTTCACCCACTATGCCAACTTCATCGACGAACTGGTTGCACAGTTTGAAGAAACGGATGACAGTCTCGTGGCCAGCAAGTCAATGGACTCACTTGAAGTCTATAACCACCTCTTCAGGGCCATCATGGAGGTAAAAGTCGACAAGAGGACGCGAAAGAAACTTGTGGATGGAATCAGAGAACGGATACAGCCTCTCATTCAGACCTATCCCTTTCTCGCAGCAGTCCCAATTGATGAGGCGGGTATCGAGGTCATCTCCATTGACATCTACAATGTGCTCTACAGGACCTTGAGAGTGGCTCTTGAGGAGATGCTCAAAGTGGTCAGTGATGTGACAAGGGAAGTCGTGGACCCAACGGCCTACCGGACCATGATATTTGAGCACGCCATGCCCTACGTCAAAAAAGACATGGATCGTATTCAGATATATGCGATTCTCGATGACGTCATCCGTTACATGTTGTAGCTAAGCGACACGTGAACAAGATGTGTCGTGATGGGATCGCCTACCTTGACAGCATGACAAGCTCGCGCTGTACTATCTGACCTCTCTTCCTCTCTGGCAAGCTTGTACGTTCTGTCTTGAGTCTAGGCTCTTCATCCCCCGTTTCTGTATCAATGACGCAGTCCTTCGGCAGGAACGGCATCAAACTGAAAGGTGTCCCTCTCACCAGCTGGTTCAAATCCACTCTGAACAGGTCCTGTTTCGAGTTGATAATGGGAAGCGTCATGGCCACCCGTCCTTCCTGCTTCAGACGCCGCGAAGCGGCCGTCAGTGTATCGCGATAGAGGCTGGTCAAGCCCTTGATGGTCTTCTCGGCCTCGTCCTCTTCGGGTCGGGTCGAGTATATGGGGCCAAGCTCCGGCTCAAATGCAACAGCATCCACTCTCCCCTTGACAAGACTGTCAGTTTCGCGAGCATCACCCCTGAACACGGTGAACTTCAGCTTTCGGCCGAGTTCTCTCTCAAGCCATCTGAGATTGGCTATGGTACCTTTGACTGCATTATCGCTAATGTCTATCCCGATGGAGCTCATGCCCAAGACTGCCGCTTCCATCAGTAGAGTCCCGGTGCCACAGAAGGGATCCAGTACTGTATCACCTAGCTTTGCACCAGCGAGATTCAAGAGTGTCCTGCAGATTTTGGGACTTGTGCTTATTTCCGGTGAGGTGTAGGGCCTCGCTTCGTCTCTGTGCTGCTGGAGAATTGAGTCGTATGCTGCGACAGTCTTGCCGATGTACAGGGTCTTTGTGGTGAACACTGCCAAGATCTCAGCATTCGGACTGACCAAGAGGCCGTGCCTGATCAGAGTCTGCGGCCACAGCGCCGTGTTTTGCCTGTCTGACTTCCTACGATCTGGCCCTTCGTACACATAGTACGCCACGTTCTTTGCGCCCTTCTCGACCAGAATTGTCTTGACCGCTTCGTCCATCGCGACAGTGAAGCGTTTCAAGTCTACCGATTGGTCATTCCACATGGGATACGTGCTGACGCCGAACCTGATCCTCTGATTCCTAGGCTGTGCCCATACCTCCTTCACCCATGGGCAGCTGAGCAGAGTGGCTCTCTCTTTCTGGCGGATTCTACCTGTCACTGGAAAAGCTCTCTTTGCCGTTTCGCAATCATAGCTTGTGACAACCTCGGCCACCTTGTAGCAACCCCCGAGGGCCGACTGGATGTCTGTCAGTTGTTCATCATTGAAATCGTCAGCAATGCTCAGTAGGACTGCCCTCTTGGAGAAGTCCTTGACTCCCACGCGTATGTTCCTGTTTCTGAGGTACACGATGAGCTCAGCTATGCTAAGCAGCCAGTTGGAGCCGAGGATGAACAAGTGGTCTTTCATTGTGTCGACTTCTCCAACTCATCAAAGAGCAGCTTAGTGTACAGTGCGCCATGGATTGGGTTGGGAGTTTCTGATATGAACGTGGGCCTGTAACCAACCTCCCTCACGATCTGGAGCAGAGGGAGGATGTCAGGACCCCATTTGCGTCCAAGAGGTCTGTGGGCCTTCTCGCCTGCTTGTGAATACTCGATGCCGCTAACATGGAAGTGCATGTTGTCCACAAACCTGTTTCCGAGCGCCCGTTCGAATGTGTCCAAGACTCTCAGGTAGCTGTCCTTGTTGTCCATCTGTCCCTGAGTACGGGCATGCAGATGCGCCCAGTCTATCGTTGGTGTCAGACCATCAACCTCTGTGCACAGCTTCACGAGTTCCTCAACGGAACCGAATGCTCCCAGCTTTCCTGCAGTCTCAGGAGCGAGAAGGGCGCCTTTCCCTCGGTGCCCTGCGGCAGCCCACACTTCCTTTAGTGAGTTTCTCACAACCTCGTATGCGTCCTCCGGAGCTAGACCACAGTATCCACCGGCGTGAAAGACGACACGCTTCACCCGCATCAAGGGTGCGAATCTTAGCCCGGCAACAAGCCGTTCTTTCGATCTGTTCCGGATCTCATTGCTCTTGGATGCAAGATTGATGTAGTATGCGGCATGCATGCTCATTGTGATCCGGTTTTCTTCTGCTAGAGATCCTAGTGCGGCCGCTTTCTCTTCGCTAATTCTAAGCCCGTACACGGCAGCATATTCCAGTGCATCAAGTCCTGCCTCGCGTATCATCTGGAACGCTCTGCGGGGGCTGCCACGTGTGTCGGCCGGGTAACCGGCTGGACCAAAGTGCATCTCTACCAGGTGAATCGCCTCGGTACTGAGGGTGGCCGCTAAGAGTGACCGCTGTCCGGACCAAGCTTCTCTTTCGCTTGCGATGCTTGATTCTCTGTGTCCTTTTTAGCACTGCTGTGCAAAGGAACCAGTTCAGTTCTGATGCGGACATGGCTTGGACCACGCGTGCGGAAATTGCGCATCTTGTCCGGAAGCCTTTAATCATGGCCTCTCACTGATGGCTGGGAGGACTGCAATCTGATGTCGGACAAGACTACGACGACCGATGGGCAGAAGCAGCGGACTGATCTAAAGGCATTCCTCTCGATAATCCGGCCGCAGAACTGCATCATAGGCGGACTCACTGTCATAGCTGGTCTAGCGATGGCCTATAGAGTCCATCCAGTCGGCCCTTCCATATCAGCATACCTGTACATGTTCATCTTCGGCTATGTGACCTACTTCTTCGTCGCAGCAGGCGGCAATGTTGTGAACGATATCTTCGACATAGAGGTTGACAAGATCAATCGTCCCCATCGGGCATTGCCAAGTGGAAGAATGACCGTGAAGCAGGCGTGGGCCTACGTTGCATTCCTAAGCATGTTCGGTATCTTGTTTGCGTGGCTTAACGGTCCGCTCAGCACATTGGTAGTTGTCTTCTTCGAGATTGTAGGTTATGCCTACGCGGCGAAGGTCAAGGCTCTCGGACTTGCAGGCAACTTCATGGTGGCGTTTTCTTTCGCCTTTGGTGTCATATATGGTTCCTTCCTCTATGCCGAGCGGGTTGCGTTCTTCGTTATTCCTGTTCCGTCGTGGTTGTTCTTCCTGACGGCATTCATGATACTGCAGGCTCGTGAAACAATCAAGGGCGCTGAGGATGTCGAGGGCGATGCGTTGAGGAATGTTCGCACCATTGCACGTGTGTACGGCAATCGAGCGGCAGTGGCCGTAGCTGCAGTCCTCAACATCATTGGAGTCGCGTGCTACATGATGGTGTGGATACTGGGATATGCCAGCTGGGATCTGTGGTTACTCTTGGTCCTTGGGTCTGCAGTTGTGATGGGTGCCGCCCTCTTCCCGTTGACCGGACCGAGCAAGAAGAAGCGGCTCGTGATAGGCAGCACACTAGACAAGGTCGGAGCTCTGATTGGCCTCATTGCCTTCGTGATAATCCCAGTGTACGGCATCGTCTGACACTTGGTCAGTGAGCTTGCCAGAACGTCCACATCAAGACTATCATACACGCCAACGAAACAACGAATGCCCACACAGTCGAGGTGTCATGCGCTTCTCTGATTCCGAATATGAGGAGAAAACCAACCCATACAAATGCGGCCGTTGTCATGTAGTCTATGATCAGCCACACGTCAGCATCATATATCGATTGGATTATGCTGGGCCACAGGCCCGAGTCGTCAATGAGGTGAGTGGGCAAGGCGGCAAACACGACCACGAGTGCCACTAGTCGCATTATGAGTACAGGAATCATGCTGTAGCCCACGATAGCGAGGGTCTTGCCTGCGCGTCCGGAGCCGCCGGTGATCTTGAACGCGATGTGTGCAAACACAGTTCCAACTAGTAGGTACACAAAACCGAGCATGATGCTTGGCACTATGCTAGCCAGCGCCGTCGCGTAGTACATGTAGGCTCCTTGTGTGTCCAAGACGGACACGACGGCAGATTCGCGGGTTGTTTCGTTCAGGACAACTGTTACTGTGAACTTCGAGGAAACGACCAGAAAGAAGGCAGCGACAACGAGAGCATTCATCAGTATGATCAGGAATGGCCCGGCCCCATCAGGTCGTTGACCGATGTCGCGATAGGTTGCCGCCGGCTGTCTAATCACACCCCACAGCCTTTCTCCGACACTTAATGCACGGACCTCGGGTGCTCCAGGTCTCTTCAGCATGGGTAGAACCCTTTCAAGAGTTTCCTCGGCTAGGACCTGTCTGCACACGGGACAGACCGTGGCATCTGCTGGTACTGGCGAGTCGCAATACTCGCATCGCCGCACCATTCGTGATCCCTACTGCGTGTGTGATGTTACTGCGAAGGACACCACTACTTGGCTATTTAAGCGAATTCCGATTGGGTCTACCCCCATCTTGGCGGCTATCGCATGTCACCACATCTTGAAGTGGCGGAAGACCATGCTGGGGAAGACAACAACATAGGGCACTAGTGCGTCCCAGAAGCTTTGAACGGTGTTGAGGAGGAAGGTGTAAGCGGCTATCTGGTCAGCAGCCATCCAAGGGGCAAACAGCGGCACAACCACGAGGTTGAGAGGAATCATGACTATGAGTCTCACGACATACGCAAGACTCATTAGAAACGCATAGCTGAGGCGCGAAGAGAGGTAACTGCCTCCCACCTCGCGGCCGAACATGCGGACGGCAAACCATGGTATGATAATCATGGGAAGCGTTGCGAGAAACTTGAAGATCGGTCCGATGCCCGTTGGATCAGTGAAGAAGAGAACCAGCGTGCCGGCCACAGTACTGATCATACCAACCCATAGACCCCCGATTAGGAACGCCGCTATCCAGAATATAGACACAGGATCGAAGAAAGCTATTCCCCAGCCCGCTACTCTGGGAAGATAGGTCGCGATAGGTGCTGCCGCCACGGACAGAGCTGCAAGTAGAGCCGCGACCACGACGCGCTTCACTTTCTCGCTGGTTTCTGAAACCGTCGAGGGTTCCATCGCTGCAGACTCTTGGACGACTGTGGTTCTTGCAGGATCAGACGGCGACGCTGACATCGAACGTGGCATGTGTGCGGTGTCAATCATATTGTCTTAAGTAGATTACTCAAGAAGCACTAGCTACTCAATCATGAGTAGGTCCTGACGCAGCCCGTTCTGTTCCACGCTTCGTATCTTCGTGAGTCCACTCGTCGGGCCCTTTGGTCCGTGTGCGAACAATCATCTGAAGCAACTTCCGAGTCGGTTCAAGCCAATCGGGGTTTATTCTCCATTCAGCCCAATCTATGCCTGTGGACAATGAGGCCCTGCTGAGTATCAGTCTGGACGAAACAAGCTGATTCATGCCCTCTAGAATCGTACCTATGGTGACAGCTCCTATGATTGGCCTGACTTGACGTGCTACTCTTAACAGGTCTGCAGTCGTGACCCACCCTCCATCTTCAATCAGCAGCCTGAGGACTCGGGACCGGATCGGGTCCGACTCGAGAGTCCCCTTCAATGGCGCCATGTTGACGGCCGGAAACGGCCCACTTCTCGCAGGTTCATCCCAACGGGCCGAGTCTGGATCGCCCCTCAACGAACTGAAGTCCATCTGCTAGCAGCACCGCCTTCTATGGAATAGCAGATGGATTTTAACCGAAGTATTATCGCTTGTGCGTGGCCACTGCACAACCCTTTTCTGTCACATGGCACAGAATACCCTTTGGTGATGACAATGCGGGATCCAATGTCGGGCCTGTTCACAAAGAGGTTTGAGAAACCCTCTGACTTACTGTGCTGTGCGTTTGGTCTTTGTGACAGTGAGATCGATACATACTTCTCACTGCTCTCTGGTCCCAAGACAGTCGAGTCAATCACCTTAGCGATCAAGCGTGACCGCAGCACAGTTCAGCGAGTGCTCAACAAGCTATGTAAGAAGGGTCTCGTCGAACGCGAGTTGCGGTCTCTTGAGAAGGGGGGTTACTACTATGTCTATCTGGCAGTTTCGACAGAGGATGTCCGCAAACAGGTACTGTCCCAACTCGAGAAATGGTATCTAGAGACCAGAAGGTTCTTGTTGGGAAGCTGGCCCGAGGCACCAGAGCGGCTCACTGCCGCCTAAGGCGAGATTGATGGTGCTCATACCCCTGAGAATGAACACGGTCGCAGTCACATGCATGGCCATGGTGGCCGCACTCGGAATCGTGATGCGCCTGTTCGTCAGGATCCCGATTATACCGGGCATGCTCGAACTGAGCCCGGGTTTCCTGTTCTCTGAACTTGGGGGCATCATTGGAGGGCTCATTGGTGGAGCTGTGGTCGGGGCCATCGTCGGGATTGGTGGCGCTGTCGCCGGAGGAGAGGTGCCATTCATGCCTCTGATAGGCAATGTCTTCCTTGGCATTGGGACAGGCTATGCAATACACATCACATCCGATAGGAACAGTGCGAAGTACCTCCTGCTCGTCATACTTGGGGGCGGCTTGATAGGGGGTTTTGTGCCAGACATGACTGTATTCCTAGCCCTCAGCGAGTCTTTTGAGGCCGCACTCCTCGCGGCAGTTCTGGACACAATGCAGGGAGCAGCTTGGGCTGTGGCTGCTCTGATGGTGGAGAAACTGATAGTAAGACCCATACTGGGACCGTACCTGTACACTTATCCCCCGACACTCTCAATAGAAGAGCATGAAGGTGACCTCAATGACCGACCGGACTGTCACGATTGATATCCGAAGGGACCTGTTCGGAGCAAATGAGGATGCAGCTAAGATCAATGCTGCAGAGTTCAAGAAACACAATATACGCGCGTTCGACATCATGGGTTCGGTCGGCACAGGTAAGACCTTGCTGATTGAGTCCTTGTGCGAGAGGCTGTCTGCTCGATACCGCATACTGATGGTGGCCGGAGACCTTGCTACACGAATAGACGCCGATAGGGTCCAGTCGCATGGCATTGACACGGTGCAAATCAACACTGGTTCGGCATGTCATCTCGATGCAAGAATGGTTCGGCTTGCATTGAAGGACGTTGACTTGGCCAAGTATCAGGTGGCCTTCATTGAAAACGTTGGTAACCTGATCTGTCCTGCAGGCTATTCGTTGGGGGTTGAGAAGAAGATAGTTGTCCTGAGCATAACCGAGGGCCCGTATATGGTCCGCAAACATCCGCTCACAATCAAGAGGGCCGACCTGATAGTGATCAACAAGATCGACCTCGCTAACGTCCTTGAGTTCGATGTCCAAGGGCTTGTGAAGGATGTTCGCGAAGTGGACGCTTTGCTCCCCGTCTACATGGTGAGCTCAAAGACGGGACAGGGCATCGATGACCTAGTCCGCGGCCTAGGTCTCTAAGCGCCAGCCTAGGTCTGAAGCATCCGAGCTAGGGACTGCTTGACGCCCTCGATATGGCCTGCCCCTAGGACGGCCACTATCCGTCCCTCGACATCGTTGAGAATGGTGAATAGCGCTTTGGCGACGTAGTTGTCTCTCTCTTGGATCAGAGCATTGCTCAGGTTGGGAAATTGACCCCTGAACTCCTCCATGACAGCGTCTACTGCTCCCTCCTCCTTTAACATGCTCAGCAGGTCTTGGGCTCCTCCCTCCTGTATTTCCTTGGAAGCTCCAGGCATCATGTTGAACATCCTGTAGACTTCATCGAGTGGGACATTCATGATGGCTTGGAGTGTCGCTTGGATGGGCCTGTCCACAAGTGCGATCTTGGCTCCAATGCTCCTGCCTTCTTTGATCGCAGCTAACATCTCGGCACCGGCATCACTTCCTGTGATATCACCCAGTTTCTTCTCCAAGAGGGCAATCTGGTAAAACAGGTCCTGAACTGGGTTACCAGTCAGTGTCATGCGCGCAATCTCCTCTTCCGCCGGGGGATGCATCATCTGTTGATACCTCTCCCGGTCTAGCTCCACAGCTACGACATCAGGCTTTACCTGTCTCACTATCTTCGTTGCCTCTTCCACACTATCAAGGTCTGTATGGATGACTCCGACGAACACAACTCTCTCCAATGATTCTGCCAACTGACGAACCTGCAAGACTATCTGAGAACCCATCTTTTACTGTTTCGCATTAGGGACTAGCACTTCGCCCACCATAGCGGTAAGACGTGTCCCATGCTGCCGTCATCGCCGGATTCGGTAAACGCTCAAGGGAAACTCTCTCTCGAATCTGACGCTACTCGCGCCTTCGAGGGCGGTGGGAAGCTTTTTGTCTAGCGAAGCGTTTACTGCCAGCGGGAAGAAGGTCATCATGAAAGAGCTGGACGACACATTCTCAATGCTGACGAATCCACGGATGGGTGCCGGCCTGATAATCCTTCACAGTCTACTGAAGCCTCTCAGAGGAACACCTGTGGCCCCTCGCGAGGTCCGGGAAACAGTAGACCGACTTGTCGACGAGAGGAAGGTATCGAAACAGTCAATCACGAATGCAGCCAGACGACTCGAAGAGGCACAGATACTCGAACGTGGTGAGGGTTACTCCGTAAACTATGGATACCTAATCTCATTCCTGCTGAACACGGTGCTTGACCTCACCAAGCGCATGTCAGACCTCGAGGAGAGAGTAGAGGAACTGAAACGAGGCCCCACCTAGACCTGTCAGTCTGTCGGGATTGTTGTCGAAACATCATCCAAGTCGTTGAAGAAGGCATTCACTGTGCCCTCTGTTATGTGAGGCATGATGACAATCCTTATGCTCGGTGGCAAGGGCGAGGTCGCCATCATCCAGCCTCGCTCCTCCATTCTTTCTGTCACATGTTCAAGCGACAACTCCTTGCACTCTATGCCGACTATGTTCATAACAGGCTCGATTGCCAACTGGAGCATTCTGTTAGCCTCGACTCTGTTCTTGACCATCAGTGTCCTCTTCATGCAAAGACTGACCAAGTCCCTGTACCCCTTCCTACCCATTTGCTTCATCACCGCCCAAGCGGCAAGTATCGATCCTGCGGGTCTTGTTCCAAGAAGTGTGTGCTGCACGGCACTCTGTCCCCTGAGGTATGGTACCCTCCTTGTTATCGATTCGAGATGTTTCTCCGATCTGAATACGATACAGCCTGAAGGTATTGGAGCGAGTCCCATCTTGTGAGGGTCTACACTGATACTCGTGACGCCATCAATCTGGAAATCGAACATATGATGACCCATTCCTAGGTCGTTAAGAAAGGGGATGACAAACCCCCCGAATGCAGCGTCGACATGAAACGGGATCGAATGGCGGCTGGCTATGCCTGCAATCTCCTCAATGGGGTCAATCTGGCCAAGGTACGTCGTGCCCGCGGTAGCAAAGATGCCCACGGTCTTCTTGTTGATCGCCCGCTCGATCGCTGAAGGGTCAGCCTTGAACTGGCTGTCGACCCTTGTCTTCACAAGCTTTGCACGGAGGATCCACGCGGCTTTGTCAACAGACGCGTGAACAGTATCAGGGGCAATGATTTCGAGGGCGCCCGTCTTCTTCACAGCCATTTCCCGGCACGCAAGCATGGCTAAGATGTTCGACTCTGTTCCTCCCGAGGTCGTGGTGCCAAGTGCTTGTTCGAGATGAAACAGATCCCCTATCATCTCGATCACTTCACTTTCGACCTTTGCCGAACCGGGGAACATGTGAAAGCGACCCGCGTTCTTCTCAATCGTCCGAGAGAGCACATCTACGCCGAAACTGTGAGGAGCAGTAGACATTGAAGCCACAGGCCGACCGCTCGCATAGCTTGCATCAGGCCCCAGTAGAAACTGGAGCCGATTGAGCACTGCGTCTGTTGTCATGCCTTGCTCTTCGAACACTAGAATGGCCCCAAGTTGTCGTTTGCAGTCCTGCGTTCGGTCAATCTAATGATAGTATAACGGTTGTGGAATGAGAAAAAGAGTGGTCTTCTTGCGTCGAACGGAGTCATACGATTCGGCGAAGAACTGGTACATGGCATCAATGGATGGGATTCAAGCGATGGCTGAGGACGTGTATTCGATGGCTGCAAACCGGGAGGCCAAGCGTTGGGAGTACGGCACATCATTTATCTGGTACGATGTTCCGAAACGTGTTGCCATGCTATTCGCGCATGAGGAGGCACGCTGTAGTGTCTATTCAGTCTCAAGACGGTTTTGAATGCGTAAGCTGTATGTTCTTCCTTTTTGGGTTCGTGATGTTCGTCGGTGGAGTCATCACGATGATAATGAGTGAAGGCTACATGTGGCTTCCAGCCACAGTCTTCTTCGTCATAGCTCTTGTGTTCATAGTGCTGGGTGCCAAGCGTAGAAGTGCGGGCGGAGTGAGCACAAAGATCATCGGAATCGCCCAGGGCCACGCCAAAGTGACGATGGATGACCTAGCCAAGCTCAGCGGCGCATCACCCCAGAAAGTGAGTGATGTGCTGTATGCTGCAATCGCAAGTGGTAAGCTTCGAGGCACAATCGAACAGTCAACCTTCATACGATCTGAAGGGGGCGTTGCCGGGACCAAGACAGTCGAGCGCGAAGTAATGGTCACGAGAAAGGTCCCGGAGCGCTGCTTCAAGTGCGGCGCAGACATCAACCCGAAGGAAGCAGAGTGGGTGGGACCAGACTCCGTTAGGTGCCCCCACTGCGGCGCAGTGCTGGCTGTGAAGACTGAGAGGATATAGGCAGCAACCGGGGACAGCAGGTCTGTCCCCCTCGGGTTTGTTTTCTGCACAAGTTGCAGAACTACCCAGACTTCGCAGTGAACTCCTTGTAGAGCCGCAGAGTCAGACGGAGCACATCATTCGCCTCGCTCTGCGCACGCTTCGCATCCTTGAGTGTGAACAGATCATCAGCAGGCACTCCTGCGCTCTCGTCACCATACACTGCTTGTCCACGCACCGCAGAGAGCTGACGGGAAACGCTCGACATCTCGTCGATCCTGCTTCTGAACCAGTCTGGAAAGCCCGCAGACTTCTCGATAAGTACGGCGCTGACCTCATGAACCCGAGGATACTCGATACCGTAGAGCCTGAGGGCGGATTTGATCGAGAGTTCAACACACTCTTGTGAATACCTTACGGTTTCAGGCATGTCCCCCCGTTTCAAAGCCTCGCGTGCGCCAATGAAACGTGCCTTCGCTCTCTTCAGATAGCTGTCTGCCATTTGCACGTTGTTCATATCTCGACCACCTCTCCCATCTTCAGTCCTGGCTTGAGCACCCAGTACCAGCTCTGATCAGGGAGCTGAACACGTCTTGCGCCTAGTTCTTCCAGCCTTTTCTTCAGGCGCTCTAGAACACCTCGCATGAACTGGTCTCTGTCGAAAAGAATGATGCTGTCCATGACCATGTCTAGGTACAGAGGACGCATCTGGCTTGCATCCGCAGAGTCAAGTGTGAGGAACTGGATGGGCGCGAGCATGCCATGGCTCAACCACATCTTGTTTCTGAGTGGCGAGAGGTGCGCCTCGACTCCTGCAACTTCCTCTGCTCTCTCGAGCACCGACTTGTCCCAGTTTCTCACAACCACGAGGACGTCAATGTCGCTGTTGAGTGAGGCTGTGCCCCGGGCGACAGAACCAAAGACAATGACTGACGCCAAGCGTTCTCCGAAATGCCGGAACAGGCAGGACATGAAACCCCGGAGTATGTCTTCATATGCTGTCCCCCTGAGGCTCCCAAGTCCAGCGACGCCTGCCGCTTCTGCCATTACGTACTGTGGGTCGAGGAGCATGTACGTGCCGTGGCTCACTCTGATGACGAAGCCGGACTTCTCTAGTCGGCTGAGAATAGTCCTTGTGCTCGTGCTGCTCTTGTGAATGACCTTTGCTGCGGTGTCTACGTCGAATGCATCTTGGCCTTGGGATGCCCAGAGTCTGCTATATGCTTCACCTAGCCATCTCGGCAGCCAATTCATGACGTTACCCAGTTGGTCATTATGACCAAGCCATATATCTTCTTTGCTAAGGTCTTACGCCGCTGCATTTGCTGTCACCTTTGTCGTCTGAGACAACTCGTGCGATCATTAGGCCGGCTAGTAATCAGTCGGCCTTCCACTCCTCCAGGGGGTTCTCTCTTGAGCATCTTCCCAATCATTTTCGCGACGAGAGAGTCTCGCTCAAGTGGTTTGGTGTGCTTCCTCCTGCATGCTTGAAGCGTCATCCACGAGAGCGACAAAACCGTGACACATATAACCTAATCAAAGAAGAGCGGGTTTCGTGAAACCCCCTCCAATGTTGGCAGCGGGGTTGAACAATGGCCTGGGTGAGGTAATTCGTTCGACCTCTCGGTCTGCGAGCCCTCTGGTAGCCTAGAGGACTGTGGATCCTTTCGCGCGGGTCCGATTGGCCTTTCGAATTCCGTCTGGCCCGAAAATCCCGCCCCGGGCCCCATTCTCTCTTTCCGTGGATCTTTCCGCATGTATTTGCCAATCAGGACTCTCATCTCTCTAGACACTCGTCGATTCCTAGTTCTTCTCGAAGTGGTTTCGAGGACAAGAGAAACAGAATCACAGGGGTGAAATCTAAACAAATCGATCCCGGGCCGTTCACATCGGCCGCGTTCTCCTGAGGGCCCACCTATAACCGCAGTACCCTGTGAGAGATGAGGTGATCAGAATGACAGCTACCGGGCTCCACATGTCCCACTGAAGTGCGTAGCCTCCTGCAAACATCGGCGGCGGGGAGAATGGTAGTCCTGTGTAAGCATTTACCAAGATCTCCTCCGGTGCTGAGCCCCAAGAAACGGGTATCATCACCTCAAAGGACCATGCCAGACAGAACTCCCAGATTGACGGAGCATCTCCCTGCAGGCGCAAGAACACCCTCCTCTCTGAGTAAGACCAGTTGCTCGGACCGGTGTCGAAGTACTCTATAGCTGTTTCTCTGGCAATAGAAACATCGACTATCTGTTGCGTGCTCGGTTCGGGGATATCCAGAACCTGATACATGAAGTGCTGCACTCTGCCAGTGACTGCATTCACAACCAGACGGGGTCCCTGAAGCCACTTCGGTGGATAGATGCGCCCCTTTGGAATGCCCAGTTCGACCACGTATACTGGGAATGTCGAATCATCGGTATCATTGAGCTCCGTGTTGTATGGCCAGTACTCCAGCCTCGTGTCCAGTAGTCTGGCCGACACCGGAAGCGTGTAGTTGTGGTCGTTGAGGTATTCTGCAGCAATCGCTTCTGCCTCGAACGGTTCTATGGAGCTTGAGTTCGGGTAAAGCGGACTGCTGAACTCTGGATGCTGGTCGTAGAAGCTCTTCGACCACGATTCGTAGTACTGTGAAACCTTTCCTTGGATGGGGTTGATGGAAACAGAAACGTAGAGATCGTAGTAAGTGATTGAGTAGTCATCTTGTTCAATCGTTGTTCCATTCTGGAAACCGTAATGCCACACGGGAAAGAGCGGGATCTCCGGATTGTCAGGGCTCTCCTCCAGGAATGCTTTCAGTCTGGTGTCAACGAACTCCGTCGCCAGCTCGCGGCCAAATTCCACGGTGATTCTCGGCTCAGGCAGACTGAGTGTGTACGTTGCGCTTCGTCCAAGGAGGCGGCTCCAGTTGCCCGTATAGACCACCGGATCAAGGATCTCATCTGCAAGATAGAAGAAGACGGTGTCAGATATTGGGTCGCCAGGAAACGGAATCACGGAAACGTTCATGCTTCCAAGACCGATCAAAGACAGGGGAACCGTCACCCCACAGCCGATACAGAACATCGTAACCACCGCCGTAGAAACAATCCGCCCTTGTGTGAGCATCTTGCTACCCTCGATAGATTGACTCTGATGAAGTGAGTTACTGTATGTGGCTAATAATAAAACACTAACGTTGGAAGTACCTTGGAAAAGCAGAACAAAATGTTAGAACATCCCCTTCTGTAGTTTGCGGCATCCACTCTCCTTCGCGGGCTATGCAAGAGGCCTGCTTTTCCATACCTGTATTGTTTCGAACCAGAAGATGCAGGCTGTAATTGCGAGTATGAATATCAGAAGGAGGAACGTGCTCGAGAAAACCCAGTCTAGGAAGAAGATGCTCGTAACCAAGAAACCTGTTACAAACAATGCGTAGAACATCTGACGAGGAAGAAGCAACCTCCCAGACCCCACAAAGAAGCGTACAACCCCCACTCGGATGACCTTGGAAACGGAGAAGCCGCCCAGAGGATCTTCTTCAATGAGCCCCCCCTTCAGGAGCTTGTTGAGGTGATATGAAACGAGGCTGAGGCTTGACAGTGAAGTCCCACGCTGGATTTCCGCGATCCTAAGAGGTCGTTTATGCTCAAGCAGAAAGAAGTAGACAGCAAGAGTCTTCCCCTTCAGAATCTCGCCGTAGTCTGCTTCCTCCCCCTTGCTCAAGTCTATGGTCTCCCTCGGGAAATCATATTGGAGTCACTCGGATATGAACTTGGTCTCAAGTCCTGCCATCAGTCGAGCGCACAGTCTGACACAATCGCGGCCGTTTTAGCTTCGCACATGTTGCTGACTGGCTGTCGAGTCGCAAGACGATTCTTGCTGTCGCCAGCAATCTTCTCATTTGCAGGCCGTTTCCGCAGTTCCCACCGGAAAGTATGAGCACAGAGGACAGAAGGTTCTTACGGGTTGAGAGTGTTCGAGCATCCCGAGATGCACTCACTCACTCTTGTATGTGCAGCACTTCTGGCTCTCTTGTTGGGTCCAATCCCTATTCCGGCCCAGAGTACAGACTATCCTGTGTTCACAGTCGGCTACAGGGAGCTGCGTCTTTCTCCAGAGGACCTGTCCCAGCTCGTTGTTTCTGTTCCATTGTTTGCGTCTGACCCAACCTTGACAGGCGTCGTAACGGACAACGACACGGTCTTTTGGGAGGCGCTGGGTCCGGCAGGTCAAGGCCTAGATCTCAATGAGTCTGTGAGCACCTTTGCCCTGGTTCAGATGAACCACACCGGTTTCTTCCAGTTCTTGGCTGGACTGACCCCTGACAACATTACTCTCCAGTGGGCAGTCTATCTCAACGACTCAATCACCGGCAACTTCAGCACGGTCGTCGTAGCGGCTACGGACTTCTTTGCAGAAGATGGCCACTACTGGGGTCTATGCGAAGAGCTTGTTGTACTTCCTGGGTCCCTAGTAGGTCAAAGCATCAACATTGTATGGCGAGCGAGGTTTCACCTCGTCGCGGAAAGCGAAGAATGGACTCTACTGTTGGACTCCTCGGGCGGGATACTCGACACGTATTCCGAGAAGCTGCCATGCAAGGCTTGTGCTGATTACACTGTGCCAGTCGTGGTCGGAGTGTCTGTTGCCGTGCTGGCAATCCTCTCGCTTCTGTACTTGAAGAGAAGGCCTGCTCAGTAACTGCCTATGGCCCGCTGATTTTAGAAACACAGAGGCGTGTCGTCAATGGTGCAGCTCTTCCTCTTCCATCAGTGAGAAAGTGAACAGCCTCACATACTCGACACCAGAGAGGCCCCCTATCTTGTTGGCAATGTTTTCGATGTCCCTCTTGTCGCCTTCAATTATCAGGACTTCAAGGCAGTGAGAATGGGTGAGATGCACATGGACCGTGGAGATGACGTGTGCCTTGGCCTGATGCTGAGCCTTGATCAGTTCAGCCATCAGTCGAGGTTTGTGTTGATACACAACGTTTAGCGCGGCGTGGTTGCCTGTCTGTTCGGACTCCCACTGACACTGTGAAATGTAGGTCCGCATCGCATCCCGTATTGCCTCTGACCTGCCAACATAGTCCTTCTGCTCCACGATGGTGTCAAAACGTTCAAGCAGATCACCAGGTATCGAAACGCCGAATCTCTTGATTGTCATATCTTCTCAGGTAGCTCCCAGTGACACGAGTGATGACAGGTAGTAACACGATTCCAGTAGAAGTAACACACATAAGCGCATTGGTGAGCCGGCCGACCAGATTTCAATGGAGCGCAGAATGATTGCACGTCCCTGACGGCATAGTGCCTGTGTGGCTTCAGCTACTGATGTTTGCTCTGAGCGTGTCAGTCCTCCTGTTATCAGTCAAAAGAATCAACAGAAGGTTCGATGAGCGGCTCGTGCCATACATGGGCGTTCTCGCAGCAGTCACGTTCGCAGCCCAACTCGTGAACTTCCCGGTTCCTCCTGCGTCAAGTGGTCACTTGCTGGGCTCGGCCTTGCTTGCAGTGATGGTGGGGCCCTGGGCTGCAATCGTGGTCATTGCGCTTGTGCTGTTCGTGCAGGCAATGGCTGGTGATGGCGGCCTGCTGACCTATGGGCTGAACCTCTTCAACATGGGCGTTCTCGCATGTCCAGTGGGCTGGTTGGTTGCCAGAGCATTGTTCAGGTTGTTCAAATCATCCGCTACCAGCAAGAGGGCAATCCTCATAGCTGCTGCTGTCGCCTCGTACATCTCGGTGTTGCTCTCAGCACTCGCGCTAGGTTTCGAGCTGCTTACAGTCCCCGGCTTCGGTATGGGTCCACTGATTGCCTTGGTCGCGATCCATGCCGCCATTGGCATTGGCGAGGCAGTCCTAACTTATGTGATACTGCTCTACTTCGTTAAGGCTCATCCCGATATGATCCTGCTCCTTAGAGAGAGTGAAGCTCTACATTCCGTTGTCAGAGAGGGGGTTACACCATCTCTCTCGATGTCATGAGGAGGTGTGCCGTTTGGAGTGCCATCATGTCAGACTCGTTCTTCCCATCCTGCTGGTCATCATCGTTCTCTCGGTGCTGATACTAGGCGGATTGACATCACACCTCCCTGATGGCTTCGAGTGGGCTGTTTTCGTCTTCGCTGGGATTCCTGAGCCGAGTACTTGGTTTCAGGGCCTCTGGTCGTTCCTAGGCGAGGGGCCAGTGGCCGAGTTCTCTGCAGGAGTAATTGGGGTCGCGCTAGTCATGACTCTCTGCTATGTTCTCTTCTCAGCAATGTCCCGCAGGAACGGTACATCTTCTGAATCGTCTTGAGGTTGGACAGATGTCACATGCCTCCCTATCATTCGTGCGCTTCGACGACCATCAAGGGAGGGCAGAGTAGTGGGCCGGTTCCTGTTGCCATTTGTTGAGGGCCACGCTCGCGAGAGTACGTTCTCTCCGACGGCAATGCTACTCAGCTCAGTAGTTCTTGGAGTCTTGATTTCTGTTCAGACTGATCTCCGAGTCTTGGTGGTCCTCATGGCCATTGTCATCGGCGGCGGAACACTCGTACGAACTCGGTGGAGGACTGTGTGGTCACTTGCTGCCAGGTTCGAGGCCTTTGTCCTGTTCTGGGTCTTCACTGAGCCGTTCCTGTATGGCACAACGACTCTAGCCGTGGTTCAGTCCCCGTTCGGACCCCTGCCTGTCTATCTTGAAGGAATGACCCTTGGGATACTGCTCGGTTTCAGGATGTTGCTGCTACTAATCCTCTTCATGGGAACGCTCTCTCACATGAATGTCACAGAATTTGTGGGTGCTCTAAGGACACTACGACTTCCAGTGAGTATTGTCGGGTCTGTGCTCATCATGCTGAGATTTGTCCCGCAGTTCATCGATGAGAGAAAGAGCATGCATGAAGCAGAGGTGCTCAGGGGTCTTGAAAGGGGCAGACGGTGGGAACGTATCAAATCCATGGGATATCTAATTGGGTCGACAATGGACCGCGCGTTTGACAGAGGTCTGATTGTATACGGCTCTATGACACTGCGTGGGTTTGGGATGGGTACACTTGTGAAGGGTAGCGGGTTCAGGCGAAACGATTTGTTGCTAGCGGTCCTGCTGTTGATACTGGTCGTCAGCCTGTTCTACGCGACTTCTGCTGTTCAGAGGGTGCTATCTCCTTGAACCCGGCGATTGACGTGGAACATGTGTACTTCAGCTACCCCTCCTTCTCTTTGGACGATGTTAGCATGCAGTTGTTCCCAGGCGAACTCAAGGCATTGGTGGGTCTCAACGGATCTGGAAAGACCACACTCATGAAACTGATACTGGGCCTTCTCGAACCGGGCAGTGGAGAGATACGTGTTTTCGGTCAAGTTCTCAAAAGAGAAAGCCTGTGGGCGATACGGCAGAACCTTGGGTTCTTGTTCCAGAATCCCGACGACCAGCTCTTCGCCCCCACAGTCTGGGAGGACGTTTCGTTCGGTCCGAGGAATCAAGGTCTCTCCGAGGAGGAGATTGACGATAGGGTGCGGTGGGCGCTCAACACTGTGGACATATCCCTGCTCGAAGAGAAACCTGTGAACCAGCTCAGCTATGGACAGGCAAAGCGGGTTGCCTTGGCTGGAATCTTGGTGATGCGTCCGAAGGTTCTACTGCTTGACGAGCCCTTCACAGGTCTAGACTTCCCTACTGCGGTGGGTCTGGTTGACATACTCCAGGCCCTCAGGAAGGAACGAATCAGTGTCTTCTACACAACGCATGACAGGTTCTTCGTCGAGAACTGGGCCGAGTCTGTGATGGTGCTTAGAAGTGGGAGGGTCGTGTTCGATGGACGCCCTGATGAGGCCCTGAGCAGGGAAGACTTGCGGCAGGAGATCGGTGACTGGGAGCAGATGAAGCGACGCATTGAATGAGGGATCCGGACTTCTCTCTCGGTCGTGCTGTCCTAAGGCGATGTGTTCACTATCGTTAACCTTATATGAGGAGTGTTCGTTCTTGCACAAAAAGAACTGGGTCGTGGTAATAATGATTCTACGCGAACAGAACGTATGTCTAAACGTGGGCGAGAAGGCTCCGGATTTCTCGCTTCCCGATCAGGATGGTAACCAAGTCAGTCTGTCAGACTTTGTGGGCAAGAAGAATGTACTGGTGATTCTGCATCCCGGTTCACTCACTAAGGCATGCAAAGATGACATCCGCTTCTATCAAGAACGAACCGATGAGTTGCATGCCATGAACACCGAGATTCTTATCGTGAACATGGACTCAGCTGAGACGAATGCGAAGTGGATTCGAGAGATTGGGGGACTCAGCTTCCCTGTGCTTTCTGATCGTGTTCCTCTTGGCGATGTCACCCTGAAGTACGATTGCTTTGTTCCCAAGGAAGGATATGGCAAGAGAGCGCTCTTCGTAGTGGACAAGGCTGGGGTCATTCGTCACATCGAGATGGTCAAGCCTGTTCGAGGGGCATGCCCTGACATGGTGGGGCTGAGCGATGTCCTGCTATCAATGAAAGACTGACATGCCCTACGATACGATTAAAAGGTTCCCGCGACGTAAGACGGCGCACTGCGGAGGTTGCCAAGCCAGGTCAAAGGCGTAGGACTCAGGCT